>NZ_JAWOQR010000007.1:0-227270 GCF_033337445.1 Vibrio sp. YT-15
TCAAATTACTTTTTATGAAGCGATTGATCATGGTGTAGGTCAAGATGAGCTGGTGACTAACGTATTGGTTGAAAGCATTCAAAGTGATGCTGACGGTACACAAGAGACGGTTGTGGCACCGTTAACGATTACTATTTATGACTCTGATCCGGTGATTAGAGATGACACATACTCAGTCTTAGAAGATCAAACAATTACGGGCAATCTACTTGAAAATGATATTGATCTTGATGGAACACTTTATGTGAAATTTGTAGAGGCTGGCGGGGAGCAGAAGTCAATTCTAGAGGGGGGATCCGTAAGTTTTAGTTTAGAAAAAGGCGAATTAACCGTATTTTCTGATGGCTCTTGGCAGTTTGATGCAGGTCGAAACCTAGATCATTCGGTCGAGCAAAGTGTTTCTTTCAGCTATTTAGCTGCAGATGACTCCCAAGACTATGGCTTGGCTAACGCGACCATTGACATTACTGATGGACAAGCAGGTTACGTAGGCAATGCGACTATAGACGTAACAGAAGTCCCTTTGGATGGCCCGATATTGAACTTTGAAGGAACTGTCAATATTGTCGCGGGATCTGACAATCCGGATCCGAGTAGTTTGTATTTCGGTGGGTCATCTATTACTAAGTTAGAAGCATTAGGGCTTACAAGCTCAGTCTCTGATAATGAGCTTAGCTACACGTTAAGTTCCAGTGGAAAGCAAATTACAGCATTTGCGAATGGTGTCACTGTATTTACGTTAACATTGAGTGGCGTTGAGTCGGGTAACGATGTATTAGCTTCAATTTCACTTACTCTTGAGCACCCTATCGATCAATTCAATAGCAGTGATACGGTAACCTTCCCGTTGACCATTGGCGGCGTAGATTTAGATGCCACACCGCTTGTAGAGAATGAAATTGATTATGTTCTAAAGGATGGTGCAGACCCAACTTTAAATAATTTGAATGGGGTAGAAGTAAAAGAATCTGATCTCGCAAATGGAAGTGTGTTGAGCTCAGGGAATTTTCAAGTTGAGGTTGGCAGTGATTACCTCGAATCTTTGTCGTTCATCGTCTCTGAACAACCCTTGTTGACGAGTGGTGAACAAGTTGTGCTTTATCAAGTCTCTGCGGATGGCAAAACACTTGATGGTTATATTCTTGACGAAGATGGGCAAACTCAGATTCCCATCTTTCAAGCTACCCTCAATGCTTCATTACCTATTGATGCAAATAGCGACATTACCTACTCCTTTGAGCTTTTTCAGGCTCTCGACCAACAAGAAAATACTGATCCAAACGTACCTCTCGTTGTTACTGCAATCGACTCAGACCAAGATAACACGTCGGTCGTTTTAGACATTAATGTTATAGATAACGACAATGGACAAGCGCTAATCAATAGTGGCAATGTCGAGTTAACCGAAACACCTGTCGATACAAACATTGCTCCTGATGGGGTTTCAGCCATAGCGAATACGGATGTGATAGTTACGTCATCATTCGATCCGATTGTGTATCTGGGTGTTGACATAAATGATGGAGATACTGTCAAAACTACACTTGGTGATGCTGTTACTTATAACGGAGAGGCTGTCACTTGGTACGATAACAATGATGGAAGCTTTGACGCAATTTCTGACACTGGAGACGTTATATTTAGGGTCACGTTACCTAGTGACTTCTCTTTGCCATCAAATGATACGTCTACCGTTAATGTAACTGTAGAGCTTTATCACTCGCTTGACCATGTTTTAGGTGATGGGACGCAATTGTCGATCTCTATGCCCATCGTGGCGAGAGATTCTGATGGAAGCGAGATCTCTACGGAGTCCAACATACTGGTCTATGATGGCTTGTTTCCGGAACTAGTAATTACAGAGGGAATCACAGTCAATGAAAGCGGGTTGAATGATGATTCGCTTGATTCTGGCATCGAGGGCTCGTCACCATCCATTACGCTATTACAAGGTTCAGACTCTATCGCCAGTGTGAGCGTGAATATCGATATGTTCAATGCGCTCGGCTATAAAACAAGTAGTGGTAGCCTGGTTTCGCTTGATTCACCGGACTCGAATGGTTGGTTATATGCAAGAGATGAAAGCGAGCAAGACGTCTTTAGAATTAGATTTAATACCGATGGGACTGTCGAGTTTGATCTATACCGTGCACTTGAACACGATGAACCTGACGGTGTTCCAGCGGACGAGAACACATTAGAACTCAGTTTTTCAATTTATGCCGTTGATAAGGATGGCGACCAGTCTGAAGCTGAGACATATACCGTTAGTGTAGTAGATGATATCCCTGAAGACACAAGCTCACCAATAGAAATTGAACTTACCGAGGGGGATGAGTTTTCGGGAAACTGGTTTAGCAATAATGCCGACTTAATCAGTTCAGATGGCACGTTGATATCAAGTTTGACCTATGCAGGTGAAACATACGATACGGCGAGTTCGGTATTTAGCAATGATGCTTGGACCATCGATTTAATCAATAGTAGTGATGGTAACTTAAAATATGGAACGCTGACTATTGCTCAAGATGGGACATTTACGCTAACTACCGAGCTTATTGTTAATACGCCTGTAGGTGGTTTGCTTGATGATCTAACGATAACTGTGACGGATGCAGACGGTGACCAAGCAAGCAGTGAAGCTCAATTAATTCTTGATGATGCTAGGGGCTTTATTCGAACCGTTAATGTAGATACGTTAGAAGATAATGGCGCGAATAATAGTGGAGACCCCACGCCAGTCGCGTTACCGATTAGAGTTTCTCCTGGGGATACGGAGAATAATGAGCGTGTTGAAGCGATAAGGATCTCTGTTGAATCTCTACAAGGAGGGGCTCTGTTTTTAGACGGAGTGCGCCTTGAAGATGATGATAATGACGGATTTATTAGTCTTTCTGGTACAGAGCTAATGGGGGTGGGTATATTCACCGTTCCAAATGGTGATCTCACTTATCAACCAGCACTAAACTTGTCGGGCAACACTATCAAAGTTTCGTTAGCAGTGTCTGCATTAATCGTATCTGATGTCGAACCAGATGGTTTTGTATTACAAGGCAATAACACGTTAAATGTTAACGTTTTACCGGTTGCAGATTTGCCAGAGTGGTCTAATGATTCGGACTTTTCTTATCAAAGTGTTGAAGATTCCGCTGAATCACTTTCACTCAATATTGTTGCTGAAAAGTTTGACCAAGACGGTTCTGAAACGCTCCACTACCAAATTTCGAATATTCCAGATGGACTTATATTAACACTTAACGGAAGTGCTATTGAGGAAGGGAAAGCGTATAGCCAATCCGAGTTAGATCAAATTGAAATCACATCTAACGAAAACTTAGCCGGAAGATTTACTTTTGATGTAACGGCAGTAACGACTGAGTCGGGTAGTGTGTTTGCCGATGAGCAAGATAAAACAGCGGAGATCACTGAGCAAGTTGTTATCGATATATCTCCAGATGCCGATGTGCCTGCGCTGACCGTTAAAAACATTCAGGGGCTTGAAGACCAAGCGATTGACTTAAAAGAGTACATCTTAGGGCGGCTCACTGACACAGATGGCTCGGAGTCTCTGTCTTATCGCATAGAAGTTCAAGATGGTTGGACATTGCCTGTCGGAGCTGGGATTACGCTTATCGGTATTAATACCTACCTAGTGACCTCCAATGCTCTAGCCAATTCGGAGGCGTTACTTCAACCAAAATCGGATATCAGCTCATTTACTGAATCTCTATCCCTTCAAGTAACCGCCATTTCAACAGAGTCGACTATTGATGGCTTAGCACCTCTTAATGAAACCGCCGAGAGCCAATCTGCAACCATTGATATTAAGCTAAAAGGCGTGGTCGATGAACCAATTGTTCTAGATGGTGGACAGGGGAATTGGCAATATGATCAAGCGACTAAAGTAATTAGTAATCTCTCTACGTTAGACGAAGATAACCTGATACAACTGGATTTTATCATCCAGACATCAGACGACGATCTATCAGAAGAAATTAATATCTTGCTTCAGAACATCCCTTTAGGAACACAACTGACAGATGTAAATGGTGACCCTATTGTTCTTCCAATTGCTTACGTGGACCCAATAACGGGGCCAGTTTATCAGGTCTCAAACGCTGTTCTTGAAAACACTTACCTCAAAACAGAGCAAGATTTTAGTGGAACACTGAGCATGGATGTTATCGTCGTTTCAACAGAGCCGGATGGTGATTCTGCTGAAACCCCTCTTAAAGTGGAAATGGAAATCTCACCTATTGTTGATCAAACTGACGGTCAAGAATTACAAAGCAATGGTATTGAGGACAATTTCATCACACTAAATCTTGAGCCTGTCGTTAATCAAGATATAGATTCTAGTGAGTCCTTGACAGGATACACCATTGTATCCATTCCAGATGGCTTAACGCTTTACTTTGATGGTAATGCAGTAGAGGAAAGTAACTTACCGTTAGAACTCAATGAACTACTTGATGGTAGCTCGGCAACATTATCTGAGTTGTTAAACAGTGGACGAATCACTGTAAAAGCTAATGAAGACCTAAGTGGGACATTTAGCCTGGAAGTTCAGTACGAAGTGACAGACACGTCTCCGACGATGGAGACTGATGTAAAGGCAATCAATGGCTCTTTGAGCGTCGTGGTTTCTGGCAAAGTGGATATTGGTAATGAAGATATTGACAAAACACGTTTAGAAGGCGCGACTGAAGTATTCACAAGTACGGATGGGTCTGCTGTCGACGTGAGTGGAGGCATTACATTTACAGAAGCGGATATTGATGGTTCAGAGTATCTCGATTACATCGTTTTACAGATACCGCAGGGTCAAGACCTCATTGTTACTCATCCGAATGGTGCTTCTCAAGATGCCGATGGGAACTGGCTGATTCCAATGGAAGGAATCACAAGTGATAGCGTGTTGGAAACCGCTCAAGATTTGCTTGCTAGCGCATCGATTTATAGCCCATCTAATACAGAGATACTTGATGTGAATGTGTTAGCGTATGTTCGAGATGGAACGGATGCTGAATACATCACAGGTCAGTTCCAAATTCAAATTACTGGCCATGAAGGAGATGGAGACCAGTGTGCTGATCCTGGTGAACCAGGAAGCGTTCAAAGTGGGGATATTGTAGGTAAAGAAGGTGAAGATGTCTCAATTGGGGCGTTTTTAAACCCTGATGTAGCGAGTAGTGATGGTAACTTAGTTTCCTTCTTTGTCGCCGCAGATTCTTTACCTGAAGGAGTCGAGCTTACTGGCGAAGGTGTGATACCTGCTTATGATAATGCGGGCAATCTGTTGGGTTATTCAATTTCTAGCGCTGGATTGTCTTCCTTGACGCTTACTGGCGTGGATGAGGACTTTGCTGGTTGCATTACTTTCAATTTAGAAGTGACAGAAACGGCCCCATGCGATGGTGACTCGAAAACAACCTCTCAGACCATTACGGTACAAATCTCTCCTGTTGTCGATGATATCGCGATAGCACCAAGCCAAGTTACGGTTCAAGAAGATACTATAACCAACCTGAATCTTGCTCTTGTATTGGGCGATAGTGAAGGACCAATGCAGTCCATTACTGGAGAAGGTGACGCAGCGACTGGCCTTGAAAGTGTCAATTGGGTTTCTTTATCGGTGTCTGACGAGAATGCGCGGTTTACTGCCGTGGACCCGAGCCTACTCATTGACAACGGTGATGGAACATGGGTAGTGACAGATGTTACGCGTCTAAACGGAATTCAGTTAATCCCACCTGAAAACTACAGTGGAGAGCTTGTTATTTCCGTTGACGCAAACATTACTGATGAAGTCACGGGAAGTTGTTTAAGTACTGACAGTGCGAAAGATACTCAAACTAAATCAACAGAAGTTACCGTTACCATTGCCCCAGTGGTTGATAAAGCGGTTCTGGAAACAGAAGACGTAGTTGGTAATGAAGATAATTATATTTATTTAGGAAACTTATCTGCATCATTAATCGATCAAGATGGTTCTGAGTCGATGTCTTTGGTCATGACAGGAGTGCCAGACGGAGCCGTGTTGGTTTGGGACAATAATGGGACGTTCGAATTACTCCCTGATAACGGTTCAACGGATGGTGAGAGCAAGGAGTGGCAGCTAACTCAAGCACAACTTGATAAGGTTTACTTTCTACCGCCACTAGATTTTAGTGGGGATATTTCATTAACACTGCAAGCTATTACCCAAGAGTCTGGATCAAACGACTATAACTATACCACTTCTCAGTTCAACGTCGGCGTAAAACCGATTGGCGATGATGTATCGTTGAATACAACCTCTAACACGTTCACTGGAGATGAAGGTGATTCCATTTCGATTGACTTTTTAGCGAGCGGTTTTGAAACAAATAGCAACGAATATATAGAAGTGTCGATGTTGATCAAAGCAAGCTCTGAACCCTCTGCATTGGAAGGCTTAGGTAGGATTCGTATTGGAACTCAATTCTCATCCTTTACCTTCGATGACGCGGGCAATGCCGTGGCGACGGTATTAGTGCGAGCAAATGAAGTGTCAGGTTTGGAGTTCGTTCCGAAGGATGCATTTGGAACGATGGATGTTGCTCTCAATGTTAGAACGTTTGATCAAGCGATAGTGTCAGAGACACTCGAAACCGATTTTGGAGATGTGCAAACTACCGATCTAACCATTGTTGTTACCCCTGAAGCTGATGAGCCAACACTAACGGCCGATTATCAGTCTATTGTGTCTGAAGCGTCTGGGAGTATTCCTTTGGGGTTGAGCATGAATTTAGTCAATCCTGCACCCGAAGAGTTTGGAAGTGTGGAGATTCGCGGATTACCAACAGATCTAGAGTTGAGTCATGGTGAAAGATTGAACGGCATTTATACTGTTGATCAAGAGGATGTCGCTGATCTTTCCATCGTTGGCGGGTTTAGCGGTGCAAGTGATTTTACGTTGTCGATAAAACCGATTGCAACACTGGGTGCTACAGTCGCAGAAGGTGCTGTTCAGACAGTCAATGTTACCTTAGTGGAAGAAGGGGGCCAAACATTACTTGCGACAGATGCTAATGATTTGCTTATTGGAGGAAGTGGCAGCGATGTATTCCAGTTTGACAGTTCAGGGCTCGGTAACGAGTTAAAGCCCTCGTACGATGTGATCAACGATTTCCAAATATCCGTTATTGGTGATGATAATGACACAATTGACATCGCCTCGATAATCACCGCTACCTCGATAACAGAAGTCGATAATAAGCTCGATTTAACAGAGAATGATGATGGCGTAACGCTTCACATAAAACCAGAAGAGACGGGGACAAAACAACAGATTCTTATGCAGGGCGTCACTCTCGATCAGCTTTACAAAGGTGACTCGACCGGCGTAGCCGAAGAAAATGTCTTACAGAAGATGATTGATGACAACAACTTGCTAGTAGGTGGTATGTCATGAAGCATCACTCATCCTCATCAAGTGAGCTGACTAACGATCCTTGGGGGCAATCGTTAACTTGGTTGATGCGTTATTTTGAGGTTAGACACCATACAAAAAAGGTGCTTTCTGGATTACCTCTTGTTGAGGGTAGATTGGATAGTGACTTATTCATCAGAGCCGCTGAGCGAGCCGATCTTGAACTCACATTAATCGATTTAAAATCCACCGCAATGTTGAGCTTTCCATTGGTGGTAATCAATAGGAAGACGTTACAACCCGCTATTATATCTGAGCGACATAACAGCGATTATCAAGTCACGTTATTTAGTGAAGATCAAGGTGAAACGCAATACGTCACGAGCGAGGAGCTGCATAATCAATTCCAGCCTCAAGCATGGCAAGTTTCTATGCGTCCAGAGCTGGACAAACGGATAAGTTCTATTCAAGCGGATTATAATGAACATTGGCTTTTCGCCGTAGTGAAAGAAATGTCTCCGTGGTACCGAGATCTTTTGATTGCCTCTTTCCTTATCAATACGCTAGCGCTAGTTATTCCGCTTTTCACTATGAACGTTTACGATCGTGTAGTGCCTAATCAAGCTTTCAGTACATTATGGGTTTTGGTCGCTGGTGTCTCCGTCATCATTATTTTTGATTGGCTATTGCGTAAAGCAAGGGGAGTTGTCACTGATACCGCGGGTAAGTACATCGATAACAAGCTTTCTTCGATACTTTTTTCTAAAGTTATGGGGATGAAACTTGAACACCGTCCTGCATCAGTCGGTGCATTCGCTCGACAACTACAAGATTTTGATAGTGTTCGCGATTTTTTTACTTCAGCATCTCTTGTGACCTTAGTTGATCTCCCATTTACGTTATTATTTTTAGTCTTAATAGGTTGGCTAGGTGGGGCAATGATGTTCATACCTATTGCCGTCATGTTTACCCTGCTGATCCTTGGCTTTGCGGTAAAAGCAAAAATAGAACAATCACATACGGAAAGTGCTGCACTATCCATGAAGCGACAAGCTCACTTGTTTGATTCATTGTCCTCTTTAAAAGAGATTAAGCAAAATAACGCTACGGGAGAAGCACAAAAGCGTTGGGAGCAAACGGTATCCATGCTTTCTGATTGGCAAAATCAATCGCGAAACTATTCGAATATCGTTGCTTACTCCATTCAATCTAGCCAGCAGATAATTACCGTAATGTTACTTGTAATAGGCGTGTACAGAATTTCTGAGGGATTGCTCAGCATGGGGGGGCTCATTGCTATTGTCATGCTTAGCGGTCGTGCTGCAGGGGCGATTAACCAGTTAGCTATGCTGTTACTTCGCTATCAACAGACAAAAACAGCGGTTGAAGGCTTAAATTCTATCATGTCTTTACCTCAGGAGGTGCAACGCAGTCAGGTCATTACGTCTGCCGAATTTACAGGGAATATACGTTTAGAAAACGTGAGCTTCCAATACCCAGATGTTGATATGCCATGTTTGAGAGATATTAATCTTACTATCAAGCAAGGCGAACGCGTTGGCGTTATTGGTAGTGCAGGAGCAGGAAAGTCTACACTCCTTTCTATTATTACCAATCAACTCAGTACCTTACAGGGTAGCGTTTATTTTGATGACATTGACAGTCAGCTTTGGCCCGCCGAATTGATAAGAGAGAAAACGGGTTGGGTTGGCCAAGATTCGCATCTTATATACGGCAGCATTATGGAAAACATAGTATTAGGACATCATGTTATTGATCAAGAACGTTTACGCCGTGCGATAGAATTATCGGGTTTGAACCAGTACATGAGTCGCCTTCCTCATGGTCTAGAAACGCAAGTCGGAGAAGGAGGGCGTTATTTGTCGGGGGGGCAAAGGCAAGCTGTAGCGATTTCAAGAGCTTTTTATCGAAACCCAGCAGCATTAATTTTAGACGAGCCAACCAGTTCCTTAGACCAGCCAGCTGAGAATGCATTGTTTAATGCTCTCAAATCGTTGCCGCACTCGACGACGATGATTATTAGCTCTCATAAACATTCCTTATTATCGCTTTGTGATCGAATTGTTGTGCTTGATAAAGGCACAATTTTGAGGGAAGGAGCGCCCCAAGAAATTTTTGCTAAACAACAGTCTAACGCGAAGACGAACAGAGTACGCGCAGTATCAATTGTACGCGAAGGAGGTCAATGATGAGCACAGTTCGTTGGAGTAATGCTCATTTAGCAAACCGTTCGAGGACGTTGATTTGGTTGTCTGCCGCGTTAGTGCTGAGTGTGATTATTTGGGCCTCGTGGGCGAGGTTAGACGAAGTGGTTGTCGGCGAGGGAAAAGTTGTTCCTACTTTGTCTGTTCAGACGATTCAGAGCTTAGAGGGAGGCATTCTAAAGGAGTTACTTGTCATGCCTGGTGAAAGCGTCACTAAGGGGCAAACCATCGCCATTCTGGATGATACAAGGTTTAAGTCGACCTATTCGGAGACCTCTGAACAAGTTGAATCTTTGCTCGCCAGAAAGCAGAGGCTTCAAATTGAATTAGAAACGGTAAAAGTGAATAGCCTCCAACTGGATTGGAAACAACAAGTGAGTATCGAGCCTCAGCCATTTGATATTTCGATGACCGGCCACTCTGCCTATCTGAATGCCAAAGCAAACTATCTTGAGCGGTTGAGCCAACTGGAGTCTGAGCTGGAGGAGGCTAAATTGCGAATTGAGCAACAATCGCAAGCTTATCTAGATACCTTGAATACCATTCAAACACTAAAAAGCAGTCTGGTTATTGTCTCGAAAGAGCGAGATATGCTGAGAGAGGTGGTTTCTAGTGGCGCGGTAGCTGAAGTGGAATTATTAAAACTGAATAGAGACGTTATAAAGCTCAAAGGAGACATTGCGAGTTCACAAGCTGCTGCCCAAAAGCAAAGGGCTGTGTATTCTGAATCCATCGCAGATTATCGTGGTACTGCGCTTGCTTTTAGGGCAGAGGCACAAGGGCTGCTCAATGAAGTTGTGACGCAACTAGCGCAGCTCAATGAAAGTCGTCAGGCGATTGCGGATCAGTTGAATCGAACGCAGTTACTTTCTCCGGTCGATGGAACCATCAAAGATGTTTTTGTCAGAACCATCGGAGGTGTGGTTAAGCCGGGTGAGCCTATTTTAGAAATAGTCCCTCGTAATAGCACGTTAATCGTTGAAGCGAGAATTTCTCCTCAGAATATCGCCTTCATAAGGCCTGGCCTGCCGGCAACGGTAAAGTTGTCTGCCTATGACTTTGTCATTTACGGAGGCCTAGAAGGAGAAGTGACCTACGTAAGCGCCGATGCACTTCAAAATGAAGAGGGCAATGCCTACTACCGTGCCAACGTTACTTTCAAGGTTGATGATAAGTTTACGATCATCCCGGGAATGCAGGTTGTGGTAGACATTCTTACAGGAGAAAAAACAGTACTGAATTATTGGTTAAAACCTATATTACGTGCGAAAGAGAATTCGCTCAGAGAAAGATAGACATAAGGATATAAGATGCGGCTTAAATCAACGTTATTGGTCTTGTTTGCAGTATCATCGTCGCCAAACGCTTTGACTTTAGAGGAGTCAGTTACGTTATCTCTCGATAGCTCCCCCAGTTTGCTTGCTCGCTATTCTCGCTATGAGTCGATGGTACGAGACCGAAATGCCATAAATGGTTCATTTCTTCCTCAGGTTAATTTGTATGCTGCAGCAGGGTACGAAGGTACTCGATATAACAACGGAAACTACATCGACAGTGAAGATAGAACATTAGAAAGAACGGAGATGGGCGTAAGAATCTCCCAACTGTTATTTGATGGATTTAAAACAAGTGCTGATGTTGATCGCCTATCTTACGAGGCTGAAGCTGAACGCTTGGGCTTATTGGCATCTGCGGAAAATGTTGCATTAGATACTGTCAGAGCGTATGTGGATGTTTTACATGCCCGAGAGTTGATGAAACTGACAGAAAGAAACCTAAATGAACACCAAGAGATCTACCGTTTCATTCTAGATAAAAAAGAAAAAGGTTTAACCAGCAACTCCGACTTAGCGCAGGTTTCTTCGCGTGTCGCGACAACACAGTCCTCATTGATTGCCGCCCAAAACAATCTTTCCGATGCTAGAACAAGATTTGTACGTTTGGTTGGTCGAGCGCCGCAAAACTTAGTTGAACCTGTTTACCCGCAGGAGTTGCTTCCGAATAAGCTGGACGAAGCACTCAAACAAGCGGTTAGGTTGCACCCATCCATACAGTCGGCGATGAAAGATTTAGAGGCGGCTCGACATGAAGTAAAAAGAGAAAAGGGGGATTACTACCCAGAGCTCAAGCTTGAGCTGTCAGCCAACAAAACAGACAACGTGGATAATATTGAAGGCATTAACGAAGATGCAAAGGTTATGCTGACGGTCAACTACGATCTTTTTAACGGCTTTTCTACAGACTCCCGAGTGGAGTCATCCGCCTGGAGAGTTGAGGAGGCAAGGGCTATTCGAGCAAATGCAGAACTAGATGCGAATGAAGGTGTAAGGCTGGCATGGGACGCACATACATTGCTTCAACAGCAAATGGAGTATTTAAAAGTCAACGTTGATGCGGCGAAAGTAACTGAATTAGGGTACATCCAGCAGTTCAATGTAGGGCGACGCAGTTTGTTAGATGTATTAGATGCCAAAGTTGAAACGTTTGTTGCGAGACGGAACTATACCCGAACAAAGTACGATCATTTGGTTGCCACTTACCGTTTATTCAACTCGATGGGGATTCTGACTTATGCGTTGCGAGTTGAGTATCCAGAGAACTGGAAGGAGAACAATAATGGATAAATTCGCAGTGACGAGTCTTCTAGTTTTCATGTTAGCAGGCTGTGCTGAATCACCGGATACGATGTTGACCACTTACCAGTACAACGACCTTAAAGACAATGATAGTGATGGCGTGATAAACCAACGAGATAACTGCGCAGATACGCCCAAAGGTGTGGTTGTTGACAGTGAGGGCTGTGCGAATTGGGTCAACGACTCGCAGACACACCTGATCAGTTTTTTCTTTGCGATGGATGAGCATCAGGTAACGTCATCTCATGATATGCCGCTAAGCGAGTTGAAAGCATTGCTTCAGAGTAACCCAAATGCGCAAGTCATACTGATAGGAGACACAAGCCCTGAAGCGTCACTCGAATACAACAAAGCGTTGGCAAAGAAAAGAACGGCAGCTATACGAAAATTGCTAGTGAGAAACGGCATTCAAGATAATCGAATTGAAGAGCAAGAGTTTTATCAGAATACGGCATTGACGGTACAACTAAAAAAACGGGAAAGGCGCACAATTGCTGTTGTAAACACGAAAGCTGAAAGTACTGAACAAGCGTGGACTATATTTAGTTCGGACAGCGAGTTGACACCTAATTCGAAGTTGGAGTTGAATTATGAAAATTAAAGTCTTGCCTTTCTTTGCTCTAGCTTCATGTTTGATTTCACCGCTGGCATTTGCTGACTCTGAGGCTCGAACATCGATTTTTGTCGAACCAGAGATACTAGAAACGATAGAAACATTGATAGATGAGCCAAGTGTAAATGTAGCGCTTGCATCTCAGTCTGGTGGTTTTAACGACATGCTAAATGACGGAGCCTCTATTGCGATCACATCTAAGAAATGGTCAGATGAAAACATCTCCCGATTTCAACGAGAAAGAGGCCACAGGCCTACACGTTTGTTTTTAATGGCAAACGCTATTGTCGTAATCAATAGTCAAAAGAGTACGGTAGATAGTGTTTCCGTTAGTGAATTGAAACGCTGTGATGCAAATACGTATGCTTTCGGGGAGATGCGTTTAAGTAACCCAGATGTGAGCTCTAATGGTTGTCAATCATCGATTCAAACGCTTGATGAAGACCGATTGAAACGGGCTTTAAGCGACGACTTTTCAGCCAAAGCTTATATGCGATACTCCGATTTTAAATACTCAGAACAGTGGTCGAGCTACAAGGCTCTCTCTGTTCATCATAACGATGACTCATGCTCTTTGAGCACAGATTGCATCTATTCTCTTCGCTATCCATTTTCCGTGGTCTATTACGTTTATATAAATAAACAATTCGACACTAATCAGAAGATCAAAAAATCAAAGCTATTTGAACTCCTTACAACCGACCACAATACACAACAGGTACGAAATGCTGGGTTTATTCCACTACCAAAAGCGCTTATTAAAAGAAATAGAGTGAAGTTAGGGCTAGATGAGCCAGTTGTTTTAAACGGGTATAAATAAACTTCATACGCCTAACTATGTGGGCTTGAGTGAACGTACCGTCCTAGGAAGTTTTGCCTTGCTGCTCATTTATCTTTGGTCAATTGAGTTGGTTGTAAGTGGTTTTGTTGGTAATTTTTCTATTATTGTGGCAAGTTTACTTAAAACCACTTAAGTGAATTTAAGTTATGACACAAGAAGAAAGACTCGTAGCACTCAGAGCGAAGCTGGAGCAGCAAAACAAAGTAACGTTGTCTGAAGTTTGTGAGTACTTTGGTATCTCGCGAGATTCAGCTCGTCGAGACTTAGTTAAGTTGAGTCAGCAACCTGGGTTACAAAGAATACGAGGTGGTGTCATGCTTGCGCCGATCTCTTCCCATACCGAGGCATACGCGAGTCGACCCGTGAGTGACGTTAAACATCGACTAGCTCAAGCTGCCGCAGCGTTGTTGGATGAGCGCGACCATCTTGTTATTGATACCAGCACCATTTTGTCTCTGCTCCCACTCTATGCAGGAAAAGCACATTGTGGAGAAAACAAGCTCAACGTCGTCACTAACAGCATTGATGTACTGACCGCTGCTGAAACAAACGACACAATGGACGTTTATTTCTTAGGCGGACACTTTGACCCTTATGCCAGAGCAGTTTTAGGGGCGCAAGCAGAGCAGCAAATGCAGCAGTATCACGTGAACAAAGCGTTCATTGGCGTGTGTGCATTGACATCCCGAGGGCTGACAACAAATAGTTTGTTAGAAGCTACAATGAAACAAGCGATGATTGCTCAAGCTCAGCAGGTCATCGTCGTTTGTGAATCCCGAAAAATTGGTAGCGACAATTTCCACCACGTATGTGATTTGTCAAAGATCGACATCATTATTACCGATCATCCCCCTCAATCAGATTTTCAACAACTCCTCGATCACAATGATATTGAATGTATTGTTGTGTCACCGAAATAAGGAATCTTAGAATGGCTTACGATCCCGTAAAAACCGCTGTGATTGGTTACGGATATTCAGCAAAAACGTTTCATTTACCCTTCATTAAAGCGCTACCAAATTTAACGCTGAGCGCGATAAGCTCTCGTCAACAGGAGGCGGTTCAAAATGATTGGCCAGATGCCAAGTGGTTTTCTGATGCGAATACTTTACTCGATGATAGTGATGCAGAGCTCGTAATCATTACTGCGCCAAATGACGTACATTACGAACTTGCAAAGCGTGCGTTGAACAATGGGAAACACGTCATCGTCGAGAAACCGTTTGTTACTCGTATAGAAGACGGTAATGAACTTATCGCCTTGGCGGAAGAGAAAGGTCTAGTGCTGAGCGTTTTTCACAATAGACGTTGGGATGGAGATTTTCTCACGGTTAAATCTCTTATCGAACAAGGTAAGTTAGGTGATATAAAGCTGTTTGAGTCACACTTTGACCGTTACCGCCCTGAAGTTCGTCAACGATGGCGAGAGCTAGCTCAAGATGGTGGTGGTATTCTATTCGACCTTGCTCCTCATCTTCTCGATCAAGCATTGGTGTTGTTTGGCTTGCCAGATGCGATAGACGCACAATGTCGAATGATGCGTCCGGGCGCGACGACGATTGATTATTACAACTTGATACTTCATTACCCTGAGCATATTGTGCACTTGCATTCAAACTTGTATAGCCCAGAGCCGAATCTCCGATACAAAGTATTGGGTACGGAAGCTAAATATGAAAAGTTCGGATTAGATCCTCAAGAGGGCTACTTAAAAGAAGGCCGTTTGCCGGAAAACGATGCTTGGTCGGAAGAAGATGAGGCGTTATACGGCGTCCGCTACGACGAAGATGGTGCGCAAACTATCAAAACGGAGAGAGGCGCGTACCAAGCTTACTTTGTTGGTGTGGCAGACGCCATTCGTTTGGGCACTGATAACCCGGTCCCTGCCGCTCAAGCAGTACAGAATATCGCTCTGATTGAGATGGCATTGGAAAGCAGTAAAACGGGTAAAACGATTCAGGTGAAACCATGAGTTTGACGCTTGAACTCGTGGCCCGGCAAGAGCATGAACTTCAGTTGGCGGAATTTAATCATCATATTGCGTGGTCTATCGGCCTCGCTCTAAAAGAAGAGGCTGAAGCTCGCGGCGCGGCTGTTGCTATTGAGGTTTACGGCTTTGGACAAACGCTATTTCAATACGCGATGGCAGGAACCTGTGCTGATCATTTAGATTGGGTCCGTAGGAAGCGAAACTCAGTATTAAGGTATGGCCACAGCTCTTACTATCTTTCTCTGTACAACAAGCAAAAGCAACGTGATTTCGAAAATCAGCCTCATCTCGATGCTCGTGAGTACTGTGCTCATGGTGGCGCGTTCCCAATTCGGCTTTCTGGGTCTGGTTTGGTTGGGGTTGTGACGGTATCGGGTTTACCGCAGTTAGATGATCATCAGCTAGTTGTGGATATATTAAAAACGATGACAGAGACAAAACCCTCTTAAACGCCAAATATGAAAGTAGCACGGTTCTTTATCGTGCTACTGAATTCTCTTTTTAGCTCATAAAGTGTTCTTTAATGTGAGCAAATATTAACATTGATCCCAACTTACTACCTGAAAATCAAATCAATTTCATATAACCTATACGCTCATTCATATAGAAAGCCTTCAAAGTTGGCCATTGGCAATGTCTTTTAGAAGAAAAGAAAAACTCAATCTTAGAAATCTTATTGTCACCCTATGTGTGTTCAGTGTGCTTGTCACTTTGATCAACGCATTCTACTCGATTTATCGTGTTCAAAGGGATCTCATCATCAATAACACGTTAGAATCAAACCGTGTTTACGCCCAAAAAATGTCTGAAATGACAGACTCTTTCATAGAAAGCTCAATGTCGCAGCTAAAATACAGTGCGAACGTGCTAAAAGACAAGATGCATGACGCTCAGCTTCTTGATAAAGAGGCTGAGAGATTAAGAACGCAAACCAAATCATTTAACTCTGTGGTTGTCGTTAATGCAAAAGGGGTTATTATTTCTGTATCCCCTGAAACACTTCAGGTGAAAGGTGTAAGGTTAGTGGGTGAAAGAAAACGCCAGTCTTTAAACGCTCAAGCACCGGTTGTTACTGAACCATTTATATCGCCCGCTGGAAATTACTTGTTAACCATCTCATACCCTATATTTTCTCAATCTAATGAATATTTAGGTTATATCGGCGGCACTATTTATCTAGAAAAAGAAAATATTCTTGCAGAGTTACTCAGCCAGCACGCATACAAAGATGGTTCTTTCCTTTACGTTGTCGATGAGAGTAACACTCTGATTTATCACCCAGATCAGTCGAGAGTTGGTGAAGTAATCGACGATAATGAGGCAATCAAAGCGGTGACGATGGGGCAGAGCGGTAACAAAGAAATTGTTAACTCTCGCGGCGTCGAAATGCTTGCTGGTTATGCACCAGTAAAGTCATCAGGATGGGGAATTGTTGCTCAGCGCCCGAAATCGATGACGTTATCTGTGCTAGATGAACAGATGTGGAATGTTTTCCTTAAGTCGATTCCAATTGGTTTATTAACTTTGTTGCTAATTTGGTTCTTGTCCCTTCTTATTTCTAGACCACTTTGGCAGTTAGCGGGTGCTGTGCGAGGTGTCGAAGAACATTCATCATCTATCGATGATCTCAAACTGGTTAAGTCTTGGTATTTTGAGGTCTCACATTTGAAGCTTAGTTTTCTTAAAGCATTTGGTATCGTGTCAAAAACCATTGATAAGCTGCAACTGGATACATTAACAGATTCGATGACTGGATTATTGAATCGACGTGGATTAGATAAAGTTCTTGGTTTGTTTAAGCAGGAAAATACCGCGTTCTCTGTTTTGGCGCTAGATATTGACCACTTTAAGAGCGTAAACGATAACTATGGCCATGACGTGGGTGACAACTTACTTAGAGAGTTTGCGCAGTTAATGAAAGACCAAGCTCGCTCTAATGATCACCTGTGTCGTTCTGGCGGTGAAGAGTTTATGATGTTTTTGGAAAAAACAGACGTAAACCACGCTATGGATGTTGCAGAGCGTATTAGACACAACGTGGAACAACATGACTTTCAGGTGGTTGGTAAGGTCACGGTTTCGTTGGGCGTTTCTCACTGGAAAGGCAATGACACACCAATTGAAGCGGTAATGAAAGACGCCGATAATGCACTGTATAAAGCGAAACATAATGGAAGAAATAGAACGGAGTTGGGTGACGACGCACAATAGATATTGCGCTTTATGCTGAACATAAAACGAGCCAGTGACTAATCTTTGCTGTTAATCGCTGGCGTAACCGCTACCAATTGCGCGAAACGGCAAGTTCAGCTCTAATTCTGGAATTTGTTTACCCACCCAAGCCGGAAATGTATTGCTATTTGGCCCTGGAAACAGCGTATATTCTTCAGCCCAAGGGTATTGGTTAATAACACTTTGTATTTTAGGGATAAGCTGGCGGGCCTTTTCACCTTGTATGGAGAGGATCTTTTCTGGTTTTGCACCATACCAATATCGATCTGGCGTCCCAGTTTGGTACTGATATAGAGCGGGTTGTCCGCGATTCACTCTCCAGCCGACTACTTCATACACTGTATATTCGTTCGCATTTTCAGGCTTTATTGCAAACCATGTATGAACAGCAAACCAGCCTCGCCAACCAAACGCATCTGCGGCGTAAAACTCAATCACAGCATGCTTAACATTAGAAGGGTCGGGTGCGATACCCGCAGGTTCTCTGCTAGCAGTACGCCAATCTACTTGAGTGCATCCACCCAGCATAACCGCGATTGACATGAACCCAATTTTTACAAGGTGAGTAAAGTTGAGAAGGTCTTTCATTTATTGCTCCTAGACCAACCGATGCTGGTAACGCTCTACTGATTTTAGCTATAAAAACGTGGCAAGCCTGATTGTTGAAATCCTATCCTTATTAAAAGAGAGAGGGAAGTTAGTGCCATAATTCCAGTTCATACGTAATAATAAGGTAAGCCGATTTGTAACATGTGGCATAGACGATGCCGTATTTCTCGAACGATTCGTCTAGTTGCGTATGAAAAAGTAAGAGGTTGTATGTATTCCTTACACGGCTACATGAATTAAAAGCATTAAAAAACAGAGGTTTACAGTGGATTTTGACTGATTGAGTGAGTTTGGGACCCTCACATTGTCTCACATTTGCTTGTTTTGGGCGGAATTTTCATCGCTCATCTTTTTGCGCGTTTAGAGTCAGCGTTCAGCTATGGCACAATAGGCGCTCACAGAACAAGTGCTGTTTGGTCATGCAAATAGCAGAAAAATAACTAGAAATAGAATAATTAATGTTTAAATCAAAAAGTATACTCGCATTAAGCATGTTCGCATTTGGCTGTTTTGCCAATCAAGATAGCGAACCAACGTCCGTTGTGCTGAGCTATGGTGACTCCTCCATCAGTACTGATATTCAAGCCAATCGAAAATTTCATGTTGTCCGAGACAATGAAAGTGAGCACGTAGAATTTTCCGGCGGAATCATAAAGGAGTATTCCGATTATATTGTGAATGTTCATATCATAAGAAAAAGCAAAATACGCAGATCAAGCCGAGAGCTGAATACAACCGTACTGATGAACAGTGATCAGATTGGGAAGCCTTTAGTGATTGGCATTGAAAATGATGAGTTCACTAGTATCACTTTGCGTTAATGCTTAGTATTTATTGAATAAGAATGAGGAAATTGATGCTCTCAATACGCTGCTATCGCACCGAGGATGCCCCAACACTGTGGGCACTCTTTTACCATACTGTGCGAATCATTAATCGTCGCGATTACACGGAATCACAAGTTTCCGCTTGGGCACCATCAGATTTTGACCTCGATGTGTGGCAACGCAAAATGGACGATATTCAACCCTATGTCGCGGAGATAGAAGGGCAGGTCGTTGGCTATTGTGATTTGCAAGGTGACGGCTTGATTGATCATTTCTTTTGCCATCATGAATACCAAGGACAAGGTGTTGGTCGTGATTTGATGTCTTTTCTTTGTTCACAGGCGAAAGTACAGGGGATAAAACGACTGTATTCTGAAGTGAGTATTACCGCCCGACCTTTTTACGAGAAAATGGGTTTCACAGTTAAGTCTCGACAACGTGTTGAGGTTAGGGGAGAAACCTTAACTAACTTTATGATGGAAAAGTATATTTAACTTAAATAGTGAGCATTTAGTGAGCTTGAACACAGATATAAAATGTTTTCCAATGTGAAAGCGAGTTCATTGATCTCGCACCAACGTTTTGTTTGAAAACAGTGTACATAATCTTCTCTGGAACGCCATTACCGCATTTCGTCTCTGAAGGCTTAAAAAACAGTCTGAAAGTTTTGGTTTTGCGGCGGGTAATAGCGTTCCAAACGCCAAATGTGTCTGGCTAACCATCTCAGGAAGAGAAGTAGTACTATGCGCCCTTATCTCAAATACGTTGTTCCAACATTGATACCATTGCTTGTTTGGTTAATGCCTCTCTCTGCGTTCCCATTTGATGGCATTACTATCGTCCAGCAAAGAGTGATTGCAATCTTCTTGCTTGCCGCACTTTGCTGGGTATTCGAGCCAATTCCAATCTACGCCACTTCGGTTGTGATCATTGTCCTAGAGCTATTGCTTGTATCAAATAAAGGTATTGTGCTCTTTCGTTTGCAAGAAGGGCAGCCACATTTTGGTGAGCTATTACAATACAACGAGATAATGGCGACTTTCGCTAGTCCGATTATTATGCTCTTCCTCGGCGGTTTCTTTTTGGCTATGGCGGCGACAAAGTACAGGTTAGATGTCAACTTAGCCCGAGTGTTACTCAAACCATTTGGACAAAAACCAAAGTTCGTTATGCTGGGGTTGATGCTGATCACCGCTGTTTTTTCCATGTTTATGTCAAACACCGCAACAACAGCGATGATGTTGTCCATTTTAACCCCTGTGATAGCGGTTTTCGGGCCGAAAGACCCAGGTCGAATTGCATTCGCTTTGTGTATTCCTGTTGCGGCCAACATTGGTGGCATTGGTACTCCAATCGGCACGCCACCGAATGCCATCGCCCTAAAATATTTGGTTGGTGACAACTTAATTACGTTTGGTGAATGGATGGTATTTGGTGTGCCATTCGTTATTGTGATGATGGCGTTAGCCTGGTTTCTGATTGGCTTTTTATATAAAGCCGAACAAACCACCATCGATCTGAACATTAAAAGCAAGTTTTTGAAAACACCCAAAGCAATAATGGTTTACGTCACCTTTGCCGGCACGATTATTCTTTGGTTGATGGGTTCTGCACATGGAATGAATTCTTACACAGTAGCATTAATTCCGGTCGCAGTGTTCTCATTGACGGGCATCATCAACAAAGAAGACTTGAAGAAAATCTCTTGGGATGTGCTTTGGTTGGTGTCAGGCGGTATTGCTCTGGGCCTTGCTCTAGATAAAACCGGGCTTGCGAAGCTGGTGGTACACAGCATTCCGTTTGATCAGTTCTCGCCATATGTTGTCTTGTTTGGTGCGGCTTTCTTGTGCTTGTTAATGGCAAACTTTATGTCGCATACAGCCACCGCAAACTTGCTGATGCCGATTATGGCTGCGTTAGGTACTTCTATGGCTTCGCTAACGCCTCTCGGCGGTGAAGTTACTCTGATCTTAGTCGTGACATTTGCTGCTTCACTCGGTATGTCGTTACCAATCAGTACGCCACCAAACGCGTTAGCTCATGCAACAGGGCATGTCGAGAGCGGCCAAATGGCTCGTATCGGTGCCGTGCTAGGCGTGATTGGCGTATTACTCAGTTTTGTGATGGTGTGGATTTTACATACTGTTGGGCATATTGGATAACCCATGTACGAAACGAAGTTAGACGCGTTAGTACAACGCTACTTTAATCACCTTGAACGCCGATTAACGGTTTTATCCGGGTCGGTGCTTATTGAGCAAGCTGGCTACAACGATCGCTTGTACTATGTGCTGTCGGGAGAACTGGCGGGGTATTACGCGGAAGATGACAAGAAACCGATTCAGGTATTTTCTGCGTCTCAAGGTGCGTTTATTGGCGTACATAGTTTCTTTTCTGGTACGTGGACTGCCTCTTCGACAGTGATTGCTCAAACCGATGTTGAATTGGCTTGGATACAGCGTGATACGCCCGCCGTGGAAGAGGCGACATACGGGCCATTGACGACACAATTTATGCCTGTGATGGTTAACGAATTATCTCGTCGTCAACGGCGTGCAATGCAAGAGGCATTGGCTAAAGAAAAAGCACTACAAAAGCTTCATACCGCAGAGCAAATGACAACGTTGGGGCAGCTTGCAGCGGGTATTGCTCATGAGTTGAACAATGCGATAGGCGTTGTAAGCAGTAAATCAGAACGGCTAGAGACAGTTATCATGGAACTGCTTGAAGAAGTTCATCCGGAAGCGAGTCAATTTTTTGATTTTGGTTTAATGCAAGGGCAGAAAGTCTCTTCTAGCGAAGCGAGAAAGCGGGGGCGCCACTTCGAAAAATACTACGGTTTAACCAAGGAGGTTGCTCGTGATCTTGCACGTGCCGTTCCAAACAACTTCCTTTCAGAGCATTGGCTAAAAAGACCAGAAGAAGCGATACGTTTCTGGCAAATGGGACGAGATCTCCATGACTTACGCATCGCCTCTAAACATACCGTTGGCATTGTGCGATCCGTAAAACAATTGGGGCGCACGGATATCGACTTGGATGAAGCGATTAACATCAATGATTCAATCAATCGCGCCTTGGCTCTATTGCAAAGTGACTTAAGACGAGTGAGTGTTCGTTTTAGCCCTGCGGATTTACCTGCTTTTATTGGTTCCCAAACCGAACTCGTCCAAGTTTGGGTAAATATCTTAAAGAATGCGTGCGATGCACTTGATGAAACGGAGAAACCCGGTATCGAAATACATACTCGGGAGAGTAAGGGTAAAATTTTGGTCACGATTGCTAACAATGGACCAGAAATTGATGAAGCGACACGTAGAAAAATTTTCCGGCCAAACTTCACCACTAAAAAGGGGGGATTGTCGTTTGGTTTAGGGTTAGGTCTGTCGATTGTGAAGCGCATTATCGCCGGATATAACGGCTCTATTGTAGTAAAGAGCGACAGTGAAAAAACGATTTTTAGAATCAAGTTACCAGTAGAGGGTGAACATGGAGAAGCTTAATGTAATTTGCGTTGATGACCAACGAGAGGTACTAAGCGCGGTTCTACAAGATTTAGAGCCGTTAAATCAGTGGTTGAATATCGAAGACTGCGAATCAGCAGGTGAGGCTCTAGAACTGATGGATGAATTTGATGCAGAAGGCGAGATGATCGCATTGATTATTTCCGATCATGTGATGCCAGGTAAAACGGGAGTAGAACTGCTGACCGATGTATCAAAAGACGGTCGTTTTGGCTTTACGAGGAAAGTGCTTCTTACCGGGCAAGCGACGCACACCGATACGATTAATGCGATCAACTCCGCAGGCATTGACCGCTACTTTGAAAAACCATGGCAAGCAAGCCAATTAATAGAGTGTGTTAGAAACTTGGTGACCCAATATATCTTTGATGTGGGCTTAGATTACACTCAGTATCACGAGCATTTAGATCAGAGTGTGGTGTTTGAACGCCTACGTTAATAGGGGGGCATTAAGCTTTGTTTTCGTCACGGCCAGTTAGTGTCTGAAATCTATAGTGAATAGTTCAGCATGTTTAACGTGGCCGTGCGGAATATTGCTCTAGTATGCTTAACTCAACGAATAGCGGCTTGCACTGGCAACAGAAAGTGGCTTAGAGAACCAATAACCTTGCAGATAATCGACGCCCATTTCGGTAAAAAATTCACACATTTTGGCGTCTTCAATTCCCTCAATCACTACTTCAATATTATTTTCCTGGCACATAGTGATAAGAAACTTCAGATATTCTTGTGAAGAGCGGTTGGTTAGTGTTTTCCACGCCATCGACCTATCAATTTTGATTTGTGTCATCGGGAGGTCGAAGAAGCTATTTAATGAACTGTAACCAGATCCAAAGTCATCCAGAGAGAGTGCAAATCCTAGTTCCCTGAGGGTATTCAGAGGGGCAATGGCTGTCTGATTATTATCCAAAATAAACGTTTCTGTTAGTTCCAACACAATAGACTCAGGATCGACACCAACCTCATCCGCCATGGCTTTAATTCGCGCAGGGAATTCACTATTCATTAACTGAAGTACAGAAACATTCACGTTTACACGAACTTGGTTTTGGTAACGCTCACGGTAGTTTTTGATAAATTCACACGCTTTGGCAAAGACTTGATATCCGAGTTCGACAATCAAACCTTTGTTCTCTGCGACGGGGATGAATTCGTCTGGATAAATTTCGCCAAACTCTTTGCTACGCCAGCGAACCAGAGATTCGAAGCTCACTACTTTTGAGCTTTTGGCGTCAATAATTGGCTGAAACTTAACGCTTAATGTCTGTTTTTCTAGTGCACTTTTTAGACCTTGTTCAATAAAGAAATAACGGTCTACGGCATGCTGAGTTTTCTCACTGTAAACCGCAACACGGTCTTTATTCTGCTCGCTTGCGTACTGACAAGTTCGTGCTGCTTTACGTAATATTTCCTCTGCTGAGTGACTTGGATCTATGCAAGGATACAAACCAATACTAATGTTACTTCCTAAGTATTGGCCCTCTTCAATCACTGCCTCGTGGTAGGTTTCCTTTAAACTTTCGGCGTAACTTTGCAGCGTTTCTACCGAGCATTCATCGTGAATCAAAATCGCAAAGTCATCATCATGTACGCGATATACAGAACTATTTGGAGAAGGTAGGTGACTGAGAGTTTGTAGCAATTTTTCCACTAACCCATCGACCAACTCGCTGCCATATTGATTTAAGTAAGATTTAATCTCTTCTATCTGAATGTAACAGATAGATGCACAAGAATCAGTGGCTCGCACACTATCTTCAATATCCAGCAAGAGATGGGCGCGATTAGCCATACCTGACGCATTGTCATGAAATGCGACTTGATGAATGTAGCTTTCCATCAGCTTGCGTTCAGAAATATCACGGTGGCTACCAACCATATAATGACCATGTTCTGTTTCTTTGGTCATGGCTACGCCTTCAATCCAGACGTACTGTCCATTGGGTTTACGCACGCGGTAGGTCGTTGTGACCCTCGTGTTGTTGGTAATGATGTGAGCATCGACCCGAGTGGAGAGTCTTTCTCGATCGAGAGGGTGAACAAGGTCTAACCATTGCTCTAAGCTGATTCGACCAGCGTTGATACCAAGCTGCTCATAAAAGCCCTTGTTATAAAATACCATGGTGCCAAACTCATCCATGTAAAAGAGGCCTTCGTTAAATACATCGAAGATATGAATGAATCGTTCTTCGACGATTTTTAGGAACTCTCGGTCACTATCTGAGACTTGTTGGTCAAATATGGTGGTCAAGATATTTCCTCCTCGAGCCTTTTAGCATCAGAGATGAGTGTTGGGGTTGATAACATAGAGTTGATCTGCTGGCGTACATTACAATCACAAAAGTGTCAGTTCAAATTGTTTGGCTATCATTTTATGCGCTACTAGGTTAATAACATACTAAGATTAGGCGGCTAATCATCGACATTTATAAAAAATAGTCAACAGTAAAAATCATTTATAAAATACAGTTATTGATGCCGTCCGCAATCTATAAATATTTATGAATAATTATCCTAAAGTTATTTTCAGTTGTGTCGGTATCAATGTGCTGTTTTCTAACGTCATTTGTATATATGCTATCTTGGATAAAACCATAATAACAAAAAGGACTTAATGAGCGCGACCGATTATTAATTGACAGGATGCTCATTAATTGTAATCAATTCAAATTTATTATCACGCCAAGTAATCAAATCTCTTATAATGCGGACGTTAATATCGAGTAAGCCTTCTTTATATGCAGTACGATCCGAAAAATTCCATCAAAATTGCGCTCGCTGATATCGGCGTTGGTATGTTTGTTACCGCGATAGAGCACAACAAGCGCGTCAATTTAGCCAATGCAGGGCGGATATCTAGCCCTGAAGGCATTAAGAAGCTTGCTACAAGTGGCGTAAAGTATGTTTGGGTAGATCAAACATTATCTTCGCAGCAGTGTGTCTTCAAGCCTGTAGATGAATCAGCTGATGCCACTAAAGAGACGCGAGAGCAGAAACACTCCGATTTTAAGAGGGGTCAACGAGCTTATCGTTCGAGAGACATCCAACACAAGCGAGCCAAAAGGCTGATCGCCGAAGCAAAAGATTTGGCGCAAAAACTATTGAATCAAACTTTTGAAGGAAAAATCATAGAAGTTGATGAAGTAGAAGCTTGGGCTGACGATGTCATTGAAAGTGTTTTTATTGACTCAGATGCGTTGCAGTGTGTCTCTGCACTCCGAAAAAAAGACTCTTATTTATTGGAACACTCCGTCAATGTCGCTTGTCTTTTAGTGTCATTCGGTAAGTACTTGGGCTTGGATAAACCAACGCTAAAACAGCTTGCTGTAGGTGGCATTATTCATGATGTAGGTAAAATTAAAGTCGATGATAAGATCTTGCACAAGCCAGCGAAGCTAACGCCTGAAGAATTTGAACATATGAAGCTACATCAAGTGTTCGCAGGTGAGATTATCCTTCACGTAAAAGGGCTTAGTGAAGTAAGCCGTGATGTTTGTTTGATGCACCACGAGAAGTTAGATGGCAATGGTTATCCTAGAGGCTTGAAGGGGGATGAGATTCCAATTCACGGCCGTATGAGCTGTATTGTAGATATCTACGATGCGCTAACGGCTGATCGCTGTTACAAAAAAGGCATGAGTTCTGCGGAAGCGTTTAAAATCTTGTTGAGTCTAACGCCATTTCATTTAGACGCAGACTTAGTTTACAAATTCATTAATTGCATTGGGATGTACCCCGTAGGCTCCATTGTCGAATTGAACGATGGGCGTGTTGGTATTGTTTGGTCTTCAAATGAATCTCAAGCATTAAAGCCAGAAGTGAAATGTTTCTACTCCCGCAAGTATAAACGATACATTGATGTCACGATGGTGGACTTAAAAACGAGTGCGTACAAAATTGAAAGAGCGATCGCGCCTTCATCGTTAGAGATCGATCCTAAGCCTTTTTATGATTAAGAGAAATAGATAAGCTTATACAACAGGCTTTACACCCTTGCATGTAGAACGTATTTTATTTGCATAACTATCTATTAATTTTTTCTAAGTTATTTAGATGCAAGATGGTTATTAAGACCTCGGCTATCATGGATAGAAACCGGGCGATAAAATAGTTCTACACAATGGGCTATAAACCTCATTTTGCTGGAAGGGATGCCAATGCAAATAGATACATGGATTTTTTACACTCTTGCCATTCTCGTGCTCACTGCTTCACCAGGACCAAGCTCACTGTTGTGTTTGAGTAAAGGAGTGAGTAGTGGGTTTCGTATTGCTTTCATGACTGCGCTTGGCAGTTTGTCTGCGATTACGATCATCCTTACGCTCTCATTTACCGGGTTGGGAGTTGTCATTGCTTCATCTGAGTTAGTTTTTAATATTATCAAATGGTGTGGTGCCGCTTATTTAATCTGGTTAGGTATTCAAGCGTTGCGCTCATCTCAGAGAGATTTTAATAAAACGGCAACGACTCAAAGTTCCGCGACAGCGTTCAGCGCGTTCACTAGTGGTTTCATTGTTGGCGCTAGTAACCCCAAAGCGATAGTCTTTTTCACCGCTTTGTTTCCTCAATTCATTGAACCTTCCGCACCGCTACTGGCTCAATACGCGATTTTCGCGTCTACATTTGTGGTTTTTGAGCTTAGCTGGCTAACATTTTATGCATTGTTAGGGGTAAAAGCCTCCGATTGGTTGTTTGTCGCTGGAAGGGCGAAGTTGTTCAATCGTTTGACTGGTGGAGTATTTATTGGTGCAGGCGTGATGTTGTCGACGGCAAACCGATAAGTAAGACAGATTTCGGTACGCAGTTAGGTTTTCCCATATAGTAAGTTGGAATGCGCTAATTTAGCTTTGTCTTATTTCCAGAATGGAAATAGACGTTTTGTTTATTTTCATTAGTGGCAACAGCCAAGCAGGAGTAAAATCACGTTACTCTTTAGGGGTAGAGCTCGTATTTTGTCTTGTGGGCTTGTGGTTACTTTGTAGGAATATCTTAGATGACAAGCCTTTCTAAACTACAACAACGTTTTCTAGATATCGCGACCGACGTCCGTCTTTCTCCAAAACAGAAGTCGAGTTGTTTAGCTTTAGAGGCTGAAGCGTGCATTCCTTACATGACCGTATCTCCATCACTGAGACAAGCAATGGATGAAGGCATCATCTGCGATATGTTTGAAGGTCATGCACCGTTTAAACCTCGCTATGTGTTGCCTGATTACGCTAAATTTCTATCGCAAGGCTCAGACTATTTAGAGTTGTCTCCGGCTGATGATTTCGATGATGCGTTGAACATGCTGACCATCATTTACCATCATGTTCCTTCGGTAACGAACATTCCGGTTTACTTAGGCCAGTTAGATGATGTCTTGTTGCCTTACATAGGCGACCTAACAGAGAGCCAGATTTACAAAAAGTTAAAACATTTTTGGATCATGCTGGATCGCACATTGCCAGATGCGTTTATGCATGTGAATGTCGGACCGACAGACAACATTATTTGTCGCACTGTTTTAAAAGTAGATGCGGAGCTCAAGCAGATCGCACCGAATCTCACCTTTATGTACGACGAGACAGTTACACCTGATGATTTACTTCGTCAAGCGACACAGAACATTTGTGAATGCAGTAAACCGCATATTGCCAATTACCCAATGCACGCGAAAGCCTACAACGGCTCACGCTTTGGTATTGTAAGTTGCTACAACTCGCTTCCATTAGCAGGTGGCTCGAACACATTGGTGCGAATGAATTTAAAAGAAGTTGCAAAACGAGCATCAGACTGTAACGACTTCTTAAACAGTGCGTTGCCTTCTTACCATCGATTAATGGTCGAGCTCATAAACGCAAGAAGCACGCATTTGCATGAAAAATCGAACTTCTTTCAAGGCTTTTTGACGCAAGAAGGGTTGATAAAAGAGTCCTATTTCGCGCCAATGTATGGCGTTTACGGCATGGCCGAAGCGGTAAACCTTCTATTTGAAAAAGAAGGGCAAATAGGGCGATACGGAAAAAATGATCGAGCAAATACTTTTGCTCATGATGTTTCAGCAACACTGGCTAAACTGGTGGACTCAACCCCGGTGAAATATGGTTTAGATGGCAAAGCGCTCTTACATGCACAAGGCGGCATTAGCTTAGATCATGATGTTACGCCAGGTGTACGTCTGCCTTATGGTGCAGAGCCAGACGCTGTCACTTATGTACAAGCAACGGCGAAGCATCATCAGTATTATCGTGCGGGTATCAGCGATATTTTGACGATTGATGAAACGGTGAAATCTAACCCAGAAGCGATGTTCAATTTATGTAAAGGGGCACTAAATGCTGGTTATCGTGAGTTTACCGCGAATGTCACTTCAAATGACTTAATTCGCGTGACAGGCTACATGATCAAACTTTCAGATGTCGCGAAATATGATAAAGAAGGTTCGAGAACCAACACGACGTTTCTAGGTGCAGAAGCAGCAAAAAATACCAAAATTTTAGAACGCTCGCCACGTGTGGTGAGTCATGAAGTAACACCGACTTACACGCAGGCATAAGTTCGGTTTAGGAAAGAACAAGATGTCTAGACGAAGTGGAAGCCTTTTGGCAAAAGTCACTCGTATCCTTCCTTTCTCTTGTGTTGATGGGCCAGGAAATCGTCTAGTCATCTTTCTACAGGGTTGTAACTATCAGTGTTTGAACTGCCACAATCCTCACACGATAAACCATTGTAATCATTGTGGTGAGTGTGTGAGTGAATGTTCAGCAGGCGCATTGAAGTTCGACGAAAACAACAACGTTGTTTGGCTTAAAGAGGAGTGCACCCACTGCGATCATTGTATAGAGATATGTCAGAACCAATCTAATCCAAAAATTACTGACTACTCTGTAGTAACAATGCTCGATTTGATACGCAAGCATCGCTTTTTCATCAGTGGTGTTACAGTATCCGGTGGGGAATCTACCTTACAACTTCCTTTCATTATTGAGCTGTTTAAAGGGATAAAACAAGATCCTGAATTACGGCACCTCTCTTGTTTCATCGACAGTAACGGTTCTTTAGCGGTTGCTGGTTGGCAGCGTATTCTACCTTTTCTGGATGGCGCAATGATCGATTTGAAAGCGTGGCAGACGGAGACGCATCAGTGGCTAACTGGGCGTGATAATCATCGTGTATTTAAAACCCTTCAATACCTAGTTGAACACGAAAAATTGTACGAGGTCCGCTTACTGCATATTCCCCAAAAAAGTGATTTAGATATAGAAATCGTAGCAATTGGACGTTACTTGAGTACTCTTCCTGAATCGGTGCTTATCCGTTTAAATGCCTTTCAGCATCACGGAGTAGTGGGGGAGGCGTTAACTTGGGATACGTGCTCTCATCATGATATCGAACGCTTAAAATCAGAGCTTCGATGCTACGTGAGTAACCCTATCACAGTGCCGACAGTACTCACGTAGTACCGTTGTTTATCTATGCTTACGCATCACAGGCATCTAACATGGCGCAAGCGTCGAGTAATTGTTGCTGTAACCATTTTAAAGCGGGATCGTTTAAGCTCGCTTTGTTCCAAACGAGGCTGTAGGCTACTTGCCCGTAATCGAATGGAAGAGCTTGCTCAACCAAACCTTTTGCTTGCATTGCCGCTCTTGCCCAAAGCTTGGAGCATGTGAACAAGTAATCCGAGTGCTGACACATCACCGCAGCTGAACCAAAGTCGGCTACACGCATGGCCAAGTTTCGTTTTGAATGCCTTTGGGTGAGATTTTGCTCAAAATAAGGTTGTGACAGATCTTTATCATGAATACCGATGTGTCTTGCACAAAGGTAACTTTCAACAGATAAGGGTTGCTCAGCAAGTGGGTTCGATGCTCTCATTAAGCAAACCATTTCGTCTTTCAAAATGGTTTTCCAGACCAAGTCTTTATTTTGTGTGGGTGGTTGGCTGAGATCGTGAGGAAGCAACAAAAAATCTACTTGACCTCTTGCTAATGCATCGAAGCTCATTTCCTCTTTCGCATGGACATTCAAGTGCGCGTGATTGCTCAGTTGTTGGGACAAGTGCTGTAGAACTGGCGCAAAGAGCTCAAATGAACTTTCACGCATTGCTAATGAAAAACTACCTTGATAGTAAGCCGGATTGAAAGAGCCTTGATGTAATAATCCATTCATACTGGAGAGTATGCCATGGATTGATGGGCCTATATGCAGCGCAAATGCTGTCGGCACTAAGCGAGTGCCATCACGGTAAAAAAGGTCATCCTTTAGCGTTTCGCGCAACTGTCCGAGCGTTTTACTGACGCTCGATGGTGTTACACACAAGCGTTCTGCCGCAAGTGTGACGCTGTGAGTGGTTAACAACATATGTAAAACAGTTAGATGTTTAAGGCTTATACGCGAAAGAGCAATGTAGTCCATAAATAGCATGGTTTCTTATGATTTTTGGCAGTATATCAGCATGAAACAAATTTTTACTATTGTTTATCTCGGAAATACGCCTGTTTCTCTTTGAGCTCAATGCATTTAATGGGTTGCATAAGGATTGATGGTGCTTATAAGTCTAGAAATTTATCTTAGTTTTGTTGGACTTTAATGCTTTCATTTATTCAATTCTAAAGCTTCTATGTAATTTTAATCAATTTGGAGGAGTTGATTGATTTGTACACGAATTAAACTTGTTCCTTGTTAATTAAAATAGATATTGTTTTGTTGATTGTTTGGTGATTTACTCATGCTCCCTCAGTAACAAAGGTATAAATAATTAATGGACGACCCCTTTAGTCGACAAAACCCTTCACCATATGTCTTCTTATTATTGGAGACATGCTCATGCTAGAACTTTTTATGCAACCAGAAGCTTGGGCTATTTTCGCCACTTTGTTTGCGCTTGAAGTTGTCTTAGGCGTTGATAACGTCGTTTTTATCTCTGTCTTATGTGAAAGACTGCCGCTGCACCAACGTAAGCTGGCAAGAAACCTTGGTATTGGTCTTGCTGTTATTGCTCGTATTGGTTTAGTGTTTTCAATCTCTTGGATCATGCAATTGACTCAACCGCTATTTTCTTTGGCGAACCAAGCGTTTACCGGAAGAGACGTCATCATGATTGCGGGTGGTGCATTCCTCTTGGCTAAAAGCCTGAAAGAGTTGTGGAGTTGGTTAAATCACAACGAGTCTGCTCACTCAACTCACGCCCGTACTGGTTTAGCGGTAGTTCTGTTGCAGATTGTTGCCGTGGATGCTGTATTCTCGATGGACTCGGTGATAACCGCCGTTGGTTTAACAAGTGATGTCCCACTTATGGTCGCAGCGATTGTTTCTTCTGCTATCGTGATGGTCATGACAGCAGAAAAAATCAATAACCTGGTGTCGTGTTACCCTGGTTTTAAGACACTTGCTTTGTTATTCCTCGTTTTGTTAGGTGGTTTATTGATGGCAGAAGGCTTCGAAATTCATATCAACAAAGGTTATGTGTACTTTGCGATGGCATTCGGCTTAATTCTGGAACTTTGCCATATCCAGTTAAAAAACAAACAACGCCCGACTATTAAACGTCTTAGTCCGTTGCGAGTTCATCCAACCAGATTAGAAGCTCGTCAATAATAAAAGATATTGCCGCTCATATGAGCGGCATTTTTATATTCGTCATCACCTATTTTTACTCTCTTTTTATTTTGTTGTCGTTTCGACAAAAAATCGCATTTGTTGTGGGGTTGAAGATTTTTTATATAGACCGCCCAACTAATATGAGTGAACGACAATAATGGATAAAATGATCGATGCGTTAGCAACCCATGGCTACTACATCTGGGATGATTTTCTTTCTGAACAAGAAGTGGCTCAATTACGAGACTGCATTCCAAGTAACTGGAAAAAAGCGCGTATTGGTCGTAATGACGATGTGACTCGTATTGAGTCAATTCGAAGTGACAAAATTCAATGGTTATCGCCCAATATGGGGCACGCGGTTACTTCTTACTTAGATAAGATGGAAGAAATACGCCAAGAAGTGAACCGTCACTTGTTTCTAGGACTTTTTGAGTATGAAGCTCACTTTGCCAAGTACGAGGAAGGGGATTTCTACCAAAAGCATCTAGATTGTTTTAAGGGCAATGAAAACCGTCGATTGACAACCGTTTTTTACATGAACGAATCTTGGACGGAAAAGGATGCAGGTGAATTGGTGGTTTACGATCTAAATGATAATAAGATAGCAACCATCCCTCCTCAATCAGGACGCTTACTTTTATTCTTATCCGAGCAATTCCCGCATGAGGTTTTACCGACCAACGCAGAGCGGTTCAGCATTGCAGGTTGGTTCAGAATCAATGGTGTGCGAGACAATGTACTTGATATTGCAAAATGATTGGTTTGCAACCAGCATAAAATCAGCAAAGGGCGTAGATACGCCCTTTATCGATTAAACATTAGTTGATAGCTCGTAACACTCGGTCATGTTTCGCTCTAGTACTGCATAGACGTCAGGACAAAGTTCTTGTTTAGCGACTTGCGCACCCATAATCGCGGCGATTTGTGCTTGAGCCATTCGTCCGCGGTAGGGACGGTCCTGAGACAGAGCTTGAAAAACATCGGCAACCGCGACAATACGCGATGGTACATCGAGTTCGTCTCCTGTTTTATGATAAGGATAGCCTGAACCGTCCAAACGCTCGTGATGATTAGAGGCCCACTCCGCTATTTTAGCGTTGGGAAACACTTTGTGTAATGCGAGCTGAGTATCAATTGTATGGCGTTTAATACGCGTATACTCTTGTTTATTAAGAGAGCCTTCTTTATGAAGAATCTCATCTGGTGTTTTTAACTTTCCGATATCATGCACCAACCCAGCAATAAATAACATCTCTTGGTCGTGCTCACAGAACCCAAGCTTGATGGCTAGATACCGAGATAACTCCGCCACTTTTTGCGAATGTTGATAAGTAAATGGGCTTTTTGCGTCAACAATTCGAGCGATAAACATTCCCAAACTATTCATATCTTGGATGGTGAGCTGTTTTTGAAGCCAATCAATGCTTTTAAAGTTTAATCCGATGGTTTCTATATTTTCAGACTCCATCGCGAACCAAAATGCGTCGGTCATAACGAGCTTAACCATTGCCTTAGCCATGTCTGGATTAAACAAAGTTCCAGCGTTTGCCATGATGCATTCTGCAATTAGTTCTTCATGAAGTGTGACAATGTCACAGTGGCAGTTCATGACGTATTTGGAACGCATAAAATCGAGACGATCGGCTAAATAGAGTAGGGCAGCGACCTCTTTTTCAAAAGGCGGTAAATCAAGATATTTTAGTTCACTCCAATGTGTATGGTGGTAAAGAACAGGTGTAGCAAACTGACGTAACAAACGACACTGCTTGAGGCTTCGGTATCCTCTTAAGCAATGTGTTTTTACATCTTGTGGCACCAACTCCTCAAGTAACATTTTATGTTCTTGTGTTTCGGAGACCCCACAATCGTGGATCATCCCTGCGAAGTAGCAAAACTCCGCTTTTTCTGGTTCCCAGTTCATGACCCGAGCACATTGGTAAGCTATGTAAGCGACACGATGGCTATGGTGCGTATCATCAACACCGACATAGTCGAGTGCTCGAGCAACCCAGATAAGTGCTTGTTTCAGATCGACTTCAAAGCCCATGTCCGTATGGGAATGGCAAGAATGATTCATGGTTTATACCGACATTGCTAATTAGCCCACGCTAAACCCAAATCAGAAGGTGATAGGAAAAATTGGGTACGACAGCGAATAGACCCCAAAAAGGTGGGCGTTTAGACATAGTTTTGATTATGGGCGGGATAATAATCCTAGTTGCATAATAATATCACCTGAAGCTCATGGTTAAGAGTCAGATATTTGAACTAAGTATAAGTTTTGAAAGATTATTGTTGCTCTTGTTGACTTATTTGAAAACGACAATAAATCATGATGTAACGCATTCTTATTTTTATTTTTGTAGATCGTGTTCGGGCTCAACCAGAGACACACGGTATTGATGTCTGATTAACAGAATTCATATTGTTGCTTTTGAAGGCAAAAAATAAGAAGACTTCTTCGAGGCTTGCTCTGTAACTAACAGAGTAATAGGGAAAGCAGCTTGCTAACTACATGACAATAGAGCGTCGTTGAAAACATTTTCTCTGTAGCTCATGTCGTTGAGGAAAGATAATAAAATGGTACGGTTTCCCAGCGATGCTAGCCCTTTTAGTGAGATAAGTTTATTGAAAATGTGTGATTGCAAAGTAAGCATAGGTAGTAAAAGTAGCTAGAATGATAGCTCTAAATGAAAAGGATTTCGTATGTTGAAGCATCGTTTATATCGGACTTACACCGCAGGGTTAAAAATGGCAGCCCATATCCTTCCTATGCCGAGACCAACCTTGTTTTCCGGCCCTGGTTCGATGAATGAGCTATTAGAATCGATGACCGAGCTGGGATTTAAACGCGTTTTGTTAGTTACCGACGAAGGGTTAGTCCAAGTCGGTATTGTAGATAAGGTGCTTGAGGCAGCAGCACAACTCGATTTACAGTTAGATGTTTTCTCGCAAGTTAAGCCCGATCCTACCTATGATCAGGTAGAGAGCGGTCTAGAGGCTTATCATCGTTTTCATTGTGAGGGCATATTAGCTTTGGGTGGCGGCTCTGCAATGGATTGTGCAAAAGTTATCGCTGCGAAAGTTACCAATAAACGGCCAATAAAAAAATTAGCTGGACTATTGAAGGTATGGCGAATGCCAGCGCCGCTTTTTGCTATTCCAACAACGGCTGGAACCGGAAGTGAAGTTACTATCGCTGCGGTCGTGTCAGATCCCTCCTCACACATTAAAACCCCTTTAATGGATCCAAAGTTGGTGCCACTAATGGCAGCTTTAGATGCGAATTTAATGATTGGTTTACCTCCTAAGATCACGGCTGATACTGGCGTTGATGCATTAACCCACGCTATTGAGGCCTATGTATCGAAAAACGCTACTCAAGAAACGATGGCTTATTCGGTTGCCGCTATTAAACTCATTTTTAAATATCTTCCTAGGGCTGTGATGCAAGGGGATGATGTCGAAGCTCGTCATAAAATGGCTATGGCATCCTATTACGCGGGTTTAGCATTTACCAAAGCGAGTTTGGGTTATGTTCATGCCTTTGCTCACACATTCGGTGCGAGATATGGAATACCTCATGGTATGGCAAACGGATTAGCCTTGTTGCCTGTGCTGCGCTTTTCATTATCAGAGATTGAGCCTCAACTAAGAAAGCTCGATGAGTTGACGGCCGAGGGGCAGTTAGGTAATGCAAGTGCTCAGCATTTTTTGGCGAATCTGGAGTCCTTGTTTTCAACTATTGATATTGAGCAATCCAGTGCGCTCATTCAACGTGAAGATGCTGATGCGCTTGTTGATTTAATTCTGAAAGAGGCGCACTGGAATTACCCTGTTCCCAAGTTCATGAACAGGGAAGAATGCACACAGTTATTGTTAAATATCAGCAAGGTGTAAATTATAGTTTACATGTGTGGTTTTTTATCCTTACACTTTGCTTGATCTTCTGCTAAAGATCCTACAATATCGACGGCAATACAAATATGGTGTTGGTTTCGGTCCGCCGTTGCCCGATCTAATACTGATAATTTCTAATGCAGTGTAAAGATTAATATACAATGAGTCGTTCTAAAGTATTCGGTAGTACGCTAATTATTGCGGGCACTACAATAGGCGCTGGTATGCTAGCGCTTCCACTTGCCTCTGCCGGCATTGGTTTTTCAACTTCAATTATCATCATGCTAGGTTTATGGGCTCTGATGGCTTTCACTGCCTTACTTATGCTTGAGCTTCATCAACATGCGGAGAGTAGTGCTACACTTCATACTTTGGCGAAACAGATCCTAGGTCAAAAAGGCAAGTGGGTGGCAAGTTTTGCGATGTTGTTCCTTTTCTACTCGTTGTGTGCAGCGTATATCGCTGGCGGTGGTGCTCAGTTCGGAGACCGCCTTGCACAATGGTTTGACCTCGATATTTCAGGGCCTACATCAACGATAATCTTTACCTTAATTGTGACTTTAGTTGTGACGGTGGGTACCGGTACGGTCGATAAAGTAAACCGAGTACTGTTCGCGATGAAGCTCATTGCGATGGTTGCGGTGCTTTCTTTTCTTGCTCCAAACGTTACGGAATCTTACTTGTTAAGTATGCCAATCGAACAAGGCCTTGTTGTAGCGGCGATTCCGGTGATCTTTACTTCGTTTGGTTTCCACGGAAGTATACCTGCAATTGTGAATTACTTAGACGGTGACACTTCTTCTTTACGCAAAGCCGTTATTATTGGTTCGACGATTCCACTCGTTATTTATATCTTTTGGCAAATCGTGACGTTGGGTGTGGTTAGCCAAAGTACGCTTGTTGAGAACGGAGGGTTGAGCGCACTGATTGGTCAACTATCTCAGACAGTACACCAATCAAATTTGGGTAGCATTGTTGGTGTGTTTGCTGACTTGGCATTGTTGACATCGTTCCTTGGCGTGAGTTTGGGTCTATTCGAATTTTTGGGTGATACCATCAAAGGAAGTAACGATAAGCCTAATCGTTTGATTGCGGCACTAGTGACGTTTACTCCACCGCTAGGCTTCGCACTTTTCTATCCTCAAGGCTTTATTATGGCTTTGGGCTATGCAGCGATTGCCTTAGCGATTTTAGCCATCTTTTTGCCTTTGGTTATGGTGATCAAGGTTCGTAAATCGGATGATTTTACTGGGGAGTACCGCGTCGCAGGTGGTCAAGGTGCACTAGTGATAACGGGCATCGCTGGCACTGGCATCGTATTCGCTCAGGTGTTAATTACGCTGGGTGTGCTTCCTGCTCTAGGCTAGTTGTTCAGAACGTTCTTTGAATAACCTCTAGTTACTGAATCCATCGTAATCAATCAGTATTGTTAGGCCAACGAGTTTCGCTCGTTGGCTTTTTTAATCTGGATCAAATTACCGTAAGATATCCGGTGAAAAAATTGGTAGAAATGTGCTTTTATTTCGTACACTTAAGTTGTGGTATATCGATAATTTAAGTGGAGAAAACCGCTCAAAATACCATTGAATTTGCAACACAATGAGCTTTTCTTGTTTCTCTGCTTTGGTGTGGAGGTGAAGCATGGCGCACCGGAGTTTTTACCCGTTTGCAAAACCGCTTAACGAGCAACTGCAAACGCTAAAAGGCAGGATGCAGGCGCACTTGCCATGTATTGATAGGGTGTCATTTGCAAAATATCACCCAGACCAAGATGTGCTCAAATCATTTGCAGAAAGTGAGTTCGACACTTGGTGTTTAGCCCATCACGAATCAGCATTCCGTAAACTCCACCACCTCAATATTGCCTCTAAAAACGCGGTTCCTCGTATCGTCGAAGACCTTCATGATATTAATCACTGTCCTCGGGTTCAAATTTTACTCAAACACGGATATCAGTCGTCGGCTGCTATTCCTTGTTATGACAATAAAGCTTTTACTGGTTTTGTATTTTTGAACTCCACTCAACGTGATGCGTTTAGTTTAGAAGCGCTGAATGGTCTTAAACCTTATTTCGAAATGATTCGATTTGCGGTTGAATCAGAGACTCAAGTAGTCAATGCGATAGAAACGCTAGCGAACCGAATGCAATGTATGATGCCAGGCTATTCACCTGAGTATTACGCGCATACCAAACGCATGAAGTACTACAGTCAAATTATCGCAACGCAGTTAGCGGATCGTTATCACCTGAATGACGAAATGGTCGAAGATATTGGTATTTTTGCTCAGTTCCATGCGCTCGGTGATAGTCAGCTGCCAGTTGAAATTGCTAGCCGCCGAACAAATTACTCTCAAGAACAAGAGGCGATATTGATTCAACATATTGAGCGTTGTATCGATTCAGCGGATGACATAGTTGCCCGTATCGGAAATCCGGTTCACCCGAGTGTGACTTTGTTTTTGCAGATGGTTACTTATCAGTACGAAAACTTAAATGGCACTGGTTATCCGTATGGTTTAACCAGTGACGATATACCAATAGCCGCGCAAATTACGGCTGCTGCAAATGCCTTTGATTTTATGACAACGCACCATCCGTATAGACAAGCGTGGTCCATCCCATACGCATTGTTAGAGCTTGAAAAATGGGTATATCAGGGATGGTTATCTCGAGAATGTGTTAATGCTCTGCGAGAGCATCAAGGTTATATAAAGCAAATCATCCACAAATATCCTGAGCACTATACAGGCTTGGGGTTAATGTGAAGAGCAGTAACAAAGTTGAAATGTTGACGAGGAGGAATATTTAAATAATACTGTTTTTATATACAGTAACAAGTTTGGAGGTGAAGTATGTTGTGGGAAACCCTTGAAAGAGTAAACCGCTTACGCCAACAAGCACTTGCAAATCCTGAGTTTGTTGAGTCAGCAAAAGAGCACGAACAAGCACTTCAGGAGCAAGAATACCATTATCAAACTAAGAAAAAGCGTTCAGCCAAAGACAAACAAGGTAAAAAGTCGCTGGCCGATATCTATAAAGAAGTAGAGTTTGGCGCTGACGCTCGTCATTAATGTATTCACTGCGGCATTTTTCATTTCTTCATACGCTGCAGTATTCGTTCAAATTTATGCGAGAGCAGTGGGAGACCGCTACTCTCGTTGACCTGCCTATAATTTACTAATGAAGTTCAGCCGAGCAAATTATCACTAACACTTAGCAATTCTCTCAATGATCTTGTTGATGTAATGATAATGACAACGGTTTGCATTTGTATCTTTGTTGTTATATAAAACCTCCCTTATTAATCGTTCTGTTGAATAAGAACGGCAAACGTGATCAACGAATGAGAGCTCTGAATAACTGTTATTCGTAAATGGCTATTAGGTGAAGTAGGGATGTTGGAAGCTAAAGCACTCCAGTTTGAGATTGAAGGCAAGTCATTGCTAAAAGCGTTTGATGTGACATTTGAACCCGGAAAAACATACGCTCTTGTTGGACACAATGGTTCAGGAAAATCCACATTGTTAAAGTTGCTGGCACAGCAACAGCCATACACCGCTGGTGACGTGGTTCTGCATGGAACGAGCATTAACGATCTCTCAGCGAAAAAATTCGCCCAACACATTGCCTACTTGCCTCAGCATCTTCCAGTGACCGACAGTATTTTAGGTCGAGATTTAGTCGGTTTTGGTCGTTATCCATGGCATGGTTTACTTGGACGTTTGAGTAAGAAAGATCACGACATTGTTGAAGAAGCAATGGCGATGACAGGCACACTAAAATACGCAGATCGCTTAGTGGACACGTTATCTGGAGGAGAGCGTCAACGTGTGTGGCTAGCTATGCTGTTAGCCCAAAAAACCGAGTATTTGCTTCTTGATGAGCCTTTGTCTGCGCTAGATATCAGCCATCAAGTCGATATGTTGAAGCTTATCTCTAAACTCAGTCAAGAACTGGGCTTGGGCGTTATTATCGTATTACACGACATCAACTTGGCTGCACGATTTTGCGACTACATCGTTGCATTACATCAAGGTGATTTGATTGCACAAGGCAATGTTGAACAGGTGTTTACTGAACCTAAGTTGAGGGACATATATGGGATAGAGATGATGATCTCTGACCACCCTGCGGGTTACCCGGTGGCGATGCCAAGCTAAAGGTTGGAATAATGAGCAGTACAAACACTCGACTTAAACATTTCTCTTTCGCTCTCTCACTTAGTGCGCTTTTGGTCAGTTCTTTTCAAGCACTAGCTGACGCATCACCTCGGGTGATGTCGGTTGATTGGACACAAACTGAAACGATGTTGGCGTTAGGGGTTGTGCCCGTAGGCGTCGCTCAAGGGCAAGATTACGATGCTTGGGTAAAATCGCCACCGTTACCACCTCAAACTAAGGATGTAGGGTTAAGAACTCAACCCAATATAGAGCGTATTTACGAGCTCAGACCTGACCGTATTTTTATTGCCCCGTACTTCTCCTCAATGAAGCATCGTTTAGTCGATATTGCCCCCGTTACCACGATTGACTTATATGAAAGCGGGATCACAGATTGGTCGGTACTTACTCGTTTCACTCGGAGGTTTGGTGAAGAGCTGGGAAGAGAAGCGGAAGCAGAGGCGCTTATCCAACAATATGAAAAACGTTTCTCTTTATTAAAACAGCGCATAAACAAAGACCAGCCGCCGCTTTTAATGATTCAGTTTATGGATACGAAGCACGTTCGTGTTTTTGGTCAAAATAGTCTTTACTCTCAGGCTATCGAAAAGATTGGGCTGAGTAATGCATGGAATGAAAAGACGAATAGCTGGGGCTTTAGCCTAGTTGGCATCGACAAGTTAGCTGGCATAAAAGCTCAAATTGTTATCGTAGAGCCATTACCTTACGGTGGAGCGGAGCAGCTCTCTCAAGACCCATTTTGGCAATATGTTGTTCAACAATCTGGTGAAAAGGTCATGCAAGTCGCACCCGTTTGGAGTTTTGGTTCTATGCCTTCAGCTCTCCGTTTCGCAGAGTTAGTTACGGCGAGTAAGGTCGAGGAGTTAACACAATGAAAACGATGCCTTTAAGCTTTGTGGTGTTACTTTCGGCATTTACCTTTTCTATTGGTGCTTTCCAATTGTACCAAGTAAGCTCATTTTCGTTGGCTCTAAGCAGTTTATGGGAGCCTAACTTTCAATCTATCGATTCTGTTTTACTTCACTTTAGCTGGTGGCCTCGAGTCTTCACCACGATTATATCTGGTGCTGGATTAGCGGTTGCTGGGGTATTGATGCAGCAAGTGCTGCGTAACCCTCTCGCTTCACCCACGACACTTGGTGTGGCGAGCGGTTCAAGTTTTGCTTTGATGTTAGCTACGCTATTCGCACCTTGGATGTTGGATATCGCGCCTAATTTGGTTGCTCTCATCGGCGGTGTGATATCGATGGGGTTGGTGATGCTGTTGTCATGGCGACGAGCGTTATCTCCAACGGTTGTCGTCGTTTCTGGGTTAGTGATAAACCTGTACTTTGCATCATTAAGTACGGTTATTCTGATGATGAATACCGAAAAGCTGAATGGGTTAATGATATGGGGAGCCGGTTCGCTTGTTCAGAGTGGATGGGGAGATTTCTCGTATCTTGCCCCTCGAATCGCACTTGCTACGGTCGTTGCATTTGTGATTGCAAAGCCGTTAAGTCTGTTGGAACTCTCCGAGCAAGGTGCCAAGAGTTTAGGTGTCTCGCTAGCTAAGTTGCGTTTTGTCTGTCTTGGGCTTGCGGTGTTAATCACTTCTTGGGTGGTTTCTGTCGTAGGAATCATCGGTTTCATCGGGTTAGCGGCGCCAGCGATTACTCGATTGATAGGTATCAATAAAATCCAGCATAAGCTTTGGGTATCAATGCTGATTGGTGCCATGTTATTGACTTTAACCGATTTGGTTATTCAGCAACTGCCAGGGCTAATGGCGAGTTTTATACCAACGGGAGCAGCAACCGCTGCACTGGGCGCTCCGCTACTGTTATGGCTGTTACCTCGCTTATCACAAAAGACGCAGGGCCATACTCAAACAGTGTTAACTCGACATCGTGAACATGTTTACAAGCTAAACCCTAAAGCGATCTCATTGGCGTTGATCGGCACGTTAATTTCTGTTGTTCTTTTTGCCACGGTTGCTGTGCAAAATGAAGGGTGGGCAAACTTATTTTCTAGCCAAAATTGGATTTTTTTGGAGTGGCGCGCACCTAGATTATTTGCAGCAGCAATTGCGGGGGCAATGTTAGCGATTGCTGGAACCATGATTCAACGCCTAAGTGGAAACCCAATGGCAAGTCCTGAAGTGATCGGTATCAGTTCAGGGACAGCGATGGGATTGATCATCGCGATGTTTACTGGGTTTGGTTCGTCAATTTTCACTCTTTCTCTAGGCGGGCTCGTAGGTGCATTAGCGACGGTATTAGTCATTGTGCTGCTAAACCGTAAATCAGGCTTTCAGCCGGAGCGTATTTTGTTGACTGGTATTGCGATAACCGCACTGATGAATGCAATACAGAGCTTTATTCTAGCCACTGGTGACCCAAGAAGTTATCAAGCATTGGCTTGGTTGTCAGGGTCTACCTACTATGTCTCGGTTGAAACGTTACTCCCGTTGTCTTTATCTGCGCTTGTCTTTATAGGGTTGAGTTTTCTCTGCGTAAGATGGCTAGATATTCTTCCTGTCGGTGCCGCTTCCTCTAAAGCGCTTGGAATTCGAGTTGATCGTTCACGCGCAACACTGCTTCTTTTAGTTGCTTGTCTCACGGTCAGTGCGACATTGGTTGTTGGTCCGATTAGCTTTGTTGGGTTGTTGGCTCCGCATTTAGCTCGCTTATTTGGTTTTAACAAAGCGTCACAACACATGTTATGCGCCGCGATATTGGGGGCAGGGGTGATGTTGTTGGCTGATTGGTTGGGACGACAGGTCCTTTACCCGCAAGAAATACCAACAGGGCTTATGGCGTCTCTCATTGGCGGTTTGTATTTAATGTGGGGTTTACGCCGCTTATAGAAATGAGCTAAGCCTCAACCAAGAAAGTACTTATACAAATAAGCACTCGTAGTGGCATTCGTAACCTATGCGAGTGCTTTATGCAAAACCTCTGGTTTGTCTTTTACGGAAACAACTGGCGATGCCGTAACTCGCTTTTCTTTCAGCGGTCGCTGAAGTCATGAAGGGTTGGTTTGGCTGCCGACAAAAAGGAGAGAATATGACTCGGCAGTTTATGCTGACACCAACGTCGATGGCGGTTGTATTAGCTGTATCAACGCCAAATGTCTTGGCTCAGGAAGATGAAAATATAGTTGTGATTGGACAGCAGCAAGACAGTGCAGTTGGTCCAGACTTTAGTTATCTCGGAGCGAAGAGTCGGGCAGCGACGAAAACTGATATTGCTATCAATGAGACTCCAAGAGCGGTGTCTGTTGTTACGCGAGAGCAAATGGATGATCGTGCCTCTATTAGCATTTCTGACGCACTACAGTACACACCAAGCATTCAAACTAATTATTTCGGCGAAGATAACAAGCAAGATTGGTTTATTATTCGTGGTTTTAAACAGGCGAACAGTGGGTTGTATCAAGATGGTACCCGTTTATATTCTTCTGGCTTCTATAGTTGGCAAATAGATCCGTTTGCGTTAGAGAGGGTTGAAGTTTTACGTGGTGCAGCGTCTGTTCTTTATGGGCAAAACCCTCCAGGTGGGGTTATCAATGTTGTCAGTAAGCGACCTCAATTTGATGGGGGGTCAGGACTTGTATCTTTGGAGTACGGTTCTGAAGACCGTAAACAACTTTCTCTTGACGTAAACTCTGAGGTGAGTGAGCAGCTAGCTTTCCGCTTTCAAGGGTTAGCGAGAAAAAATGGGACGAGAATTAGTAGGGTAGAAGCAGAGCGCATTCTTCTCTCTCCATCGATGACGTACAAATTTAATGAGACGTCTGAAATTACCTTTCTAACGAGCTATCAAAAAGACGACTCAGATCCTTATCTGCAATTTTTGCCAGTTGAAGGAACGTTAACGCCAAACAAAAATGGAAAGATCAGTGATAGTTTAGCGATAGGCAATCCTAACTGGGAGACGTTTGAGCGTGAGCAGATGTCTTTAGGCTATGAGTTTTCTCATGCATTTAATGATACCACTTCATTTGTTCAAGCAGCTCGTTACAGCGAAATGGATGTTAAGCTAAGACAAATGTATTCGTACGTTTACTCGGCTGACGTGCCTGCGTTGGGGCCGGCTTTGGACCCATCAAATGAACGCAAAACCATACTTCGGGGTGCTTCAACAGAAGATGGGTCATCTGATGCTTTTAATATCGATAATCGTTTGATGCACCAAGTAAATGGGGGAAGTGTTGAGCATAACTTGATGTTGGGCATAGATTTTCAAATGATCAGTATCGATGGTAAAGATTTTGCCAATGACCCTATAGTTGCTGATGGTAATGCATTATTAAACACACCAATGGGAGCTTTGCCCGATCCTAGGTTTAATGTATTTAATCCTACTTATTCGGATAACATAATGTTACTCGATCCGAATACGCTACAACCATTGAGCGAAACCGATAAGCAAAGAACGAAAATCGATAATCAGCAGCTCGGCGTCTACTTTCAAGATCATATGCTGATCAACGATAAATGGGCGATGTTATTGGGCGCACGTTACGACGATACAAGTAATGAAGTACATAATGTTACCACGGGTGCTCGCACGAAAGTCGATAATGGAGAGTGGACGTTTAGCGTGGGAACGGCTTATATTTCTGATTCTGGCTTCACGCCATACTTTAGTTACTCTCAGTACTTTGATCCAATTATTCAAGAAGACAGCAATGGTAAGCCAGCGAAGCCTGAAAGCGGTGATCAATTTGAAATCGGTATGAAATACCAACCGGATTCATTTGATGGTTATTTCAATATTGCAACGTATCGGGCAACAAAAGAAAACTTGGCTCGTATCTACTTGAGTGAATTAACGCAAATAGGAAAAATAGAAAATAACGGCGTTGAGTTTGAAGCTGTAGCTAATGTGACACCATCCTTAACATTGATCGGGAACATTGCGTACGTTGATGCAGAGATAAAAGAAGACATCAATAAGGCATGGGTTGGCAAAACACCTTCCCAAGTGGCGAATACCGTATCATCAGCTTGGGCACATTATCGTTTCTTTGATGGACCTCTTGATGGCTTTGCTGTTGGCTTAGGCGCGCGCTATACAGGTGAGTCATACGGAGACAATGAAGAGAGACTAAAAGTACCAAGTTATTTCTTAATGGATGCGACGGTCAGTTATCGAATCGGCGATTACAAGCTACAAGTCGCAGCTAAAAACATCGCGGATAAAAAGTACATAGCGACATGTGATGGCTTTTGTTGGTATGGCGACCGACAAAATGTTATTGCAAGTTTAACTTACGACTGGTGAGTTAACGTATAAATAAACACCCCTCACTTTAGGGGTGTTTATTTAGAAATCGGCTTTACGGACAAAGTGCGGGTTTTTGTACTTTTTCTGCGGGCCAAACGATGATACGACAAGTTTGTTCCATAATGTTTTGTCAAACTCACCCTTTGGAATCGAAGGGTAGAGGGTTTCCTCTTCTTCTCTTGCAAAGTTCATATATTGTTTCTTTTTAATTTGATTGTACTTTTTGGCGATCTGGTTATGTTTTCTTACCCACTCCAGCTTGTAATTGTGGAGCACTTTTTCACCATCTTCGAGACTCATTCGAGATAGGAACAGTCGCTTGTATGAGACCTTTCTGTCCAGCATTGTGCGCATAACGGTTTGGATATATTTACCGTGATGCGTAATGGTAATGTCGTTTTCATCAACAGGAGTGACACACCAGCCTTTAGGTAAAAAGTCTGGCTTCTTAAATTGCTTATTACGCTCCATTAGCGCCTGATGTAAAACTAAATCAGAGGTGCCGCGGAACGTCTTTTGCCATTTACCGATACGAATTTGAATCGAACCAGGCAAGCGATAGATGTTAGTAAACTTATCTTTGTCCATGGACTTGTGTCATGAGATTAATGTGCATAATTAGAAAGCGGAATTCAGCCCAATGCCACAGGCAGTAGACTTAAGTACCGTACGATTTTACAACGACCTTGCGTGATATAGCGAGGGGTTATGTCAATAATAGGTAAGAAATAGAAAATTAGTTCACATTATGAAGAAATTGGAAGCTTACAAGGCTAAATTTTGAAGTTACACCAATTATGCCCATGCCGACTAAATAAAAGAAGGCACGGGCATAAAATCACACCGCTTCTTCGAGTTGCTTGGTGTCTTCTTCAATCTGTTGTAGGTGTCGGTTTGCTTGCTGTAACTGATACATTTGAGCATAACGACCATTTTGCGTTAAGAGTGCTTTGTGTGTGCCTTTCTCGACTAACTCCCCATGATGAAGAACAATGATTTGGTCTGCATCTAAGATAGTTGAAAGCCGATGAGCAATAACAACGAGCGTCATGTCTTGTCTGAGGACCGCCAAGCTCTTTTGGATTAAAGCCTCTGTTCCTGAGTCAATATTTGCGGTTGCTTCATCTAATATCAATACCTTAGGTTTTACCACAAGCACACGTGCTAACGCCAAAAGCTGTTTCTGACCTGCAGATAAATTAGTTTCGCCTTGACCTAACTGCGTGTCTAGCCCGTTAGGGTAACGATGAATTTGTTCTGCCAAACCTACCTTGTCTAACGCATCCCATATTTGATTGTCATCAACCGCCCGACTGAGAGAGATGTTTTCTCTGACTGAAGCAGGGAGAATATGTGGATCTTGTTGAACCATTGCCACATCTTTGCGAAGTACGTCTTTCCCTAATGTTTTAAGTGGACGACCATCTATGAGCAGTTCACCACATTGCGTTGGATAAAAGCCCATTAACAGTGACGCTAATGTGCTTTTACCGCTTCCTGTATGCCCGACAAGCGCGATAAAGTCTTGGTGGTTGGCCTTCAACGAAATGTCTTTTAGGACGTCCTGTTTACCATCGTAGCTAAATGTGAGGTCTTTAAGTTCGATAGCACCTGACCTTAATGGTTGATGATCGCCCCCGTAAGTTTGTTCTTTCGCGTCAATCAATTCAAAAACACGTTCGCTTGACACTAACGCCTGCTGAAGTAGAGCAAGTTGCTGAGTCATCTCAATTAGTGGTTCAGTAACTCGCGCAAGATAACTGATAAATGCATACAGTACCCCCACACCAATCAACTCAATACCATTAAAACCAAAGATCGCAACCAAGCAAAGCAACGCAAGACCAGCGAGTAAGTCCATTAATGGTCTTAGCAGATAGCCGTTTAGCCGAATCACTCGTTTAGATGCCACCAGATGCTCTGCGGTTAGCTCGTTGAACTGTTTATTAAAACGCTCTTCTTGTTGCATTAATTGAATGACACTCATCCCTTGAATGGATTCACTCAGATTCGCATTTATATCGGTCAATAGGTCACGCATCTTTCGGTAGCTTTCTGTACTTAGCTGCTTAAACAAGTACATAAAGCCGATGACGATCGGCAGCAATACAAGCACAACGAGTGTGAGCTTCCAGCTCATGAAAAACATAACGCCAAGCATTACGACAATCATGACCACGTTTTTCACCACGGTCGCGATCAAAAGCTCATAAAATTGCTGTAAAGATTCCGTATCGTTGGTGATTCGCGACACCAATTTTCCAGCAGGAGTGTAATCAAACGCAGATAACGGCTGCTTAATCACGCCAGAAAATACTTGCTTACGAATCGCTTTGATCGTGTTAGCCGCGACAATGCTAAATTGCAATGACTGAAAATACTGGAATGTTGCCGATACGATCTGAAGAGCGATATAACCTACTGCTAGCGAAATCAGAACACTTTGTGAATAGTCACCTTTAGCGATGTGCTCATCAATGAAATATTGAATCAACCAAGGGCCGCCGGCGCTAGCTAACGCTGCAATAAACAACAAGGCGAGTCCTTTAATCATTGGCTTTGGTTGAGATAATGGGTAAGACATTAACCGTTTAAACGTGCTGGTCTGGTTCATTCATTATTCCTCCATCGCCTGCTCTAGTTTCTGATACTCGAACATCTCGGCGTACCAGCCTTTATGCGCTAATAACGCGCTATGTTGCCCACGTTCAGTAATGTGTCCGTGATTCAATACAATGATCTCGTCTGCTGCTTCCAATGCGGTGAGGCGGTGCGCAATAACGATTAGGGCTTGATTACGGTAGTATGTTTCCAAATTCTTAAGGATTTGATGTTCGGTCCGTCCATCAACAGCGGAAAGTGCATCGTCCAAAACCAACACTTGAGCATTCAGCAGCATAGCGCGTGCTATCGCAATACGTTGTTTTTGCCCGCCGGAGAGTGTAATGCCTTTTTCACCAACTTCTGTTTGATAGCCTTCAGGAAACTTTTCAATATCGTCATGTATACAGGCTAACTTTGCTGCTCTATAGACTTCTTCTTTCTCTGCATTAGGGTTGCCTAGGGCAATATTGTCGAAGATAGATTTGGAGAATAGAAACGGACTTTGGTTAACGACAGCAAAACGGTTGCGCCACTGTGGAAGTAGGGCATCCTTGATCTCGACATCACCGAATTTAATTGAGCCGTTTTCTAAATCATGTTGACGCAAAAGTAGCGTTAACAGGGTCGATTTTCCGCTTCCTACCGGCCCTGCAACTCCCAACATTTTTCCGGGTTCCAGTTCGATGTTTACTTCCGTCAAAGCGGGCGGTAAATCACTAGACCAATGGAAATCGTCGATATCAATTTTCAACGGAAGTGGTTTATTTTCTATTGGCTTATTGCCACTGATAATTTCTGGCTTTTCATCAAAGATCTCTTGTAGTCGGTTCCATGCGGCAGAGCCTCTTTCTAAAATGTTAAATAGGAATGCGAATGCCAGCATCGGCCATATCATCAACCCTAAATACATCGTAAATGCGGTCAGATCACCAAGCGTGATCTCACCTTTATCAACAAGGTAAGCACCAGCAGCGACACTAAGAAGGAAAGAAAGACCGATGGTTAACTGAATTGCCGGGTCAAATCTAGCATCGACTCTTGCGACAGCGATGTTCTTTTCGCCAGTATCATCCACAACCTCTTCAAAACGTTGCTGCTCTTGGTTTTCTAATCCGAAAGCACGCAGCATTCGCACGCCATTAAGTGACTCTTGTGTCATGTCTGACATGGTAGAAAAGGCTTCCTGAGCGACACGAAAGCGTTGATGTAGGATACGCACAATAAAGAAGATGATGATGGCAAGAAATGGCATTGGAAGAAGCGCCATTACGGTGAGCTTCCAGCTTACTTGCGTTACCATAATGATTAAAACCGCAATACCAGTGATCAAAGAGTCTGCGGCGGTTAAAACCCCTTCGCCGGCTGTCATAACGATATTACGCACATCATTAGTGCCACGAGCCATCAGATCCCCCGTCTTGTAACGTTCAAAAAAACGAGGTGGCTGTGTCGATAAGTGCCTATATAGACGGTTACGTAGAATGGTCCCGAGTTCCCAGCTTGCGCCGAAAAGCCAAATTCGCCATAAGATGCGACACCCATAAATAGTAAAGATCAGTACAGTTAACCCTGAGAGCCATAGAATCAGCGTATTTGTATCTAAAGTGTTGTCTACGACACCATCAACGATGATGCCAACTGCTTTGGGCGGAACAAGCTGTAGTGCTGATATCACAGCGAAAAGCAGAATGGATCCGACATAGTGCCTCCACTTTTGTTGGAAATACCAACGTAGCTGCCAGAATATTCTCATTGCGCCTCCCGCTTTAAATTATTGAATTTGTTATAGAACTATTATTGAGCGAAATGATGAGTTTACAAGCACAAGTTATAGGCGGGTTTAAAAACGATAGATTGTTTCAATTATAACCATGTGTCGGCGCAAATTACTGGTTTTATCTCTATGAGCTAACTGTGCGACGACATTATGTGAAATAGTTGTTAATGGTGGTTTTGGAGCCATGACCTTGCAATAACGATGAAGACACCAAAAGTAAAAGTGTTACTGCCACTCTCTATGGGAATTAGCAATCGTCAGTTTGTATTTTGTATTTCACTTGGCCACCAGGAGTTTCTGGGTAGTAAACTTCGACATAACACATATGTTCTGGACCAACAGGCTTGTTTGCAAAACCAATAAGGAAGTAGGGTTCGTCTGGGCTGTCTACCCCATACCAAGTGTTGATAGTGAGTTGCGGATCAAAGCCCGCTAGCTCTTTTGCTGGAATAACATTTTTGATAAATCCAAAGTAACCAATTAGGTCGTTATGGCCGTCATTATCTAGATCAATGTTATATTGTATGCCGCCATCTACTGTCTCTTGAGATTGAATCACTGCTTTGGTGTAGACAAAGTTGTTGGCGGTCATGAGTGCTTCTCTGGCTCCATATAGAACCGCAACTCTGGCATCTTTTTGTAAGCCAAGAAATTTAGGAAATGCAACGACGCTTACAATACCAAGAATGATGATGCACACAATGAGTTCAATAAGAGTAAATCCTTGAGAGCGACGCACAGCCTTTCTCCATGTTTTAGAAACGAATAGGCGGCTATTCTGATATAGAAACTTTCAGGTCAAGTATTAAAAAAGAATGATAGTAAGAGATCGGGATTGCAAATCTCAAATATAAAACAAGTTGCTTATTTTCGAGATGAGGAGTGATTTTGATAAAAACCAAGGAATGAACTCGAGAGGATAAAATCCTCCCGAGTAAAGCGACTAAGATTCGTGTGTCAGAGCACTGCTGTTACGTTTAAAAATGAATCGCCAAATAAATAAGACAATTGCGATGTAACCTAATCCTACACCAAGCGCTTGCCAGTGCATGCCGTTATACATCGCGATTGGCATCAAAGAGATGATGAAGATGTCAGTGATTGAGCCTGGGACATAAGCGATGGCGTAATCATCAAGTACCTTGCTACGCATCTTTGGATCAACAATACGAAGTAGAGCAATACCCATAGCTACCGTACCGGTCAACCAACCCCAAGAGAAGATGCCTTTCTCAAACCAATCTTCACCCATGATTCGTGGTGCTACCCAAAAGATTAACCAAAGTGTGAAACTTACACCGCCAATTGCTAGTACTACCATAGGCATTAAGTACTGGGCTAAGACGGTAATCTTGATGGCTGAGATACCAAAGATAATCAAATAATCGGTACTGATGCCCGCAGCGTGTTTGAATGCACCGTCACAAAGATAGCGTGAAGCTTTCGTTTGTTTCGCGATGATTCGCACAAGCATGCCGCCAAGGAAGCCGGTTACGAACGTAGGAATTTGTACCTTATCGTGGAAAGAAGATAAGTAGTTAGCCGCTACATACGAGAAAGCCGTTACCACTACAACCAACGCCGCGTGAATCGCGAAAGAATCGACTGACAGGGAAGACATGGTGTCTTTCATTACCGGTTCTTGATCAACAGGCTTAACAAGGCCCTTGCGTTCGTGTTCGTCCATGCTGTCGAAGGTCGTAAAGCTACGAATCCAACCCATCTTCAATGCGAATTGCAGCATGAGCATGCCGACAGAAATCGAGATGAAAATACCCACGGTTGCGAACGTTAAGCCAAGTGTGAAGCCATCTTCCCAGCCAAGCCCCGTGAAGATTTCACCAACAACAGATGCAGAGCCATGTCCGCCCATAAAACCCGCAGACATTGTCACACCAAAGCCAGGATTAATCTCTGGCCAGAAGAAGGTTGTGAGAACTAGACCAAACATTGCCGCAAACAACCACTGAGAAACAGAAGCGATTTGGTTAAACGCCCACAATGAGCCAGCACGCTGTGCGACGGTTTTAGGTGATGGAACATCCGTTGCCAGACCTAACGCAGAAAAAAGTGCAGCAGTTAATAGGCTTGCGTTAGCGGTAAACGTATCGGTCCAAGGCAGTACGTCTAACAGGGCTGGTCCAAAAATTAGACCGAATAATCCTGCGAGAACCGCCGATGGAATGTACATACGCTGTAGTAATGGCGCGTGAACGCGAATGACTTTTGCCAAAATCAATAGTAAGCCAGCGATGGCTAAGTCAGTCAGCATTAGACCTTTAGGCATCTTATCCTCCAGTAAATGCAGTCAAGGGGTAGCGTCCTTGTGACCTACCTTGAATAAAAATCTCTCTCAAGCCAAAAAGCCACATACGTGACTAAAAGCGTTGAGAAATCAATGTCGTTTTCATAAGCAAAGGAATGTGCTTATGCAATTTGAAATGAGTGTAAATGTTGTGATTGCACACGAACAGGAAGAGAAATTTGATGAAATTTCTCGATGTTATTTTGATAGTTCACTCAGGAAAGGCGGCAATCCTAGTCACTTTGTCAGAGCAATGCAATTGATGGGAATCAACAAATAGTGTTCACTAAGTGAGCGTTCTATACTAACGGCCTGAAAAATAAAGACAATTAACAAGAAATAATATTTGTCATATCGACAATAAAAGTTGATTGAGTGGTTAAATTGTCGCCGCTTTATGAGGTGGTGTTACGGATTCACATGCGAAAGAACAAAATCAACCAAGGTGCGGTTTTTAAGGGAAAGCTGTTTTGAACGGTAAAGCAGGTGGATCGGTTTTGGCTTGGGAGTATGTTGCTGGAGAATTTCTACCAAGACACCAGATTGAATTTCCTGTTCAACTAAGATCTTTGGTTGAAGAAGAACACCAGAGCCTTTTAACGCGGCAAACTTAAGCACATCACCATTATTAGACGTTAATCGGGTGTTGCTGTTTCCAAAGGTATTAGATGGCATGTTCACCACCTGTTGGCTTTCCCCTTGGTGGTACTGAAATCCCAAACAATGATGATGTTCAAGGTCATCAAGCGATTGGATAGGGGCATGCAGCTTAAGATAAGAGGGTGAGGCGCAGTAAGTCATGTCGTATTGCCCGAGTTTTCTTGCAACTAACGATGAATCGACCAACTCACCAATACGAATAATCACGTCTGCTTCGCTTCGATATGGGTCAATCAAACTGTTATCCAACATTAACTCAACGTTCAGTTCGGGAAATTCTGCTAAGAAGTCAGCCACGATGGGCGCAATCACCTTTTTACCATAGGTAACTGGGCAGTTAACTTTTACTGTTCCAGTTGGGCGGTTGATCAGCGTCTGGATTAGGTTCTCTGCGTTGGTGATGTCTTCAATAATGCGGTGGCACTCTTGATAGTAGAGTCTGCCAGCTTCGGTCAAGGACTGTTTGCGCGTGGTGCGATGAATCAGCTGCGTACCTAAGCTTTGCTCAAGAAAGCTCATGTGCTTGCCAACCATGGTCGGTGAAATATCAAAGTGGTGTGCTGCATTACGAAAGCTGCCGTGTTCGACCACGTAAGCGAAAACTTTCATGCTTGTTAATTTATCCATTGCACACCCAGAGTTGATAAAGAAATAACTAAAGCAGAGTTTATCAATCAAATGAGGTTAATTACAGTGGGCGTATGATTAAGAATGGAGAAAGAGAGCCATCATGAGCGAGACGATTTTTGTTACCGCCGAACTGAAAATGAATGCCGATAAGCCAAGACAACAAGTGGTTGAAGCCATTGAACAATTTTGCCTTGATATGCAAAGCGAAGCGGGGTGCTTGCAAGCGAATGCGACCTACGATTCTAAAGCTCCACAACGTGTGATTCTTTGGGAGCGATATGAAAACCGCGCCGCGATTGAAGCGCATTTTGCTATGCCGCATACACAAGCGTTTATTGCGGCTGAAATGGCAGAGTTAGTTCAAGCATTCGAAACCCAAGCTCAATAGGAGACGTGAACATGAAATGGGGCATTTTAGGCACAAGCTTTATCTCAGGAGTCATGGCTGAGGCAATCCAAGGCGATGACAAGAGTGAACTGTACGCGGTTGCTGGGCGTTCGGAGCAGAACTTACAGGCATTCGCTGAGCAATATGGCATCGAGAATACGTTCAACGATTACGATGCGTTGATTGCTGATGAGCAAGTCGACATTATTTATATCGCATTGCCAAATCACCTTCATCATGACTTTATCGTCAAAGCGGCTGAGCATGGCAAAGCGATCCTGTGTGAAAAGTCACTTTCGGTAGATATGGAAAAAACCGAGCTGGCACTTCAAGCCGTAGAAGCGCACAAGGTATTCTTTGCTGAAGGCTTAATGTACTTGCATCACCCATTGATCAGTGAGTTGGTTTCGGTGCTTAAATCGGGAGAGATTGGTGAACTTCGCTCCATCCATACGTCTTATATTGCGTCGATTGCGCAGTTTGTTAATCCAGACAGCAAAGGTGCTTTGTATAACTTAGGTTGCTATCCAATGTCATTAGTGCATTTGGTGGTTAAAACCATGTTGGGTGAACAAACCTTTGAGAACCGTTCAATGAAAGCGATTGGCCGACGAGGTAATGATGGGAATATCTGCGAGTCGAGCTTGATGATGCAATTTGGTGAGCAACAAACGGTGAGCGTACATACTGCCGAAGATCATGGATTGAAACACCAGTTCACCATTCTGGGTAGCAAAGGCTGTATTACCTTAGATTCAAACCCATGGCTACCAACGCAAGATAACCAGTTTAGTGTGGAAATTTACGAGACGTCGAAGCGGGAAGTGTCTGTACCGGCAACTGGGGACGCTTTCTTCTATCAAGTGCGCAATATTCGCCAAGCGGTTGAAGAGGGGCGTACCTCGTTAGAAAACCCTTGTGCAACATGGGAAGACTCTCACCGTATTATGCAGCTACTGACTGAGTGGGAATCACTGGCTTCAAAGTAAGTGTGTACTTGAACCAATGAACATAAAAACGGCGCACTAAATCCAATGATCAGTGCGCCGTTTGTATTTTGGGTTCAGTCTGGATTAAATGCGATTATCGCCGGTACTGAACGCAATGATTTGGCTGATTTCAGACAGGCTTCTGCCACTTTCTTGCTGCCATTGAACAAACGCTTTGTTGGTTGCATCGAGCGATTTTTTCGTATCTTTGCCACCTTCAATGATCTTGCAATTACGCAGGTAAGCTTCCACGTCGCTAGACAAGATAAAGGTATCAACGCCCATTTGACGAAGTGTGTAAGGGCCAGTATTTCCGCCTAGGCGATTGCCGCGTTTCTTCAAATACGCCCATAGGTCGGTGATTTTCTCTTGCGGCCAATCGGCAACCATTTTGCCAAACGAGCCATATTCGATTTTTGCTTCGTGGATCATACGAGCGTTGGCAGGAATCGACATGACTTTAGTGAGGTGGCGAATGATGCGTTTGTCGGTTGCTTTGGTTTCCCATTGCTCGTCTGACAGCATCAGCAATGGCTCAATTTTAAATCCGAAGAACACTTCTTCGAAGTTCGGCCATTTGTTGCGAACCACGCTCCATGAAATCCCACTTTGGAATACCTTCATCGAAAAAGCGGCCAGCCAACGGTCATCTGGAATCGCAGCCAGTTCCTCTTTGCTTAGTGGATGAGACAAAAGCGCTTCAAGTTGATCTTCACCACCTTTACGCACAGCAGCACGCTGATAAATCGCGTCAAATTTTTCGATACTCATAAAAGAAGTTAGTCCTAGTTTATGTCGATATTTGGGAAACATACTACGCTTAAGTGGCTGAATCGTAAATTGATGGAGTGTCACAAATGAAGAAGGTCACATTAACGTTTGTCGGGGAAGGTTCGGATCGTATTGCGGAAAAATTCTATGCGTGGATGACGGACGGTGGGTTAGAAGACAGCATGATTGAGAATTTATCTGACCGTGAAATCTCAGTTGTTGGCATCAGTGATATGGATAATGAAACGCGTGATGTGGTGATCAATACGGAAATGAACTAACGAGTTGTCTTTCGTCAGCTATTAGAATCAGATAAAACAAAGCCCTTCACGAGAAGGGCTTTGTTGCGTTTATAAGCGTGAGAGCCTAGTTATTTACCAGTGTCAGACCGCTGGGTAGTGCATCACCGAAGATACGCTTCGATTCGCTCTCAGATAGCTCTTTGACTTCTTCAACCAGTGATACCCAAGATTCAGGTACCTTGCTTTGCTTCAACTTAGCCAGTACCTGCTCACGGTAGTCGTCTGAGATATCGAATAGGCGGTCGCCCGTCTTACGACAAATCATTACGGCTGCGAAAGCGATCATTGGCTCTTTCTGCCAGTTCTGCTCTAGCAGCTTAGGCAACCACTGTTCCGCTTGTTCACGAGGAACGACGTTATGCTGACTGCCATATAAAGGCGTACGTGATGCCAAGCGACCCATTGCCCACCAGTGTGCTTGTTCGGACTGGTTATGGTTGATGGCTTTGCTCAAGAACCACGTTGCCAATAGAACTTTGTCTTCGACTTCTAAATGCTCCAGAGAGGCAGACAAGCGCACCATCGACTCGTAACCCATATCTTGTGCCGCTTTGGCGGATTGTGGGTTTTTCATCGCACCAGGATGTAGGTATTTCGCGATGTCCGCCAAGATGGTCTCTTGTTGCTCTTGGCTTAAACCACCGGCAATACGACGCCAGAACACCCACCAGTCGGTCCAACCTTGATGGTTCTTAAACTGAATGTTTTGTTGGTAGAGACCCCAAACTTGCTCAATACGCCATGAGTCGGTTGGATCGCCAAAGCCCGGACGCAGTGCAAAGCCAGCCAAACGAAGCCAGTTTTTCTCGTGTTGTTCTGAACGGCGGCGACGCTTACGACCTTGTGCAAAGGTATCGAACAGTTGACGTAGGGTCGTGAAATCCCATTCATCGCGTTTACCAAGTTTCTTCTCAAGATCTTTGGCTAAGGTTTTGATCTCTTTGCTTTCCGCGCTTTTCTTATTACCGCTGTAAAGGCGAGCGATCAGCTCCTTACATTCGTTCAACTTAGGGTGAAGTTTAACTTGCTCGCTGTCATCGGTTTGCTTGTTACGAACTTCGAATTCTAGCTCCCAACGTTTGCTGTCATCTTCTGCGCTGACACATTCCATCTTAAGTGTGCCGACTTCAGTCAACTGACACGCCAGTTGTACTTCTACACGCTCTTTCTGGTTGGCTTGCAGTTCAGCTCCTTCACCTTCAAGGGTGGTGATATAAGGCGGAAGAGGAGCAAATAAGTCAGGATCAACGTCCACCATCACACCGTTTTGAATGGCAGTGTTATTGGTTAATGTGTCGTGGGTAGACGTCAGCAGGTTAAAGCGAACGGGTTCCCCTAGGGTAAGCGAGAAACGACGACCACTTAAGCGGATCTCGTGACCTTCTTCTGTCCCTTTTGCAAGCAAACATAGCGCTTTGCCCATCTTGTTCTTCTCTTGAAGGTGCAAGAAGTAAGAACGCGCTGCGCCACCACCAATTTTTAGCTGTGCACCACGACGCGCTTTACCAAATGCAACAGCACCTAATGCAACAGACCAATCTGGATGTGGGTTATCTAATACCGTAATCGGAGCGCCGCGCCAATCGGACAGTAGGGTAGTCACTCGCTCAGTCACAAGTTCACTATTGAACACACCACCGTTGAGTAGCAAACCTACCGGAATGGCATTTTGTTTGTCGTCTTCAATGCGAAGAGCGGCACGAGCAACTTGTTGGTGCTGAGTTAAGAACTCGGCTACGTGCTTGCTCACCGCTGGGTCAGCAACGTATGGAAGACCAAACTCGACAACCGCGCTGCGGCGTTTGTCCGGCACTTCACTGAAATCAGAAAGCGGGAAGAAGCCATCTAAAGCGATTTGGTGCACTTCTTGTTTGCTCAGCCCAATACTCTTTGTTCCGCCAAGAAGTTTTGAGCCGCTGCCCAGCATGGTGATTTTTACTTCTTCAGGTGCACTCGCTGAAAGCAGGTTCTCTTTCGCCTTGCGAGTTTGCTGAATCAACTTAGTCAGGCTTGCTGCAGTGAGCTTCTTACTTTGTTCCCCTTTATTTTGAGAAAGGCGGCTCTCCGCAAGGTGTGCTAATGCTAAATCGAGGTTATCACCACCAAGCATCAAGTGTTCGCCAACGCCAATGCGGTCAAGGGCTAGCTCATCTTGAGAAGAGAAACTGGCTTCAATCAAGCTCAAGTCGGTAGTACCACCGCCCACATCACACACCAGAATCAGCGGTAACTCTTTGAGTTCATCAGCTGCGGTTTGCTGGTGGCGTGCGTACCAGTCGTAACATACGGCTTGTGGTTCTTCGAGCAGGACGATTTTCTTTAAACCTGCCAACTCCGCCGCTTCAAGCGTAAGCTTACGAGCGGTTTCATCGAACGATGCTGGAACGGTCACAACCACATCTTGGTCTTCTAGCTTATTGCTAGGGTGACGGTAGTTCCATGCTTGACGAATGTGGTTGAGGTAGCTTGCGCTGGCAATGACGGGTGAGACTTTATCTACGTCTTGCGCGCCAGCCCAAGGAAGAATGTCTGAACTACGATCCACTGCTTGGTGCGATAGCCAGCTTTTAGCACTGGATACCTGACGTCCTTCCACCTTAGCGCCTAATTCACGAGCCCATTCACCCACGATCACATTACTAATGTCGCCAGATACAGGTTCGTTTTCCCAAGGGAGTGTTAGGTCAGAGGGAGAGATTTGACCAACCGCAGGGTGATAGCGGAAAGAGGGCAGCAATGGTTTACGAACCACTTCACCCGGCCCAATCAATTGGTCGATGTCGAATAGGGATACTTCGGATTGTTCAAGGTTGTCGGTGATTTCACAATACGCCACCACAGTGTTTGTGGTGCCAAGGTCAATACCAACAAGAAAACGAGGAGATGCCATACAAACCTTCGTGTATTTAAAAACGGCACCCGATTGGATGCCGTTTGATTTCTATTTATTCTTCTTCGTTTGAGTTGCTTTTCGCGTCTTCGCGCACATCGAACTCAACATGCCATTTTTGACCGTTATCAGCGGCAATGGCTTCTAAGTAAAGCGTACCAAGCTCTGTCACGCGAGAGGCTAGGGTTACCGGAACCACTTCACCTTCACGACGACCTTCAGATACAGGCAGCGTTACTTGAATTTCTGGTAGCTCTTCGAGCTCTTCTGGTGCCCAGTAGTCTAGGTGAGTACCCGCTAGGTCATCACGACGAACGGTTGAGCCGAAAAATTGGAAGTTAACCGGCTGACCAATGATCAAACCAAACTCTTGGCTTGGTACGTCAACGCTTGAACCTTCTTCCATACCAAATGGTGCAACACAAAGTGCTTCCATTGGAGGCGCCATGCCCGGAATCGCTGGCATCGCACTTTCGATACCCACGTAGTACGCCGAAGCAATACCACCACGGATACGAACGCCTTGACCACGACGTACAGAGCCGTAGTAAGCCGCACCGCTAGCAACCGCAAGGTCTAGGTCTACACCTGTTAGGCGTTTTGCCATTTCCGCATCTGCTTCAATTAGCCATTCGTTGATCGTGTCTTCTAGACGAGTTGCTAGAAGTTTCGATTTCAGAACACCACCGTTGAATAGGATTGCGGTTGGCTTGATGAAGTCAGCTGATTGCGCTGCATCCGCACCTGGCATACCAGGCATGTTAGCGAATGGGTTGAAATCTTGAGCTGCTGCTTCGCCGCCATTTCCTGAAGCAGAAAGGGCATTAGCTTGCTTAGACAAGAACGCTGCGATGTGACGAGTAATACCTGCATCTTGCGCGTAAGGCAGACCCATTTGCGTTAGTGCACCACGGTTACGTTGAACAGGGTGGTCAGTAATCGCAACTTGAGGGAAGAAGCCGTCAACCAGTGTTTGTTGTACTTCTTCTTGAGTCAGTTCTGTTTTCAGCGTTGCGCCAAGCAGTTTAGAACCACGGCTTGGTACTACGATTGACACTGACTGAAGTTCGCTGTCGTTCAATAGCGCTTCTTTCGCGTCGCGACATGCGTGTGTCATTGCCTGAACTTGCCATGGCTGTAGCTCTTTACCTTCTTGGGCTAGCTTCATCTTCAAGCGGTACGCAAGTGCAAGATCCATGTTGTCACCGCCAAGTAGGATGTGTTCACCTACCGCGATACGGTTCAGAGTTAGGTTGCCGTCGTCTTCAGTTACTTCAACCAAAGAAAGGTCGGTTGTACCACCACCGATATCGACCACAAGTACGATGTCGCCAACTTCAACTTCGTCGCGCCATTTGTCGTTGCTGTTATCGATCCAGTTGTAAAGTGCAGCTTGTGGCTCTTCTAGAAGCGTTAGGTGCACAAAACCAACGTTGCGTGCTGCTTCTGCAGTTAGATCGCGAGCAGCAGGATCAAAAGAAGCAGGAACCGTAATGGTTACGTCTTGATCGGCAAGGTTGTGATTTGGGTTCGCGTGATTCCAAGCGTCTTTTAGGTGCTCTAGGTAAAGCTCTGTCGCACGAAGAGGGGATACTTTTTCCACTTCTTCTGGGCTACCTGCTGGCAGGAAAGCATCACGACGGTTCACACCTGCGTGGCAAAGCCAAGATTTCGCACTTGCAACAAGACGAATTGGTGTTTTTGAACCTAGGTTACGTGCAATTGCACCAACTAGAGCTTTTGGCTTGCTCGACCACGGAAGAACGCGTGATTGCGGGTTCATTTCGTGTTCGTGCGGCTGGTAAAGGAAAGAGCCTAATTGGCTGCGAGTCTCTACCGTACCCGGCGCAGTCAACTGCGGGATAGGCATCACTTCAACGCGAGCGTCTTCGTCGTGAGTATCAACAAAAGACATCACACAGTGTGTTGTACCTAAGTCGATACCAACACTGAATTTAGGCGTCTGTTGAGTTTCAACAGACGCTTCTTGAGAATGGTTTTCTTGGTTCATGTGTTCCATTACAGCTCAACCTCAGCTGGAGCGATCACAGATGCGTCGTAGTTCTCAGCCAGTTTAGGCAACGTCATTGATGTTGCCTTCCAACCTTTGTGAACTAGCGTGCCGTTAAATGGCGCGCTGCCTGTTACGTTGCCAGTTAGGCGGATTTCTTGTGGGTTGAAGCCTTCTTCAACCGTAATGCGAGTTTCTTCGTCTTCGTTACGAACGTGCGCTAGCGTCACGTAGTCGTTCAGTACTTTCTGACCGCCAGTGTGGATTACGCGAGCAGCTGCGCCTACTTCTTCATCAGAGAATGACGTTAGGTCTTCTTTTAGGAAGTCAATCAGACGAGCTTCTTGTTGCATGATAGAAAGCAGCTGCATTGCAGAGTCCGTTGATGCGGTTGCAAGTTTTGATTCAACTTCTACAACACGCTCTACGACTTTCTCTACTTCCACTACTTTTTCTACTTCAACGATCTTCTCAACTGGTTTCTCAACCTCGACGATTTTCTCGACTGGTTTTTCTACCACTTTCTCGACCACTTTTGATTTGCGCGACACTGCAACTAGAAGAAGCAAAACGCTCGATGCGGTTAGGCCAGCGTGAAGCATATCGAACGTTTGAGGAATTAGGTTCAAATCAATGTTCATGACGTTTTTTCTCTTTCTATTGATTTATTGGTGCTCAGTATTGGCTCATATTTGTTCACTAAAACGATCGTCTTTGCGATCTTGCACCAAGTTTAGACATTAAAATGATGACGGATGGTAGCATATTCAAGGCTTAAGGCTGTAATAATTCGTGACTATACCGTACGAACAGCGTGAAAAATCGACGATCAGACTCCCCAATATAGGTTGTTGCTTGATGTTTGTGCATTGCTAACGCAGTATTTCAATAGATCCCGAAGTTTAACTTACGGAAGTATCAAAAATTACGATATGACACAAAGCACCGCTCATAAGAGCTTTATAAAACGACATTCAGACTCTATTTTAGCTTTTTTGGCGACTTTATGTGTCACTGCTGGTGTAGTTGGTGCTGCTTATACAATGCAGCAACGGTATACACAGACGACGTTTGATACTTTAGCCGACCGACAAGCAGAATCACTTAAAGCAAACGTCGAGAATGATCTAAAGTTCATTGGTGCGGGCGCAAACTTTTTCCATTCGATTGAGCGAAGCTATTGGCCATCGTTTCCGATGTATGCGGAACAAGTGATTAACAGCTCGCGAAGTCTCATTGGACTTCAATGGATGCAAAAGGTCGAATTCGAAGATCTTGATGAACATATTTTAAAGACCCGTCAAAAATTTCCAAACTTCCAACCGTTTACCGTTCCTAAAGATGGTCCCAAAACCTACGGGTACATTTTTGAACACAATGAGCCAATTTTTATCGCGTCGGATATCTACCCAAGAACACCGGAAAACCTTTCTCTATTGGGTTTCTATTTTTCGCGCAAACGCTTCGATTTAATCTTGGATGATATTTCCGAAAATGGGCGAGCGAATGTCTCGGATAAAGTTCGCTTACTGCAAGATGGTTATGACAAGTCCATACCTAAGACTGGGTTGCTGGTGTTCCATCCAGTGTTCGACTTCGAGAACAAATATTTATTAGGAGTAGTGACCGGTGTTATCCGAAGTACGGTTTACTTTGAGGATTTGATTACGAAAACCGCGACGGAGCTCGATATGTCGGTGCGCGTAGAAGATTTGGGATTCGACGCAGCAGATGACCCTGTTCTCTTTCAAAGTGCTAGCTGGGATAACATTCGAGGAACCGTTATAAGCCGAACCATTCAACTGCCTAACCGTGAATGGCGTATTGACTTTAAACTTTCTGACGCAGTCTCAGCTTGGGAGCGTTCTATTTTAGCGGGCACGACGCTAGCCGGATTGGTAATCGCCTTTTTGATCAGTTGGATTGTGAATTTACAGTCTCGAGAAAAAGAGCGCTTAGCGGTCATGTTGGAGCTCAAAACCGTTGAATTAAAAAGAATGGCAGAGCGAGACCCTCTAACTCAACTACTGAATCGCCGAGCATTCAACGATCACTTGCTTAATCAGATAAACAAAGGTGTTAACTTCGCCTTGGTTGGTTTTGATATCGACCACTTCAAAGTGATTAATGACAAACACGGCCATTTAGGTGGAGATGAAGCGTTGCAACATGTCACTAAGCTGGTCAGTGCTAATTTAAAACCGGGAGATAAGTTTTACCGCGCTGGTGGTGACGAGTTTTGTATTATTTCTAAAGTCATTGATAGAGCAGTGCTAGAAGCTTACCTAGAAAAGTTACGGAGTGTTGTGGCAAGTACGGCTTTTGATTATGGTGATGCGTCAATCATCTGTACGTTGAGTATCGGTGCGGTTATCCATAAAGAAGAAGATCCTGAGAGCTTGTATCACAAAATGGACAGTCAACTCTATTTGAGTAAAAAAAACGGCCGTAATAATGTGTCGATCGGCGATTAAATGGGCGCACAAATTCGAGTTTTACGCCTTGTTACGATAGAATCGCACGCTTTAAATTTTTATGTTAGGAACCAAGGCAAACTATGAACCATAACCGTATTGTATGCTTCGATTTAGAAATGTGTTGCTGGAACGAAAATGGCGTCGGCAGCACGGGTGAAATTATCGAAGTGGGGTTAGCTGAAATAGATTTGTCTAAAGGTGAGATAGTCAAGCGTGCTCAATACTACGTGAAACCAGAACACGATGAAGTGTCTCTGTTTTGCGCTGAGTTAACGGGCATCACACCACGTAAGATTGAAAAACAAGGACGCCCACTAGAAGAAGTGCTTAAATCCATGGTTAAGAACTTCGGTGGTCGCAACAAAATCTTTGCATCTTGGGGGCGAGATGACCTCATTCTTCTAGAAGAGTGTAAGCAAAAAGGTATTGAAGCACCGTTCACAGAGTTCATCAACTTAGCGACACTCTACCGTATTCAAAATCGTCTTAAAGATAGACGTATAGGCCATCGAGCCGCTCAAGAAGCAAAAGGAATAGACTGGGAAGGGCGTCAACACTCTGGCTATGTAGATGCATACAACTTAGCTAAGCTTGCTTTGACCATGTTTTAGTTATTCGAACCTAGCTAGCTTGTAATTAAATAATCATCCAACCATTGTTGTTTTGTCATGCAGTCTGTTTAGTGTGGAAAGAGCTAAACACATACCTTGACCAGTATTTTAATAACAATGTCGTTGGCTTATTGAAAAACGCGCAGAGTGCGCGTTTTTTTATGGCTACAGAAGCGATATCTGTTGTCATTCTAGGGGTAGCTTAGAGTTAGCCAGCGACTTATATACTCATCTCGTCACTTTACTGAGACTGTAACTTCGCTCGAATGAACTCGCTGTGATCAACATAGAGTAGCTCTGCTGTTTTACGGATCACCGCGTCTTCTAGCGGGTCAATTTCGCCGTCTGCGTAAGCGACTTCCCACATGCTTTTGATTAAGTTGTAACGAGTTTCTTGAGTCAGTTCTCTTAGTTGAGAGGTAAAGTCGTACAGCGAAGCGGAATCTTTTATTTTCTGTTGCGCTTGCTCTAACAAAGTATTTGATTCTTCTTCATTTAACGAAAGCAGTTTCATCAATAAAGAGCGCTTTGTTTCTTGTTCTCTATCATCGACACTATGGTCTGCGCCAGAAACTTCACAAAGCAAACACGCGATAGCCATGTTAGGGGAAAGTGTGTTGGTTTGGCTTAAATCAGAGCCATCAATGAGTTGTTTAAATAATGATGTGAGAGAATTAAACATAATGAACACCGAGCTATTGTTTATTTGGTTAACATGGTAATAAATACGGAAGATCTCAAGGTGCGATACCAAATTTAGCACGCCGTTGACATTTAAGAACGGCCACTTTCTCCCCAAAAAAACTAAACTCCTGAGTTAGTTCAAGGTGACTTGCCTCTTACAAAGGGCAAGTCATTTTGGGATTGATACTCAGCTTTCAGCACGTGTCGGTGGAAAATGAACTTCGTCACCATCACTCGTCAGAATACTAATTTGACTTGGTTTGCCTTCATCATCAAGGCGTAGCTCACCAATGGCACTATGGTTAACCAAGCGATAAAAGTTGTGCGTACTTGGTGCGCGTTTGTAAATCTTGAGTCGTTTACGTTTTGTGAACCAGTTTAAAGGTGAGCGAGGGCTGTATAGCAGTCTATCTAGGCCATCACAAATATTGAGCAGTTGTGTAGGGAACTGATTTTTAATTCCACTACAGGTGATTTGATAGATATTCGGACTGTTTTTTCGATAGCGGAGCTTAATATCGTATGCAAAAGAGTAGTGTACGTCGCCAGAGAGAATAACAAAGTTAGTTGGTGTCTTTGTGTGTGTGAAAATACTAATAAGAGTATTCGCACTTCCGGGGTGAGCCATCCAGTTTTCAGCATCAACCATCAATGGTTTACCAAGCATGGTCACCACACGTTGTAGTGCTTCGATAAATTTCACACCAAACATTGGCGCGGCAGAAACAATAACAACTTTGTCTTGGTGCACGAGTTCTTGGTGGAACTCAATCATCGCTTCCCAGTCCATTAAGCCAGAAGGTTTGTTCATTTTAGACTCAGAACGCCAGCGTCTGGTTCGTGTATCTAGCACGACAACTTTTGGTGTCGTAGGAATGGTGTAGTGCCAATTCTCAAAGCGATACAAATATTGAATAAATGCATCTTGGGTTTGCGAGGTTCGCTCATCGATAAAGCGTTGAGCGAGGCTCATAAATTCATCATTGAATTTTTCTGGCGCATTTCCCCAACCTTGGCAAACCCAGTAAGCAATCAAGCTATTACCGATAATGCGTTTTGCAAACGTGTTGCTGTATGCGGCTTGTTCCCAGCCTATGGTGAGATTCCAATCGTCGGTGACATCGTGATCATCAAAAATCATATAGGTTGGAATGTGAGCGAGTAAGCGTTGAACCTTGTCCAGACCTGCGACGAATTTATCAATTTGTTTTTTTTCTTCGCGCCATTGCTGCTGCCATTTGGGTTCAAGAACTTCTCCGCCGACAGTAAATTCGTTTTCTAATAAACGATCCGTTCGAACAAGCTTCCACAAGGTCGGAGACCAAACCAATAAGTACATTGCAAAGCACTCAGCAAAGCTTATTAGGTGATTCTCACACTCTTTGGCGCTGAATATTGGTGTCCCTCGGTGTGGAAAAAACTTACTTAGTAAACTGTCATCACTCACATAATGAGGCAACAATTTATCTCGACCATAATAGCAAGCAGGGTGTTGGTAGAGCTCATTGGTATTTTTTATCGGAGCTTGATCGAATTCTTCGCCTGGCAAACCCAATAAAGCTATGACTTGCTCAATGGCATCGAGAGTGGGGCCTGCAACATGGTCTGCATAGATTTGATCACCACTCATGATGAGCATATCCGGTCTTTCTTCAATGGATTGAGACGCGATTTTATGATCCGCAGCGACCAATGTATCATCACTGAAGTGATGGGGATTACGGCAAGAGCCATGTAGGAGATAATCCGCTTTTTCACTAACGAGGAACTCAATACCCAAGTTTGGCGTATTATCTCGCTCATAAGTCAGGTGAGGGAGCAGTTCCGTCACTAATCCATATTGCGTTTTTATTTGATAGCGTAACGCTTGATGGGTTGGAAACTCGCCTTCTAATTTAAGTAAGCAACACCACGCATTGAGGCCGATTTGAAGCTGTTCTTTTTGTTCACTTAAAGGGGCTTGATAAAGGATGGAGGCATTTTCATCCGTAATTTGCACCATACCCTCCAAGCGTTGGGTGGTGACTAGCCAAATATTGATTTCAGTTGCGGTCACTTTACGTAGGATCGGACCTGCAACGACAAGAGGAAGTGAAGAAATTTCAGTCGTGTTCATCAATGCTGGCAAAACGGCTCCTTATGTGTCAGCTTCTTCTAATATTTCGATAACTTGCGAGCTACTAAGTTCATGTCCCATAAGGAACAAACCAAGCATCGCATCGGCTTTTGACGCGTTATCACTGTCTTCATCCAAAATTTGCTGAAGCCGAGTTCTAATTAAGTCGATTTCGTGTTCGACGAAGCCACGCCCTTCTTCGTCACCTTGACCATCTTCTGGTGCATTATCAAAGTGCAAAAACAACATGTCACCATCGAGTTGAGTCCCTATCAACCTCTCTGGCAGCCATGCTTCTCCCATCACAATGTCTGGGTCTGTGTCTGCGGGTAAATGATTCAAGGTAGAGATGAGTTCTGATGCTTTCACTTTTTACTTCATTATGTTTGATTTAGAACTAAGCTAGAGTTTAAGCGCTTGTTGTAATGGTAAAATATTCGCAAACAAGCTCACCTAGTCATGCAATATTAATATGATCATGGGACTCAAACTGTCACGAGGATGACAACATTTGCCATTGTAACGGCTATCATCAGCAGAACATAAGCTTTTAATGGCAAATCATTGATGTTTGCCTGCTTCTCAACCAACATTTTTCGAACTCATGAAGAGATTAATTCTAACAACACTCGCTTTACCTTTAGCTGCGGCAGTTTCTTCTGCGCATGGTGCAGACGAACAAACGTGGGGGATTGCTGCGATGTATCGCACAGCATCGATTCCGTTTTACACCGCCGATAATGACTCTACGGTGAGTACATTTGTACCAATGATGTTCTTTGAAAACGAACATGTGTATATCAATGGCATTGAAGGTGGCGCTTTTTTGTATAACGAGAGTGATTCCGACTGGCGCGCGAGCGCACTCATGCGATTGAGATTTGTCGATATTCCCATGTCGCTACAAAATGCTAATGAAGGGGACAGAGTCGATTTCGGTGGGCAAGTGCGTTATAGCATTAACGACACTTGGCGCGCAGAAGTAGAGTTGATGACGGACGACGAACTCCAGTTTCACTCTAATTACCGCCTTGCTGCCAATTATGTATTTGGTGATTGGGAATTAGAGCCATCGATTACGATTCGATACAAAGACGCTGATTTCAATAGTGAATATTATTCCTTTAAGGATATTACTGGCGAGAGAATTGGAGCTGGGCTTGACACCAATCTTGGTATTAAAGCGCGTTACCATGTAACTTCAAATTTGTATTTATTGGGTGAGACGAGTGTTACTCGCTTAGATGATAACGCCTACAACAGTCAGCTTGTAGAAGATCGGTATCAGGGAGAAGTGTTTGTTGGTTTTGGCTTTTTCAACGATAAAAGCCAAGCTCCGAAACCAACACTGAGCAATAAAGCATATCTACGTATTGCGCATGGTTGGGCGACGCCTTCGAACATCGGTGAAATATTTAGCTTTGAGAGAGAAAGAGACCCATACGACAATCAACTTACTTCATTGTTTTATGGGCATCCATTAACGGATGAGCTGTTTGGTTTTCCTCTTGATATTTATTTAACGCCAGGGTTGGTTCATCACTGGTCGTCCAGTGTTCAGTCTGCGAGCACAGAATACGTCATGGCGATTAAGGCTTATTATACGGTTAATTGGCCTACGACTTGGCGATTTGGTGTAGCGGAAGGTATGTCATACATTGATAGCATTACCTATATTGAAGGCACAGAAATGGAAGACAAGGGTTATACACCAAGCAAGTTGCTCAACTACCTAGATTTCTCGTTTGATGTCAATGTAGGCGATCTCTTCAACCAAAAGAGCTGGAACAATATGTGGGTGGGCTATTCATTGCATCACCGCTCGGCGATTTTTGAAAGCGCTTCCCAGTTTGGGCGAATTAAAGGTGGGAGCAACTACAATACTATTTATTTCCAGTTCGAGTTTTAGCGCATCGCGAGATGCATATAGGTCGGATTTGCAACTGACTTATTTATCGCCCATTATGAGTAAAGATGAATAATACTATGCTGCTTTCAACGAGAAATTTCGTATATCGTGCCAGAGTTAAGGCTGTTTGTGATGCATCTGATGAATCGGATGGCATGAGCACCATGAGTATCGACTCCTCATTCAATATTCAAATTGAAACGATAAATTGTACTAACTATGAATTTGCTAAACGCTTTTTTGCCATTCACGGAGAAGGGCATTTGGAGGGAGATGAATGGTTGGTGTTGTACGTCAACTCTCTTGACGTTAAGGCGGGAGACAATATAGAAATCCGTAGCGATGTCGCGTTTAATGCGATGATCGAGAATATGATAAGCGAAGCTGAGCGGTCTTTAGAAAAAGTCTACCTCGATGCAATACGCAACTTGGAGAAAGTGAATCGTCTTTGACGATGTAAGAGACCCTATAAATACGATCAAGGCATCAGGATCCAAAAAGGGATTAGCGCGAACCAATCCCTTTTGTATTCTGGTTTATTCTAACTTACGCCATTGTTGCAAGTTGGCTTTGCGCTTCTGAAATGCCTTTTGCAGCTGCATCTTCACCCATGTTTAGCGCTTCTGCGTAAACAAATTCTACATCAGTGATTCCTACAAAACCCAGTACAGTGCGTAGGTATGGCGTAACGTTGTCAGTTGGTGAATCTTTATGAATACCACCACGAGTCGTTACTACAATCGCCTTTTTACCTTCAATCAAACCTTGAACGCCGTTTTCTGTGTATTTGAATGTCACGCCTGCACGAGCAATCAAATCAATCCAGTTTTTAAGCTGAGTCGGGATGGTGAAGTTGTACATTGGAGCGGCAATAACCAAAGTGTCTGCGGCCTTTACTTCTTCAATAAGGGTGTCAGACAAGTCGACTACCGCTTGCTGTTCTTGTGAAAGATCTTCCGTAGCGCGCAGTGCAGTCGCAACGGCGAAGTCCAAAACAGGTAGCGGGTTTGCAGCCAAGTCACGAACAGTAAGCTTGTCTTGGTCTACATTTTTGATGAAGTCTTCAACCAATTTGTTTGATTGAGAGTAATCGCCAAGGATGCTTGATTTTAGAGCTAGTACACGAGACATAATGGTTATTCCTTAAATAAGTGCTTTCGACTATGGGAGCCATTATAAGCAACGTGAGTGAGTTCAAAAGCCTAGCGATTCGCTGAACATGTTCGAAAAAATTGAATGAGCTTTCGGTTATCTTGTTACAGATCTTGTGTGATACAATCCGCGCAGTTTTTGTAATGAAAAGAATAGGAAACGCTTTGACTTCGTCACAGCCCCCAAAAAAGAATCTAGCTGAAGAGCAAGCGACACCGTCAAATGGTGCGCAAAAAGCGACAGCGAAACAAGCTCAAACACCTCAGGCTCAAGTGAATAGTGCTGCATCTCTGCGTAAAGCGCTGAATCAGTGCATGATGCGCGACCGTTTCCGCTTGAGTAAACGTATTTCTGGTGCAAGCAAAATTAAGAAGGACGCAGCGCGTAATGCTGTGTTCGACGAAATCGCATTAGACATCGCCAAATCCATGATGGTTGTGGAGCAACGTAGTAGCTACAAACCAACGATTGAATACCCTGAAATTCTTCCAGTCAGCCAAAAACGCGACGATATTGCGAAAGCGATCGAAGAAAACCAAGTGGTTATCGTCGCGGGTGAAACCGGTTCAGGTAAAACCACTCAGCTACCCAAAATCTGTGCTGAGCTTGGTCGCGGTAAATTTGGTCTGATTGGTCATACTCAGCCTCGTCGTCTTGCAGCGCGTTCGGTTGCTAACCGTATTGCCGAAGAGATGGAAACCAAGCTTGGTGAGTTTGTTGGTTACAAGGTTCGATTCAACGATCAGATCTCTGAAAATACCCAAATCAAATTGATGACGGACGGTATCTTGTTGGCTGAAATTCAGCATGACCGTTTCTTGAATCAATACGACACCATCATTATAGATGAAGCGCACGAGCGCAGCCTCAACATCGATTTCATCTTGGGTTACTTGAAAGAGTTGCTGCCACGTCGTCCTGATTTGAAAGTGATCATCACGTCGGCAACCATCGACCCAGAACGCTTCTCAAAACACTTCAACAATGCACCAATCATAGAAGTATCGGGTCGTACTTACCCAGTAGAAACACGTTACCGCCCACTAAGCGGTGATGACGACAATGATCGTGACCAGCTTGAAGGCATCTTCGAAGCGGTAGATGAACTGTGCGATGAAGGTTTAGGTGACATCCTGATTTTCATGAATGGTGAACGTGAAATCCGTGATACCGCAGATGCATTGTCCAAACGTAATCTGAAGAGCACGGAAATTGTGCCGCTTTACGCGCGTTTGTCGGCAGGTGAGCAGAATAAGATTTTCCAACCTCATACTGGTCGCCGAATTGTACTGGCAACCAACGTGGCAGAAACCTCGCTAACTGTTCCGGGTATTAAGTACGTTATCGACCCGGGTACGGCGCGTATCAGTCGATACAGTTACCGTACTAAGGTTCAGCGTCTTCCAATCGAGCCAGTTTCTCAGGCGAGTGCGAACCAGCGTAAAGGTCGTTGTGGTCGTGTGGAAGAGGGTATCTGTATTCGTCTGTACTCAGAGGAAGATTTTGAGTCACGCCCAGAGTTTACTGATCCTGAAATCCTACGTACCAATCTAGCGTCGGTTATCTTGCAAATGACGGCACTTGGTTTGGGTGATATTCAAGCGTTTCCGTTTGTGGAAGCACCGGATAAACGTAACATCCAAGACGGCGTGCGTTTGCTGGAAGAGCTTGGTGCGATTAACTCTGAGGTAAAAGATCCGAAAAAACGCCTGACTTCCATTGGTCGCCAATTAGCGCGTTTGCCAATCGATCCGCGCTTGGCGCGTATGGTATTGGAAGCGCCAAAATATGGTGCGCTTAAAGAAGTGATGATCATCGCAGCTGCCTTGTCGATTCAAGATCCACGCGAACGTCCTTCCGACAAACAACAATCGTCAGACGATAAACATCGTCGCTTCTTCCATGAAGAGTCGGACTTCCTGACATTTGTGAATTTGTGGGAATACATCCAAAAGCAGCAAAAAGCCTTGTCTAGCAATCAGTTCCGCAAACAGTGTAAGCAAGACTATTTGAACTACTTGCGCGTTCGCGAGTGGCAAGATGTGTACTTCCAAATTCATCAGTCGATGCGTGAGATGGAGTTCAAGCTTAACGACGAGCCCGCTTCTTACCATGGCGTACACAGTGCCATTTTGGTTGGTTTGCTGTCGCACATCGGCATGAAAGACCAAGAAAAGAATGAATATCAAGGCGCTCGTAATGCTCGCTTTCATATCTTCCCAGCGTCGGGGTTATTCAAGAAACAACCTAAATGGATTATGTCAGCCGAGCTGGTGGAAACCTCAAAGCTTTGGGGTCGTATCATCGCAAAGATTCAACCAGAATGGATTGAGCCGTTAGCTAAACACCTTATTAAACGCAGTTACAGCGAACCACACTGGTCGAAGAAACGTGCGGCGGTGATGGCGCACGAGAAAGTCATGCTTTACGGCGTACCAATTGTACCGAAACGCTTGGTCAACTACGGCAGTATCGATTCGACCGTAAGTCGCGAAATCTTCATTCGTAGTGCATTGGTTGAGGGTGAATGGGAAACCAAACACGCGTTCTTTAAGCAAAACCGTAAGCTTCTGCAAGAAGTGGAAGAGCTTGAGCATAAATCTCGTCGTCGAGACATCTTAGTGGATGATGATGAGCTGTTTGATTTCTATGACCAACGTGTTGGTACTGAAGTCGTTTCTGGCAAACACTTCGATACGTGGTGGAAAAAGGCATCTAAAGAAAATCCGGAACTGCTGAACTTTGAAAAAGAGATGCTGTTCAAGGGTGATGCTAGCCATGTGACCGATTTGGATTACCCGAACTTCTGGCATCAAAATGGTTTGAAGCTCAAATTGAGTTACCAATTTGAACCAGGCGATGATAGTGATGGTGTCACAGTGCATTTGCCGTTGCCGATTTTAAACCAAGTTGAACCAGCGGGCTTTGACTGGCAGATCCCAGGTTTACGCCATGAGCTTGTGGTTAGCTTGATTAAATCGTTGCCAAAGACAATTCGTAAGAACTTTGTGCCTGCGCCGAACTATGCCGATGCATTCTTAGCGCGCGTTACGCCAATGGAAGCGCCGCTGTTAGATTCATTGGAGAAAGAGTTGCGACGCATGACGGGCGTAGAAGTGCTGCGTGAAGACTGGAACTTGGAACAAGTACCTGAGCACTTGAAAGTGACGTTCCGCGCGGTTGATCATCGAAATCGCAAACTGAAAGAACATAAAGACCTTCACGAATTGAAAGAGAGCTTGAAAGACAAAGTTCAAGAAACGCTTTCTAAAGTGGCGGATGACGATATTGAACAGCAAGGTCTGCATACGTGGAGCTTCGGTGAATTGCCGAAAGTGTATCAACAAAAACGTGGCGGCTACGATGTAAAAGCGTATCCGGCGCTTGTTGATACCAAAGACAGCGTTGAAATCAAACTCTACGAAACGGAGTACGAGCAGATAACGGCAATGCGTGCTGGTCAGCGTCGCCTAATTTTATTGAACGTACCGTCGCCAATTAAATATTTGCACGCCAACTTACCGAACAAATCGAAGCTGGGTCTGTACTTTAATCCATACGGCAAAGTGCTTGATCTGATAGATGACTGCATTGCCTGTGGTGTCGATAAGCTTATTGAAGAGCAGGGTGGTTTAGTTTGGGAGCCAGAGAAGTTCGAAGCGTTGAAAGAACACGTTCGTGCTGAATTGGGTGACACCGTTGTAGAGATTGCTCAACAGGTTGAGACTATTCTGACCACGGCGTTTAGCATCAATAAGAAGCTAAAAGGCAAGATCGACTTCACAATGGCGTTTGCTCTGTCCGATATCAAAGCACAAATTGAAGGCTTGATCTTCAAAGGCTTTGCAACGGAATGTGGCTGGAAACGCTTGCCGGATATTCTTCGCTACATGCGCGCGATAGAGCGTCGTATGGAGAAGTTGCCAATCGATCCAAACAAAGATCGTTTACATATGCTGAAGATTGAATCTGTGACTCAAGACTATAAAGAGTTGCTGAACAAGATCCCGAAAGGTGTGGCCATTCCTGAAAATGTAAAAGAAGTGCGTTGGATGATTGAAGAGCTTCGCGTGAGTTATTTTGCTCAACAATTAGGCACTCCTTATCCTGTTTCTGATAAACGAGTCAAAAACGCGATTGATGCTTGCTAATCAACCAGTAAAATAGTGTCAGGTTTGTAATTATCGCTTAAGAAGTTGCTGGTACACTAATTGCTAGTAACTCAATAAGCATTATTTTTTAGTTCTGGGAGGCAATAGTTCGCCTCCCTTTATTTGTAGTACCAACGACTGAGTTATGCAGACGTGGGAATAATAAAGAGTAAAGGTAGATGATGAAAAAAACTCTATTAGCAGTGGCGCTACTTGGCGCATCTTCTGCGGCAATGGCGGATTCTTGGATTTACGGTGGTGCAACAGTAGGTCAGTCTGACTACAAAGGTGAGACAGACACATCATACTCTGTTCACGTTGGTACAGGCATTCTACCTATCATTGGTGTTGAAGCTGGTGTAACACAACACGGTGAATTTAACGTAAATGGTCAAGACACTAAGCTAACTTCTTACTACGCAGCACTTAAGCCAAGCATCGACTTCGGTCCGCTACACGTGTACGCAAAAGGTGGTTTCCATCAGTGGGACAAAAAAGTTAAAGGCGGCAAAGACGATGACGATTTGGACCTAATGTACGGTGTGGGTGCTGAGTACTTCATTTTTGGCCCAATGTCTGTTGGTGCTAGCTACATGAACTACACTGCTGGTAAAGACGATATCAGCACGTTCTCTGTTAACGCAACACTACATTTCCTATAAGCGTCAAGCTTTCTAACACCATATGAAACACACCGGCTTTATGTCGGTGTTTTTTTGTCTGGAAGTCACAAAACAAAAGTTGAACATAAATTATTCACTTTTAGAGTCTTAAAATGCCTATGCTTTCCAATATATAGTGGCGATTAAATGCGCATATTTGCGTAATGTTTCGCTTAGGAATCGATCAGGAAGGGATAGTATGAAAAAAACACTCTCGTTATTCGCTCTAACGTTGTGCTCAACGTCAGCAATGGCTGACTCTTGGATTTACGCTGGTGGCCAAATTGGTCAGTCCGATATCGACAGCGAAAATGATACAACCTACGGTATTCATGTCGGTACTGGTATTTTGCCGTTCATTGGCATTGAAGCAGGCTACTTTAATCACGGCAAAGTGGATTTATCTTTGAGTGGCAGCAGGGGTAGTGCTGATTTTGATTCATTCTATTTAGCGGCGAAACCTAGTATCGACTTCGGCCCGTTACACGTTTACGCAAAAGGCGGCATCAATGCATTCAACGTTGATTATGACGGTGGACTTGGAAACTTAGACAAAGATGATGGCGTCTCTTATATGTATGGTGTTGGTGCCGAATACTTCTTGCTTGACAATGTGTCTGTGGGCGCGAGTTATCAAGCGTTTGGCGTGGATATTGAAGGCGATAGCGATACCGTTAGCAGCGTAACAGGGAACATCACCTTCCATTTCTTATAACGCTCGCTGGATGAAAGGTTTGCTGATTTGGTTTCGTCGTTAATTGTGAAACCAAATCAGCGCAGGTCTTCTCTATTTGCGCAGTGACTGGCTATGAACTTAAGTATTTCTTGTGTCTTTTCTAGTCTACAACCTACGACAAAATCAATCGTTAGACCTCATAATTTTTGTGTTGATATTATTTCCCCTTTATCTGTCTCGAATTGAGCTTAAAATGCAATAAATCACGACTTTTTGCAAAAATATGTGATTGCTGCTAAAATTCGTCCCGCTTTAAAACTTTAGAGTTCAAATTAATGGAGGGCGGTATTGGAGTTCTTCTCACCTGAGGGGCGTTTCAAATTCACGTTAAATTTGTATTTATGGATAATGCATTTAAAAAATATAGTATTGATACAACCGATTATCAGGTTGGACAGGATAACGTTCAAAAGTGGGGATTCGATATACATAACCCGGTTTTTGGCATTAGTGCGGGGCTAGTTGTTTTCTGTCTGATTTCACTTCTTCTTGTTGAGCCAACCACTGCTCGTGACGTATTAAACGGTCTAAAAAACGGAATTATCGAACAGTTTGATGCGTTCTTTATGTGGTCGACAAACTTCTTCTTATTGTTCGCCGTTGCTCTTCTTTTTTCTCCGCTAGGTAAAATCCGCTTAGGAGGCAAAGAAGCAACGCCGGATCACTCAACCGTTTCTTGGTTGTCGATGCTTTTTGCCGCGGGTATGGGTATTGGTCTTCTGTTCTGGAGTGTGGCTGAGCCGACCGCGTATTTCACTGATTGGTGGGGAATGCCACTTAACGCAGTACCATACACCGAAGAAGCAAAATCCCTCGCGATGGGTGCCACTATGTTCCACTGGGGTGTGCATGGTTGGAGTATTTACGCACTCGTTGCACTAGCATTAGCGTTTTTTGCATTTAACAAAGGTTTACCACTTTCATTGCGCGCGGCGTTCTATCCAATTTTTGGTGACCGTGCATGGGGCTGGTTAGGTCACGTTATTGATATCCTTGCCGTTTTGTCGACGCTATTTGGTCTTGCAACGTCGCTAGGTCTGGGTGCTCAGCAGGCGACCAGTGGTATTAATCATGTCTTTGGTCTAGAAGGCGGCATTGGTACACAAATGATTGTGATCACCTTCGTTACCTTTATCGCGGTGCTATCAGTGATTCGTGGTATTGATGGTGGTGTTAAGCTACTGAGTAACGTCAATATGGTGGTTGCGTTTGCGCTGCTTATTTTCATTACCTTCATCACGTTTGATACGGCGTGGAGCTCGCTACGCGACACAACAATGGCTTACATTGAAAATATTATTCCATTGAGTAACCCTCACGGTCGTGAAGATGAAATTTGGATGCACGGCTGGACGGTATTCTACTGGGCTTGGTGGGTATCTTGGTCACCGTTTGTTGGTATGTTTATCGCGCGTGTGTCTAAAGGTCGTACGGTTCGAGAATTCTTATTCGCAGTCATCGTTATTCCTACAGTTGTTACTTTGATTTGGATGTCTGTGTTTGGTGGTATCGCGCTTGACCAAGTGGTGAATAAAGTTGGTGAGCTAGGTGCAAATGGCCTAACTGATATTTCATTGACTCTGTTCCATGTTTACGATGCGCTTCCGTATAGCTCAGTGATTTCAATGCTTTCTATCGTGCTGATTCTGGTATTCTTTATTACATCGTCAGACTCTGGCTCGCTGGTTATCGATAGTATTACCGCCGGTGGTAAGATTGATGCACCAGTACCGCAACGCATTTTCTGGGCGTGTATTGAAGGTGCAATTGCAGCCGTAATGCTTTGGGTTGGTGGTAAAGAAGCCCTGCAAGCATTGCAATCAGGCGTTGTTGCAACAGGATTACCGTTTACTTTTGTTCTGCTGTTGATGTGTGTCAGTTTGGTGAAAGGGTTAAGAACTGAACTGCCAGCTTACAAATAAATACAACGCGATCCATGATTGAGTTTAAATGCCGAGCCTAATGTGCTCGGCATTTTTTATTTCTACTTTTCTTTTCCAATAATTTCGTTACAGTTTAGGCTGATTTCCACCTCATTAAACTGCATTATGTCACTGGCTAAACTCATTCTTATTCGTGGACTTCCTGGTTCAGGTAAAACAACCTTAGCAAAACAACTGGCAATAGAGCTTGGTGCTAAGCATTTTGAAGCTGACATGTATTTTGAAAATGATGAAGGTGATTATCACTTTGAACCGGTTCAATTACCTCAAGCGCATGAGTGGTGTTTTCAGCAAGCTAGAAAGTGGTTGAACAAAGGGAGAGTCGTGATTGTGAGCAATACGTTTGTTCGACATTGGGAGATGAAGCGTTACATGGACTACTGCATGAAGAAGCGCATCGAGGTGGAAATTAAAGTGTGTCACGGAGCGTATCAAAGCATTCATGACGTGCCACCAGCGACGATAGAAAAGATGCGCCGCCAGTGGCAAGAGTGACCGTTACCAGAACCGGAAGTTATTGACCTCGTCCGTCAATCATCACAACGAATGTTTTGCTCATGATTGAAAGGTCCATTGAAATCCAAGAGTAAAACGAACCTAAGCTTAGTGCGTAACTGTGGTCAAACCCAACTTTGCGTCTTACATCTTCAATGCATGCATCATAGCCTTGGTTAACCTGAGCTAAGCCTGTGATACCCGGTAACACGCCATATGTGCGCTCTACAAAGTAGGGGATTTCATCTTCCAATTTCTGGTAGAAAGCTGGGCGTTCTGGGCGCGGCCCAATCATCGACATTTCACCTTTCAACACATTAAACAGTTGAGGTAGTTCATCTAAACGCGTTTTGCGTAAAAAGCGTCCTACTGGCGTGATGCGGGGATCATTTTCAGTTGCCCATACTGCGCCAGAGCGTTGCTCTGCATCAATATACATGGTGCGAAACTTCATGATTTGAAAAAGATCCATTTTTTCTGGTGTGCAGCGTCCTACTCGCAATTGGCGATAAATCACAGGGCCTTTCGATGTGGTTTTGATCGCTAGCGCGATAAATGGGAAAAGTGGTGCAGTGACGACCAAAATAAGCATTGCAACCAGTACATCAAACGTTCTTTTCGCGTGGCATACATTTGAATCGTAGCGTGAGTTTTTCATGATGCTTTCCTTATTGGTTGACGCGTTTCCAACGTCCATTTTCCATTCCGAGTAAATACTTCATACCGCCGATAAAGTTGGCGAGATGACCAATGACGATGTAGCTAATCAGCTTAAAAGGTTTAATTGTGTTAAGTGCTGGCATCAAGTAAGTGATAAGCGCGATGCTATAAATACCAACTTGTGCGGACAGCATTACTTGAAACAGCGGATTGTGTGCCAGTAGTAGTGAGCAAATAAAGCAAACAATCATCAAATAGGGTGTTGCTAAGCGCAGAACCTTTCCCGATAGAAAAGCAAAGGCAGTGCCACGATAACGAGGTAGCAGTAATTTCTTTAATTGCATGAGCTGCTGCATGTTACCCGCTGAAATTCTTAGGCGCCGCTTGAAATCTGCGTTGTCTGAGCTCTGTTCTAGTTCAAGAGCCAGCATGTTTGGCTCGTAAATAGCGCTATAGCCTCGCAAAACGATTCTCATAGGGAGAATAAAGTCGTCATTAATGGTGCTAACTTCCAGTGGTTCAAATAAGTGAGTTCTGAAAGTGTAAAACGCACCGTGGGAACCAATCGTTGAACCTAACAAAGATTCTTGGTGCTTTACTCGAGACTGGTATTGCCAATACGCCGCTTCACCTTGGTTATCAGTGCTCATTATTTGATATGTTGCGTTAACCACTCCAACGTTCTCATTTTGATAATGCTGACTAGCTAGCAACAGAGAATCGCAAGAAATCAATGCCGACGTGTCACTCAGTGCGGTAATGTCCGAGCTAACATGACGCATTTCTTCGTTGAGTAGGGCAACTTTACCGCGATTGATTTGGTGATCATTAATAATGAACAGAGTATCAGAGCAGATTGCTTCTTGAATTGTCGCTTGAGCAATCTCGGCTGTGTTATCTGTGCAGCCATCACATGCGATCACTACTCTTAACTTATCCCTTGGGTAATCTAGGCTCGCAAGGTTACGGATCTTCTCTGCTATCCATTGTTCTTCATTGTAGGCGGGCACGATGACAGTAATAGAGGGTAGCTGGCTGTCTGTTTTGGAGGCTTTGTAAGCTCGCTCTACAAATGGTGCTTTGGTTTCGGCTTGCCGTTTTAAAGGAAGCCATTTAAGGAGCAGTGGGTACCCAACGTGATGATAGACAATCAAAAACGTGGATAAACCAAACCCTATAATCCAAAGTAAATCATTCATAGCTAGCCTCCTTGGCCAAACGTGAGTAGCGACTCACCATGTCTCTGATATCAAAGTGTTTGAGAATAAAAGTTCGAGGAGAGCGGTGTGATGATTCCAGTTGTTGTGATAACGCTTCGGCCAACGAAAACACGCGATTTGCTTCAACCAGTGTGCTGTTGTTCGGACAGAGCGTCTCTTTCACGCCGCCAACATCCGTTGCGACGCAAGGAATGTCACATGCTTGAGCCTCGAGGGTTGAGAGAGGAAAGCCCTCTTGAAGTGATGGTAAGCAAAACAAGTCTAGGCTTTGGTAAAAGCTGGGCATATCGTCCACCAAGCCTAAAAAGGTTACTCGATCTTCAAGTTTTAACGTTCTAACTTGTGCTTCCAATTGAGTTCGCTGAGAACCATCACCTGCGATTGCTAGGTGTGTGTTTGGCGTAAGATGAGAGAAGGCTTCGATAAGCACTTTATGGCCTTTAACTGCTTCTAGACGCCCGGCAACGCCAATCACGATTTTGTCGGTTGGAAGTTCAAACAAGTGTCTTGTTGCCGTTTGGTCACCGCTTTTAAACTTCTGACAGTCAATCCCGTTATGGATAGTACAAACTTTGCGATACTTTAACTTAGTCTGTATTTGATGGGCGACAAAGTTCGCATCGGCAACCACTTGCGGGCGAATCATCGTTAGCAAAAGGGACTGTAGTTGAGCTGATTTTTTGTTATTAAGGTGCCATGCGTCGTGCTCGGTATGAATCACTACAGGTACGTGCGCTAAACGTGCAGCAATACCACCGTACAGAAGTGGGCCGATATGGTGAGTGTGGACCACATCAGGCTTAAGTCCTTTGAGCATGGAAGTTAGCGTACTGATGGTTTTTCCGCTGAATCCAGGTTTCTTATTAAGAAAGTGCAGTTGGCCTTGGTAGGGCAATAGTTTTTGCCAACCTTGTAGTGCATGTTCTTTGCTTCCTTCTAAGCTCACGACAAAAACGGAATGGTTTGGCTGCGCAAAACGAAGCATTTCTAGTACGAGCGTTTCTAAACCACCAGGAGCTAAGTGTTGCACGACGTGTAATATCACTTTTTTGCTGTGCTTAGTGTTATTGTGTTTTTGTCTGAATTCCATTTTCAAACCCTCGTTGAGTTCTTTGTTTATTTAGGAATTGCAGACTGCGTGCCAAAAAATTAATCATTTAAAAACAATAGGTTAATATTGATGTTTGTGAGACTTTATGTTTATTCTCAATTTGAGATTCATATTAGTGGACATGCTATGAGGCTGTATAAGGCAGTAGTAAAAGAAAAGCACTCGCCGACCGAGTGCTTGTAAATGAGTTCTTATGGCGCTTAGTTTCCGTACACTACGTTAGGTAAAGTGGTGATGACAGGAACACCAAGGTGTTTTTCTAATGCTCTTTTAGAGCGGATAGAGTTATCGGCTAACTCTAGTATCGTCGCTAATCCAATGCCTAAACCAGCGCCACCAATAAATCCTAAAATGACAAATACAAAACTAGGTAAGTTAGTTGGAATCGTTGGCGTGAACGGTTCATCAATGATTTTTACGCGCTTATTCTCTTCAAACTCTCCCAAAGAACCCGTTAGTTGGGCCATCTCATAGCGTTCGACGAGTTCATCATACATTTCTCTCTTCACTGCGACGTCACGAGCTAAGCGGTTGATTTCTGTTGCTGTGCTCCCAAATTGGTGCGCATTTCGCTCTAATTCTTGGATCATGTCTCGCAAGCTGTTGGTTTCTTCCGTAAGTGCTTCAAAACGTCCGCGCATCATTTGTAATTGATGTAGTTGGGAGACAAGTAGAGGCTGTGCTTCGCCAAGACTGTTTACTGTGGTATTGCTCGCGATATCCCATAGTTGAGCACTGTTTAGTTCTGGTTGTTTAGAGTTCAAGAGTACCGAGCGTTCCTGCTCCAACCGGTTTAATTCTCGCAACTTACCTTGCACCAAACTATGCGCCTCTGTGTATTTAGCGCGAAGCAGGGTAAGTTCACTACGAATGTCGATGATTTGCTCTTCCAGTTTACCGATAACCGGGTTCGTTTTGGATAGTTGTTGATCCAAACTGCCTAGACTTCGTGAAACACCAGCAAGCTCCGCCTCCTTTTCGGCTAGCGTTTGTTTGAGGCTAGCAAGGCGAGTAAGGCTTTGAGCTTGCATTTCGGGTGTCGCGTCTGAGTAAGTATTTTTATACTCTGCAAAAGCTTGTTCAGCCTTGTCTAGTTCTTCCCTGCGTTTGTTGATATGGATAGTCAAAAAATGACTCGAATCTTTAATCGAAGAACGCTCAGGAGCCAAAAGCTGTTCGACAAAATGCTCTCTGACAGAGAGCAGCATCGACTCCATTCCTTCTGATTTACCACTTTGCAATTGAATTTGAATGAAGTCTTTACCGAGTGGCTGAACAGACAGGCGCGACGCAAGATCTTTTATGATGAACTCTTGCTCTTTTGCACTCATCTCGTCATTGATCAGCGATTGTTCTTTTGCGACAGAATACAAAACGTGTCGGCTTTTTAGCAGAGTACTGAGTGCGCTCAATCGGTCTTTAAGCATTGTTGAGACGGCAAGGTCTTGAAGGAACGGGTTCATTTTCGCTGTCTCTTGAATAAGCATGCTGGTATGAGCAACATAAGTCGTCGGAACCAGTTTACTTACGATGAAACCCAGCACCGGTAAGACAAGCATAGGAATAACGATCATGTAGCGACGTCTCCAAGCTCCATGCAACAGTACGCTGAGGTTTTCTCTTAAATCGTTCATAGCGCCCTCACTAATTTATCAACTTGGTTGGCTCTTGCTTCCCAGCTTTGCTGTTGAACAAATGACTTTGAATCTGTCGGTGGCGGTAGGAGGTGATCGAGACTGGCACGCACGTCTTCGACATCTTGAACCACATGAAGCATATGTTTGTAGGGCATTAATGCAGGAAATGGTGTGCTGATAACAGGGGTTCCTGTTGCCAAGTACTCAAGAAGTTTAAGCGGATTACATGCCTTGATTTGAGCGTTATCAACAAAGGGCAACCAACTGGCATCCCAGTGTTGGGAGTAACGTGGCAGAGTGTGATGCGCTCTCGGGCCCAGGTAGTATACGTTGCATCTTTGTGGAAGTGGATTATCACTGAACTCGTTAGGGCCGATGAACACGAGATCCCAGTCAGGCGCTTGGTCTGCGACTTGGGCAATTAAGTCGTAATCTAACCATTCAGACAAACTACCATAAAAGCCCAGCACTTTGCGGCCGTTGTCAGGCAAGTCTTTGGCCTTCGGTGCTGGCTCAGAAAACAGACTAACGTTGACACCATGAGGCAAAGTGACGGTTTTATGTGATGGAAACTTGGTGGAGAGCGTATCGCTTGCCGTAAAGATAACGTTGGCCGCATTAACAAGAGTACGTTCGTGCTTTGTTACCGTGTCGTGGTCAACACCAGCTAAAGCGCTAAAGTCATCGCCACAATAGTAAATCAGTCCACGTGGGTTCATTTCTGCACAAACATCGGCAGCAGTCGGGAGCGACGTCCAAAATACAGGCTTATCAAAACCAAGAGCTTGTAATTGTTTGTTGAGTTGGTGTTTCATCATCTTAGCGGCCACTTTTCTTGCTAATGCAGAATTAGGGGCAGGAATGGTGAGCAAGTTGATGATGTGAATGTTTGGGTTTGTTTCAGAGTCCAATGTTGGCTTGTGTGAGCCTACGTTATGAAATACACGAGTGAGTTTGTTTAACGCACGCTGTATGTCTTTAGAATCCAGCTTAGGTTGACGAAGGCCAATGGAGTTCACCCAAAGGATTCGATGGTTCGCTGCTAGTCGCTTGACAATATGCTGAGTGGAAGAGGGTAACCCACCAAAATCTTCTCCAAATACTACGATGTCCGTCATGTGGCTCTCCTTGAGTCTTGGTTATGTGATTACTAATTAAGTGAGTAATCACAATGCGTGCCAAGGAATTAGCCATTTTAAAACAGTGAGTTATGGGTTTTGTTTATGTTTGAAACTAGGATTTCTCATTTTGACAGTCACTTTGAACAATTCGGCTAACGACAACTGTTAATGCCGCTAGAATGTAAATTGGCCAGGTGAAACCTTGAGTCAGAAAAGTGCCTGATACGATGGTACCGATAAGCCCACTTAACACGGCGTTTGCTCCTACAGAGAGGGTGTAATCTGATTTTGGTGTCAACAATGAGATGGAATGCAAAGAGGTGCGGATCAATGACACAATTAAAGTAATGAACACCGCGAGCCCGACAAAACCCGTTTCTGCTAACACGCCAAACCAAGTACTATGGACCGCGTGGTTGATACCATCCCAGTGTGGGCTGTAGAAATAGTAATTAAAGTAAAAGTTATCTAGACCTACGCCAGTCAACGGATGATGCAGCGCCATTTTAAATGCCGCTTCCCACGCATAAAGTCGCCCCATCGCAGAGGCATCTATACCATCCTCAGCGGCTCCCCCCGATTCTCGTCCTGAAATACCAGCGAATGCGTAGAGTACGATCGCTGCGATAGCGCCTAATACCAAGACTAATGTTTTGCTTTTGATGTGTTTAAAAGCAAAGTAGGCAAATACAGACAGTGAACCTAGTAACCCCCCGCGGCTCTGCGTCTCAATGATCGCAAAGAACAAAACCAAACAGGTGATAAGGGCAAAGAGCCTGAGATGCTTGGGGGAATGCTTCTCCATCAATTGACTAACGGTAAAGGCAAGGGGAAACATCAGCACTAGTGCCAAATCGTTAGGATCGCCAAGTACTGAACCTATGGATCGTCCTATCGACACGCGCGTCCCTTCAACCAAATCAATGCCATTCGCAGCGTTTTGTAATGCCACTAAGCCAATCAATAATCCGGCGAAAATAATTGCTTTTGACATCTGTGCGAGCTGTGAAGGTTTAGTAATAAGCCAGGTGATGGCCAACGTCATAATGATGATTTTCCAATAGGTGTTTTTGAACACCGTTATTGCGATATCACGACTGGAAGCGAATATGATTCCGATGATCACCAGACCCCAAAATATACACAGCCACTTTAATGAAGGGTGCCAAAAAGCTGTAATCTGGCGGCTTATAAGAAGGTGAAAAGCGAGTGCGGCGAGTGCCCCCAATGATAACAGTAATGGGATCTTGAAGTTATAGATAACAGGAAAGGCTTCGTGAATACGAAAGAATGAAAAAATAACGAACAGTGTGACAAGCCAAAACGTTTGATTGAGAACAAACAGTAACGCGAGTGGTGCGAAACACAACGCAACAATCAAAATGGGATGAGGCATAACAACCCAAAGCAGGCCGATACCGACAGTGATCGTCAGTGCTGCGATGGACTGTTTTGTTCTCACCTTGGTTTCATTCATAACGAGTATCTCTTCACCTGTCCACGCCGTTTCACTATGTATCGAGTGAGAGCATTGAGCGTCTCTTTACTCATGTAGCGAGTGGCTATCCCTGCCAGCAAACTGCATGTCAAAATGCAAATTGCGATGGCGATTCCTATTGATTGTGAAGAGTGAAGCAGGAACAGTGCCACACCGGATATAATCTGTAATAAAACCATCAGACTTAGGTGAAAAGGCAACGTCATACATTGTTGGCCTACTACATAAGTCAGGCCCAGCTTACACAGTTGTGCGTAATAAAGCGCAATGAACACACCATAAATACCCAGAGAAGATAAGCCAAACAGCAAAGCAATCGCAACGCACGCAGAGACGACATTTATACCCAGTAGCCAGCGAGTACGACGCTTGTACAAAATGGAGATGTTAATCAACTCACTCCATTCTTTTAACATGGCGATAGGTAGCAAGAATAAGCTGAATAGTACCGCCTCATGATAGGTTTCTGGCAGTAAGTAGGTGATCATCACCATTGCTAATGTGCCGACCACTACACTCAAACCTGTAATGTAAATCATACCTAAGTGTGTGATGCGCACTGCTTCAGTGCTCTTGCGCCCTTCTAAGTAGTTAAATCGACGTGGCATCCACCACATGCCAAACGGCTGCACTAAAATACACATGCCCACTGCAAATTTTACCGCTATCGCGTAAATCCCTAACGTCGCAAGAGAAGTGTTGGCACCAATGAACCAGCGTTCAGCGCCATTGAGACAAAATGCTACTAAACCGGCCATCATCATTGGTAGGCAGTAGTTTAGGTATTGTTTTGCCAATGTCAGCTTAGGAAGGGTGACATTGTAACGGTTAACGATGTGCAGCCAAACAAATTGAGTAATAGCAGCCAACAAGCCCCCCCACAAAACAGAAATAACATGGGGATGAACAGACAGCGCCGCGACGATAAAAATGACCTGAAAAATGGTGGTAGTGACCATGACGTTAAGCAGTGTTCTTGCTTTGTCGTCTTGTGTTCTTAACCAGGCAGTGCCGATTGCAATACTGCCTTCTAGAACGATGGCAAACATAACAATAGCAAATTCGACTCGCGTAAAAGGCGCGGGAATGGGGGCGATTAAAATGATAGTGAGCAAGCTAAGAGCGACGACGCCAGCGATGAGTAAAGCAAGTGAGTACAGCTGGTTTAGTAGGCTTGTGCGCGTATTTTGATCCTTTTCAACGCCGACGAATCGATAAAGCGCTTCATGCAAAGCGAAACTGACAAACAAGGTCGTAACAACACCAAAGGTTGTTAGAAGCTCAAGCTTGCCCATTTGTTCTGGTGAGAGAAAGTGGGGCAATACAGGCAGCATGATTAGGCTGATGCTTTTATTGATCACTAAGGCGATAGCAAATAGCGTCATGTTGGTCATTGCTTTAGACATGATCATATCCTTTGATGTCTCGCGGTGTCTTGAGTGTGCAATCATTGTTGGTAGCAATTTCGGCAGCAAGGTGCTGGGCGATTGGCAAATAACAACGTTCGGCTGTGTATAGTTGAGAAACATTGAGTGCTTCGATACCCATCGTTACTTTCATCCACGGCGATTCATTCAAAAGGCGAATTGCGTTGTGTAGCGAAGCCACATTGTTAGGCGTGTATTTAATACAATTTCGGCCGTGAGTTAACACGCGGTCCCAATAACTATCATCATGTGGAATGACGACACACATACCTGCAGCGAGAGCCTCCAAAATAGATAACCCAAAAGGTTCGTTGATACTGGTGGAAACAAACACACCACACTGTGAACGCAATTCATCTAAGTTGTTTGGGCACTCATGCCATTCAACACCTTGTGTGTTGAAGTCCGGTGTTGAATATTCCACACCTGCCACATTAGGTTTGATGTAACACACGGTGGATTTGATCTTTTTCGACTCATCAAGTGTTAAAGCATCAAGCAAAAGATCGATGTTCTTCCATTTTAGTAAGCTAGCTGCCCAGAAAACGCGGCTTGAAATCGGATTCGCTTGTTTTGGCCAGCGATCTTTCGATAATCCATTAACAAACGTAGATGTATTCAAACCACACCAATAGCGTTCGGTGGCTGGCTTCTCTGTTTTGAGGTAGGCCTGTAATGCTTCTACCATTGATTCGCGGGTGTTTGCCAAGTAGTAAATTGCCGATGCTTTTACTAAACAGTAGCCAGCAGATCTCGATCGTCCAATAGGACCATGAACCATCTGTACCACAGGCTTTTTGCTAATTAATCGTAGTAAGTACAAAGGCATATCATTACTTGGGCAAGATAGGCCCAAAAAGCTATCTATTTTTGGCAGCTTCATGCACGCGTAGAGAAGTTGGAGAAAGTAGTAAGCGTTCATCAACCAGTAGGTCAGGCCATGAGTCGAGTTAAATGGTGATGGTTTTATTTTTATAACTTGCACACGCGGTGTATCACTAAGCAGTGACGCCCAATGCTCTGGATTTATAGTGAGTAGATAACCAATCACGTTCAGCTTATCGCACTGCTTAAGGAGCTCTGCATTCGCGATTTTGGATCCACCTTGCATTGGGATGGCGTCGAACATCAATACACGTTTCATGACCGGGCTCCTCAATTGATGCTCAACCAGCGTGAAAGAGGCTTCATGCAGTGAGTCATTGGCATTGGTGTAATGGCGTTGTTATTAAGTTCACCTTCGTAAATACGTTCAATAGCGTTGATAGATGCAGTCGTCGTTAAGTGCTGGCTAGCATGTAGGTAAGCGTTTTCCGCCAGCTTGTTTCTTAATGCCGCGTCTTGCATGACTTGTTGAATCGCGTTTAACAGGCTCGCCATTCCACTGTTCTGGTACAGCAATGCAGAGTGATTATGCTCGAACAACTCAGGAATGCCTCCTGTTTTAGGAGCCACGATAGGCAGTTGAGCTAAAGCCGCTTCCCCGAGCACGAGACCAAAGGCCTCTTCATAGGCGCCGCTAATAAAAGCGTCTGCATTACCACACATCCACACTCCGGCATTGTGTTGTTCTCCGACAAAGTGCACTCGTTCTTGGATACCAAGATCCGATGCAAGCTGTTGCAATGCTTCTCTTTCTTCGCCGTCACCAACAATAACAAGGTGAGGGTTGCGGTGGTGGTAGTTGTGCATGCGCATTGCGCGAATAAGGCGGTCGAACCCTTTGCGCTTAATCAGCGAACCCACCGACAGAAAGGTAAAGGCCTGTGATGGGATTCCGAGGCGATCTTTAATGTCGATGGGTGTATCCACGCCTTGAAGTGACACGCCGTTGTGTACGACATGAAGTTGGTTTTGCGGGTAGCCGTCCTGAAGAATTTCGCGTCCAACATCTTTGCTAACGCAAATCAATTTTGGAGAGAGGTGAAGTCCGAGAGAGAAGCGATCGCGCAATGTATAATGGCAATGAAGTTGCGTGACAAGTGGTATATGATTCATGCGAGCAGCCAAACACATCCATTGACAAGGGCCGCCGCTATTGACGTGTACCAAGTCGATGCTGTGCTTTTCGATCAAATCTGAGCCTTGTTTGATAAGGCTATTCCACCCGCTAATATCCCAGCGTGGAGCGCTCCAACCACCAACCAAATTGAAGGATGAATGTTCCGCTTCAATTCCGAGCGAATGGCACTTATCGATTAATGGTTGGCAGTTTGACCATACGAATGGCTCAAACTTATTGCGGTCGATTCCTGAAATGAGATCCAGAAGCACCACTTCACTGCCGCGAATCCAATTATCACCATAATGAACATATAGAATGCGTTTTGGCGTAGTCATAAGTCACCTCTGTCTCATCATTAATCTGCGTTAACTGCTGAGCTGCAATAGAGATGCCAAAATATGCTATTAGTTTATGTGATTGAATCTTATATGATATTTATGTTTGGAACTCATCATTCTCATATTGAGAACCAATATGGATTAGTGATCCGTTTCAATTTGATATTTTTGTAGCAATACGGGAATCACACTTTGCGCTGAGAAATCATCAATGATGGTTTGTCGAGCATTCTGGCGAATGAGTGATTGTTGCGCTTCACCAATCGACATCCAGTCATGAAGACATTTAGCAAGAGAGGGAATGTCTTCGACGATAAAACCATTTTTACCCGTTTGGATAATATCTGGAAGACGACCTACACGTAAGCTCATCACGGCAATGCCTCTCGACATGGCTTCAAGCGCCGCCATTGGAAGACCCTCATAACGAGAAGAAATGATAAGTACGCTGATATTTTCCCAAACACCTTCCATATCGGTTTGATGGCCTAGGAAAGTCACGTTTGAAGGGGCAGTTTGATTAAGCGACTCTTTTTCTGGGCCATCACCGTACACACTAAACTGTAATGTTGGACAGAGCCTCGCTACCTCAATAAATTGATCGGCGCCTTTTTCCTGACTCAATCGGCCGACAAAAGCGATCTCCTGATAGTTGAGTTGACTGTTGGGAATCGAAACAAAGTTATTCAGCAGTTCTGAAGAACAAAAAACTTTGCGCTGAATACTTGGACTGACAGCAAAGCAATGGTCAGATAGGCTGCCGGAGCTTCTATCAAGCCAATCGTATAGCCATAGTTTCCCTGAGGACGATTCACCAGCATGATAAGTTGAAATCAAACGAGGAAACGTACGGGTGAGCAGTTTGGCGCAGCGCGACAAAATCGACGCTTTATAACCATGGGAGTGAACCACTGAGGGTTGGTGATTGGCGACGGCGCTTGTTAGGTGTTTAATTTTTAAAGCTTTATTGGGCTCGCCAGACAAATAGTTTAAGTAACTCACAGGGATCGCGGCTTCTTTTGCCTTCTGTACAATCTGAGCGGCTGGTGAATACTCAGTGGTTAGCACAACTCGAGCTTTGTGTCCAAAGGCGATTAATCCCCGAGCTAGCTCGATAACGTGACTTTCAATGCCACCGAATAGACGGCTATCAAGCAAGATCCAAATTTCACCAATGGCAGGTTTATCAAGATTGTTCGAGATTAATTTCATCCGCTTCCCACGCTTGTTTTTTTCGGTAAACCGTAGATGGGCTTAACTCCAGCATGACAGCGGCGTTGAGGACGTTGCCATCACAGTACGCGATTGCGTTTTGAATTGCTTCACGCTCTACTTGCCACATAGGACGAATGGTTCCATCAGCGTTAAAGTACGGTGAGGTAGCAGCAGAGGACGGTGTACCAGGCAGCTCCGCTGCGGTAATCGACGGTTCGACCGCAGAAGGTGAAGGTTCCTCAGTATAAACAGGTGGTGGTGTGATTGGTGCAATGTTTGCTGACTCTTGAGCAACATGCGCAGGCGTCGTTGTTTTCGTCACTTTAGACTTTTTAGTAAGTTGAGCGGGTAGGTGGCTCACCGTGACTTTTTCGTCGTTATTAAGCACCACAATGTTACGTATGATGTTTTGTAGTTGCCTTACATTACCCGGCCATTCGTAATGCTTGATGATATGTTGAGCTTCGCTGTCGATTGTTGAGAATTTCTTTTTGTCCTGTTTGGCGTAAGTGGTCAAGAAGTGCTTGGCAAGCGTGACGATGTCACTTCCTCGTTCACGTAATGGGGGCATATCGATAGGTATAACGTGCACACGGTAGTATAAGTCTTCACGAAAACGACCTTCTTCTACTTCTGTTAATGGATCTCGGTTAGTGGCACAAATGATTCTCACATCTACTTTCATTTCTCGAGTGCCACCAAGAGGGGTGTAAGTGCCCGTTTGTAGAAAACGGAGCAACTTCTTTTGCATCTCAAGTTCCATTTCACACAGCTCATCAAGAAAAAGCGTACCACCATGTGCCAGCGTCGCCGCACCTTTTCGATCTGTTGTTGCTCCAGTAAAGGCCCCTTTAACGTGACCAAAAATCTCACTTTCCATCAAATCTCGTGGAATAGCCCCACAGTTAATTGCAATAAAAGGCTTGTCTTTACGGTCGCTCTGGCGGTGGACGGCTTCAGCACAAACTTCTTTACCTGTGCCGCTTTCTCCCACAATAAACACACTGGCAGAAGTTGGCGCAACAGCATCAATGGTCTTGTATACCGCCTGCATCGGGAGGCTTGAACCGATGAATCCGTGATAGTTGTGGCGATCAAACTTGGACTGAATATTTTCCACCAAATCTTCCAATTTGGCGCGTTTGAGGTGCAATGCGACTGATGTTTTTAGGCGATCAGCGTTTATGGGCTTTTCTAAGAAATCTTCCGCACCTTTTTGAATTAGATTAACGGCTAAGTCGACGCTGCCGTGTGCCGTAGCAATAATAACGGACGTAGGAATGTCATTCTGGTTGATCCAATCCAACACGTCTTCGCCAGACATGTCGGGCAGTTTCAAATCGAGAATGATGAGCTGAGGTTTGCTTCTTTCAATAAATTGAATCGCTTCGCGACCTGTCTCGACATGAAAAATGTCATAAGGTTCGTCTTTCACATACTGCTTATAAAGTATGGCTAGTGAAGTAGAGTCCTCTACCAGTAACACCCTTGGTCTCATAGTCCCATCCCAACGTAGTTTGTTTCATTTTTTATGATTTTTGTCAGCACTACTATTTGGCATTATGAGTGGTTTATAGCTCTCTAGTGCTGAAAATTCTCAATTTGAGAAAAGCGTTATTTAAGTATTAGCACAAGGTAGGAAATTTGCGAAAAATCCATACTTTTTAATTGATTAAGTTATACCCAAATAATTTCAAGGTGTGTGGCTTGGAGAGGGTGACTGAATTTGGAGCCTAAATTTCTGAGATGATGTCGGCATCGCGCTTTATCAAACGCGATGCTTCGCTAGGGAGTAAGACACTGATACTACTCAAACCCTTGATCTTTTCGCTTTTCTAACGCATCAAACGATTCATTGGCGAGTTGAGGAAGTGTTTCACAAAGCTCCAATGCTTTTGGTATTTTTCCTTCGACACAGTACTTCTCAATCATTCTTGCTTGTCTTGAAAGCGTTCGATTGCCTAGAGCGAGAGCAGAACTGCCCAGTGTGTGAACCTCGAACTCTAATGTTTGAAGGTCTTTTGTGCTTAATGCTTGCTCTATTTTCTCCATGCGATCGCGTGACTCTTCGACATAGTGATCAATCAAGGTAGGGATGATTTCGGCGCACGTATCTTTGATCATTTGCTGAAGAATATGCTCATCCACTAATTCTTGCTCGATAGTCAATGTGTTATTTATCGTCATAATAGCGCTCCCTATAACATAAACAGTTCGCTTTTTTTAATTTGCTGAGACAGTTTTTCTTTCCACTTTTTTGGTAAGAAACGCAGCTTGGAAACTTGGCGGATTAACTCATCTTTCAGGCTTGGAGTGTGCTTCATGTTCAGTACAGAACCAATCAAGTTCGCATCGCTAGCATCGAGTAGCTTTTTGGCTTGCTCGAGCTGGGTTGCAGTCGTAGAGCCATAATGCGCTACTAACAAAGTAGCATCACATACGCCAGCAATCACTTGAGGCGCAATATTGCTTCGGTTGACACTGAGAAGTGGTGATGTATCTATCACGACGCGCTCGTACTGCGTTAACCATTGTGCAATGTTTTGTTTCAGCGTTGTTGGGTCTCGGTACGCTAACTGAGTACTGGCGAGAGATGGAGCAGGGAGGCCGACTAAAGTTTGGTGTGTATTCTCTCGTGTGATCAAATGGCCAACCTTCTCGTCATCATCAAATTCGTGAACAGTGTGATAAGCGGGTTTGAATAAGTTAAGGTCTACATACAAAGTATTGTGGCCTGCTAAAACCAAGCGCTCTGCAAGAGATGAAGCCACGGAAGTGACACCATCTTCAGATTTACAACCCACAACACAAATCGTTTTGTGGCCTTTCTGTTCACTCTGAAGATAAATTTGCTCAATCTCAGCGTGAGTTGCAGGAATAGTCATTACAACGCTCCTATTAACACGATGGTTGTGGTGATTTGTAAAATATCTCTTAGTCCGGCCCTCGCTTTTTCAACAAAGCTTTCGTCTTTATGGGGAATGTAAATTGTGTCGCCTGCGCGAATGACTGGCAGCTCATAAATGTTGGCTGTTTTACTAAAGTTCACCAAATCAAATGTTCGGGCTTGGCCTTGGCAGCAAGACATATTGACCACACTGATCTTTTCAAGGTAGGCATTATCAGTTGGTCCTCCTGCTTCCGCTAAGAGATCAAGCACAGTCATGTTGTCATTGAATACGTACCGCCCTGGGTCTCTTACTTCACCTAATACGCGTACCGTGGACTCTTTTGAACGATCTAACCAGTTTTTGTTTTTTTCTGGAATGTAAATGGTATCACCGGGACGAACGTGGGGCAGAATTGACTCATCGCCTGTTTCAAAGTACATCGATAAATTCAATTTACTCACTTTGGCATAACCTAGGCCTCGGTGTGTGACACGGATGTTGTGAATATCTGCATCCATTGTCGGTCCATCGGCGGCAGATAAAATATCCAGAAAATGCATATCTTCGGTGAAACGATAGCGCCCAGGTGCATTGATTTGCCCGAAAACGTATATCGATGCGTCAGAGCTTTGGCTTACCCATTGCGACTTATTATCGGATGGGTCGTCAGGCAATGCATGTACCCTTACGACTGTACCAGCGGAAACTCGAGGTAGGCTTGATGTTGGTGAGCCATCCAGAATGTATTGGTCTAAGTCAAATTGTGTCATTTGACCGTTATTGGCGACTTCAATTTTGGTGGTATCAGCTCGTCGAGTTGGGCCACCAACGTGTGCAAGCAGATCAATCAAATCCATTTCGTCTGACCACTCGATGCGTCCAGGGCGAACAACTTCTCCCATCACTGCGACCGCTCGACTAGGTGCTACTTTTAACCAAGACTTCTCATTGAAATCGGTTTTCTCCGGTACGAAAATCGCGTCTCCTGGTCCAACATTTGGTGGTCTGGCTGAAGATAGTCCTTCTGTATGCGCGGTAAGATCGAATTTGATGACTTTGCCATCGGCTTTTATAACGCGAATTTGGCGAGATTCTGCGTAGCGAGTGGGCCCGCCAGCGTTGGCGAGGATATCCATGAAGCTAGCGCCTTGCTTGCCTTCGTATGCCCCAGGATGGGCGACTTCACCCATCACGTAAACCACATTTGCACCTGCTTTGATTTCTTCTTCCTGTTTTGGGACAAAGATGGTGGCACCTGGCAGGATCTCCGGCAGTAGGCTTTGGTCTCCAGTATCAAGGTACTTTTTCAGGTTAAACATGGTTGGGTTATTGTTTGTTATCACGCGAATTTGCTCGACACTGGCATATCGTGTCACGCCGCCAGCTCGCATTACGACATCAACTAGCGTGGTGTTTGGCTTGTATGAGAACGAGCCAGGTGCGTTGACTTCACCAAAGACTTTGATTGCACGAGCGGAATCTGCGCTGTCACCTGAATTCGCGAGTTTTGCTGCATCAAACTCTTGCTCAATATTCCCTACGAGTGGGGAAGCGGGAACAAATAAGACATCCAGTGATTCTAGTTTTGGCAGCTGGCTATTGTCACCCGTATCAAGGAAGCGTTTGTAGTCAAATTCAATGCTTCTATTTCCACGTTTCACGATCATTTTATCAAGCTGAGCCCCTGCGCGCAGGCCGCCAGCTTCGTAAACAAACATTTGAATGTTGGACCCAGAAGGTAAGGTATACTCACCGGGTTTGACCACGTAGCCTTGAACGGACACTAACAACTGTTGCTGTTTAATAAAAACTCGAGCGTTGTTAACGTCACGATACACGGTCTTTAGCCTGTCGATAATCACGTCTTGGAGTTGTTGTTCATTGTAGCCGGCCACTAATACAGGGCCGACTTCTGGTAAATTAATTCGTCCACGACGATCAACCTGAAACCCTTGGTTTAACGACGCCTCTCCAGGTAAGTTAACCTGTATTAAATCACCGACCTTAACAGTATTGCTCTCATCCGCTATGGAAGAAGGTACCCACGCGACCAGACACAACAACATTAAGAGGATAAATGGTTTCATCGTGTTCATAGCGCGCCTCCTGCCGTTGGGTTGCGGTTTATTGAGCTATCGCTATCTGAATTAGGGCTAATAACCTCGATGCTTACTCGACGATTAGTTAAACGCACGGCGGATGTTTCACCTTCATAGAGTGGCAGGTTATCCCCGACAGATTTGGTAGTGACTCTCTCTGAAGTGATACCAAATACGGTTAGGTAACGCTTTACTTGTTCCGCACGCGCTTGAGCAAGTTTCTGGTTGTAATCGGGTGTTCCAGTTGCATCCGCATGCCCCGTTACTACAAGAGATAGGTTAGGGTGGTCACGTAAAATGTAGGCTGCTTCTGCCAAATGTCCCATGTACTTCGGGTTGATTTCTGCTGAATCGACAGCAAACTGGTTGTCGATATTAAGTAGTGCATAGATATCCGAGACTATGTTTAGGTCGCTACGTAGTGCTTCAATATCATCGGGCGGTGTGCAAGTTGTTTGGCTCAGTACGTAGTCGAGTTGTTGTTCGAGCTGGTTTAAGCGTCGACGCTGAATCACAAGGTCGTTGGCAGCGTCGAGTAAAAGCCCACCTTCCAACTCGCGCGCAATTCTATTTTGTTTTTCAAGGGCCTGAACAACTGCCGCAGGAAAACACCAGCGCGCTCCCTCTTGGATTAGTGCGTCTAGATGTAACTTGGTCAATTGCCAATCAAACCTTAACCCATGTTCTGGACCTAAAGGCTCGTCAGGCATCACTGGGGAAAACTGATAATTCTCGATCGAGATATCTTGATAGCTTTCCGCCAAGCCACCTTTCCCGTGTTCTGGGTAGTCAAACGACGAACAACCAAACATGCCGACAACAAGACCGCTTACTGCATATCGTCGTATAAGATTTACCATGCCAACCTCCGTTTAAACCGGTATTTTTAGTGTCCTTTTGAGTTAACGGGAATGGCATGGTTGATACGAAGCAAGCTCATGATTTCTAAAGGTTGGCCTGATACGTTTTCAATACTCATGCTTCTTTCACGTTCAACTAGACGCTTATATAAGTAAACAATGGCACCAATCCCTGAAGAATCAAGAAATTGGACGTGCTGTAGGTTAATTTCGACTTCTTTGTGATGATTGTTGTGAATTACTTCATCAATGTGATGTTGTGCTTGTCGACAGCCACTTGCGTCTAAGTCACCAAAAAACTCAATGGCTAACTTGTCTTGATTGATTTCTAGTTTGCGTAATTCCATGACTCTGTCTCCGTTTGTTTTTCTAATTGGATATAGAGCAGGTAACGTGCCAATTTGAAATTAATGAAAAATCAAACAGTTAAATATTGTTAATGATATTGTTCAATTTGAGAAAGGACTGATTCTCAAATTGAGAATCAAAAATGCACAGAGAAATGGTTTGCTTATAAGAGGTGTTGAACCTAAAGAAGTCATTAGAGCGGGGGATCTCGTCATGATTAGATTCCAACTCGATTGACGAACCATCCGCCTTAAGTGAACAACGTGTAACGACTAAATGCAAAACCTGTCTAAAGTTTATGATTATCTTTGCAAATTATTACTAATGTTGATTGTTATGAGTCGAAGAACAACTAGTAATAAATAGGTCATCGAGAGGACTTACGTTTCAATAAAGACGATTTTTTGTACAAGGTCTTCTTATGCCATTAAAAATGACATTAATTGCGCTGGCTGTTATGGCAGCGTCTTCACAGCTTCAAGCGGATACTTCTCTCGCACCACCAGTTTCTCTTGCACAAAGCTACCAGGATGGTATTGATGTGTCTGAATATTGGTATAGCGAAAAACTTGATGGTGTTCGCGCTTATTGGACTGGGCAACATCTCGTGACGAGAAATGGTAATCGAATCTACGCCCCAGATTGGTTTACAGGACCTTTACCTGATTATCCGTTGGACGGTGAACTTTGGGCTGGGAGAGGTAATTTCCATCTTGTTCAGCAAACGGTGTTAGATAAAACTCCTGTAGAGTCTGCTTGGCGACATATCGACTTTATGATCTTTGATATGCCATATTCCGCTGGTGATTATCGGAAGCGTTATTACAACATCAAAGACTTAGTGCTTGAAGTCGACCAGCCTCATATCAAATATGTCGAGCACCGAGCGATTCAAAATGAAGCTCATCTGTTTACACAGTTGGATAAAATTTCAATATCCGACGGTGAAGGGGTGATGTTGCGGAAGGTATCAAGCCGCTATCAGGCTGGACGCGGTAGTGATTTGCTTAAACTAAAACGATACTCAGATGATGAAGCGTTAGTTGTGGGTTATAAGCCAGGAACAGGGCGCTTGTTAGGTATGATGGGAGCAATGTTAGTTCGCTTACCAAATGGCATTGAGTTTTACATCGGTAGCGGATTTACCGATGAAGTACGTCGCCAGCCTCCGAAAATTGGTTCAACCATTACATTTAGATATAACGGTTTTACACATACTGGTAAACCACGTTTTGCTCGATTCTTGCGTGAAAGATTGAAGGAATAGAACGCTCTGCACTTACTAGTTGCCAACGGTTACGCCACATCGTTTGAAGAGACCCTGCCAAAACTGAACGTGGTTTAGGGTTTCTTGCCTAAATGTCCTATGTGCCTCAATGATGCCATACTGGTGACCATGGAGTTGCATACGGTTCTCCACCAAAGTGGCACCATCATTAAGTTGTTGATAGGTACTGTCTAAATAAGCCAAATAAGGTTGCACTTCTTCAACGTAAATGGATTGAAAGACATTTCTTAAGTAGCGGAACTGAGTGGTGTCTCTGTTCGGCCCGCACAATACATTGCTCTGGTTCTGCTCAAGTAGTTGAGTTGTCGCTTTTAACCAAAGGGATGTGTTTACCATTGAATAGTAAAGTCGTCCGAGTAAACGAGATTTCTCTAACTCTTCTTGATATTGCGTAACTTCCACATCGGGTAGACGTGAGACCGCGCGGTGGGGTAAATCATACATTTCGCTGAAAATACGATAGACATCGTTAATGCGTGCAATATCATTCGTCGTATTTTGAGATAGCCAATCAGAGGCAGTTAGTTGCTTTTGCATGGCGTCACTTACGAGTAGTAAGTTGTCGAGATGAATGTCTAAATGTTGCCACTTGGTTGCGTAAAGCTCTGCCAATGTCGCGCGTTCTTCATCGCTAAGTGGAAATTCGGATAAACATCGATTCATGACTCTTAAAAGGGCAGTTTGATAATCAAAATCATGAAAGGCATCCTGCACCTTTCCAAGTTGTGAGTTTTTCTCGGCAAGTAAATTAAAGAGTCCGCACTGTCGTAATTGATAGCTCTCTAGCAGGCCAATAGATAGCCTTGGCAATGGCTCGAACAAAACGCGTTTCGCAGGAATCGTTACCGTAGACTGTAATGTTATTGGAATAGCAGGAACTTCCAATACATTGGCTACACGTTGATGATACTTATCAAACATGGCGTTCTCTGGATTGAACCAGTTATCACAACCATTAAGAATCAAGATTAAGAACAATAAAATAGACCGCACAAATATCCTTTTTTCTAACTTCGTATCCGTTGTCTAGAGAGCAAAATCAACCGCTTTGTAATCTTGTTATAAGTATACTCAACCGTGTGATTATTCGATCAAAAAAGCCAGCGGATGCTGGCTTTTTTTACTTTTTATTGAACTGAAAAGTTCAATTGCACTTCTGGCTCTTGGCGATGCATCCAACGCATTCTGACGCCTAACATAAAGGCAGCAGAAGATAGGCCGATGATAAAACCAAGCCAGAAGCCTTGTGCTCCCATTGGCTCAACAATCCAGTCTGTACGGCCAAGGACGTAACCAATTGGGAGCCCAAGAATCCAATAAGCAATAAAAGTACGGTTGAAGATGGCTCGCATGTCTTTATAGCCGCGTAATGCACCAGCTGCGATCACTTGAACCGCATCCGTACATTGATAAACAGCGGCAAACACGAGCAGGTGCATCGCTAGAGTGATGACCTCTGGGTTGCTAGTATAAAGCTCGGCGATCCACTCACGAGACAAGACGGTTAAAATCGCTGTGAGAACGGACAATGCTAGACCAACCATAATGCCGACTCGTGACGCTACGCGCGCGCCATCTACGTTTTCTTCACCAAGTCGATGGCCGACACGAATGCTTACTGCTGCACCAATACTCATTGGTAGCATAAATACCAACGAGGAGAAGTTAATCGCGACTTGATGCGCTGCCACAATGATAGGACCCAGTGGTGAAACGAGCAGTGCAACAACAGCAAACAGTGTCACTTCAAAAAACAGCGCTGCAGCAACAGGAAAGCCGAGCTTGAATAGACGAACTTGCGCTTTCCATTGTGGGCGATGCCATTCTCCAAATAGGTTGATGCTTTTCAATCGCTCTGATGTCATCACGTACAGCAATAGCATGGCAAACATGACCCAGTAAACAATCGTGGTTGCTACACCACAGCCAACACCGCCTAATTCAGGTGCACCAAACTTGCCGTACACGAAAATCCAGTTTAGAGGAATGTTGAGCAGCAAACCGATAAAGCCAATAACCATTGCCGGTTTCGTCAATGACATACCATCCGTAAAGCTTCTAAGCGTTTGGAAAAGTAAAAAAGCGGGTACTGCTAATATAACGGCATGAATATATCCCACCGTTTTTTCAGCCATCAGTGCTTCAACATCCATCAGCCCGAGAATAAACTGGGTTTGAAGCAGGACTGCAATTATCGGCACACTGATCAGCAATGCCAAAACGACGCCTTGCTGAATTTCAAACGGGATTTTCACTCGACGACCAGAGCCATTTAACTGTGCGACAACAGGGACCAATGCCATTAATAAACCCACCCCAAACAAAATGGATGGTAGCCAAATACTTGAAGCGACAGAAACCGCAGCCATGTCGGTGGCGCTAACGCCGCCAGCCATTACGGTATCAACAAACCCCATACCAGTTTGAGCGACAGATGCGATCAATACCGGGGTCGCCAATTTGATAAGACTTGATGCTTCTTCTTTATAGCGATGCACGAAAAATACTCCAGAGCGGAACAATAAGTTGAAAGAATGAGAGTACTCGAGGGCAAAAGATGTGGTGAACGGATCTGATGGTTGATTTTAGTCACGATAAGGTGAAAAAATGCCTCGGAGAAACTCCGCGCAAATGATAAACAATTGTATGTTTATATTCCATAGCTAGGTAGTGAATAGTCGATAACACTGACTGGACGCTCTCTACGCTAAGGATACGCTTTTACTGAGAACAGCAGCGAATCATGGTAATGTTGAAACATGCATGAGAACAAACCAGTGTTCATTGAGCCATGGCTTTATCGTCTGCGGTCTTTATTTCCGGCCCGTAGCGCAGTGTTTAGGGCTTAGTCTTCGACTACAGTTGGTATTAAATCAATAGGTAAAAAGAAATGTTTACAGGAATAGTTCAGGGTACGGCGAAGGTCGTTAAAATTGATAAAAAAGAACGCTTTCAAACGCACGTTGTCGAGTTAAGCGATGAACTTTGTAAAGGGTTAGAAATTGGTGCATCCGTTGCACACAACGGATGTTGTCTAACTGTGACTAAGATCGAAGGCAACCTTATCAGTTTTGATTTAATGCAAGCGACATTGGCTCTTACTAATTTAGGTCGGCTGGTGGAAGGGGATAGCGTAAACATTGAGCGCGCGGCTAAGTTTGGTGACGAAATAGGCGGGCATAGCATGTCTGGTCATATTAGTTTAACGGCAGATATTGTCGATATCATCGATACGCCCAATAACCGCACGATTTGGTTCCAACTGCCGCAAGAATCAATGAAATATGTATTAGCGAAAGGTTACATCGGTTTAGATGGTTGCTCGCTAACTATTGGTGAAGTTGAAGCGTGTCGTTTTTCAGTACATCTAATTCCAGAAACCTTGCAGCGAACGCTTTTCGGAGTGAGACAAGTAGGGGAGCGCGTTAATATTGAGTTTGATCCTCAGACTCAAGCAATTGTTGATACTGTTGAGCGCGTTCTTGCAGCAAAACAGCTTTAGAATGAGAAAAAGGAGCCTAGTGCTCCTTTTTCATTTAAGCGTTTTTATATTTCTGATGTTCACATGCTCGAGCTGCTATTCGTAATTGTCATCGATAAATAGTTCGACCTTATCTTGTAACTCATCCACTCGCATATTTAGGTGGATAGCGTGGCAACAAGCTGGGCAATCATCATAAAACTCTTGGTCACCATTACTTGCATCCAATGTAATGCCGATAGAGTGTCCGCAATGCGGGCACTTTACATACCTTTCGGTATAATTTTTCATACAACAACTCCTAATCTCGCAGGGCTTTTAAACACACTATTCATCAAGGAAGCACAGCCCTTTACTTACTTTGCCTACAAGGAAAATAGGCACAATCCAAAGTTAAGTCTCCTTTGATATTAGGTCGAGTTGTTGCTAATTGAGTCGAAATAAGTACAAAACTTGACCCCAAACTCAACCTTGAGCTTAGGGTGATTTTCTGTAGTGATGTGCCTCGAGATTTTACATCTTGAAATATGCAGTGGCTTCCAAATTAATAAGAAATGATTTTATTAATAACCAGTTGAGCCTGTTCCAAGTAATGGCCGCCAAACAAATTACAATGGTTGAGAACATGGTAAAGGTTATAGATATCTTTACGTTCCTCATAGCTTGAAGAAAGTGGCATAACCGATTCGTAGCCTTGATAAAATTCTGGTTGAAATCCACCAAAAAGCTCTGTCATCGCAATATCACACTCCCTGTCCCCCCAATAGCACGCAGGATCGTAACAGATAGGACCGAATGCAGTGAGTGCCGCATTTCCATTCCATAAATCGCCATGCAACAAAGAAGGTTCCGGAGCATGGTTTGCTAGCCGCTGTTTTACGACATCGATAAAGTCATCGATATCAACCAAGGTGACGCCTTTTTCTTTAAGGAGCTGTAATTGCCAACCTATGCGTTGCTCAGCAAAGAATACACACCATTTCTTGTGCCATTTGTTGGGCTGTAGAGTCGAACCGAGATAGTTGTCGGTATCAAAACCAAACTCTTTTTGCTCGCCCCACTGGTGTAGGTGAGCTAATTGTTGCCCAAATTTAAAGCTGTTGGGACCATCTTCTAATGGTTTCGTTGGAAGGTAGTTAAGAATTAGGAATGAGGCATTTTTGGTTTTACCAACCAATACCACCTCAGGTACAAATAGGGTGGATGTTTCACGCAAAAGATGCAGGCTTTCAGCTTCTACCTCAAACTTAGACAAAAACTCGCGATCGTTAATTTTCACAAAATAACGTTGCTCACCATCATTGATCATGTAGCTTTCACTGATATCCCCACCAGACAGCCTTACTTTTTCCGTGATCTGGTAATCGAACAATAAAGTATCAGAAAGCTGTTGCGATATTGCTTGCCACATACAAAACCTCGCGAATCTATTTGACCACCAATAGTTTAGGATAAATAGCAGGGAGTTGGCGTTATGTTGAGCATACTTAGTAAAGAAACCTTCCTCTTAGTGTAGTCAATTTGTATAAATGTGAATCAAATCGCTTATAAGCCTCTGATTTGTTGGCTTAGCATATGGAGATGAACGTTTACAACAGGTATTATGATTTTTTTGACGTTAGTTCCATTGGTGGCATGAAAATACTGATATGTGATGACTCAGCTGTTGCAAGAAAGCTTATTGCGCGTTCTATCGTACAAGATACATCATTGCATCTTATTGAAGCGCAAGATGGTTATGAGGCGCTTAATATTCTTGCTGAGCAAAATATCGATATTTTGTTTCTCGATTTAACGATGCCCATAATGGATGGTTTTGAGGTCCTCGAATCATTACCTGTTAGTCAGTACGCGACCAAAATCGTCATTATTTCTGGAGATGTTCAACAAGAGGCAAAACAGCGCTGTCTCGATCTTGGTGCTCAAGCTTTTATCGCTAAGCCTCTGACAGAAGAGCAGGTGCTCCCACTATACGAACAATTAGGGCTGCATTATGCGTTCAAACCTAGTCATTCGGTTGATTCTAAAAGCCAGGGTTGCGAAGAGCTTTCCTTACTAGCCAAATTCCGTGAAATTGCGAACATTGCCCTTGGTAAAGGGGCTGCGATTATGGCCGACCATTTACATGAGTTCATCCAACTTCCTGTTCCTCATGTTGGACCTTTGTCCTACGGCGAGCTTCATATGACACTGGTTGATGTGGTTGGGCGTGACAGTTCCGTTGCGGTAGCGCAGAGGTTTGTCGGTGGTGGTATTCACGGAGAGGCACTGGTGTGCTTACGTGGTAGGGATATCAATCAGATTGGGGAAAAATTAGGTTACCTCCTTGAGTTTACGCCTCATAATGAAATCATCTTGAATATCTCTAACCTACTGGTCTCGTCATTTCTCACATCATTGGGCGATCAACTCGACAAGCAGTTCTCACTTCGTCAGCCAGGCATTGTGGATACCTTAACACCTTATTGTGAAGAGCAAGGCGAGTTGGGTGAGCTCTTTACTATCGAATACACCTACATGGCAGAAGCGCTCGATTTCGAGTGCGAGGTACTGTTTTTAATTGATAAGCCATCCGTAGAAATAATCTATGAAATCATGGAGCTAATCTAATGTCCGATATCACGCTGGACATAGCAGACTTTCATTGGGTCACACAAATTCTCGATACGATGGATTCAGGGCTTATTGTTTTGGATCAAGAGTATAAAGTGTGTGTGTGGAACAGTTTTATGCAGTCATACAGTGGCGTTCTATCACAAGAAATTCTTGGTGAATGTTTATTTGAGCATTTTGAAGAGCTGCCAAGAACTTGGCTAGAAACCAAGATAAAAGCTGCCGCCGATCTGGAAACTCGTTCTTTTTCTAGCTGGGAAAACCGACCGTACCTTTTTAAGTTCAACAATTTTTCTCCGGTTTCAAACAGCAGTGATTTTATGTATCAAGATATCGTGATCACGCCGTTAATTGGGCTTTCAGGAGAGGTCAGCCACATAGCGATTCAAGTCAATGATGTTTCTGAAACTGCGAGAAATCGCATTCATTTGAAAGAAACAAATCAACATTTGTCGGAAATCAGTCGCAAAGATGGTTTAACAGGTTTATTTAATCGCGCTTATTGGGAGCAATCATTGAAAGATGAGTTTGCTCACTTAAAAGTTATCGACGGACCATGCTCATTAGTAATATTCGATATCGACCACTTTAAGAAGGTGAATGATACTTATGGTCACCCGACAGGGGACGAAGTCATTCGTCGAACCTCTGCCTTGTTGAGAAAAACAGCAAGAAGCAGTGACATCTGCGGTCGTTTTGGTGGTGAAGAGTTTACGGTACTACTTCCTCACACAAACCAGGAGCAAGCTTGCTATTTCGCAGAGCGTTTGCGCAAAAGAATTGAGCAAGAGATCGTGAAAGTGGAAGATTTTTTGATTAATTACACGATAAGTATTGGTGTTTGCGAGTATAAGCCTTATTTTGAAACTCACACTCAATGGTTAAAGAGTGCCGATGCTGCGCTGTATCGTGCAAAAGAAAATGGTCGTAACCAAACCTGTTTGCATGAAAATGACTGAAATATAAAAAGGTTTGAAGAAACCCTGTATCCGAATTCAGTGAAGCAAAGCTCAATTGTTTGAAAATCATCCAGTTGGCTCGTGAATGTTTGTTAATATGAAATAAGTTAATGAAATTTTCTCGGCATGTCTTACTATTGAAACTATTCTGCTTTCAGCTTCGAAGGCTTGCAATAAACGGAGAAAAACAGTGGTTTTAGAAACCGATGGATATCTCGCTCTTATCGAGCACTTGTCTCTAAATCTAGATATTTTTACGACCGAAATTGGCGACACTGGATCCGAAAGCATCGAAGATGTTGTCACCGATATGGTGGCTTCAAACATCATGGCGATTTTTGAGCAAAATCCAGAACTTCACTCGAGCGTACGCTTCAAATTGTTGAAAGAGGCTGATGCAGTTGTTGAAGATCTTGGTGAGATATTGGCTGGGGTATGGCATAAAAAAGCGACCAATGAACAGATCACGTTCCTTGATGAATACATCGCTCTGGTCAAAAATCTGTTCGATAATGCTGTTGCGACTTACGACTGATATTGTTTTAACTTACAGCAATGTCCGGTTAAAGAGTGAGAGGAGTTACATTGTAACTCTTCTTATTTGCCAAAACTTAGATGCCCAGTATGGGTTGTCGATTCTTGAAATAATCACACCTCTAGACGTCGATGCATGCATGAACTGCTTGTTACCCAAGTAAATTCCGACATGATAAGTTGTACGTCTTGTTTTAAAAAACACTAGATCCCCTTGCTTGGCATCCGTCCAACTTAACTCCACACCTTGCTTTGATTGCTGCTTCGTTGTCCTTGGTAACGAGAGCTGATAAGCCTCAATAAACGCTTTTTGTACAAATGCTGAGCAATCAATTCCAGATTTCTGTGTCCCGCCTAAGCGATAAGGCGTGCCGTGCCACTCTGTGTAAAAGTCGAACAAGTCTGGGTTGTCCGACAATAGCTGATTTGTAGGTGTTGTCACCTGTGCTTGCTCACTAGGCTCAGGCCCAGAAGAGCAGGCGCTTAGTAGCACACTGATTATCAAAGGAAAATATACTCGACGCAAATCACCACCTGTCATCTCTATGACTCACAACTGAAATATTAGTGTCATAACCAATCCATAGTATGGGCTGCAAATCACGGTTTTGTCTCACAAATGTGACGGAATCACTGCAGAACCGATTCAACCTTAAGAAAGAATAAAAATTGATTATGGCAAAGCGAAAACGCTCACGCACATCACTTTCACTGATTCAGGCTGTCAGTGCAACATTTTTAACTATCATTGCTCTTGTTATAGCCCTTTCTGTCTCAAGTTTCAAAGGAATGGAACAGGTAGGGGAACAATTTGAAGACTTGTCGCAAAAAGCATTACCAATCGCGATGGCAAACGCAAAGTTAACCAGGAATGTATTGGAGATGGTTAAGCTACTCAACCATGGTATGCAGATTACTGAGCCGAAAGAGTTGCCTCTCATAAAAGAGCAAATCGACTCTCTTGCAACTCAAAGCACAACTTTGGTTGTGAAAGCGTCTGGTGTAGCTCAGCAACTCTCGGAGGAGTTAGACACCAAACTAGCGCGTTTACATAACATCACGCAGTCCATTTTGTTGAAGCAATCTTCGGTGATACAAATTCAAATGGATATTGATGCCGCTGTTGGTGGTTTTCGCTATGGGCTTAGCTCTATCGGCCCGGAAATGAATCGAATCAGTTCGTTCCTTAGTGCTGATAATCCTGAGTCGAGCGATGCCGCTAACCGTTTCATTGCTTCTGCAAGCTCAATGGAAAGTACGTTCTTAGTCATGATGATGCACTCAGAATTAAACAAAGCCGAAAAAGAATACCGAGAAATGCGAAATCGCATAGCAGGTATTAAACTCGCCTATGAAGACTTCCAATCTTTCCATCCTGAAGTAAGTGAATATGCAAGCTTAACCGCACCATATGAGATGGTGAAACAAGGCTTTAGTGAAAAGGGCGTGCTGCGTTTGATCCTCGCCAAACTAGAACAAGGGGAATTGCAACGTTCAGAGTTTAAACAGGCTTCGATGCTTGCGGATGAAACCATGCGGTTACTTGATCAAATCTCCCAAACCGCTGGTCAGTTGATCGATGAAAAGGAGCGGGTGGTCAACGAGACCATTGAATCGGTGAGCGTTGTGCTCGTGTTTGCGGCGTGTGTGATTTCTTTTATTATTCTGGTTACTTGGTTTAGCCTAAAGTCATGGACAAACCGAGGGTTAAGGAATGTACTAACGCGTCTTTCAGCACTTACCGAACATGATTTTCGTGACAAGGCAGAAGAAGTCGGCCCCTATGAGCTGAAGGAAGTAGCACGAAAGTTGAATCAAGTAATCGATTCCACTCATGACTCCATTCAAACGGTGACGCGCAATTGTGAAACGCTTTATAAGACGGCAGAAGTAAGTCACAGTGCAGCCGAACAAACAAGTGATGGGTTGGCAACACAAAATGAAGCGTTGTCGAGTATGATCACGACCATAACGCAGCTTGAAGCCTCTATTCGTGAAATAGCAATGGTGACAAATGCATCTTCACAGGACTCGCTCCTTGCAACCCAACACACTGAAAAAGGGGTTCAAGTCGTGGAACAAAACCGCGAACGTTTGGAGTCATTAGAAAGCTCTTTGGATGTAAATGAACAGTCAATGTTAGAGCTAGACCAGCGTGTAAAACAGATTCGTGAAATGGTCGATATGATCAGTGGGATCGCGGACAACACCAACTTACTTGCTCTCAACGCGGCAATAGAGGCTGCCCGTGCTGGTGAGCAAGGGCGTGGATTTGCGGTTGTCGCTGATGAAGTTCGCAAACTTGCAAGTGATACCTCTCAACAAACTACGAACATCCGAGAAATGATGAGCGAGCTTATTACTGCCGCAGAGCGTTCGCGCCAAGCAGTTAATGATTCAAGAGAAGAAATGACCCACGCGCTACAGTCCAGCAATGAAGTGAAATCGACATTTTCTGATATCAACCTCGCGGTTAAGCACATTCAAGAACGTGTTGAGCAAATCTCAGTTGCTACAGAAGAACAAGAACGAGCGACGGCAGATGTATCTCAATCCATCACGCATATTTCTGATCTTGGCGAACGCACAAAGCTGCAGCTTGAGTCTATGGTTGAGAGTTCTGAGCAAGTGGCGGAAATTGCCGGGCACCAGCAAGCAATGCTGCACAAGTATGAGCTTCATCAGACCAAGTAAATGAGATGTTTCCACCGACTAAAAGCAGAACCTCGGTTCTGCTTTTTTGTTACGGCTACCCATTCAATGGCCCCTATTTGCATTGCAAAAGTGAGTTACATCTCATCTCGTTCATTTCTAAAGGGTTTAGTTATCACAACGTGATGTTAATGCTTTGTTCGAGGGACTCGTTGACTAGAATGTCGCCAGAATTCAAAGGAATGAATCATGCAGTTATCACAAAGAGCCAGCCTCATACTAGTTAATCATCACCAAGAGCTTTTGCTTATCCACCGCGTTCGAAACGACAGACAGTATTGGGTTTTCCCTGGCGGCAGTGTTGAAGCAGGTGAGAAACCTGTTGAAGCTGCTAAAAGAGAAGCGCTGGAAGAAACCTCAATAGAACTTGGCTCGGTTAAGAAAGTTTTGGAACTCGAAAATCAAGGTCGCTTAGAAACCTATTTTCTTTCTTATGTAGGGAACTTAAAAGTGAAACTAGGGAGTGGGCCAGAGCAAATCAGAAAATCAGATGTTAATCAGTACCATTTGAAGTGGGTGCGTGTAGAGCAACTTCACTCGATTTCTTTATATCCAGAGAAAGCTAAAGCCTTTTGCTTGAAGCATAAGGAGTGGTTTTGTGATCGATAAAGTTTGCCCCGTCGTTCTACGTAATCAAAATCAAGAGATCCTACTTTTTAAACATCCGTTGGCGGGTGTTCAGCTCGTCAAGGGCACTGTTGAAGTGTTTGATGAAAGTTACATCATAGCAGCCAAGCGGGAGCTCGCTGAGGAGTCTGGTATCACACATGTTCGTTCCGCACGATATTTATGCTCATGGGACAGTGGCTTTCAAAATCAAGTATGGCATTTTGTTTTGTGTGAGTGTGCTGGCCTCGCTAATTCATGGCTGTTTCATACGCAAGACGATGGCGGATATGATTTTGCGTTCTTCTGGCACGATGTCGAGAGCGGCCTTCCCGCGAATGCACATACTGTGTTTCAGCGCGGGCTGGAAAAGGTACGAGAGTTGATAAACCAAGGCGTGATTTAAAGGAGGATTTTGTCATTGCATTGGCGGATTTGGGCGAAACGCCACAGCAAACACTATGCTTCTACTAGAAGCAAATAAAGAAGGTAGAGCAGCCGTTACTGTTCTCATCGTGTTGATAATGGCACTGTCGATCTCAAAAATGGCGATGAGATTACAAATGTTTAAGTGACTTCTATATGCTTTGCTCATTCATTCAGATAAGGAAACGGTAATGGATAAATTCGTCGTGTTTCTCTTATGCCTTTTTATGACAGTTGGCGGAGTGGTTCATCTTTATGACAACATTGTTGGTGGCTTTTTACCTTACGATTTTGCGCCACGCTGGTTGAATATGTATTGGAGCGCTTTGGGACTATTGGACTTATTAGCAGCGTATCTATTGGTCAAGCATCGCCGCTCTGGCCTAGTCGTTATGTTATTGATTCTTATAACCAATGTTATCTTTAGTTCCCACGCTCACTATACATTAGAAATATTAGATAACAACGTCGCCCTACAAATGAAGACACTGTTTTTAGGGTTCTCATTTGGGGTATCTATCTGGTTATGGAATGCGCGAAAACATAGTCAATCGCGCCAAATATTTCGTTAATTATTATTTTCACAACACTCGATTAAGGATTGTAAACAGGGACTCGTTATGAACGATTTTAAAGACTTGGCCAGTTTTGCTGGTTTCAGCGTACTGACAGGTTTGAGCTTTGCCACCACTTTCTTCAGCCTTGCTTTTCTATACAGCTCAATAGAGGCACAGCAAGTAATGAACACCAATGCTTTGGCATGTGCAGTGCTTGGTGTTGTTGGTTTATTTGTTGGTATTACTCAGTTAAACAAAAAGCGTCAGCTAGCAGAAAACTAATCTGTTCTTACACATCATGAGGATGAAGTAGTGTTTAACAGGGGTTTAGGCTTGGTCTATTCGTTTTGTTGACATACTTCATCCAACAATATTTTTTCAACCATTACTTCTTCTCTTTATTGTAGCGAAAGGGCTGCGTTAAAAGCTTATCTAATCTTTGCTCTTCTTCGTCTCTAATTTCCGGCACACCAATAACAACATCATCATGACCCAACTTAGGCTGAGCTCGGTATGTCCCAAAAAAGCGGTCCCAAACTGAAAGGAAAAAACCAAAGTTTGAGTGGGTCTCTTTTACTATCACTGAATGGTGCACGCGATGCATGTCTGGTGTAACGATGACGTTTCGCAGTTTTTGGTCTATGGATAAAGCCAGTTTTGCATTACTGTGATTAAACATCGCGCTCGCATTAAGCACAATTTCAAATACCACAATTCCGATAGGTGAAACACCTAAGATAAACACGGCTGCAATTTTTACTCCCATTGAAATGATTATTTCGAAGGGATGAAAGCGTGCGCCTGTAGTGACGTCTATGTCGAGATCGGCGTGATGCATTCGGTGAATCTTCCACAGCGGCTTTACATGATGAAAGACAACATGCTGAGCGTAAATGACGAAATCAAGCAAAATGACGGTTAGAAAAATATTTAACCAAGCGGGGAGGGACAGAATATTGAGCAGCCCCCATTGTTGCTCCTGAGCTATGACCGCAGCTTGAAAGGCGGCGATAGGCATGATTAAAGCAATAACTAGGCTGTTAAAAGCGACCAATGACAAGTTATTGACCCAGCGAAACCTGCGCGAAGCGGTCAGTGTTTTTCTAGGCAATTTGTTTTCCCAAATGGCACAAAGCAATAATACGCCAAGGAAAAAGCCTAATCTGAGCCATGAGGGTTCTTGAAATGTCGTTTCTGTCACTGTCATTCCCTTATTTGTTTCTTTATCTATGACCGAGATAAGAGTGAAATTATTTCAACACACTGCTGATGGGCTTATCTTGAGGCGAAACCATAATATCAGTAGAATCGCGCTCTACTTTTTACTTGGCATTACTTACCATGAGAATTCACGCTTTCCACCGTTTATATCAGTACCGACAATCTATCTCAACCAAGCCTTTCAACGCGCGTGGATGTAAAGTGGTTCGTTGCCAATATTGCCAGGTTTCTGAGCAACACTGTTTGTGCAACCTTCAGCCAAACATCAAGGCCAATATTGCATGTATGTTGATTGTTTCTGAAAACGAAGTGTTTAAGCCAAGTAATACCGGTCGTCTAATCGCTGATACGATTCAAGAGACTTACGTGTATCAATGGAACCGAACAGAACCGTCTGAAGAGATGCTAGCGCTACTACAGGATGACAGTTACCAACCGGTGATTGTATTTCCTGCAGACTATGTGGATGATCCCTCTCGTTTAATTGAAGATCTAGAGCCAGGGCGATTGGTAAAAGAAGATGTCGAGAACAAAAAATGGTTGCTGATCTTTATTGATGGTAGCTGGCGTGAGGCACGAAAGATATTCCGTCGTTCTGATTTTCTTAAATCTTTGCCTGTGCTTTCCATTGAGCCGGAATCTCTGTCTGAATACATCATGCGCCGCTCCGAGAATGAGCAGCATCTTTCAACCGCCGAAGTCGCGACATTAGTTTTAAAACAAGCTGGTGAGCCTAAAGCTGCGGAATGCCTTCAATTGTGGTTTGAAGCCTTCAGAGAAACTTACATGCTGAGCAAGACTCGAGTCAAAAACGACCCTAACCAGCCTCACTTGAAACGTTTCAAAGAGTGGATGAAAACCGAGAGCTGACTCTAAGGAATGAGCTTTTGTTGATGGTATGTTGTTCAACTGGCTTCGGTGAGGGGATAAATCTGCATTCGGTCACGGTTTGCAGGCGTACAGATATGGATAATGCCATCAGTTTATACTTTTGACTCCAGCCATTTTGAGAGTCGTTTGAAGCATTTTTTAGGAGAGAAATACATGTATTACGGCTTTGATGTCGGTGGCACTAAAATTGAATTTGGTGCATTTAACGAGAAGCTTGAGCGTGTAGCGACGGAACGTGTACCTACACCAACAGACAACTACGAGCTGCTGGTTGATACCATTGCGGAATTGGTGAATAAATACGATACAGAGTTTGGCTGCGAAGGTACGATTGGTCTTGGCTTGCCAGGTATGGAAGACGCCGATGATGCAACGGTACTAACAGTTAACGTTCCTGCGGCAAAAGGCAAACCACTTCGTGCTGATCTGGAAGCTAAAATCGGTCGCAGCGTAAAAATTGAAAACGATGCAAACTGTTTCGCGCTTTCTGAAGCGTGGGACGAAGATCTTCAAGATGAACCATCTGTACTAGGTTTGATCCTTGGTACTGGTTTTGGCGGTGGCTTTATCTACGAAGGTAAAGTATTCTCTGGCCGCAACCACGTAGCGGGTGAGGTGGGTCACACACGTCTTCCTATCGACGCATGGTTCCACCTGGGCGAAAACGCACCATTACTTGGCTGTGGCTGTGGCAACAAAGGCTGTTTAGATAGTTACCTATCTGGTCGTGGTTTCGAGCTTCTTTACGCGCATTACTACGGCGAAGAGAAGAAAGCGATCGACATTATTAAAGCGCACGCAGAGGGTGAAGAGAAAGCAGTAGAGCACGTCGAGCGCTTTATGGAGCTGCTAGCAATCTGCTTTGCAAACCTGTTTACTGCAACAGACCCACACACCGTTGTACTTGGTGGAGGCTTATCTAACTTCGAATTGATTTACGAAGAGATGCCAAAACGCATCCCTAAACACTTATTGTCTGTAGCTAAGTGTCCTAAGATCATCAAAGCAAAACACGGTGATTCAGGTGGTGTACGCGGCGCTGCGTTCTTAAACATCAAGTAGTGACTGAAACCTTACTCGATACAAAGTAAGAAGAAATTTAAAGCCCCGTTTAGACCATCAAGGTAAAACGGGGCTTTTACTTGTATATCGAAGTAACTTATATACCCAAGTAACTTCTATATGCTTGGGTATAGAGCACGAACAAAAAATAGCATGCATAAAAAACTCGCGACGAATCGCGAGTTTTCTGTTTACAGCTAAGCTTATTTGTTCTTTTTGCCTACGCCTAGGTTTTCTTTTTGAGCTAGGGTGATTTTACTAAAGCCTAATTTTCTGAAGTAGTTGTCGCGGTAGTTGCGCACCGCTTTAGTGTCAGACACTGCTTCGATTTGTTGCTCCATCTTTAGGAACTCAGTGATATCGATACCTTCTGCCTCGGCAACTGCTTCTTGAATGTTGCGGTGTTGCTGGTATGAGAATGTCAGTTCTTTGTCTTGGTCTTTGTAAGTGTAAAGAATGGTGCGAGCCATAGCTGTCTCTCTGAAAAGGTTTCTGTATTAAACAAAAAGGCCAGACTCGCTGACCTTTGAATTTCTAGTTTGAGCTAGATTCTGCCTTGAAGTGGGATAATTGTCACGCTTTCTCCCGCTTTTACTGTATCAATAGCTGGGGAGATTTCGATCAAACAGTTTGCCTCACTCATTGAGCGCAAAATACCAGAGCCTTGCTTGCCTGTTGTACGAACGGTTAAACGGCCAGTTGCATCCAGTTCATAGACGCCACGGCTAAACTCGGTACGACCTTGTCGAGAGCGAAGGTTTTCAGTCGCGATGGCATTCACTTTCAGAGGCTTCCAGCCTTGTTCGCCTTGCATCTTACGCAGTGCAGGCTCAACAAAGTTGATGAATGAAACCATCACTGCCACAGGGTTGCCCGGCAGACCAAAGAACGGCTTGTTGTTGATTTGACCAAACGCTAATGGACGTCCCGGACGCATGTTGATTCGCCAAAAATCGATTTGACCAAGTTTATCCAAGGCAAGTTTGATGTAATCCGCATCACCAACGGATACGCCACCAGAAGTCATAACCACGTCCGCTTGCGCCGATGCGTTTTCCAATGCTTCAATCATTAACTGTTCGTTGTCTTCCAGAATACCGAAGTCCAAGATCTCGCAGCCGAACTTTTCAAGCATGCCCATGATGGTAAAACGGTTGGAATCGTAGATAGAATTCGCTTTTTGCTCTGTTCCCGGCGCTTGTACTTCGTCACCGGTGGAGAACACGGCAACTTTCAATTTTCGGAATACATTCGCTTCACCAAAGCCAAGCGAAGCGATCATGCCCATTTCTGGAGAGGCGAGGCGAGTGCCTGCGGTAAAGACGTCACTGCCGATAGCGAGATCTTCACCTGCTTGACGAACGTTTTGGCCTGCTTTGATATTCGCACCGTTAAAAGTGACCCTGTCACCTTCTTGAATGGCTTGCTCACGCATGACCACTGTATCGCCGTTACGTGGTGTTGGTGCGCCAGTCATGATCTTAACTGCTTGACCAACTTCCAGAGGCTGATCGTAAGCATGGCCCGCCATCACTTCAGCAACCACTTGGTAGCTATCACGGTCAACATCATCACTGCGGATGGCATAACCGTCCATCGCGGAGTTGGTGTATTGCGGCACATTTACTGGTGAAACGATATGTTCCGCAAGAACGCGGCCATAGGCGTTTTCAATCTTGCATGCTTCTATTTCCGAAACCGTGTTCACCAAAGAAAGGATTTTCTCTTGGCCTTGAACCACAGAAAGGAAAGCAGGAGAAAGTGTGTCGCAACATGCGGCTTCTTTCTCTTTGTTTTTTGGTGCTTTCGCTTCTTGAACATACTGAATAACGAACTGAGCAATCGCTTCAAGATCATTGATGTTCATTTGTGGCAGTTCAGAGTCCAACTCGCCGCCGTCTGAAGCGATAGCGATGATGTTTTCATCGTTTGGATAAAGCCAAGGCTTGCCGACTTCTTCACGGTGCAATTCGATTTTAGGAAACGCGATGTTTTTGCAGCCTTCGACCAAAACCACATCAAGCATGTCTTCATCAAAACGTGTTAATAGGAATTCAAACTCCGCTTCGGCTTCTGGCGTTTCTGTCATTAACGCAAAACGGTTGCGAGAAGCAATCAGCATTTGAGATGCGCCAGCTTTGCGTAAACGGTAGCTGTCTTTACCCGGCTTATCGACATCGAAGTTGTGGTGCGCATGTTTTAGCATGCCAATGCGTAAACCTGCTTCGGTCAGCTTTGGCAATAGGGCTTCAAGTAGCGTGGTTTTGCCTGTGCCTGAATAAGCTGCAAAACCAAGAATAGGAATGTTTAGCGTGTGTTTCATGATTCTAATTGTCCAAATTGCGCCAGTTCTTCCGGAGTGTTCAAGTTGACGAAACAGTTTGGTGAGTCGCTAAAGTCAACGTAACTAGTGTTGCACTCTTTGTAGAGCAGAATGATTTTGCGGTCGCCACGTTCTAAAAATGCGGTGAGTTTTGGCAGTACGCGCTTGTGGTAGAGCGTAAAAACAGGTTGCTGATGGTCACCATCATGCGCGACCAAAATATCGCTGTCTTCTTTGACGAACTGGCAGAAACGCTCGACAAGGTCGGTGCTAATTTGTGGACTATCGCAAGGTACAAATCCGACCCAGTCAGTTTCAGCATGCATCAAACCCGCGTGAATACCGCCCATAGGCCCAGGGAAATCTTTAAATTGATCACTAAATACGAAACCAAATTTGCTGTACGCATCTTGGTTTCGGTTGGCATTAATTAAAATGCGTGGAGTTTGTGGAGATAAACGTTCAATAACGTGTTCGATGAGTGGCTTCTGATTTAACTCAATCAGACCTTTATCTTTTCCACCCATACGGCTGGCTTGGCCACCAGCCAAAATGACCCAACTAGTTTGTGTTGGTTGAAGCATATGCATTCTCTTGGGATGTTTCTTTTGGTATGACATACAACAGAGGAGACTCTATCAAAGTCTTGTCTTTAATCCACCACTGTTTTTTACATAAGTCGGTCAGTGCGTTGGCCTGATGACTTGTCACCACGATACTGGAACCACGATCCAAAAGATCTTTCGCCATCACCACCAATCGTTCAATGGATTCTTGGTCTAAAGACGCACTTGGCTCATCCATCAATAAAATCGACGGCTTTAAGATCCAAGCCCTTGCCATGGCAACGCGCTGTTTTTCACCGCCGGACAACACGGAAATATGTTCGTCCGCTAAGGTTTCTAAACCTACCATGCGCAGCGCGTGAATAACTTGAGCTCGCTTATCTTTTTGCGTGTCTTGTTGATATTTCACTCCATAGACTACGTTTTCATATACAGTGCCGTCAAAAAGGTAAGGGGATTGATGGAGATAAATCACATCGACACGACCATTGCGACGCGTCAGTCTTTTCAGCCACGTATCTTTTGGCGCAACAACATCACCAGTAGAGGGTTTGAGCAAGCCAGCAAGGATTTTGAGTAGGGTAGTTTTGCCCACACCATTGTCACCCTTGAGATAAATGGCATCATTTGGGCCGATGGCTAACTCAGGGATGTGGAAAAGCACACGCTCTTTAAAGCGCATGGATAACTGTTCGGCGGTGATTTTTATAGTCATAATTCGCCTCGACATGGGGTTAATGGTGAGTCGTTTGTTTGCTTCATGTTCTATGTTCTATGTTCTGAGGTAGCCTTTGCCTCTCATACTTGATAAGAAGAAGTTTAGAGCCAACGCTAAAGATAGTAATACAATTCCTAATGCAACTCCTTGCGCAAAAGCACCTTTACTGCTTTCCATTGCGATAGCCGTGGGAATATTTCGCGTCACGCCCATAATGTTCCCACCAACCATCATTGAGCAGCCCACCTCGGTCACGATACGTGAAAACCCTGCAATGATAGCCGCAAGTAGAGGAAAGCGGGTTTCCCAAATCATCGTAGCTGCCAAGCGCGGAATGGAGACGCCCAGCGTGATGGCAGTTTCCACTGCACGACGGTCGCTAGATTGTAATGCACCATGCATCATCGATACCAAAACAGGGAAGCAGATCACCATTTGGCCGAAGATCATTGCCTTCTGAGTGAACAGCATTTGCCAGTCTCCCCAAGGGCCAGCACGCGACAGCAACATGTACAGCAACAGGCCAATCACCACGGTAGGGACCGCTTGCAGCGTATTTACGATCGACAACAAAAACCATTTACCGCGAAAGTCGGTATACGCCAGTACAAAGGACATCAAAATAGCCGGCAATACCACTAGGGATATTGCCGTGATAGAAACACTAAAGGAGACCGCAACGATCTCCCATAGGTCTGCATCAAAATTCACCAGTAAGCGAAGCGCTTCCAGTGTTGTATCAGCAAGATTCATATTGCGTTATTTGCTCTCAGCATTCGCAACAAACAGTTGTTTACCGTTTAGGCGGAAACCATTGATAAGTTCCTGTCCGCGAGGGTTTACCAACCAATCGCTGAATGCCTTCGCACCTTGGTAGTTAATCGTTGGGTAACGCTCAGGGTTAACAAGAATAACTTGGTACGGGTTAAACAGTTTTTCATCGCCTTGGAACAGAATTTCTAGATCCAATTTGTTTTGGTAAGCCAGCCATGTGCCGCGATCCGTCATGGTGTAGCCTTGCATTTCAGACGCCATGTTTAGAGTTGGGCCCATACCTTGACCTACGCTACGGTAGCCAACAAAGTTCGGTTCGATTTTAGTTTGAGCCCAGAAGCCCATTTCTTTTTTGTGCGTACCAGAATCATCGCCGCGAGAGATGAACGTTGCGTTTTTGTTTGCGATCTCTTTGAATACATCTAACACGCCTTCGTCATTTTTGATTGTTGCTGGGTCAGCTTTCGGGCCTACAATCACAAAGTCGTTGTACATTAGCTTGCGAGGTAAAACGCCGTAGCCTTTCTCAACAAATGCGCCTTCAGCTTTTGGTGCATGTGTCATCACCAAATCTACGTCACCGTTTTCGCCCATTTTTAAGGCTTTACCCGTACCTGCAGCAATAACATCGACTTTGTAGCCCGTGTCTTTTTCAAATTGTGGAAGTAGGTAATCAAGTAAACCTGAATGGTAAGTACTGGTTGTGGTTGCAAGGCGAACGTGTTCTCCGTCTTGAGCAGAAAACGCAGAGTAACTTACAAGCGTGATTGACGTTGCAGCCAGAGTTAGCGCAATTTTTTTCATTTTTATGTGTTCCTTTCCAATGATTCTTTGGAATCTCTCCAGGTTTTAGAGAGAAGCCTTTTTGGACGAGAGCGATTAGCGTAATACGCAAGTTGTCTCAGGGTGTTGGAATAAGCAAACATCAACATCCTGAGATCACTTAAATGCGCTCCGTATCCACCTTATAGCAAACAAGATGCCAACCTTTTACAAGCTTAAAGTGCTTGGTTTATGCACTAAATCATGGGGTTATTTGCATAAAAGTTTGCGTTGGTACAAAATGTCGCACTTTTTGTAGGGTATCTCTGTTTAAACTTGGTACACTCTGTCCCATCGAAATCCATCTGGGGTAAATATGTCTACTCAATCCCATCTTAGTACAAACCAACAATATAGCGCCTTTTCCGTACTGGTCGTCGATGATGAATTAGGCATGCAAGCCATCTTGAAAAAGGCATTGGGTAAGCTTTTTTCACATGTCGATACTGCTGGTAGCATCGAAGAAGCAGAACAACTGCGTAATTCTCGACATTATGATCTGATCTTACTGGATATTAATCTGCCAGGACGTTCTGGAATTGAGTGGGAAGAAGCGTTTGAAGATGATGACAAACGTGCCGATGTGATTTTTATGACGGGTTATGCGGATTTAGAAATTGCCATTCGAGCGCTACAGCTCGGTGCTTCCGACTTTATCCTCAAACCATTCAACCTTGAGCAGATGTTAAAAGCGGTCAGTCGCTGTATGGATCGCCGTTTGAACGAACGCATGCAGTACGCCATGACACGCGATTACCAGCGTCACAATACCTCAGAGATCATCGGTGGCTCAGAAAAAACGCGTCTGCTTAAGCAACTTATTAACCAATTTGCACCATCACGCGCTTCTGTTTTGGTGGAAGGTGAGTCGGGTACAGGTAAAGAGCTAGTTGCACGAGGTATCCACCAGGCGAGTGGGCGAACGGGCCCGTTTGTGCCAATCAACTGCGGCGCGATTGCACCTGAGCTTTTAGAGAGTGAGTTGTTTGGTCATACATCGGGCGCGTTTACCGGTGCAAAAAAATCGCGTGAAGGTTTGTTCCGTGTTGCTAACGGTGGCACCTTATTTCTTGACGAAATCGGGGAGATGCCACTTGCAATGCAGGCATCATTATTACGTGTGTTAGAGCAGCGTACGATTCGCCCTGTCGGTTCAGAAAGAGAGATCAGTATTGATGTCCGTATCGTAGCGGCAACCAACCGAAACCTGCAAGAAGAGGTCAATCAAGGTAATTTCCGCAGTGACCTCTATTACCGTTTAAACGTTCTGAAAATTGAAGTGTGTCCGCTGCGAGAGCGCAAAACCGACTTATTTGAGTTGGTGCCATTTTTCAGCAACATGCTGACGCGCGAGCTAGGTATGCCCGCGCCCAAATGGGCGCACGAGGACATGGAAGCCATGAGTGAGTACGATTGGCCGGGAAACATTCGTGAGCTGAAAAACTTGATTGAGCGTTGTATCTTGCTTGGCAAACCACCTGCACACTATTGGCGAGAGCTGAATGGCGGGCATTCACTGCCTAATGTATCGATTACTGTTTCTCACTCAGCTGAGTTACCAACCTTTAAAGAAGGCAAAGAATTTACTGGCGAGGGCTATCCAAACAGCTGGACGTTAAAAGAAGTCGAGAAAGCACATATTAAACAAGTCGTTAACTTGCACGAAGGCAACAAATCAGCCGCTGCTCGCGACTTGGGCGTAGCTCGCAAGACCTTAGAACGTAAATACAAAGAATGGGATTCTGAGGATGAGGAATATGCCGACTAACGGCCCACAGCACAAAGGATTGTCAAAATGGACGCACCGTTTTAAAACCATGGTGCGTTATCGTTTGTTATTCTTAACCTCTGCGCCGATTTTCCTCACGTTGTTAGCTCTGATCGGCATTACCATTTATTGGTCTATTCATTACACGTGGCAAAATGCGCTGCTTGATGTCTCGGAGCGTCTTGGTGTTGCAAATAACAGCGTAACGTTGTTACAGCAAAAGCAAGCCAATTACGTGCGGGCGTTTGCCGATTCGTACGATTTCCGTATTCGCATTAATCAAGGAACGCCACAAGGTGACCTGCAAAAGTGGGTCACAGAGCAGAAGAAAAGATATGCTTTAGATTTTCTCTCTTTCCAACGCGTTAATTCCATGGAAAACAAATTCCGCTTTATGGATCTCACCAAGCGCGAATCGTTTTTTGATGTACTCAATAAAGAAGAACTCGAACGCCTCGATCCTGAACTCGCCAAACGAGCAGAAGTGCCTATTCTTGCTGATGGTGACAGGGAGGCGCGTGGGTTAGTCAGTCGAACCGTGATTCCGGTATACAGCCAAGCGAACGATTTGATCGGCTTTCTTGATGGTGGTTTGCTCCTTAACAACAGTACAGTGTTGGTGGATCAAATCCGCGATCTCATTTACTTAAGTGATAATGACCGCCTTCGCCCTGTGGGTACGTTGACTGTGTTTCTCGATGATTTGCGTGTGAGCACCAACGTTCCTTTAGACAGCGATCATAGGCTAGGGCGCGCCATAGGCACTCGCGTGAGCGCAGAAGTGTATAACCAAGTACTTTCGAAGGGTGAACAGTGGGTTGATCGCGCTTATGTGTATGACGCTTGGTATATTACGGCGTATCAACCAATCAAAGACCAATACGACAATGTTATTGGTATGCTTTATACGGGTTACCTCATGTGGCCATTCGTTAAAGCCTACATGACGAACATTGCCGAAATCAGCTTGATTACGGTTATGTTATTGCTGGTTTCCGGCGTGATGGTATATCGCGGTTCTTATGATCTGTTTCGACCGATCGAACGCATTCATAAAGTGGTGAAGCAGGTCCAACAAGGTAAAGAAAAACGGATTGGCCCGTTAGGATTAGATGCCGATCATGAACTTGCGCAGTTAGCCAGACAGTTTGATGATATGTTAGACGCGCTAGAAGAGCGCAAAATTGAACTGAAAAACTCCGCAGCTCAACTTGAATGCAAAGTTCAAGAGCGTACGGCAAGCCTGAGAGAAAAAACCCAAGATCTTGAACTGCATATTCAATTGCTCAACCAAACCCGCGACAAACTCGTTGTTCATGAAAAACTTGCAGCACTGGGAGAACTCACCGCGGGGATTGCTCACGAAATTAATAACCCAACCGCCGTGATTCTTGGCAACGTAGAATTGATCCATTTTGAATTGGGTGACGATGCAAGTCGAGTACAAGAAGAGATTGATGCGATTCACGCGCAAATTGATCGTATCCGCAATATCACACGCAGTTTATTGCAATACAGTCGCCAAGGCGGTGTTCAAGATGAAATCACTTGGCAACATGTCAATCCTATCATTGATGAAAGCATCACCTTGGTTAAAACTGGCACCAAGAAACGCGACGTTGAGTTTGTGACTGACCTACAAGCGCATACGTCCGTTGAGATAAACCGTCACCACTTGCTACAAATCTTAGTTAATTTGCAAATGAACGCCATTCACGCAATGAGCGGTAAAGGAACTTTAACAGTAGTCAGTGAAGACTGGATTGAAGAGGGCGAAGTGAAAGGAGCTGCGATTCATGTTATCGATGAGGGCTGCGGTATTAAACCAGAAAACTTGAGTCGAATCTTCTCGCCATTTTACACAACGAAACGAGAAGGCACAGGGTTAGGGCTATCGGTCTCCCAAAGTATTCTCAGCCAAACGGGTGGTGAGTTAAAAGCAGAGTCTGAATGGGGAAAAGGCAGTAAATTCAGTATTTATTTACCTAAAAAAGCCGAACTGATCCTAGAGGTGACGAATATCGCTTAGTCACTTGTTGTAAGCATTACGGAAGAAAGAGCCAGTTATAATACTGGCTCTTTTTTGTATTCAATGACGCATTTGTGCTTGAGCTTTTTGCTTTGAAGAAGCACTGCGATGGTTTCACTAGCGATGAATTAATAAAAACAACACTTGCAGTATGTAGCATGAACAAGTACCGTTGCCCGGTTTTTCTAAATACACCCCAATTGCTAAGGTAAAGGTTTTGATCTCCACAGCGAATATTACTCAACAATTCGGCGCTAAGCCGCTATTCGAAAACATTTCAGTTAAGTTCGGCGAAGGCAATCGCTATGGCTTAATTGGAGCTAACGGTTGTGGTAAATCAACCTTTATGAAGATCCTCAGCGGCGAGCTTGAGCAAACCAGTGGTAACGTAAGCTACGATCCAAACGAGCGCGTTGCAAAACTGAACCAGGACCAGTTCGCTTACGAAGAATTTACTGTAATCGATACCGTTATCATGGGTCATAAAGAGCTATGGGAAGTGAAGAAAGAGCGTGACCGCATCTACTCACTTGCTGAAATGAGCGAAGAAGACGGCATGAAAGTGGCTGACTTAGAAGTTCAGTTTGCTGAAATGGACGGCTACATGGCAGAAGCCAAAGCGGGCGAGCTTCTTCTTGCTGTAGGTATCCCAATGGAGCAACACTTCGGTCTAATGAGTGAAGTAGCACCAGGTTGGAAACTTCGTGTGCTTCTAGCGCAGGTTCTATTCGCAGACCCAGATGTGATGCTTCTTGACGAACCTACCAACAACTTGGACATGGACACAATCCGTTGGTTGGAAGACACGCTAAACGCGCGTAACTGCACAATGATCATCATTTCGCACGACCGTCACTTCCTAAACTCAGTATGTACACACATGGCTGACTTGGACTACGGTGAACTACGTGTTTACCCAGGTAACTACGACGAGTACATGACGGCGGCTTCTCAAGCTCGCGAACGTCTACTAAACGACAACGCTAAGAAGAAAGCACAAATCGCTGAGCTACAAACTTTCGTTGCGCGTTTCTCTGCAAACGCATCGAAAGCAAAACAAGCGACATCTCGTGCGAAGCAAATCGACAAGATCAAATTGGACGAAGTGAAAGCGTCTAGTCGTCAAAACCCATTCATTCGTTTTGAACAGTCTAAAGAGCTGTTCCGTAACGCTCTGATTGTAGAAAACCTGAGCCAAGGTTTTGAAGAGGACTTGTTCTCAGACTTCAATGCAATTTTTGAAGTGGGAGAGCGCGTTGCGATCATCGGTGAAAATGGTGTGGGTAAAACAACACTTCTAAACACGCTTGCTGGTGTACTTGAACCGCGTGCTGGTGAGTTCAAATGGTCTGAAAATGCAAACATCGGTTACTACGCGCAAGACCACGCGCATGACTTTGCAGAAGATATGAATCTAACGGATTGGATGGGTCAATGGCGTCAAGAAGGTGATGACGAGCAAGTCGTTCGTGGTTTCCTTGGTCGTATGCTGTTTGGTCAAGATGACATTAAGAAGTCAGTAAAAGTACTGTCTGGTGGTGAGCAAGGTCGTATGCTGCTTGGTAAGCTAATGATGCACAAGCCAAACATGCTGCTAATGGACGAACCAACCAACCACATGGACATGGAATCAATTGAATCTTTGAACACCGCGCTTGAGCAATACAAAGGCACGTTGTTCTTCGTCTCTCACGACCGTGTATTCGTAGACTCGTTAGCAACGCGTATTATCGAAATCCGCGATGGTAAAATCACAGACTTTAAAGGCACTTACTCTGAGTTCCTAAAATCTCGTGGCGTTGACGCGTAATTACTCGCAAAGCGTTTAAAAAGCAAAAGCCTCGCTATTTAGCGAGGCTTTTTTGATATTTGGCCTTAATCCTTAAACTGACCGGTTATATACGCATAGAGCCCGACCACGCCAAAGGTAATAATCATAGAAAGCATGATACCGCTGGGCGTAAGCAGAAAATTCCACAATTGGTCATTATTCATAGTCCACATCCTCTGTGAATCCGCATTATTGGTTTTAGTTTACACTGAAAAGGTGTTATTGGTTGCCTTTTACATCAAATTCAACCTTGTCGGCTCCTGTAAACACTTGGAAGCGCAAACCTTTCGCACGCGCAATGGTCGTAATACCAAATTGCTTCGCTAGATCTAACCCCATTTGAGTAACGCCAGAGCGAGAAAGCAGAACAGGAATGCCCATTTGAGCCACTTTAATCACCATCTCTGATGTAAGGCGACCAGTTGTGTAGAAAATTTTATCTTCACCTGTTTCTTCTTTGAGCCACATCTCACCTGCAAGTGTATCCACTGCGTTGTGACGGCCGACATCTTCCACAAATGACAACACTTCATTACCTTTGCAAACCGCACAGCCGTGTACTGCGCCCGCTTTTTTGTAGGTGTCGTTGTAATGAGTTAACGCTTCCAGCGCAGAATAAATTTCTGACTGCTTAAGAGAAACTTGAGGCACTTGATAATTTTCAAGCTGCTTCATCACGTTGCCATACATGGTGCCTTGGCCACAACCTGAGGTGACGGTTTTCTTTTTCAGGGCGCCTTCTAAGTGTTCAGTGTTTTCTTTAGTAATCACCGCTGCGGAATGCGTTTCCCAGTCAATAATAACGGATTCAATCGCGGCTGGATCGGACAGGAAGCTTTGGTTTTTTAAATAACCCAGTACTAGTGCTTCTGGACGCGAACCTAGCGTCATGAGCGTGACCACTTCTTTCCAGTTCAGCATGACCGTAAGAGGACGCTCGCAAGCGATTTGCTTCGCGAGCTTTTCGCCGTACTCGTCGTACACATCGACTTCAATGGTTTGCAGGGGATTTTCACTGGTTTTAATAATATTTGGTTTCAGCACAGTCGTGTCCTAGTGATTAAGAGCGTTAGGTTGCTACGCATTTTAGCTTGTTAAGTGGCTAGCAAATCTCATTCCAAAATAGCGGTTCCCACAGAAATTGCGAGGTTTTATGTCAACAATGCATTAAAACTGCGAGTTCGCAGTAATGACACATCAATACATTTGAGTTTCGTCTAGTTTGGTACTTATAGCCTGAGGGAGTATATAGACTAAGTTATATCAGCTTGGCGCGTTTATTGCTTCGAAGACAATAAAAATGGTCGAAAACGGGGGCAAAATCTCCCGTGTGTTTTCAGACCAAAAATAGAAAGACTGGGTGAGTTATGTCGGATAAGAAAGATTTCGAAAAAAATTACGAAAAGACTGAGGATACATGGCCAATCGGCGTAGAGCTTGTTGAGCATGAGATCAGTACAGGGATTTGGGTGACAACCCAATGGCAGTTGACAGGATTTGCGCTGAATCCGACGGAAGAGACTCCAGATGTTTGTCTGTTGCAATTACATAAAGACGAGCGTACAGACTACCGCTTTAACTTAAGCTCTCAGCAACCTAAACTCTTTTTAGTGATGGATAACGTCGAGTCTGGTGAAAAACCAGCGATACAGTTACTGACGGCTTCACAATCTGTTGCGGCGCAATATATGGATGGTGATAACCTTGTACTATCTAACGATATGCCGTTAGCCGTTCAGGCTTGGATGGAAGCCTTTATTGGTCGTCACGGTGAGTTGTTAGAAGTAAGACGCAAGAAACGCAAAGGAGCAGGCAGAGCAAATGGCAACTAGTTTTTTAAGCCGTTGGTCGAAACGTAAACTAGAAGAATCTTCCCAACATGCTGAAGAGATCACGCCGATAGCAGAGACGGAGCAATCCGAAGATAGTGTCACAGCGCTTTCAAACGCTGACGAAAGCTTAGATGCTTTGAACGTCAATGAGGATAGTCAGGCTCCAGACATTACCGCGAGTGTAGAGACTGAAAAAACCGAAGAAATGTCTGTGGCGCAACTGCTGGTTTCTGAAGCTTCAGAAAGTGTTAAGAAAGCTGCGCTGCGCAAAATGTTCTTGTCCGAAGAATTTAACGTGCGTGACGGCCTAGACGATTACGATGATGATTACAGTAACTTAAAGTCACTTTCTCAAGACGTCGCTGAGACGCTGCGTGATTGGGTTAAAGACAAAGTGGAAGACGAACCAGACGCCGAAACTGCGCAAGGGTCTGAGCTTAACGCTAACGATATCGCATCTGAGGTAGTTGAAGACGCAGAGTCAAACACCGACAAAAGTGGCCAAATTACTCAAGATGAAAGTGAGCTGTATATAAATACAGTGTCTAGTGAAAGTGATACTTTTGCTGAAGAATCACAGCCTAACGAGGTGAGACAAAATATACCACACAAAGAATAGGTACATTTTGACTAAACACTCAATGAGCCGGCTGAGACAAAATGTCTCAACCGGTTTTTTTATCCCTACTATTTGTCAGTAAAATTGATAACCTATTGATTTTTAGTTGATATTTTATTGGCATGACACTTGCTATTTGTTGCTCAATACCAATCTGGTTGAAGTTAGTACGGACGCACTGCGTAGTATTCATCGCCTATAGACGGCGGAATAAGAATTCTCATTGATAAGTTAATCAGCAGAATCTCCGGCGCTAACTACACTAAGAGATGGAAAAGACTATCCATGTTCATAAATGGAATTGAGCAATGCTGAAACAATTATTAGAACAAGCAACTTCCAATAACGGTAAAGCGAGGCTGTACGCTTTCGAAAATACCGTAGAGTTGACCAATCTTATTCCACCAACCGTAAGCTATGAAAGCGGCGGTAATACTTTGATTGTGGGCCCAACAGCAATCATCGAAAGTGCGGCAGCGCAATTGTCGCAAATGAACAGCCTAACGCTGCTTTCTACCGATGGCGAAAAGGGCACAAATCCCGAGCTTTATTACGCCAATTCGGTTCAGGTTTCAGGGTTCTTAGGTACGTTTGAAGTTCTGATTGAAAATCATGGTTTGACCAACAACCTTGCCAAGGTCGCGACCAATAGCGATTGTTTCGATATCGTACTCGATCTTTGCCTTAACAGCTGCATGTCGGAAGAAGTCCCAGTACCGGGCTACTACCCAGTAGGTCGTGGCTATCCGAAACTGGCTGAAGCGTTGGAAGAGATTCCAACCTTAATGGGGACGTTCGATAAACCGAAATTCTTCCGTTTAGATACCGATTTATGTGCACACAGCTCTCGTGGCGTAAAAGGTTGCGAACGGTGTGTGGATGCTTGTCCGGCAGGGGCACTATCGAGTGAAGGCAGCGACAGAACGGGCCATCGCATCGAGATCAACCCATACCTATGTCAAGGTGTGGGTACTTGTGCTACAGCGTGTCCGACAGAAGCGATTCATTACGCACTGCCAAACCCTGAAGATACGCAAAAGTTTATTGAACGTACGCTCGCCAACTATGAGCAAGCGGGTGGTTTGGATCCTATCGTATTGATTTGTAGTTCTCGCCACGAGAGCTACAACGTGATGGCACTAAAAGCACTGCCAGATAATGTGATTCCAATTGTGGTGGAAGAACTGCCTTCGGTTGGTATTGATACTTGGTTCGCCGCGCTTGTGAATGGTGCTACTCAGGTGCTGTTTGCGGCTTCACGTTTTATGCCTCAAACCATTATTCGTGTGCTTAATAGCGAAGTAGGTATTGCTCAAGAGCTGCTCGGTCAGCTTGGTATCGCCAAAGAAACCATCGACATTCTGTATCTAGAGTCACTACGTGAAGGTGCTCCGACACTTTGTACTGAGTCTTTTGATTTGGCATTAGGTGATTTGCAAGGTAACAAACGTCAGCGTCTATTTACGGCCTTGGATGCGTTGTCCGCATCACGTATTCCAGTTGAGAACATTGTTGAACTTCCAGCGAACGCACCTTACGGCACAGTCTCTTGTGAAAGTAAAGGTTGTACGTTGTGTATGAGCTGTGTGGCGGTGTGTCCAACACGTGCATTGCATACGGACGGTCGATCTCCGTCGCTTAAATTCGTCGAGCAAGACTGCATTCAATGTGGGCTGTGCGAGAAAGCGTGTCCAGAGAAAGTGCTGACGCTTACTCCTCGTATGAACTGGGTGAAAGAAGAACGCCAGAAAGCGGTTGTGATTCATGAAGAAAAGGCAGCCGAGTGCATTCGTTGTCACAAGCCCTTTGCTCCGCAATCGATGATCGACATGCTACAAAACAAGTTACGCGGTCACTCTCATTTCTCTGATGAAGCGGCGATCAATCGTATCGCGATGTGTGAAGACTGCCGTGTGATCGACATGTTTAAGTCGATGGCAGAAGACCCAATGAAACAATTGAAATACTAGGAGCTCGCAGTGGACACACAACAAGAACAAACACTGAGAACAGACATTTATCTCGTTCTATCTGCACTTTTTCGTAGTGCGCCTAGTGATGAAATGCTGGCGTTCCTGAAATCGCTAGAAATTGAACCGTCTGAGAGCGCGATGCAAAAAGCTTGGCTCGCACTGCAACAAGCCGCGAACGAAGCGCAGCGAGAAGCGTTAGAAGAAGAATATCAAGATCTGTTTATTGGCATTGGACGTGGTGAAGTTGTGCCATTCGGATCTTGGCATCGCACTGGCTCGATGATGGAAAAACCGTTAGCGGAAATTCGTCGCGATTTGGATCTTTTAGGCATCGAACGAGAAGAGAACGTGAAAGAGCCTGAAGACCATATTTCTGCACTGTGCGAAGTGATGGCAATGCTGACAGGTGAAGAGGAAGAACTTCAACAAGCGGTGTTTAACAAACACATTGCTCCTTGGTTCCAATCTTTTACGCGCCAACTAGAGAGCGCCGAAAGCGTGAACTTCTACAAGCCAGCTGCACAGCTTTGCGATGCATTTTTAACGTTAGAGCAAGTCCGCTTTAGCGTGAACACCAAAAGCAGTAAGAACAAATTAAAAATTGATGTGAAAAACGTCACTGATTACGAGTAATCGAGCAGTACTTGGTCATATCGATAGAGAGGCATGAGTCTCCAAAGATCTACCGTAAGGTAAGGAAGCAATGATGAAAGATAATAAAGAAATAAACACAAGCCGTAGGGATCTCCTAAAAGGCTTCACAACCGCTGCCGTTGCCGGTGCTGTTGTTGCGGGAACCACGAAAGTGGCCGTTGCTTCAGAAACGGTTGAGCCTTCTGAAAACGACGTGAAGAAGAAAGGGTATCGTGAAACTCAACACATTCGCGATTACTACGACACACTTTAGGAGATAACGGATGAAACTTGTCAAACGCTCCGACAGTGTGAGCAAAGAAACGAACCAGCTTGGCGTATCTCGTCGTGCATTCATGAAAAACACTTCGCTTGCCGCTGGTGGCGCAGTGGTTGGTGCTAGTCTATTCGCACCGGGAATGATGAAAAAAGCGCAAGCAAAATCAGTCGATCCAGAAGCGAAAACAGAAATAAAACGTACTATCTGTTCTCACTGTTCAGTGGGTTGTGGTATTTACGCAGAAGTTCAAAATGGTGTTTGGACGGGTCAAGAGCCTGCGTTCGACCACCCATTTAACGCCGGTGGTCACTGTGCAAAAGGCGCAGCACTGCGTGAACATGGTCACGGTGAGCGTCGTCTAAAATACCCAATGAAGCTTGAAAACGGGAAGTGGAAAAAGCTTTCTTGGGATCAAGCGATCGAAGAAATCGGTAACAAGGTGATGGACATCCGTAAAGAGTCCGGCCCTGATTCGGTTTACTTCTTGGGAAGCGCAAAGCACAGCAACGAACAAGCGTACTTGTTCCGCAAAATGGCATCACTTTGGGGTACGAACAACGTTGACCACCAAGCGCGTATTTGTCACTCAACAACCGTGGCGGGTGTAGCGAACACTTGGGGTTACGGTGCGATGACCAACTCTTTCAATGACATGCACAACTGTAAGTCGATGCTATTCATTGGTTCAAACCCAGCTGAAGCACACCCAGTAGCGATGCAGCACATTCTGATCGCAAAAGAGAAGAACAACTGTAAGATCGTCGTAGCGGATCCTCGCCGTACGCGTACTGCTGCGAAATCAGATCACTACGTTTCTCTTCGTCCAGGTTCTGACGTAGCATTTATTTGGGGTGTGTTGTGGCACATCTTCGAAAACCAATGGGAAGATAAAGAGTTCATCCGTCAACGTGTATTCGGTATGGATGAGATCCGTGCTGAAGTGGCGAAGTGGACGCCAGCAGAAGTAGAGCGCGTAACAGGCGTAAGCGAAGAAGACGTTTACCAAACAGCAAAACTGCTTTCTGAAAATCGCCCGGGCTGTATTGTTTGGTGTATGGGTGGTACTCAGCATACTACTGGTAACAACAACACACGCGCTTACTGTGTGCTTGAGCTAGCGCTTGGTAACATTGGTAAATCAGGCGGCGGTGCAAACATCTTCCGTGGTCACGATAACGTACAAGGCGCAACCGACCTTGGCGTACTTTCTGACACGCTACCTGGCTACTACGGCCTTTCTGAAGGCGCTTGGCGTCATTGGTCAAAAGTGTGGGAAATCGATTACGAATGGATCAAAGGTCGTTTCGATGACAACGCTTACAGCGGTCAGAAACCAATGCACAGTGCAGGTATTCCTGTATCTCGTTGGGTTGATGGTGTACTGGAAAACAAAGACAACATTCGTCAACGCGAAAACATCCGTGCAATGTTCTACTGGGGACACGCAGTGAACTCTCAAACACGTGGTGTTGAGATGAAAAAAGCGATGCAGAAGTTGGACATGATGGTGATTGTGGACCCATACCCAACGGTTGCTGCGGTAATGAACGACCGTACCGACGGCGTTTACCTGCTTCCTGCAACAACACAGTTTGAAACACACGGCAGCGTTACCGCATCTAACCGCTCTCTACAATGGCGTGATCAGGTGATTGAACCTTTGTTTGAATCAAAACCAGACCACGAAATCATGTACCTGCTTTCGAAGAAACTGGGCTATTCCGATCTTCTGTTCAAAAACATCCGTGTTGAAAATAACCAGCCGGTGATTGAAGACCTAACGCGTGAATTCAACAAAGGCATGTGGACGATTGGTTACACAGGCCAAAGCCCAGAGCGTTTGAAAGCGCACCAACAAAACTGGCATACGTTCCACAAAACCACATTGGAAGCGGAAGGTGGCCCTGTCAACGGTGAAACCTACGGTCTACCTTGGCCATGTTGGGGTACACCGGAAATGAAACACCCAGGCACGCACATTCTGTACGATACGTCTAAGACGGTTGCAGAAGGTGGCGGTAACTTCCGTACGCGCTTTGGTGTGGAATTTGAAGGCAAGAGCCTACTTGCTGAAGACAGTTACTCGAAAGGCTGTGAGATCAAAGACGGTTACCCAGAGTTCACTGACAAGTTATTGAAACAACTTGGTTGGTGGGACGATCTAACTGCTGAAGAGAAAGTGGCAGCAGAGGGTAAAAACTGGAAGACTGACCTTTCTGGCGGTATTCAGCGTGTCGCGATAAAGCACGGTTGTATTCCATTTGGTAACGCGAAAGCGCGTGCGATTGTTTGGACGTTCCCAGACCGTGTGCCACTGCATCGTGAACCACTTTACACACCACGTCGTGACCTTGTAACGGATTACCCGACTTGGGAAGACAAAGATGCCATCTTCCGTGTACCTACGTTGTATAAATCCATTCAAGAACAAGACAAATCGGGCGAGTACCCAATCGTTCTGACTTCTGGCCGTCTGGTTGAATACGAAGGTGGTGGTGAAGAGACGCGTTCAAACCCTTGGCTTGCCGAGCTTCAACAAGAAATGTTTGTTGAAGTGAACCCGAAAGACGCGAACGATCTTGGCTTCAGAGATGGTGATGATGTTTGGGTTGAAGGTGCAGAGAAGGGACGAATCAAGGTGAAAGCAATGGTAACGCGTCGTGTGAAACCTGGTTTGGCGTTCATTCCGTTCCACTTTGGCGGTAAGTTCGAAGGTGAAGACCTACGTCCTAAATATCCAGAAGGTACACAGCCTTACGTTGTTGGCGAATCGGCTAACACGGCAACCACTTACGGTTACGACCCGGTTACCTTGATGCAGGAAACCAAAGTAACCCTATGTAACATTCGTAAAGCGTAAGGAGTCTGACAATGGCACGAATGAAATTTCTATGTGACACCAAGCGCTGTATCGAGTGTAACGGCTGTGTTACTGCATGTAAGAACGAAAACGACGATGCGCTTGAATGGGGCATTCAACGTCGCCGCGTGGTAACACTAAACGACGGTGAAGCTGGTGAAAACTCTATCTCTGTTGCTTGTATGCACTGTACCGATGCGCCTTGTATGGCAGTTTGTCCAGCTGATTGTTTCGAACATACCGAAGACGGCATCGTTCTTCACAATAAAGATCTGTGTATCGGTTGTGGTTACTGTTTGTTTGCTTGTCCGTTTGGCGCGCCTCAGTTCCCTAAACAAGAGGCATTTGGTGAACGTGGCAAAATGGATAAATGTACTTTCTGCGCAGGCGGCCCAGAAACAGAGCCTGGCTCTGAGGAAGAACGTCAAAAATACGGTGCGAACCGTATCGCAGAAGGCAAGTTACCGATGTGTGCATCGCTTTGTTCAACCAAAGCGCTGCTTGCGGGTGACGCAGAGAAAGTCTCTGACATTTTCCGTCAACGTGTGGTAGAACGCGGCGCGAAAAACGCAGGTTGGACAGACGGAAACGATCTTTCTTACGATGCGACGAAAAGCTAAGTAAGGAGAGTCACATGTTAAACACGCTTAAACGTGCATCTCTAGCAATGCTGTCAATGATGACGGCATTGCTGCTGACTTTCGCAATGCCTGCTTCAGCAGAGGAGCAATCTTCTAAAGTTATTCAACAGGAGATCACGCAACTCGCCGGGGCAGACTATTGGCGCGAAGTCAGAGAGGGGCAAGAAGGCTACACCACGTCCCAATCGCCAGAACATGGCGTATTGATCAGTAAACCTGGTGAGACTTGGTACATTCTAAAAGAGAAATGGATGTCTCCTGCTGGTGCTGTCGCGATTTTCGGCAGTATCGCGATGGTTATCATGGTTTACGTATTCGTTGGTCCTTTGATGCTTAGCAAGCCGCGTACTGGTAAAAAGATGAAGCGTTGGTCTCGTTTAGACCGCGCGCTTCACTGGAGTATGGCGTTTACATTCTTAACGTTGGCATTCAGTGGTTTGATGCTGGTTTACGGTAAGCACTTCTTAAAACCGTACGTTCCTACTGAGTTCTGGGGCTTTATCGTCATGTTGGCGAAGCAGTACCACAATTACATGGGACCATTGTTCTTCATTTTGCTGATGCTCGTGCTCTTTAAATGGTGGCGCAAGTCGATTCCAAACATGACTGATGTTCGTTGGTTCATGAAAATGGGCGGTATGGTTGGTAAACACAAAGGCACACATCCGTCAGCTGGTTTCTCAAACGGTGGCGAGAAGGCAATCTATTGGTTGTTGATCTTCTTTGGTGCTATCGCGGCAGTGAGTGGCTTAGTTCTGGACTTTCCTATCTTTGGCCAAACTCGCCGTGACATGGAGCTTTCTAACTTAGTTCATGCGATTTCGGCACTGATTCTAATCTGTGGCTTTATCTTCCACATCTATATTGGTCTATTCGGTATGGAAGGTGCGTTAGAAGGCATGGTGACTGGTGAAGTTGACGAGACATGGGCGAAAGAACACCACGATCTTTGGTATGAGGAAGTGAAGTCCAAAGAAGCAATGGGCGAAACAGATACGGCACAAACGGAAGTAAAAGGAGCGAAAGCGAATGAACAAACCTCATAACGGGATTTGGGTTGCGTACATCCTGAGCTGTCTGACCCCGTTTACGTTTCTGATCTCAGGCGTTATCGCAATTATCTATGCGGGTTACCGATTAGATAAGGGAGAAGACAGCGACGTAGTGATTTCTCATTACTACGGTTTAATTCGCACCTTCTTTCTCTACCTGACGTTTTTTGTTGTGTTGATCGTCACCGTCGCGACTTCTAACGGTGTACTCGTTGGCGTGAGTGATTATTGGTTGCATAGTACTTTGCTTGAAACCATTGCTTACTTTATTCCTTGGGTAGGGATGGTGTTTGCTGCATTAGCCATCTTGGTGTGGTTTATGCGAATGTTTCAAGGGATGCAGCAACTGCTCAATAACCAACCACACAGACCATCGACAGGTCCAAACCTTTAATCAGTATTCTTTAAGCAAAACCGCCGTAATAGGCGGTTTTTTTGTTGCTGTTTTGTCTCAAATATGAAGCGTTGAGTCGCAGTGGTGATACTTGATGCAACTTATTGAGTGAATTTACGTAACTGGGCAGAAAATCATAGTTAAGTAAGAAACATGTAAAAAAATCGCGTCACGATGAGACATTAGTCTCACTCACGCTATTGTTCATTTACTCAGGATTCATCGTCCCGTTAAAGTACGCTGCGCTCAGAGATTCAAAGAGTTGCATACGTGAAAATTGCCATCAATACATTCAGTCTACGCATACAGAGGAATCTCTATCGGAGGATGTTTGATTAAGGCATCTTGCTCTCACAAATAAAAAGAGCGAAACGAGCATTAAATGATGCGGCAAGGTAAGAAAAGGACAAACACGTTACGGCTATGATCCCTCAATTCGTCATTCCTATCACGAATCGCTTTGGCGAAAGTTATCACTTCTCTGGTCAGTTACTTACTAGCGGCGAACCTAAAACATTCGTGACCAAACAAGAGGCAATAGAGTTTCTTGAGAGCTTTGGTGAGCTTGACCTTCGCTCTGTCGAGTACTTGTTCTATACGATTGGTCAATTCAAGCCAAACATACCTGACGGTGAGCTTACTTCCCAACACTATAATTCAACGTTTGCCAATGCTTTGGTGAACGGTGACTTGCGTGTCGCTCGAATTGTACCTACCGGCGAAAACTACGCACTCTCGTCAGCGGTTACGCCTCCACCGACTCAAAATACCGTCAATGCAAAACCATCGAAGGGAAAGGGGAAGTCGAATAAAAAGAGTGGCAGAAGTGCCGCATCCGCCAAGCCTCAGCAACAAAGCAGCGAAAAACATGAGAAAGCCGGTGATCCTGTATCACTTGTGACGGGTGAAGAAATTCTCGAACTCTATGATATCGAGCTACAACAAGGTACTACTTGGCAGCGTACTTACCGCTCTTCGCAGTCGGATGTAAATCATGGAATGGGCTTTGGTTGGCGACATGCATTTCAGTTTGAATTACGCGAGAAGACGGACGAGAAAGACAACGTTATCGCTTGGGAGTTTGTTGACGATAAGGCAGATATCACAGAATTTGAGCCAGTAGATATTGGAGCAACAAGTTACCAGATATACGCTGGTGCGAGCTGTTATTTCCTGAGCTCAACAACTCGGATTGTAACGCTCGCTAGTGGGCATCAATATCGGTTTGAGCAAAAAGATGATCGTTGGCTAGCTAAACAAGTTAGAAATGGCACGTTTTCAACGTTTCAATTGCAGTATTCTCGAAACCATCGATTGATCGAGATCGCATATAACAAGCGTCCGGTTCTTGAATGTCAATATGATAAGCAAGGACGCCTTGTAGAACTGCTTAATGCAAAGTCCCAAAAAGTTCTGGCAACTTATACCTATGATGAGCACGATGATTTGGTCAGTGCAACTAATCATTTGGGCCTAAAGGAACAGTATCAATACCTCGGCCATTTAATTATTAAGCGTGTACGACCAACTGGCTTTACTCATTATTTTGAATGGGATGGCGAAGGTGCAAAAGCGAAGTGCATCAGAAACGTTGGGGACGCAGGAATTTATGACTATCGCTTCCATTATCAGGGAAATCATTCTTCTTATTCTGACTCGTTAGATCATCAATGGTCTTTCTTGCATGACGAGCAGGGTAACTTACTCGAGAAAATAAGCCCCACAGGTAAAACTTGGCGATGGCAATATGATGAACTAGGACGAAAAGCACAAGCTATCTATCCTGATCAGTCAACGGTCAATTATCAATATAATCAGCATGGTCAATTAGTCTCTAAGTTTCATTCCTCTGGAAAAGAAATTCAATATGGTTATGACGGCTTAGGTAAGTTAGTTAAAACGGTTTCACCTGATGGGGATATCGAGAAGGCTTACTACAATAGCCTCGGTCAAAGAGTTTGGGATACCGATCAGTTCGGCTGTGTCACGGAATATGATTACGATAAACACGGTCAAGTCGTCAAAAAAGAGTCTGAAGATGGTAAGAAAAGTCAATGGTGGTGGGATGAACAACAAAGACTTATCGCGAATGAAATAGACGGTACATTACTTCGTTACAGCTACAACGAAGAAGATCTGGTGAATGGCGTTGCTTATCCCGATGGGTGTATTGCTCAACTCGCTTATGATCAATTTGGCAGGCGTACATCAGTTCGTTATTTTAACGACGAAGACAAAGTCGGTTATAGCGAAGAATATTCTTACGATGAGCACAGCCGTGTTGCTCAGATTCGAACGCCAGCAGGCATTACCTCGTATCAATGGGGAGCACTCGCGCAACAAGAAGCAGTCATCTTTCCCGATGGCAGCCATATTTCTTACGAATACGATCAACAACGTAACCTGACTAAATTAGTTCGGAGTGACGACTTAGAATTCGAATTTATGTATGACGATGAAGGCCAGCTATCAGGAACTGTTGGGTTTGATAATCTACAAAGCCAATTTGATTATGACGATATGGGGCGGATCCATCGTAAGCAAGTCGCCGATAGGACTGTGCTGTATCGCTATGACGCTGCGGGTTATCTCAAGCATGTCAAAGCAGGAAATGGTAGCAGTATTGTAGAGAACCACTTCAACTATACGCTTGGTGGTCGACTTACTTTCGCATCCAATCGCCATCAAACATTGCAATACCAATACTCTTCATTCGGGCATTTAACAAAGCGCATTCAAGGTCAGTTTGAGATAGCGCAGGAGTTTAACAGAGTTGGCCAACGCGTATCTCAGGTACTGCCAGATAATACGGAGCTGAACTTCTCTTACGATCGATATGGGCGTTTTTCAGCGATTCGGTTTGGAAACCTAGATTTACCTCAAATCAAATTTCATTACGATGAAATGGGACGAGTTTCCCAAATTGAAACGGCACATTTTAATGAGCGCATCATTTATGATGGTGTTGGTCGTTTGGTCGAACAACATTGGCCTGATAGAGAGAAAAAGTACGTTTACAATGCGCAAAACCGTATTTCATCAATCATTGATAATACGGCAGGAGCAACACACTATCAGTACGATGCCTTAGGGCAACTGAAACGAGTCAATGCTTCCGGAGAAGTGACTAAGTTTGAATACGATAGTTTTGGCAATCCTACTTTGCCATCTTCAGAGGTATTCGCTGATCGTATTGAAGTGCACGATAATGTCCGGTTCAAATATGACGCGCAAGGAAATCAGACAAAACGTGAGGGGCAAGGACACGTTCAGACTCGCGTATTTGATGCGTTAAATCAGCTCATTGAAGTTCACACCGACGATGGCATCAGTCAATATGAATATGATGCATTAGGGCGCAGGACGAAGAAAATTACACAACAAGGCGTTACGGAGTTCTTGTGGGAAGGGGAACGTTTAATTGGTGAACGCTCTTCATGTGCTTTCCGCTGGTACCTATATCAACCAGAAACCTACACGCCAGTGGCACTGCTAGAAAATGACGTTATTTATTGGTACCAGTGCGATCAAGTTGGTAAACCAGAGCGACTGATCGATTGCGAGGGGAATGTTGTATGGAGTGCCAGCTACGATGCTCATGGCTTTGCTCATGTACATATTGAAAAAGTAGTAAATCCACTGCGTTTTCAAGGGCAGTACTTCGATCAAGAAACCGACTTACACTACAACCTCGCTCGGTATTACGATCCTAAGCTAGGACGCTTTATCCAACAAGATCCGATATCTATTGCTGGTGGTATTAATCATTACCAATATGCAGTCAACCCTATCCAGTGGATTGACCCAACAGGTTTCCTTTGTGAAGAAGGGCTAAAACGCTTGGGTCAAATGTTGGCAGAGTATCAGGCGCAAAGCGATGTCCCCCAAGAGGTTTGCGATCAGATTTTAGAAGCAGCAAAAGAGTCATCCGTCGGAGAAGATGGCGTTCGCTCGCAAGTCAAAATCCGAAAACCCAAAGGTAAAAATCATATTCGATATGAATACGATTTAGACCATATTGATTGCGAAAGAAACGAGATTACTTTTTATCGTCATATCAATCATTCAGATGGCAGCCGACACGAAGTGCAGTATGTTGTTGGGATTGAGGAGTTTGTCAATGCGCATGTTTTTGACTCAGAGAAAGTTGGCGGGGAAGAAGGTTGCACGATCTTTACTGAAGATCTTGTGCTAAATAAAGCAGAGTATAAAGAAAACTCTGAACTCAATACGAGTGATTATGAGCTAACAGAAAGAAACAAAGCAAAAATTGATGAATGCTTGAAAGAGCGTCAAGAGGCAATGGGCGCTCGATCTGGCGAAGAGGGATATAACGCTCAAATTGGTAATATTAACCAACAGTCTGCAAAAATAGGTGAGTTGGCCGCGGATGACTTTGTCCGGAGTAAACGTCCTAATGCTAAGCTGCTTCATCCCAAAGATATTGGAACCTCAATTTCGAAGCCGGGCGATTTTGATATGGTTTACGAGGTGGAAGAGCCGCCACCAGGTGAAATTATAATTGTTGAGGCCAAAGGAGGGAGCAGCCCGCTGGGCAGCCGCAAGATTGGAAATATGGCATATCAGCAAGGGACAACGGAATACACTGCAGAAATCACCAGGCTAATGTCGAAAAATAAAGAAGGAACGACTGAAAAAATAGCAGCAAGAAAAATTCAACATGCAGCTTCGTTCGGCATACCTATTCGATATATACATACTCAAACAAGCATCCCTGAAAGTGGAAATGCCTCAGACGTAATAGTAGATGCGGCAGAGTTTAAAATTGATTCCAAAGGACTAATTTAAAATGCAAAGTAAAGTTGTAGAACGCAAAGCAAATCCTGAGTTGAGTGAAAGTGGAGTTTCTTCTGAGAAAGAATTCATCAATAAGATATTAGATCAGCGCAAAGAAGGTCTTAAAATCAGGCGAGAAAACTTGGTTAGTTTTGGTGATTTTGCCATTGACCAGGTTCGCTGGTATACATGGTTTCAAACTTCACATGAAGACGAACAAATTTGTACATTACGTCTTTACGAAACTTCATTGATGGGTGCTTGTTATCATAGACTTGCTATGAATCCCAATGATGAACTAACTATAAAGATTCTCGACTATCCTGAAGTAAAGTGGGACGGGGAGGGTATTTTAAAAACGGGGTGCATAAATCCTAATAGATGGATTGATATGTATTTCATATCGACAATTGTGCGTGACAGGCCAAGTTTAGACGCATTGGCGAACTTTCCAACTTCTTTGATGAGACAGAGCTCTACCAAAGCGGGTGAGCTGTCTTATATGTTAGTAGACGTAATTCAGTCGTTCCATCAACGTACAGCAGACTACCCTGATAAACTGGTGGCCGCGATGGACGCGGCAGTTGCTCAGGGTGATGATTGGGCGTTAGAAATCGCCATGGGTATTTTGGAAACTTTTGCTGCCCTGACAACTGACATCGGTTATGACTTTGAAGAGGTACTCATTAAGAACCTACAGTTCCAAGAGCAATACCAAATGAGGCTCGATAAGCCAGAGGACTTGATTTCTATAGAAACTTTCATATCTTTCCCTCTTCTTGGCATGGCCTGTATGTGGTACGACAAAGGCAACCGTTTATCAGTTGAAACTGGTTGGCTTCCTCCTTATCTCGTCGAGGGGCGTTGGCTAGAAGAAGTAAAAGCAGGGAAGATCACTCGATAAACTCCTTTAGTTAGCCATTCAGTATAAAAGCCACCTCTCATGAGGTGGCTTTTATGTTTATGGTGGGGAGTTTGCTGCTTGTTGAGCTATATGGTGCGCATTATGTTGGTGCGCTAAAACCACATTGGTGCATTTATTAGCGTGTTAAGCACCATTCAAGAATGCATAATTTTATTAAAGTTCATACAAAACAATAAATTAAAGTGTAAGTGTTAGAAATGTAAATTATGGAATGAGAATTGCTCTGTTAGACGCTCTATAAACTAAGTTCACCAAATTGGTGATGAGCCTAACTTTGATGCACAGGATAAGTGCGCTACAGATCAACGGAGACAATCATAATGAGTGTAACTGCCAATCAGGTACACGGCGCTGTACAAACTCTCACGCAAAGTTCCGACACACTTTTCTTACTACTTGGCGCAATCATGGTCTTTTTGATGCATGCTGGTTTTGCTTTTCTTGAAGTAGGAACCGTGCGCCAAAAGAACCAAGTTAATGCTTTAGTTAAAATCTTGGCCGATTTCGGTATTTCCGCCATTGCGTATTTTTTCATTGGATACTGGGTCGCTTATGGCGGCACCTTCTTTGCTGATGCAGAGACATTATCTCAAGGCAATGGTTACGAGTTGGTGAGGTTCTTTTTCTTGCTGACCTTCGCTGCAGCGATTCCTGCTATTGTTTCTGGTGGTATCGCAGAGCGAGCTCGTTTTTATCCGATTCTAATCGCAACATTTTTCACTGTCGGTATTGTATACCCACTATTTGAAGGAATGATCTGGAACGGAAACTTTGGCGTTCAATCTTGGTTTGAAAATACCTTTGGTTATGGCTTCCACGATTTTGCAGGTTCAGTCGTTGTACATGGTGTTGGCGGCTGGATAGCGCTGGTTGCCGTTGTGTTTTTGGGCATGAGAAAAGGCAGAGTTCGAGCAGGAAAGCATACCAACTTTGCACCTTCGAATATTCCGTTTTTGGCTTTGGGAGCTTGGATCTTATGTGTGGGGTGGTTTGGCTTCAACGTCATGTCAGCTCAAACTGTGTCAGGCATAAGTGGCTTGGTGGCTATGAACTCATTGATGGCAATGGTCGGAGGCATTGTCGCGTCACTGTTGGCTGGTAAAAATGACCCTGGCTTTATTCATAACGGGCCACTAGCTGGCTTGGTTGCTGTATGTGCGGGCTCAGACTTAATGCATCCTATCGGTGCTTTAGTGACAGGTGCGATTGCTGGCGTGCTATTTGTTTATCTTTTTACCCACCTACAAAACAAAACCAGGATTGATGATGTGCTAGGTGTCTGGCCTTTACACGGTGTATGTGGCGCTTGGGGTGGTATTGCTGCGGGGATCTTTGGCCAAATCTCGTTGGGTGGGCTAGGGGGCGTGAGCATTATCGTTCAGCTTCTAGGAACGCTTTTGGGCATTTCCATCGCTGTGCTTGGGGCACTTGCAGTCTACGGCGCGATTAATACCAGTATGGGACTAAGGCTTTCAGAAGAAGACGAATTCAATGGCGCTGACCTAGCCATTCATAAAATATCTTCGACCAACGAGGATTGAGACCAATATGGGAGCGGCATAAAGCCGCTCTTTTAGCAATTGCCTTTCTTGGCTTGGCCAGGAGGACAGAAATTACCATTACCTCGATGGTCATCATCATTGGTGCTGACTCTTACCTTTACATCATCGACTTCGCCTTCAACATTGGTAAGTTGACAGCCTGCCAAAGTCATAAGCAATATAAACGCTAGAGATACTTGTCTCATTGCTGTTCCTCTTAAATTGTAATTCTAATAGTGACCATTACGACTATGGTCTAATCCATATTACTACTGTTGCTATTCTTTCAGTGTTAAGCTAATGAAAAAACAGCAAGGATGAGTTATGAATTTCCCTTATAGAAATATTGTAGTACTTACTGGTGCAGGTATCTCGGCCGAATCTGGTATTCAAACATTTCGTGCGCAAGATGGCCTATGGGAGAATCACCGTATCGAAGATGTAGCAACGCCTGAAGGGTTTGCTCGCGATCCGGACCTTGTTCAAGATTTTTACAACCAACGCCGCAAGAAACTTCAAGATAATGCGATAAAGCCTAATGCAGCGCATGAAGCATTGGGTCGTTTAGAGGCTGAGTTAGAAGGTAAAGTGACGGTCATCACTCAAAATATAGACAACCTTCACGAAAGAGGCGGCAGTCAGAATGTGATTCACATGCATGGTGAGTTGCTCAAGGCCCGCTGCAGTGAATCTAACCAAGTAGTAGATCACAATGAGGACATTAAGACCGGCGAGCTTTGTCACTGTTGTCAGATCCCTTCACAAATGCGACCACATATTGTTTGGTTTGGTGAAATGCCACTACGAATGGGGGATATCTACGCAGCATTAGAAGAAGCAGATTTATTTATTTCTATCGGGACTTCTGGCGTCGTATATCCCGCAGCAGGTTTTGTTCATGATGCAAAAATGCATGGCGCGCACACCATCGAAATTAACCTCGAGCCTAGTGCGGTAGAAAGTGAATTTGAGGAAAAACGCTACGGAAAAGCAAGCGTCGAGGTTCCAAAATTAGTTGACGAGATACTGGCTCTAGAAGGAAAAGAAAGAGCGTAATAATTCTCACAGAGGAGAGCTTTTGTCTTGTCATTAAGAACAAAAAAAGCGGCTCATGAGCCGCTTTTTCATATCTTTAAAACTAACGAATTAGTTGTTCACTTTTAGCTTTTGGAAGTACTCATCGTACATTACGCTCGCTTCGCCAACTTCATCTTGCCAAGTACCGCTGTCCATCACTTCTTGTGGTGGGAAGATGCTTGGATCGTTAGCAAATTCTTTCGGTAGCAGTTCGTGTGCCGTTTTCACTGGAGTAGGGTAACCAATCTCTAGTGCGATCTTAGCTGCGTTTTCTGGGCGCAGTAAGAAGTCAATCATCTTATGAGCCGCATCAACGTTCTTCGCGCCAGCTGGAATTGCCAGGCTGTCCATCCAGAAGATCGTTCCTTTTTCTGGCCAGATGATGTCGATGTTCGCGCCTTCTTGACGAGCCATGTAAGCAGAACCATTCCAAAGCATACCAAGTGAAACTTCACCCGCTAGGTAAGGGTTTGCAGGAAAGTCTGAGTTAAATACTAATACGTTTGGCATTAGCTTTTTCAGTTCTTCGTAAGCGGCTTTGATTTCTTCTGGGTTAGTCGTGTTTGGTGAGTAACCAAGCTTAGTCAATGCAATGTGGAATACTTCGCGAGAATCATCCATCAGCATTAGTTGACCTTCCCACTTACTATCCCAAAAATCATCCCACTTAGTAACCGATGATTTGTCTAGCATGTCAGCATTGATACCAATACCGGTCGCACCCCAAATGTATGGGATAGAGTAGTTGTTGTTCGGATCGAACGGTTTGTTTAGGAAGTTAGTATCAAGATCGGCAAAATGAGATAATTTCTCTTTGTCGATCTGTTGTAGCATGCCTTCTTTACGCATTTTAGAGACGAAATAGGTAGACGGTACTACCAAGTCGTAACCAGAACCTTGAGTTTTTAGTTTTGCGTACATACTCTCGTTAGATTCGTATGTAGAGTAAATAACTTTGATTCCGGTTTCTTTTGTAAAGTCTTCAAGAACTTCGTTTGGAATGTATTCCGACCAGTTGTAGAAATACAGTTCTTGATCAGCAGCCATTGCAGGGGTAGCGATGAGCGTCGCTGCACATAGAGCGCTTGCGTAGAATTTACTTTTCATTTGTTTTCCGTTTTGTTTCGCGATTGGACAAGTCAATACTAGCTGGAGTTATCAAGTTGAGCCAAATCGCAGTAAGCACAAATATGTTCATTTAGCTTGAATATCGTTGTCTCCTTGTTATGAGACGATAAATCTATGATACCAAGACAAATAAACCTAGCAACGCGCGATTATATCAGCCTAAGACAAAAATAGGCAGCGTATTGCTGCCTATTTTCCTATGGTTGATGACTTGTTACACAAGCTAGATTATTGTCCCGCTTTCAGCTTGAGGAAGTAATCTTCGTATTTAACGGTTAGATCACCAACCGCATCTTGCCATTCAACGCGGTCAAGGTCTTCTTGAGAAGGGAATAGTGGGGCAACGTCTTTAAACTTAGCATTCGATTCCTCCACCGCCGTTAGGTACCCAGTATCACGAGAGATTTGCTCTGCGATTTCTGGGCGCAGTAGGAAGTCGATCATCTTGTGAGCGGCTTCTACGTTCTTCGCACCGGAAGAGATAGCGAAGTTATCAACCCAGCCGATACCACCTTCTTTAGGAAAAACGAGTTTAAGGTTCAGGCCTTCATTTTGTGCGGCTGCAGCGCTACCGTTCCAAAGCATACCAACGCCCACTTCACCAGACATGTAAGGTGCGCCAGGGTTGTCAGAGTTAAAAACTAAAACGTTAGGTATCAACTTTTGTAGCTCAGCGTACGCTTCATCGATTTGCTTAGGGTCTTTTGAGTTACCTGAGTAGCCAAGTTTACGTAGAGCGATATGGAATACTTCACGAGTGTCGTCCATCAACATTACTTGACCTTCAAGCTCAGGCTTCCATAGGTCAGCCCAGCTTTGGAAGTCTTTTGGGTCGTACATGTCTGCGTTAACCGCTAGGCCTGTAATCGCAACAACGTGTGGAATAGAGTAGTCGTTATTTGGATCGTAAGGCTTGTCTAGGTAGTTTTTATCTAGGTTGCCGAAGTTTTTCAGCTTAGTCTTATCGATCTTTTGTAGCATGCCCTCGTCACGCATCTTCGCCACGAAGTACGTTGAAGGTACTACTAGGTCATAACCTTGGTTATGAGTTTTTAGCTTTGCATACAAAGTTTCGTTCGACTCGTAAGTCGAGTAGATCACTTTGATGCCAGTTTCTTTAGTAAATTGCTCTAGGATATTACTGTTGATGTAAGGACCCCAGTTCATAAATACTAGTTCTTTATCATCCGCTGCCGCTGTACCAGAGAACAGAGAAAGCGCACATGCACTACCAGCTAATAGAGTAGCCCATTTTTTCATTGACGTTAGCTCCAAACCAAACGTTGTCCAATTTTGGACGATAGATAGAAAAACAGAATGGCATGTAACCATTCTGTTTCGTGATGTTAACAGGTGCGGATTCTACTTCACTTTTTCTCTTGCTAGCAACTGAGAAATTACTACCAAGACCAAAGAAACAATCAACATCACCGTTGCTAGGGCGTTCACTTCCGGTGAAATGCCCACCTTAACCATGGAGTAAATCTTCAATGGCAAGATTTCGTATGTTGGACCCGTTACAAACGAGCTGATGATCACATCGTCCAAAGACAGGGTAAAGCTCAATAACCAACCTGCGGCAACCGCTGGTTTAGCGAGAGGAAGGATGATCTGTTTCAAGATAACCCACTCGCTTGCACCAAGGTCTTTTGCTGCTTCCAACATTTTCACATCAAAGCCATTTAAGCGGCTGTATACAGTTACCACAACGAATGGTAGACAAAAGGTGATGTGAGCAATCAATAGTGTAAAGAAGCCAAGCTGTGCGCCCAATACCAGGAACAGAGCAAGTAATGAAATCGCCATAACAATATCTGGAGACATCATCACGACAAACAGCATGCCGTTTACCGCACCTTTACCTTTGAACGAGTAACGGAATAGGGCAACGGCCGTTAAGCTACCAATGATGGTTGCTGCTGTCGCTGAGAATACCGCTACGTTCAATGAATGCCATGCAGCTTGCATTAGGCTATCGTTGTTTACTAAGGTTTCGTACCATTTCGTAGTGAAACCACCCCATTTCATACCAAATTTGTTGGCATTAAATGAGTTAACAATTAAGACGATGATTGGCAGATACAAAAATGCATACACCAACGCCATAAAGCTAAATCTAACTGTGCGTCCCATTAGTCTAGCTCCACTTTCTTATTCAATAGTTTGCCTGCTCTGTAGTAAGCGTAAAGCATCACAGCCATTGCGAAGGTGAGGGCGATACTGGTCGCAGCACCAAATGGCCAGTCACGAGCGTTCAATACTTGGCTCTTAATAACGTTACCAATCAGTAGGTTCTTCGCACCACCAAGAAGGTCAGAGATGTAGAACATACCTAGTGCTGGTAGCAGAACCAACAAACAACCACCGATAATGCCAGGCATTGTAAGAGGTAGAATCACTTTCGTAATGGTTTGGAACTTGTTCGCACCAAGATCTTTCGCCGCCTCGATATAGGTGTTGTCCAACTTCTCGATTGCCGAGTAAAGCGGCAGAATCATAAATGGAAGCAGGATGTACACAAGACCAATCATTACTGCTGTTTCGGTGTACATAATACGTAATGGCTTATCGATGATTTCCATCGCCATTAATGATTTGTTCAAAATACCTTGTGTACCCAGAACAATCTTCAGGCCGTAAGTACGGATAAGAGAGTTTGTCCAAAACGGTACGATAACTAAGAACAACATGAATGGGCGCCATTTCTCTGGCATTTTCGCTATGATGTAAGCAAATGGGTAACCAATTACTAAACACAACAACGTCGCCACAATCGCCATGTAGAACGAGTGCATCAGCACTTTCGCATACAAGGGGTCGAGTAGACGTAAGTAGTTGTCGAAAGTAAATGTCATTTCGATTAAGTTTGCTTCATCACGCGTTAAGAAGCTCGTACCGATAATCATCACATTTGGTACCAACACGAAAAGTGTTAACCAACCGACGATTAAGGTAATGATCGCGTTTTGAAGATTAATCTTCTTGCTTATCATTGAGGACTACCTCCCAGCTCTCAACCCAAGTGATAGCGACTTTCTGGCCAAGTGAGTGGTCCACATCAGGATCATCTTCGTTAAAGAATTCGCTAACCATTACACGCATGCCCGAATCCAATTGGATAACTGAATCAAGCGTCATACCTTTATAGGTACGCTCTGTTACGTGACCTACGATGCCTTTTTCTTCAGACTCTTTGATCTCTTCGATACGTAAGTCTTCTGGGCGAAGTAGTACTTGCAGTTTTTCACCTGCTTGCGCTTCCTGATCGTAGTAAACAACAGATTCGACACCTTCGATTTCTGCACGGATACGTTTCTCGTCGATACGCTCTAGCATGGTTGCGTTGAATACGTTGATCTCTCCGATAAAGCGAGCAACAAATAGGTTCTTCGGCTCTTCGTAAATCTCACGTGGAGAACCATCCTGCTCGATAACACCATCGCGCATTACAATAATGCGGTCAGACATCGATAGGGCTTCTTCCTGATCGTGCGTAACGAAGATAAAGGTAATACCAAGTTGACGCTGAAGCTGTTTAAGCTCGATTTGCATTTGCTTACGCAGTTTGTAATCAAGTGCCGATAGAGATTCATCTAGCAGCAGTACTTTTGGTTTGTTAACAACCGCACGCGCAATAGCGATACGTTGTTGCTGACCACCAGAAAGCTGATGAGGCTTACGCTGTGCCATTTTTTCTAGGCGCACCATGCGTAGCGCTTCCATTACTCGTGGTTCAATGTCCGCAGTAGGCGTTTTCTGCATACGAAGGCCAAAAGCGACATTCTCATATACGGTCATGTGTGGAAACAATGCGTAACTTTGAAATACCGTGTTGACGTGCCTTTGCTCTGCAGGAACCTGTGTTACATCCTGGTCATCCAAAATAATTTGACCGTTATCTGCCGTTTCAAAACCTGCAATCATGCGTAAAACTGTTGTCTTACCACAACCAGAAGGCCCGAGAATCGTCAGAAATTCACCATGATTAACATCCAGATTTAAATTACCGATGATTTCCTTACCATCGAAACTTTTACTAATACCAGATAAACGAATAACTGGCTTTCCTGCTTGCGGTTTTGCGTTCAACGTCTGTATTTCCCCCACGTTCAAGCCGGGATTATCCCAGCTGATGTGACACTAACCATTCACTTTTGAGGCGCGCATCATAATCACCAAAAGTGTGAAATTAAAGCATTTTCTTATCTTGAAACAGAAATAATTTTGCAGGAAAAAGCCATCATTCCTTACCATACTGTTTTTATGAGATTAATTGGCATCTAGACACAGTTTGATAGCACTAAACTTTGTTCAACAATTGTTTCAATTTCATGACTTTGAAAGTGGTTAATTATCAACCATACAGTTGAGATTGCAAGGATTGTAGGTGAGTTGTGATGTTAGATGTGGAAAGATTTCTTTATAATGACGATTACATTAATTGACTGGAATTCCAGTCAAAATTTTACAAGTTAGTCTTGGATAAACTATGAACGACGATTTTGAGAAAGATTTCAATCTTGGGGGGAGTGTAGAGCGAGCTTTGTCTGGCAACTACGAGCTTAAAGCTGGCGCGGTTTTTAACGAAGCTTGGCGAGCAACCATCCAGCACTTTTTATCATTTTCTCCTGCCATTATTGTATTGCTTTTTGTCCAGTTAGGTATTTTCTATATTGCATTAAAACTGCAGTTGGGCGATTTGAGCGTTATTCTTGATGCATTTGAGAACCCAGAGTCGTTCACAAACGATATTGTGTCTTCTATTTATGTCGCGAATTTCAGTTATGAGGTGATTAGCGCACCAATTTATGCGGGGATCAGCTTGATGGCTATGAGCCATGTCGCCGGCCTGAAGACTAAGTTGCGCCATGTTGGAAAGGGGTTGCAGTTCACCATTCCTGTTATTCTAGCAACGCTCATGAGCTTAATGCTACAAGGTGTGGTTGGTATGATTTTTCCTTTACTGTCGCTGTATCTTTCCTTGGCATTTAGTCACTCTATTTTGTTGATTTGTGAGAAAAGGGTGCCACCAATGCAAGCGTTGCTGTTATCACTTCGCGCAATCAACAAGAAGATTTTTGTGGTCGCGGGGCTTTACTTAGGCGTGATGTTAATGTTTATTATTGCAGCAATGTTCTACGGTATTGGCTTGATTTTTGTGCTGCCATTCTTCTTCCATTTGAAAGGCATACTCTACCGCGAAATGTTTGGAATTAAGCTTAAGATCGTTACAACACAGAAAAACGATAATGATCACGATGGTAACTCACAGGTGTTTGATGCCTAATTCTTTGAAATCAATAAGTTTACGAGTGGCGGCAACCTGTATAGCCGCCACTTTTATTTCTATAGGCCCATATTTACACTACGAGAAACAGTTTAAATATGTGGAAAATCCTGACGTACTCTCTGGCAAGATTAAGCATGTCGACTTATCACACTTGCCATACATCGGTGATATCCCAGACTTCAATTCAATAAAAGATACGAAAGAGAAAAAAGCTGCTTTTTTTGATTTTTTAAGGCCTAAAATTGCTCTTGAGAATCAACGAATTCGTCATGAGCGGGCCTTTCTTACCTCTTTAAAGGTGGGACAAGTGACGCAAGAACAACAAGAGTATGCTCAGCGGTTATCATCTCTGTATTCGTTGCCCTTGAGTAACGATAAGATTGATCAAGCATGGCTAGACGAGATGCTTGTGCGAGTGAACGTCTTACCTGAAGCCTTGGTTCTAACTCAAGCGGCAAATGAATCTGCGTGGGGCACTTCTCGTTTTGCTACTCAAGCAAACAACTTGTTCGGCCAATGGTGTTATAAAAAGGGCTGTGGAATTGTTCCAGCGCAACGTGGCGCTAACAAAGTTCATGAAGTTGAAAAATTCGATTCTGTACAACAGTCTGTTCATGGCTACTTTATGAATGTTAATCGAAACCCAGCGTATGCAGACCTGCGTGAAATCAGAACATCTCTGGCTGAAAAGAACAAGGGCTTGTTAACGGTTGCAACCGCGTCAGAGTTAACGCATGGGTTGCTAGCCTATTCTGAACGTGGCATCGCCTATGTACACGATCTTCGCGCTATGATTCGTCATAACAACGCCTACTGGACGCAATAAAATAACGGATAAAATGAAAAAGTTAAGCCTAAGTCTATTGGGAAGTGCGGCGCTAATTCTTGTATCGCCGATAACCCAAGCTCAAGAGTACATGTTCACGTACTCAAAGTTATACACTCAACTAAAAAACAACAATAAAGAAGGGCATGACGATGTGAAAGTTGGTGTCTTTTTTGTGGACGCAAAAACTAAACAAATTTGTACGATAGAAAAAGCTTGGATGGAAAAAGAAGAGCACTATGAAGAGTTTGTTATCCCTGCTTCACAAGAGTTGCCTTTACCTGTTGATAAAAACTTAAAGTCAGCGAATCCGTTGGTTTTTATCGATACCCCAAAAGATACACGTTGCGATTACTCACTTGTCGTGATGACCAAAGAACCATTACAGGGTAACGTTTCTTACGAGCAACTTAAGCCTCTTCTACCTCAAATGCAGACGATGCTGGAAGATTTAGGCGGTATGTTTGCGGGTTGGTTTACACCGGAAGTTCAAGGTGTGACGATGGAGTTTGCAAATCAACTGAATGATAAAGTGATTTTCTCAAACGGAACCGAAAAGCCAATTGTCAATGGCAAGATACAAGTCGCACTAAGTGAAATAGGGCAAGGTGGCACAATGATACTACCAGAACCGACGATGCGAGTGTTACCTTATCTACCTAACGCAAAGAAATGAACACTGAACGTTTAGAAAGGGCTGCAATCGCAGCTCTTTTTTAATTTTGACCGTAACTAAAGTATCTTTCACACTCTTTTCTTAAAGACTCAATAAGACAAGCATTTAATCCTGCGTAAAAAGCTCGTATAATCCACGCCCCAAAGAAACCCATGTTAGGAAGTCCTAGTCGATTTATCGGCGATGTGAGAGCCCGCAATGAACCAAATAGATACAAGAAAAGAAACCCTAGAATTCAACAAGCTTCAGAAACGCCTAAGAAGACATGTTGGAAATGCCATTACTGATTACAACATGATCGAAGAAGGCGATGTTGTGATGGCATGTATTAGCGGTGGTAAAGATTCATTCGCGATGCTTGATATCCTGCTGAATCTTCAAAAAGCCGCACCGATCAAATTTGAAGTGGTTGCGGTAAACCTAGACCAAAAACAACCGGGCTTCCCTGAGCACATTCTGCCAGAGTATTTCGAAACACTGAATATCCCTTACTATATTGTCGATAAGGACACTTATTCCGTCGTAAAAGAGAAGGTACCAGAAGGCAAAACCACTTGTGGTCTGTGTTCACGCCTGCGACGTGGTACGCTGTATTCATTTGCAGAGAAGATTGGTGCAACTAAGCTTGCGCTAGGTCATCACATGGATGACATCGTCGAAACAATGTTCTTGAATATGTTCCACGGCTCTCGCCTTAAAGCGATGCCACCAAAGCTACGCTCTGATGATGGTCGTAACGTGGTCATTCGTCCATTGACTTACTGTCGTGAAAAAGATCTGATCAAATACGCTGAGCACAAGGATTTCCCAATTATTCCGTGTAACCTTTGTGGCTCTCAAGAGAACCTTCAGCGTCAATCTATAAAAGCAATGTTGATTGAATGGGATAAGAAGACGCCAGGGCGTGTGGAAGCGATTTTTAAATCAATTCAAAACGTAAGCCCAAGCCAACTAGCAGACCGCGAATTGTTCGACTTTGTTAACTTACCGCTAGATCGTGAAGGTAACCGCGAAGAGTATGAATTTAATGAGGCTGTCGTTTCTTCGACGAATATTGATGAATCAATGTTCATCGATGTTACGAACATCTAACTCGTAAAAAAGGAGGTCAATTAGACCTCCTTTTTTGTACCCAACGCTTTAACTGTTCCCAAACAAAAATCCCCCTGTATTCGGGGGATTTATTAGCGCTTATTTGAAAGCGCTCAATACATAGCAATACTAAAGAGAGATTAGGTTGCTGTATTTGGGTCGAGAGGGCTAATGTAGCCTTTTGGTTTTAGAGCCAACACGTCGCAATTTATTTTATCAATTACGTGCTCCGCTGTATTACCAATAAAGACAGCAGAAAGCCCTGTTCGCCCTGTGGTACCTAAAATAACCATTGCTGCGTTCAAGCGCTCTGCAGCTGCCGGAATGACATCTTCAGGTAAACCTTGCTCAACTATCGTTTGTTCTTCATCAAGACCATGTTTTTGGCGTAGTGCTTTCATAGCCGTTAAATGATGACCTCGCACTGCATCGGTATAAGTCGTTGGGTCAAATTCAGGAAGTTCAATCGTAATATTCGCCGGTGTAACGGGATAGGCGTTAACAAGATATGGCTTGGCCTCAAGCCGAGTGGTGATTTCTTTTAATCGCTCGACCATCGTATCGTTGAGATCAATATGAGTCGGGTTTTCTGAGCCCACATGTACTGAGGCAAGGATACTTGCTTGTTCCGGCCAAGCAGCATTCTTAATAAGAAGCACTGGAATAGGGCATTTTCGCAACAAGTGCCAATCTGTCGGTGTGAAAATGACAGACTCTAAAACATCATGCTTACGTGTGCCTTTGATGACTAGGTCATGATTGCCTGCATAGACTTCAGCAATAATCGCCTCATAAGGGCGGTTGTGCCAGACAACACAAACATCAAAGTCGAAGCCATCGTTTAGGTATGGTTGAGCAATTTTACGCATCCACTGCTCACGCTGATGAATGACACCTCGACGCATAGCATCTCTTTCATCCACTGATAGCATTGACGTCATGTCATACGAGAAATCGTAAATGGATAAAAAGAAAGTGATTCGGCTTCTAGATACACTTTTCTGAGCTAATTGAACAGCTCTTGCAAGTGCGGGCTGCTCATCATTATTGATGTCAGCTACAACAAGGATCTTACTGTATATACTCATAACTAAGCCCACTTCTATTGCAAAACCAGATACTGAATGTAAATTAAATCAGTATTTTGGAGTACTCACCGTACATTTTTACTGTAGCTTAGTTTGGAGAACTTTTTGAGGACTTTCGAAAGGAATTTATGAGAAATATGATGTAGCTCATTTTCGAGCTACATCAATAATTAGGGTGTATTATTCTTTAGTTACACCAGCAAGTTCCATCAATGCATCGTGGTCTAAGATAGTGATATATTTACCTTTTACGCTTAGGATCTCAGATTTCTGGAAACGACCTAACAAACGACTGATCGTTTCGACTGTAAGACCAAGGTAGTTGCCAATATCACCACGAGTCATAGTTAAACGAAACTCTCTAGGGCTGAAGCCACGCTGAGAAAAACGCGTTGATAGGTTGTAAAGGAAAGCAGCTAGTCGCTCTTCTGCATTCTTTTTAGAAAGAAGCAAAATCATTTCCTGATCACCTTTAATTTCGTTACTCATCAAACGCATGATTTGCTGGCGAAGTTTAGGCATCTTACCCGATAGATCGTCTAAAATTTCGTATGGGATTTCACATACCATCGACGTTTCGAGTGCTTGAGCAAAGCTAGGGTGGGAGTCACCAGTGATAGCATCGAAACCGACTAAGTCTCCAGCTAAGTGAAACGCTGTGATTTGCTCATCACCTTGCTCTGTGATCGTATAGCTCTTGATGGTACCAGAGCGGATAGCGTATAGCGATTTTAGCTCATCACCGGCCTTAAAAAGCTCTTGTCCTTTTTGAATAGGCTTCTTACGTTCGATGATTTGGTCAAGCTGGTCAAGTTCTGCCTCATTTAGAGTGAACGGGATACACAGTTGACTAATGCTACAATCTTGGCAATGAATGGCGCAACCGCCTGATTGGATACGCTTTGTTGCAGGTTTTTCAGAAATCATAACAACCTTTCACTATTTGATATACATCAATATTTTAGCATCGCTTAATCCTAAAGGGTAGCAAAAATGTCACCTCAATAGAGTTTAACGTTATATGAAACCGAGTAACGCTAAGGCTCCTACAGCGGTATACGTACCATAGCCAATAAGGATTAATGCTGAAATATTTCTAAATATTAATGATTTTTGTAATTTCTGAAAATGATTGGCACCGTATCCAATAATAAGCATTGCAGGTAGCGTTCCGAGCCCAAACGCAAGCATAATTAGGCCGCCGTTCATCGCACTACCAGAAACCGCCGACCAAGTAAGGGCTGAATAAACTAAGCCACATGGTAACCAACCCCAAATAAAGCCAAATGGCAACGCGTGAAGAGGATGCTTTAGTGGCAACAGATTCTTCCCTGCCGGCGAGATAAAGCGCCAGATATACTGCCCTAGCTTTTCTATTAAAAGTAAGCCTTGCCACCATTTAGCAATATACAGCGCGACCAGGATCATGAATAACGCAGCAATCAGCCTTAACCAAACAAGAGAGTGCGTTAACCCACTAAGCTCAGATAAACCTGATATAGCACCACCCACTAATGCACCTATTAAGGTATAACTGATCAATCGTCCGAGGTTGTAGAAGAGGGGGATAAGAGGGGTAGTTTTATTTTTAGCAGAAGAGCCCATGGTAAGCAGAGACGCGATACCACCACACATACCCATACAATGACCGGCTCCTACTAAGCCGATCATCAACGCACCGATAAAATCAGGAGTCATAAAGGTCGCTACTTTTTATCACTATTAGATTGGTCTTCTTCGTCGAGAAGAATGTTGTGCCCTTGCCGTTCAAGATCTTCAAACTGATCGCTTCTTACCGCCCAAAGAAAAACGGCGACAGCAACACAAACGAGAACGATAGCGATGGGAATCAATATATAAAGACTTTCCATGTTTGCTTTCTCTACTTATTTCTCTTTGAGCAGGCGCAAAGAGTTAGATACAACGATAATTGAGCTTGCAGACATGCCAACTACTGCAATGTAGGGAGCCACTAAACCTGCGACCGCCAAAGGCAAAATTAACAGGTTGTAACCCAAAGACCAAGCCAAGTTTTCTCGAATAATCTTTCTTGTACGCAGTGCAAGCAAACGTGCCTCTAGTAGCTTTTCGAGATTATCCCCAAGTAACGTCATATCTGCAGAAGCTTTAGCGACATCTGTACCACCGCCCATTGCGACAGAAAGGTGAGCTCCGGCGAGAGTCGGCGCGTCATTGATTCCATCACCAACCATCATAGTGATACTGTTTTCGTCCAAGCTCTTAAGGTATGCAAGCTTATCTTCTGGCTTTGCTGACGCGACGATGTGATCGATACCAATTTCATTCGCCACTGGTTGGGCGTTTGAGAGAGAATCACCAGTTAGCAGGGTTGTCTTAATTCCAGCGTCAGCAAAACGTTGAATAAAGGCTTTGCTTTCTTTTCGGATAGGGTCGCGGTAGTAAAAGCTAGCGACATGCTTGCCATCAACCGACAGATAGACCGCCTGGCTTTCACCACTTTCTTTGCCTTGAACAAAAGCAGCACTACCTATCTTAACGATTTTGCCATTCCACATACCCTCAATCCCTGAACCAATCACGTTTTGCACGTCAGACACGATAAAGTCATCATTGGTGTAAGTTGCAAAAGAACGAGCGATAGGGTGGTTTGCATGAGCCTCTAAAGCTGCAGCTAGTGATAGACAATCTTTCTGTGGGAGATCACTAAGTACCTTTGTTTCACAGATCTCAATATCACCTTTCGTTAGAGTGCCTGTTTTATCTACAACTAAGTGATTGATCTTACATAATGTCTCAAACACATGGCCTTTACGAAGCAAAATGCCAAAATTACCCATTCTAGAGGTAGCACAAGTGAGAGCGGTCGGAGTGGCCAGAGATAGCGCACATGGACACGTAGCGACTAACACAGACAGCATGATCCAAAACGCATCATCTGGTTTTGTTTGATGCCAGTAAAACCAAGTACCAGCAGAGATAATAAGAACCACACCAACAAAGTAACGGGCGACAATGTCTGCAATTTCCGCAATTTTAGGTTTGGAGTGTTGAGCTTCATCTTGTAAACGCACGATATTAGAAATCATTGAATCGGCCTTTGAGCTTACTACCTCGAGTTCAAATGATTCGTCTCCGTTTAGCGTTCCCGCATAGACGACATCACCTTCTCGTTTCACAACGTGCACTGACTCACCCGTTAGCATGGATTCATCAATATGAATACGGCCTGAAATAACTTTACCGTCAGCGGGGATATGTTCACCAGGTAGAACGCGAATACGATCGCCAACTTTTAGCGTCTTCACGGGTATCTGATCACCGTCCAGCGTTGTAGCTATTGCAGGAATCAACTTAAGAAGGTTACCACTCGCTGCAGCAGCTTTGCGACGAGCGCGCATCTCTAAGAATCGACCTACTAACAAAAAGAAGGTAAACATCGAGATAGATTCAAAGAAGACTTCGCCTTGTTCAGTTACTGTTGCAACTAAACTTGCAACATAGGCAAAGATCAACGCGATAGAAACCGGGACATCCATACCAAGGGTTCGGCCTTTGATACTGCGCCATGCGTTTAAGTAAAATGGAAGAGCGGAATAAAGCAAAACAGGAGTAGCAAAAATCAAACTTACCCAACGAAAGTAACTTTTAAACTCTGGCTCTAAATCACCAAAGACTTCGAGATACAGTGCAACGGCGAGCATCATGACCTGCATGGTTGCTAAACCTGCAATACCTAGCCGATATAGATATTGCTTCATCATTCGATGGTAAGAGGCTTCTTGCTTATCTGCTTCAAAAGGTGCAGCTTTGTAACCAAGTTTATGAATAACGGAAAGGAGCTCGCTTAACCGTACCTGAGTTTTATCCCAGGCTAGTAACGCTCGATTGGTGGTTGTATTAACACGGATAGATACCAACCCGGCCGTATTAGAAACTTGCTTTTCGATTAACCACGCACAAGCGGCACATGAAACGCCTTCCAAAGAAAGGGTTACTTCAGAAACATTTTCGCGATTTCGTACGAATTCAGATTGTACATCCGCATTGTCATAATGAATTAAAGCTTGGAGTTGCTCTGGTACTAGGTCTGCCTTTTCTGCAGGCGCAGTGCGGTATTGGTAATATGATACAAGACCACTATCGACAATAGTCTGCGCCACAGTTTCGCAGCCCGGACAACACATGTCGCGAATTTCACCCAATATTTCTACTTTGAAATCCGTGTTGGCTGGTACATCTTCACCGCAGTGATAACAGGATTTACACATATGCTTACTTCATTAACGGTGTTGAAGAGGCAGGAAACTCAACTTTACCTTGGATCATCCATTGCTTGTCGTGTGGTTGTAGTTCAACAAACCATGGTCCTTGAATAGATTCCTCAGCTTTTAGTCGGTAATTACCAGATGCATCCGCTGTTACAAGCTTTGTGAAGTCACGATCAGGAAGAGTACGATGAGTGAAAGTGGCCGTTAGAGCAGGGTAATGAGGTAGCTTCCCTTTAGCGAAAACAATCACAACATTGTTATTTTCAGAGGAAATCTCAGCGTTAAGACCTAGGTCACGAGCGACATTCATTTTACTAATGTCGATATTAATGCCTTTGCCTTTTTTATAGTAATCCTCGGCGACTAAAGAAACAGAGTTGTTCGAGAAAACGACCACAGTAATCACAGTCCAAACTACGACAGTAAGAGGAAGGATGATTAGGAACCACGGCCAAAATTGTTTATACCAAGGCTTTACCATAAAAAAGTTCTCAACAGCTAAATGAAAAAAATGTAAGGCGTTAAATTTAAAGGAAAGACAGCCCCTATGAAAGGGGCTGTTATTGCTATGTTACGTAATATCTCAGTTACTTACTCTCTGAGTTACTTAAACTCCAGACATATGAGGCAACGAGCTGAACTTTATCTTCACCCAAAATGTCTTTCCACGCAGGCATTACGCCTGAGCGTCCGTTCATTACGGTTTCTGTTACAGCTGCACGAGAGTCACCAAATAACCAGTCTTGGTCTGTAAGGTCAGGCGCACCGACTGCAGGGTTACCCTTACCATCGGTACCATGACAAGCTGCACACACTACGAAGCGTGCTTTACCTGCCGCGGCTTCACGAGCATTTACTTTACGACCAGATAAACTAAGTGTGTAACTTACAACTTCTTGAACACCTTGCTCACCAAGGGCATCTTTCCATGCTGGCATTTGACCAATACGGCCGTGCATGATGGTTGTAACGATCGCTGCTGGCTCGCCACCATATAGCCATGCATCATCAGTCAGGTTAGGGAAGCCTTTCTGACCACGTGCATCAGAGCCATGGCATTGAGAACAGTTTTGCAAAAACAAACGCTGACCAACTTTTAATGCTTCAGGATCTTGCGCAATTTCAGGAATTGGGCGTAGACCACTGTCATTGTGCGCAAGTTTACGGAATGCTTCGCCGAAGTAAGCGTCGGCATCATCCAGTTCTTTTGCATATTGGTTTAGTTGCTTGTTCTCTTGTGCTGCAGCGATGGCTTCTTTTGACTCTTCTAGTGAGCGAACGGTTTGAGCCGAACTCTGCCAGTTTAAAAAGCCCTTGAAGCTACCTAGACCTGGGAATAGGGCAAGGTAAACTGCTGCGAACACAAATGTGCTTACAAACAGGTAAGTCCACCACTTTGGTAGAGGGTTGTTTAGCTCGCGAATACCATCGTACTCGTGGCCCATGTCTTCCCCTTCCTCGACGCCCATTTTATCTTTAGCGCACCAAGTCAGGAGAATCGCACAGCCTACTAGCGTACCGACAGTAATCACGATAATCCAGAGACTCCAGAATGTAGTCATTACTTCTTCACTCCTTGGTTATTAGGGGTCTTTTGTTCTTCGTCAGCAAACACCAAGTTGGCATCTTCTTCAAAGCGTGCTTTACGCTTTTTACTAAATGCCCACCATACGATGCCAATAAAACTAGCGAAGAGTACAACGGTATAAATACTATGAATTGTACCGAAATCCATATGATCCCCTTACTTCATTGCATGACCAAGAGACTGAAGGTAAGCGATGATTGCATCCATCTCTGTTTTACCTTCTACTTCTTTAGCCGAATTCGCGATCTCTTCATCAGTGTATGGAACGCCGAACTGATCACGAAATAGCTCAAGTTTCTTCTGAGTTAGCTTACCGTCTAAAACGTTTTCAGCTAGCCACGGGAAACCTGGCATGTTTGACTCAGGTACAAGCTCACGAGGATCTAACAGGTGAACACGGTGCCATTCGTCAGAATAACGACCACCAACACGAGCTAAATCCGGGCCTGTACGCTTAGAGCCCCAAAGGAATGGGTGTTCCCAAACACTCTCACCAGCAACAGAGTAGTGACCGTAACGTTCAGTCTCTGAGCGGAAAGGACGAACCATCTGGCTGTGACAGACGTTACAACCTTCACGGATGTAGATATCACGGCCTTCCATCTCCAAAGGAGTGTAAGCGCGCAGATTTTCTACAGGTTCAGTCGTTTGCTTTTGGAAAATCAGAGGAGTGATCTCTACAAGAGCACCCCAACTGATAGCAAACACGATAAAAATAGCCAACAAACCGACATTACGTTCTAAGATTTCATGGCGATTATTAGAATTATTACTCATTCTTAAATCTCCTTATGCCGGATGTGGGATAGCTTTTAGGCTTTCTTTAGGTGCACTTACCGTTTTGTACGTGTTGTATGCCATTAGGAACATACCAGATAGGAAGATAAATCCGCCTAGGAAACGTACAAAGTAGAACGGATAAGACGCTTCTACAGATTCAACAAAACTGTAAGTTAGCGTACCGTCAGAGTTAACCGCGCGCCACATAAGACCTTGCATTACACCAGAGATCCACATCGCAACGATGTAAAGAACGGTACCGATTGTTGCTAGCCAGAAATGCACATTAACTAGACCAACAGAGTACATACGCTCTTGGCCAAATAGGCGAGGTACCAAGTGATATACAGAGCCGATAGAAACCATCGCAACCCAACCTAACGCACCAGAGTGAACGTGACCAATGGTCCAGTCTGTGTAGTGAGAAAGTGCGTTAACCGTCTTAATCGACATCATCGGGCCTTCAAAGGTAGACATACCGTAGAACGACAGTGAAACGATTAGGAAACGTAGGATAGGGTCATAACGAAGCTTATGCCATGCACCAGATAACGTCATAATACCGTTGATCATACCACCCCAAGAAGGAGCAAATAGAACCAGCGACATAACCATACCTAGAGACTGAGTCCAGTCTGGTAGCGCTGTATAATGAAGGTGGTGAGGGCCTGCCCAAATATATAGAGAAATAAGTGCCCAGAAGTGAACGATAGATAGACGGTAAGAATAAACAGGACGTTCAGCTTGTTTAGGAACGAAGTAGTACATCATACCTAGGAAACCAGCGGTCAGTAGGAAACCTACCGCATTGTGTCCATACCACCACTGAACCATCGCATCCACTGCGCCCGAGTAAATCGAGTAAGATTTACCAAGTGACACAGGAATAGCCATGCTGTTCACGATGTGAAGTACTGCTACTGTGATAATAAAGGCACCGAAGAACCAGTTTGCCACATAAATATGTGACGTGTTTCGCTTCACTAGTGTGCCGAAGAACACCACCGCATATGATACCCATACTAGCGCAATTGCGATATCAATAGGCCATTCTAGCTCAGCATACTCTTTACCCGATGTTAAACCGAGAGGCAAAGTAATGGCTGCTGCCAGGATGATTGCTTGCCAACCCCAAAAGGTGAAGGCAACGAGTGGGCCACCAAAAAGACGTGTTTGACATGTGCGCTGTACAACATAATAAGACGTTGCGAACAGAGCACTGGTACCAAACGCAAAAATTACCGCATTAGTATGCAGTGGACGTAAGCGACTGTACGTCAACCACGGCGTATCAAAGTTTAGCTGTGGCCAAACTAATTGAGCGGCAATCAAAACACCAACAGCCATACCAACTATGCCCCATAAAATGGTCACAAGGGTAAATTGGCGAACGACTGTATAGTTGTAGTTTTGTTCAAGCTGCTTTACTTGGCTCATTTGCATGCTTCCAATTTCTAATTAACTACACTTTTACTTCCAACACGACTTGCGTCGTAACACCACCCAAGTAAACTCTAGAATTCAAGTGTTATCATCACCTTATTTCCATTGCTGACTTTAATAAAAAGTGGCATTTTCAGCGTGACACTATACTTGAATTAACAATTCAATGACAGGGTAGTAACCTTACTGGACCTCTGGAAATCATTTTTTATTTAAAAAGTTTGAAGTTTGTAACAAGGATATTAGTAATTATGCCTGCACAAAAGTTAACAAAGGCGCGACTTGCACAAATCTTAATCATGCTCAGTGTTTTAATAGGCGCATTTTTCTGGCGTACCTTTACACACGAGAGTGTTAATAGCGTTGACTGTTCACAAAAAGAACGATGCGATGTAACAATTGAAGGAGAAATAATCACGATTAATCGTGACTCAATGGGAATTTCGCTCGAAACGACAGAAAGTAGCACTCTAAAAATTGATCTAAATCAATCTGGTAATTTTATCAATCTCAACGAAAAGCATAAGTCAGTAGAATGGGACATCATGCCTGAATCGAAAAAAATCACCTTTAAAAAAGGTGAAAACATTGTTGTAGTTCAATTATAAATACGATCTATCACGAGATAATCGTAACTTATTAATGAAATTAACACCTTCTTACCTAGAGAAAATTGGTTGGAATGGTATAACAGCAGAGTGATATCCAATTATAAAATCGTATGCATTGCCAATCAGTTTTTACTCATATTAAAGATGAAGACTCAGCGATAAAAACGCTCAGGTCCGAATTGACACAACAGAACTTGTCTTACGTGATGTGTTACTACACGGAAGAATACAATTTCGAGTTGATTCGAGAAGCGTTTCTTGCGCATTTTCCTGGTGTGCCTTTTCATGGCGCCAGTTCATGTCAAGCCGTAATGACAGATCAGGGCTTTCATACAGGACCAGTAATTGCGGCACTTGCTGTTTATGATACAGGTCCTCATGCTTATGGTACTGGTATTTCTAATCACAACTCAGGTGACAGCGTCACCAAGGCTTTGGATATGGCCCTTGAGAACGCAAACCGTGTAGGAGAGGTACCAAACTTAATTCTACTTCATGCTACACCAGGGCAAGAGGAATCAATCATTGCGTCTATAGATGAAAGATTTGGAACTCTAATTCCAATTATTGGTGGTTCGGCCGCTGATAATAACATCGCTGGGAAATGGTCTGTGATAACCGCCCAAGGCTCTCAAACTTCAGGTTTAAGCTTAACTCTCTTTTACTCCTCTCAACCTGTTGATATCGCTTTTAGCGCTGGGCATACACCAACTAATATCAAAGGTGTTGCAACCAAGACCAACGATAGATGCTTACTTGAAATTGATAATGAACCTGCGCTCAATGTTTATAGAAGGTGGACAAATCACCAGGATAACCAAGTAGGTAAAGATAATATGCTGTTTACAAACTCGAGTGCTTATCCATTAGGGCGGATCGCAGGTCATCTCTATGATCGCCCATATTACAAGTTATCCCATCCGATCCGTGAGACGCCAGATGGTGGAATCGAGTTGTTTACACGAATAGAAGAGGGTGACGAGCTCACATTAATGAAAGGAAGTCGTGAGCATCTCGTTGCGCGCGCTGCAAAAGTCGTCAATGCCGCTTTTAACCAAAAATTAGAAGAGTCTCGAAAAATTGGAGTGATAAATATCTTTTGCGCAGGTCCCATGTTGCACTTAATGCAAGACATGAATAGCGTTTGTGAACAAATTAACCAAGAACTAGAACATTTGCCTTTTATTTGCCCTTTTACTTTCGGCGAGCAAGGTAGATTTATTGGTGGTGAGAATGGACATGGAAACCTGATGATTTCATCGGCTATATTCCATAAACCTTATGAAAGATAAATACTTAGACATATATCAACAGGAAGCGCTTCAAGAAGCGTTAGTTGAGCTAAAGCAGGCTAGACAAAGAGAACGACTACTCGCCGATGAAAACAAGGCCATTCTTTCCGCGATATCTGCGATGAGTGAGGCAAAGAATCGGCATGAGATATTTACGGGATTAAACAATGTCCTCAAAAAGTACATCAACTTCGATGATTTTATTGTACTGACTCGTGATGGTGAACGATATCCCTTCAAGACATTGATATCAACTAATAGCGTATTTGATAATGTATCCTGGTTACACGGTAACACCTATCAAAGAGCTCTCAATGGTGAATGCATTCTACTGTTCGAGCCAGATAAACTCGCTGAGTTTGTTAACTTAAACAGCTTTATAAAAAGCCATGTAAACTCGGTCGTTTTAACTGGTATACGTTCAGAAGTAACGCAAACCGTAATCCTACTTATTGGAGCTCAGAAAGGGCACTTTAGCATAGAGAATAAGGAAACCTTGAGGCGGTTTCGTCCCTTAATTGAAAGGGCGGTCATTGATATCGAGACCAAAGAGAAGTTACAACGTATCGTTGAAGTAAGAACAACTCAGCTCGCTAAAGCAAGAGAAGAAGCAGAGCTTGCGAACCGGTCTAAGTCGGAGTTCTTAGCGATGATGAGTCATGAAATAAGAACCCCTTTAAATTCCGTTCTTGGAATGCTAGATATACTGAAGCAATCAACCTTGTCAGAAGAACAAATTGATGCTTTGAGCCAAATGGAGTGCTCTGCAGAGTTACTTCTCGCGATAATCAGTGACATTCTTGATCTTTCTAAAATCGAGTCAGGTCGCTTTCAGCTCAATGAACAATGGATTAACTTAAGAGACACTGTCACTTTTGTTATTTCTCAGCAAAAACAAATAGCTAAGAAGAAAAATCTTAAATTCAAGCTCAACTGTACTGTCACTAATGACAAACAATTTTGGATTGACTCCACGCGGTTATCTCAAATCCTGTTTAATCTAATAGGGAATGCAATAAAGTTTACAGACGAAGGTGAAGTAAAAGTTTCTGTATCTGAGCAAGATGCTGAACTTGTGATCTCAATATCTGACACTGGAATTGGTATATCTAAAGCAAAGCAAGAGCACTTGTTTACGGCATTTCATCAAGGAGACCGTTCCATCACGAGACGCTTTGGTGGTACAGGACTGGGACTCGCAATAACCAAGCATTTAGTTGAAATGATGCGTGGCAAGATTACCGTTAAAAGTGACGAGCATGTTGGTTCAACCTTTACGATTTCGATTCCAGTTTTGACTCGTTGCAATCAAAATCGTCCAGTTAGAATCGAAACCAATCAACCGACAAAAGCAATGGAACTTCTCGTCGTAGAAGATACCGAGTCGAATCAGTTCGTAATAAAGCTTATCTTAAATAAGCTTGGCCATAATGTTCATATCTCAAGCCATGGAGCAGAGGCATTAACATTTTTGGAAGAGAATGAGGATTTAATCGATTTGATTCTCATGGATGTCTCGATGCCAGTGATGGATGGAATTACCGCAACAAGACTTATTCGAGATAAAGGTCTCAGGACCCCAATTATAGCGTTAACTGCACATGCGCTAGAAAGCGATAGAGATAAATGCCTGGATGCCGGTATGGACGGATTCATTTCCAAGCCAGTTAGAAGACAAGATATCTTTGAAGCTATACAGTCATTTCAATAAGTAAAAAGGCGTTAATATAGATCTTAACAATCGATAGATTATTAAGATCTATATTAAGTATTTTATGGTAAATAACGATTATGTTTAATGCTCACAGTAAGGCCCTTAAATTTAAAATCTGCAGGGGAATAGGAGCATTCTCAGACAACATTTAGCGTACAGCAATACACAATTTAACATAACACATATAATGCGTACCAAAGGGTGTGTTCTTCCTTAAACACCTGAGAATCAATATATCTATGATGGTGACGGCCAACTCACTGAATTTGCCATTCAATGGCATCACGATTACTAACTTAAGCACTACCAAACAAAAAAGCCTTTCATACTCGCCTCGTACAACAGCAAAAATCAGCTAAACGCTCTAATCGCTCCGCAACGAAATCTGCCAAAAATCACGAGCTCAGTTCACTCGCTCTTAATCAAGGCGTTCTGAAACATTTATAAGCCTGTGGTTATATGGAGGCGAATGTACTTTTCGGGGTATTTGTAACGATAGCGTTTTCCTTTCTTCAAGTTGGACTTAACGTACCTACACACTTTTTGGTCACCACTACTGGTTACTCTTTTTATTACTGCGTTTTTACTTTTGTGCTCCATTTCTATCATGACGTCACAATAACCTTGATAGTCATCAAACTTATTGTCTACTTTCTTTTGAAGCTTAGTCTTAATCTTTTTAGCCAACAGGTTCGTTTCTGAATCGTCAGCAAAAACTGAAGTACTTGCAAAGATCAGTATCATTAAAGTTACAACGTATCTCATCGTTTTGGTCCGTTTATGTTGTTGATTGTTCGATGATAAGTAATTTTTCTGTAGATACGAAAATGGGACGCCACATTGCGTCCCATTTAACATGATGAAGTAACTGATATGTAATTAAGCGCGCTTCTTGCCTTTGTTTGCTTTGAAGCCCTGATGCGGAAAAACGTTACGAATCCTCTGTTGAACTTTTTTGGGAATGCCTTTGGAAAAGCTTAAGCGCATTCCTGTTCGTTGGCTATACACCTTCATTTCACCAGTAAACGGGTTATGCTCACTAATATCCTGTAAGTTGTGTTTGAAAGAAGGAGGTAGATGCCCTTTTACGTTACTAATATGGCCATTATCGAACTTTACTTTTAACACCGGCCTATCGACTGCGATCAACCAAAAGATCACGATGGCTGCAATTAAGATTACATATAACATTTGGCACTCCCTATCCTAGCTAGATAGCAATTTACTCAAATCCTCTTTAATTGAGGTAACTTTTTGACTCGCTTTTTCACTTCTCGACGCTTCGGAAAGCAAATATTCAATTGCGTCAGATAACGTACAACCAAGTTCATTCGCTCTACTAGAAAGCTTTTCCCAAACTCGGTAATCTAAATCAATGGATTTCTTCTTTGTATGGACTTGCTCTGCATTGAAGTGACGTTTCCGTTTCGCTCGGATAGCCTGCTTGAGTTTATTATCTAACTCTTCTGACATGTGGTTTTCTATCCAAGCCAAGACAAGTGTAGGCTCGTGTTCAAGGCGTTTTAGTTCTGCGACCGCTGCATCTGCTTCGCTTGTATCAATATGTCGGGTAATCGCTTCACCATCTTTCCATTTTTTGATGAGATACTTCCATTTCCACCCACATTCTAGATTCTCAAGCTGCTGATATTTCATTTGTTCCGACCCATAAACATAACCTAGTGACAGCGTAACCCAGATGGTTTACTTGGGCAAATAAAACTCTTAGAAGTATCGATGTTGATCACTCATTTGTCTAAGTATTGTTCATTGAGAGTTGAATGCCGTGAGCAAACCAAATTGGTGCTAGGGTGTTATAGTCCGTTTCGTTATAATGTCGGCAAGATTGAATTACGATGAATTTTAATGAACCAACTTAATTGGCAAGACGTAACACCTTCACTTGAGCAGTACGAAGCACTTTTAAAGTCGGCACCTTCATTACCAAAGAAGTCTTTTACTGAGCTCCAACCGAGAATGTCGGCAACGATATCTCGTTTTTCAAAAATTTCTGGATTGACGCGAGTACTACTCATTAACTGCGTAGATAATTCTGTCTATAGAGAGTTCATCAGTAAAGCTCTTCAGAGCCAGTCTAACGCTGCGATAGTTTTGTCGGAATCACTTGATGCCAAACGCTTATTTGACCGTTACAGTGTCGATTTAAGTGGTGATATTGCCTTCCAACCTGGCTTAATTTCACAGGCAGATAACGGTTACTTAATTGTACCGGCTAATCTAATTTTGGCTAACCCAGGACTTTGGCCAAATATAAAGTCTGCAATTCAACAAAACCTTATCGAGCCACTGAACCTAAGCCCTACTCGTTTACCTACTTCAGTACCGCAAGCTAAAGCTTATGATGTAAAACTGATTGTAACAGGAGAAAGAAGTCAGTTAGCAGAGCTAGAATACATCGATGAAGACTTCTGTTCTGGCTTTGCCATGTATACGGAAGTTGAAGAAGATATTCATCTGTCAGAGCAGAATTTGACAGATTACTTTGGTTTGGTGAACTGGATATGTTCTCAATATCAGCTGCCTCACTTAACCGAATGTGGTTTTAGAAGATTGTTGCTGGCCGGTATGAGATTTACTGAAGATCAACATTATCTGCCTTTAGGAGTAATGTGGCACTCTCAACTTCTAACGCTTGCTAGCCAGTTCAGTGATGGCCGAGCATTAGATTACAAGTCGTTAGATAAAGCGATTGACGACAAGTATTACCGAGAATCTTACCTTCCTCAGCGTGCCGTGTACGATATTCTAGATGGCCAAGTCATCATTGAGACAACTGGGGAACAAGTTGGTCAAATCAATGGCCTAACCGTTATTGATATGGCTGGGCACCCTGTCAGCTATGGTGAGCCTGCACGAATATCTTGTGTAATTCATTTTGGTGATGGCGATGTTTCCGATGTTGAGCGCAAAGCTGAGCTTGGAGGCAATCTACATGCAAAAGGCATGATGATTATGCAAGCTTTCTTGAGCTCTGCTCTGAAACTGGATGAACCACTGCCTTACTCAGCCTCCATCGTATTTGAACAGTCTTATAGTGAAGTTGATGGTGACAGCGCATCTCTTGCAGAACTTTGTTGCTTGGTAAGTGCTTTATCTGAATCTCCAATTAATCAACAAGTTGCGGTTACAGGGGCTGTTGATCAGTTTGGTCGAGTGCAAGCCGTCGGTGGCTTGAACGAAAAAATTGAAGGTTTTTATCAGGTTTGTAAACATCAAGGTTTTACTGGAAATCAAGGTGTTGTGATGCCAAAATCAAACCTTAAACACCTTGCATTACATAAAGATGTAATAGAAAGCATTAAAAATGGTGAGTTCCATATTTGGTCCGTTTCTACCGTAGATGAAGCTATTCCGATTGTAATGAATAAACCTTTTAGAGGTGAAGACGATAGCATTATTGGCAAAATAGCGGAACGTATTGAAAACTTTGAAAGACATGAGCATCCAGAAGGAATTGTGCAGCGCATCAAAAACTGGTTTGTCTAGTACTGATCGGAGTTGTTTAGCGTACACGTGTTCACTAAGATGCAGCTATCAAAAATTGGAGTAATTGATAATGCAAAACAAACGTGATTCTTATAACCGTGACGATCTACTTGCTTCTAGCCAAGGCGAACTGTTTGGGCCTGGTTACCCTCAGCTTCCTGCGCCAAACATGCTAATGATGGATCGTGTTACTAAAATGTCTGAGACTGAAGGCGATTTTGGTAAAGGTTTGATCTTGGCGGAATTGGATATTACTCCAGATTTGTGGTTCTTTGACTGCCACTTCCCTGGCGACCCTGTAATGCCGGGTTGTCTTGGCCTTGATGCGATGTGGCAACTTGTTGGTTTCTTCCTTGGCTGGGTTGGAGGCAAAGGAAAAGGTCGTGCTCTGGGTGTTGGAGAAGTGAAGTTTACAGGTCAGATCCTGCCAACAGCGAAAAAAGTGACGTACGAAATCCACATGAAACGCGTTGTAAACCGTAAACTTGTGATGGGTTTGGCCGACGGTCGAGTATGTGTGGACGGCAAAGAAATCTACGTAGCAAAAGATTTGAAAGTTGGCTTGTTCCAAGACACTTCAAGCTTCTAATCACGATTTTAATCGATTTATTAAGGCTCCTATTTAGGAGCCTTTTTGTTATCGAGTGTTAACCTACTTCCCTATGTCCCTATAATGTAGAAAAGGCTCCGTAGAGCCCTTTCGAATCCTTCTTTTTGTATGTGGAGAGTTTATTTGTAGAGACCAGATTGTCTTTCATCTCTGGCATCACGCCAACCACCTAACCAATACGACCGAGCATCAACTTGTTGATATGGGCAAGCCTCTTGAGACCTTCCATTCAACCCAGCTTTGTAGCCTTGAGATTGAGCTCGTTCTAGGCGATCACGCTTTTGTCTCTTCATAGTTAATTCCTCATACAGGTCCATTTACTAACGTACAGCTGTTATTGTGAAACTTTGATGGAGTTTTTATGACTCCACTTATAAGAATCGATCAAAGTAGGCAATTTCTCAAGGCATAAAAAAAGCAGAGACTCAAATGTGTGAGCCTCTGCTTGATTTAAAAATTACTGACGATTTTTAACTATTTTCTACGGAACCCAAACAATCCAAGCATGGTCAAAGCTAACCAACCAAGACCTGCACCTTGACGCTCTGTCGTCGTTGAGTCAATGCTTCGAGATACGATGTCGTCCTTCGTTGCGTCAGCAATAGGTACTAGTTTGACGGCTACAATTTGCTCTTCAGAGCTACATGTCGCATTGTTTGCTGTTGTGCTATAACCACCTGCACATTTCATAGCAGTACCAGAGATCACACCTGCATCATTGATATCAGTTGCGTCGATAATACGAAACTGATTGTTTTGTTCAGAGTAATCACCGCCATTAGTCAAACTGTCTAGGAACCAAGCTTTTCCATTAAACAATGTTGCAGCACGTTCACTAGTCTCGCCACCTAGGCTATATGGATAGATAAAACCGCGCTTACGACGTGGCTTGCCATCGTCTTCACGAGTCGTTTCTGCATCAAGTTGCCCGACGATCTCATTGTAAGAGTTGATACCGCCCATCTTACCGCCCGCACCGCTAAAGAAAATGCCAGTAGTTGGGTAAAAAGCGCTAATAGAATCCTTACGAACATCATCTACGATAAAGAGACGATTCGGAGCAGAGCCCGTTGGCATTAAGTATCCGCCCGAACGTTTCGCTTCACCAATAGCAACAAAATTAGAGTTAACGTCGGTTAATCGTGAGTTTGTATGAACCGTATCATCACCTTCGCGCTGTCTAGCTCCTACAACAACTTTATTTTTCCAAGTTGCGTTTTCAACGCTACCTTCGGCTTCTAGAGTTCCAACAAAAACAGTCGCATTCAGGTAGTTATCATCACTGTAAGTGTTGTAACCTACGCCATAGACCGTAGTTCCATCAGTGACCAGGTCACGCATGCTCCCTTGAGCTAACCTTTCTCCATCTTTAGATGTGCCACTTGGCCAAGCCAATTCACTGACGGTTCCGCTTTGATCCCAAATCGCTGCTTTTGATGTGTGGTGAGATCCATTGGTATTGCTTGCTGTTCGAGAAACACTGCCAACAGTAAAATTGCCGTCTGTGCTCCAAGCATGGCTTTGCACAACACTTGCGTCACCATCGCCAGTAAGAATATTTGGCTCTACTGGTGCAACTACGGTATTTCGTGTTTCTAATGTAGAAGTATTTTCTGTGCTAACTTTACTCTGATTACCGACAGCTGCACCATCCTCGGTAAGCTGGTTGATAACATTGTTATATTCATTTTTATAAGCAGCAGAATCTTCTTCTATGAACGCTAACGCATTAGAAGTAAAGTCTTTACTACGTTCTTTGTTCCACGGCGTCCAGTTTACTGAAGCCCAAGAGTCACAGGTGGAATAGCGAAGCTGGTTGTAACAGTAACGCTCAAAGTCTTTGAGTTCTTGGATGTAATAAAAGCCAGCGTCTAATCCGAATGGGATTTCTTCACGATAGCTGTTCCCATCCACGGCTTGTGTCGCTGAAATCGGTGTAGTGCGAGTTTCCATTGCAAGTTTAAACTGCTCTGGCGTGCAGTTTGCTGCTGCATCAAAGCAGCCTAGAGCGAAAGGTGAACCTGTTGAAGGATCTGTACCTGCATTGCCCTGTTGAATTGCAACCCCGTAAGCCGTTTGGTAGTCACCGTTTGAACCATGATCCTGAGGTGAAACCTCAACAACTTGATACAATGCCGCCTGTGCGTTCATTGTGGTACCAACCATCATTGCAATGGCGGTCAATTTGAATTTATTACTACAATTCATTGAATTCTTAACTATCCTGTTGCATTGCTTCGAGTTCTTCCCATCTCTCGAATGCGATTTCCAACTCCTGCTCTAGTGCAGCAAGCTGTTCCAATACCGGCTGAGTTTGCTCTACAGGTTTAGCAAAGAACTCTGGATCGTTCACTTGCTCCTGAAGGCTCTCGATATCCGACTCTAATTGTTCAAGTTTAGCTGGTAGAGCCTCTAATTCTCTTTGCAGCTTATACGATAACTTCTTCGAATTGTTCTTAGGTTGCGTAGTTTTGGGAGTTTCCTCAACCACTTTCTCTTTCTTCGTTGGTTTTTCAACCTGACTGCGCGAAGCAAGAACTTGGTCACGCTGCTGTTTAGCATCATGATAACCACCAACGAACTCTTCGATTATACCGTTACCCTCAAAAATCCAGCTGGTTGTTACTGTGTTGTCTACGAACTCACGGTCGTGACTCACTAACAATAATGTACCCTGATAATTGGCAAGCATTTCTTCTAAAAGTTCCAACGTTTCGATATCCAAATCGTTAGTTGGTTCATCAAGAATAAGTAAGTTGTTTGGTTTCAACAAGATACGGGCTAGCAATAATCGGTTTTTCTCACCACCAGAAAGTGCCTTAACCGGGGTTCTGGCGCGCTTAGGTGCAAATAAGAAGTCTTGAAGATAACTCAGCGCATGACGCTGACGTCCCCCAACCATTACTTCTTGTTTCCCATCCGCTAAGTTATCGATCACTGTCTTTTCTGGATCCAAAATCTCTCGGTACTGATCAAAGTACGCGACTTCTAATTTTGTTCCGCAGTGTAAACGACCAGACTGCGCTTCCAATTGCCCTAGTAGCAATTTAAGTACCGTACTCTTACCGCAGCCATTTGGTCCGATAAGTGCAATACGGTCACCACGCATGATGTTAAAGCTAAAGTCGTCGACAATTGTCTTGCCTTCGTAAGCAAAAGATACATTTTCTGCTTCAAATACAATCTTACCTGAACGAGAAGCATCATCGATGTTTAGGTTAACTTTACCTTGAACTTCACGACGGTCACGACGCTCTTCACGAAGCTTTTTAAGGGCTCGAACACGGCCTTCATTACGAGTACGACGTGCTTTAATGCCTTGACGAATCCACACTTCTTCCTGAGCTAGTTTCTTATCGAACTCAGCATTTTGCATTTCTTCGACGCGAAGCATTTCTTCTTTGTTATTTAAATACTGTTCGTAATTACCAGGGAAAGAAGCTAATTGACCGCGATCTAAGTCGACGATGCGTGTCGCCATCGACTTGATGAATGCACGGTCGTGAGAAATAAAGATGATCGAGCCTTTGAAGTCTTTTAAGAAGTTCTCTAACCATTCGATCGTTGTCACATCGAGATGGTTTGTTGGTTCATCAAGAAGCAATACATCAGGATCACAAACCAGCGCACGAGCTAAAGCAGCTTTACGTTGCCAGCCACCGGATAGATCGGTCAGTTTGGTTTCTGGGCTTAGTTTTAAAGCGCCAAGTACGTTCTTAACACGGTCATCAAAGCGCCAAGCGTTAGAATGATCAAGTTGCTCTTGAACTTTCGCCAAACGGTTAATGTTCTTCTCACTTGGGTCTTGAGCAACAAGATCGAGAAGATCGTGATAGATCTTCAATTGTTCGCCGATTTCAGCCAAACCGCCAGATACGTATTCGTAAACCGTACCCTCTTGATTGCGCGGTGGATCTTGTTCAAGCCGAGAAACTACTACGTCTTGAGTTATTTGAATCTTGCCATCATCCAACAAAATGTCGCCGGCAAGCACTTTCATTAACGTGGACTTACCTGCTCCGTTACGACCAACTAAACAAACGCGTTCGTTTTCTTGAAGAGCGAACTCCGCTTTATCTAGCAATGGGTGGTCACCAAATGCAAGTTGTGCGTTATGAATGGTAAGTAATGCCATTATTATCCAACCAATGTGTGAGTTGTTCTAAGTCAAACGGCCAGTTCAACTCAGAATCTTGATATTTTAAGACGGGTATTGTGACGCCGTAACGAGAAAATAGTACATCATCGAACGCAATATCGATGATATCTGTTTGCTCGGCCAAACCGACTTGGTCTACTAGAGCAAATGCCATCTCACAAAGATGGCATCCCTCCGTGCTATACAATATCAGCACGTATTAATCCTTTTGTTTATACTACGCGTGCGTTACTAGCCAACAGTTATGAATCTGTTTATTACGCGCAAAATCTAATGGTAACGTTTGAGAAGAAATATTCTGAGCCTTCAAACCCAATTCAGCGAGTGATTCTTCATCCATCTTGAAGTGACGTTTGTTATTTGAAAATACGATTGTGCCTTCACTTCTCAGTAAACGTTTGAGGTTCTTCATTAGCTTAATGTGGTCACGTTGTACATCGAATGATGTTTCCATACGCTTAGAGTTAGAGAACGTAGGTGGGTCAATAAAGATCAAGTCGTACTCACCTTTTGCGTTTTCTAGCCATTGCAAACAGTCCGCTTGTTCATATTTATGTTGGCGCCCTACACAGCCATTAAGCTGCATATTGTCTTTCGCCCAGTTCAAGTAGGTGTTTGACATATCGACAGTTGTAGTGGAACGCGCACCACCAACTGCAGCGTGCACTGTTGCACTACCAGTGTAAGCAAACAAGTTAAGGAAATCTTTACCCTGTGCCATTTCGCCAAGACGACGACGAGTGATCTTATGATCCAAGAACAGGCCTGTGTCTAGGTAGTCATGAAGGTTCACGATCAGCTTCACACCGTACTCGTTTACTTCGAGCGTCTCTGATACCTGACCTAATTTTTGGTACTGGCTTCGACCTTTCTGCTTCTCACGAACTTTCAGTACAACTTTGTTCGCTTCGACACCGGTCACCTGAATCGTCGCACGGATAATGTCCGTTAGACGACGCTTGGCTTTTTCTTCAGGGATGTTCTTAGGTGCTGCGTACTCTTGAATCACAATTTGATCGCCGTACACGTCGATCGCTACGTTATATTCTGGAAGGTCTGCATCGTAGATACGATAGCAGTCTAGTTTCTCTTTACGAGCCCACTTGCCAATCTTGCCAATGTTTTTCTTCAAACGGTTTGAGAAGTCTGGTGCGATTTGAACGTTAGTATCTGCACCTTTAACTTCATCAGCGCTGCGCTCGGCAATGCTGTAGTTCTTTTGGTGACACGGTAACGCACCATTGTTCAATTTAAACTGTTTATCAGCGCGCATACGAAGGCAACTCAAGAGCTCGTCTGAGCTAGAGAAGATAGATGCTTTACATCCGCCAAACTCAGATTTTAGCTGTCCACCGAATGCGGTATAGAGCGCAATCAGCCCCGGCTCAGTTCCTAGACGCTCACCGTAAGGTGGGTTTGAAACGATAACACCGTGTTCAAATCCTGCGGGACGAGTAATAGTTGCAGCATCACCTTGCGCAAACTCAATCAACTCTTCAACACCTGCTCTGCGGGCGTTTTCTTGAGCGACTTTTAATACTTTGGGGTCGTTATCGAATCCAAAAAACTTAGCGTCAACTTTCTTGACACCCCGTCTAGCTTGAACATTAGCCTCTGATTTAATCTCAGCCCAGGTCTCCGGTTCAAAGTCTTCCAAAACTTCGAAGCCCCATTGTTTGCGCTTAACGCCAGGTGCCATGTTGGCTGCCATCATTGCCGCTTCAATAAGCAAAGTACCAGAACCACACATTGGATCGAGTAATGGTTGATGCCCATCCCAGCCACAACGCATGATAATCGCAGAAGCAAGCGTTTCACGTAATGGCGCACGACCCGATTCTGGTCGATAACCACGCTGATGAAGACCACTACCTACCATGTCTACCCCAAGCAACGCTTTATCTTTATGCAAACGAACGTGAATACGAATATCTGGGCGTTCTTTGCTGATATTAGGACGTGGCAAGCCTTTATTCTCAAAGCAATCTACGATGCCATCTTTGACCTTCATAGCCCCGTATTGGCTATTTCTAATCTCACGGTTTGTGCCGTTAAAGTCCACAACAAAGCGTTTAGAGCTATGAAATTGGTTAACCCAGTTAATAGTGGAAGTGGATAGATACAAGTCCATGTCGTTGTTACACGTGAACTCAGATAAAACACGTACAAATCGAGACGCTAAACGGCTCCACAAACAACAGCGATAAACCTGTTCGTTTGTCGCTTTAAATTTTACGCCTGCCTGTACTGGTTTCGCATTTTCAATGCCTAGTTTAGTCAGTTCTTCAACAAGCAAATTTTCCATGCCATTTGAAGTTACCGCGAGATATTGATTCATAGTGTTCTTTCGCTGATAAAAAATGGCTTCAATTATACCTGACTTTACGATCAATGCCTCGTTTTTAAAGGTATTTTCCCACCCGTTAGTTCAAATCATCACCACTCAAATGATCTAAAACTTTCAACATCTTTAGTTTGAATGTTTTTCATTTATGAACGTATTTTGTTTCCTTTAGAAGAAGTGAATACTTATTTACATGCATTTTGGTATACACCAGTTTGGATTAGTTGATGTAAATTACTTACAAATGCCCTTTATAGGGGAATAAATAGGGTTGTTTTAGGCGCTAGGTTGCCTAATTAAAGGAGTAATCAAATTGAAATAAGTAAAATAAAAGTGACCAGCTTCATGTTTGCATGCATAGAAAACAAACAGTTTCATGGTCTTTCGGATTGGAGTGTCAGAGGAAAGGACAAAAAAAATCGACCCAGTAAGGTCGATTAAGGCAAACAAAGGAACGAAATAAAGAAAAATTAAACAGCTTTAACCCACCATTGCCATAGGGGTCATTGCAAAGAGGTGGTTTGCACAAGCCATGCGATCATGCATTACTTTAATCGGCTGCCCAAATTGAAGCGCCTTATTGCCATCAAGAACAAAGGCTTCTTGGTTAACATAAGCACATAAGCTCGATGTTTCGCCTGGTTCTAGAACGATGAACATACCATCAGAATATTGATTTGTGAGGAAGACCATGTCCCCTTCTTGAGGTTCATAATCAGAGGACTGTGCATCGAAGAACCAGCTCTTAGGCTGTACAGGTTTATGAAAACGCTTTGCAGCAACACAATACAGTGTTAATTCAGCTTGGCGATATTCACTGATATCGAGGCAGCGAATGCGCTCATTAAACGTTTGAAATGCGCTGGCGTCATCAACGGTAAATTCACTGTTTGAGAAGGCACAGTTAACCAACAATTTTCGGGATAGATTGGTTTGGAAAATCATTTCCTCCCCCAGATCCAGCATTAAGCAAGCTTTTTGCTCGTCAAAATACCAATTCCATTTGTCGCTGGGTTTAAGCATTATTCCGTTCTCTCTTGACTAGTTAAATCAGTGGTAAAGAGGTAAGACGCTTAATTACCTACTCGTGATTTTTAAATTCTACAAACGAACGGATAAAAAAAAAGAGGAAACAAAGTCCTCTTTTTTATGTAACAGGTACTGATTTTTCAGTAGTTTTTGATGTATATGTTAAAGATTCTTAACAATATCACGTACGAGACCTGGGCCGTGGTAAATAAAGCCAGTGTAGACTTGAACAAGCTTAGCGCCTGCCATGATCTTTTCTTTGGCTGCAACATAGGAATCTACACCACCAACACCGATAATTGGAAGTTTGTCTCCAAGCTCTTCATGAAGCTTACGTACGACCTCCGTAGAGCGTGATTGCACAGGGCGACCACTCAAGCCACCTGCCTCATTGGCGTGTTTCATCCCTTCTACGATCGTGCGATCCAAAGTTGTGTTAGTCGCGATCACACCATCTATATTGTTTTTCAATAAAGAATCGCAAATTTGGCAGATTTCATCGTCACTTAAATCTGGCGCAATCTTTAATGCTAACGGGACGTACTTGTTGTACTTCTCTGATAACTCCGCTTGTTTCGCCTTTAATTCGGAAAGCAGTTCATCAAGGGCTTCACCATATTGAAGTGAACGAAGGCCTGGAGTGTTTGGCGATGAGATGTTTACTGCAATATAGCCAGCATACTCATACACTTTTTCCATACAAATCAGGTAGTCCTCTGCCCCTTTCTCAATTGGCGTATCTTTATTTTTACCGATATTAATTCCGAGAACACAATTGAATTTTGCTCGTTTAACATTCTCGATCAAATTATCAACGCCTAGGTTATTAAAGCCCATGCGGTTGATGATCCCTTCTGCTTCCACTAAACGGAATAGACGTGGTTTATCATTACCTGGTTGTGGTCGTGGCGTTACAGTGCCGACTTCGACAAAGCCAAAGCCCATGGCATCAAATGCTTCAATACATTCGCCGTTTTTATCTAAACCAGCCGCAAGACCAACAGGGTTACGGAATGTTAGACCCATACACTCAACTGGACGAGTTGGTAACTGTTGGCGGTAAAAGAGATCAAGTGGTGTGCCGTTAAAGCGTTGGAAGTTCTTGATTGCAAGATCATGTGCCTTCTCGGCATCGAGTTGGAAAAAGCCAGTTCTGGCTAGACGGTAAAGCATTGTGCCTCCGAAAGAAAAAAGCCCCGTATAAACGGGACAATATTATTTACCGTTTTTCATCGTAATTCAATGAAAATGAACGTAATAAGTAAAAACCTATATCTTTATAAGATTTTCAAATATAAAACAAACAATTACAATCAAGTTTCTGCGATAAAAATCGTAACTAACCGCTTAAAAGCAATCGATTTCACTCTGTTTTAATTTCAACTCAATGTGACAATGTAACTATTTTCGTTCCAAATGTGAATAATAGATAATAAAAAGCCCCGTTAAATAACGAGGCTTATACTTATGACTTGATTATTCCACTACTCTTTCGATGAGCAGTTGAGGTTTAAAAGTACTAGCTCTCGAAGTGCTACAGAGAACTTAGCAAATTCGTGTACTGAGCCAACTTTGAACTCGTTTAAGATACTCTCCCAGCGGTGCAACGATTGCTCGTTAGTTTCAATCCAATCTTCTAACGCAGCCATCACGTCAAGCTCTTCGGTTGAGCAGCCACAAGTCAGTACCTGAGCGGTAAGTTGACGTTGTTGCCAGTCCAGATCTTCACGGAATGCCGCTCTTGCAAGTGCTTGCCAGTTGTTATCAACGGCTTGGCTATTAATTTGCTTCAAGAACCAATGCAACGATAAACGGTCACCCAAGTTAAAGTAGAGTTTCGATGCTTGCTCAACCGTTTTACCTGTTTCACTTGCTACTGATGAAATATCCAGTGCAGATTGTAAGCTTGATAAGCGGGCAACTTGGTGAGCGAGTTTCTCTTCAACCCCTTTCTCTATCCAACCTTGAGCCAACTCATTGTGTTCTTCAACTTCAGACTCAACTAACATAGTGTCTAGGGTTTCAGTAATAACATTGACATCTTGCTTGTAGATAGCAATCAACTCACCGACCGTGCATTTGCCGCTACGGTTACGAAGCAACCAGCGTGCAATTCGACGCAGTGCTCGGCGCACGTAAAACATAATTTCGTATTGAGCTTGCGCTGTCGCAACGTTATCAAGTTTGCGAGTTTGCTTGAGGATTTCTTCTAAATCAAAGATTTCTCTAGCCGCACTGTAAGCGTTGGCAATATCGACAACACTTGCACCAGTTTCTTCTTGCAAACGAGTAACGAAGTTACAGCCCATTTCATTAACCATCTGGTTAGCCAATGCTGTAGCGATAATTTCAGCTCGCAGTGGGTGATTAACCATTTGATCTTTATAGTTACGTCGTAACGCACTTGGGAAATATTCAACAAGTTGTTTTGCATGGAATTCATCATTTGCGATTTCATCCGTAACAAGTTGCTGTTTAAGTACCATTTTACCGTAGGCAACTAACACTGATAGCTCAGGGCGAGTCAGACCTAGTCCCTGTTTTTCACGCTCGATTAGCGTTTCATCATCAGGAATGTATTCGAGAGCACGGTCCAAGTACCCTGCTTTCTCCATAGTGTGGATGAATCGAATTTGCTCCTTAACAATGCCAACACCTTGCTGTTCAGTAACAGAGATCGACTCCGACTGACGGTAAGCATCATCCAAGACAATTTCACCCACTTCGTCTTCCATAGACTCTAGAATTTGGTTACGTTGCTTAACCGTAAGATCGCCATTTGAAACCAGTCCATTGAGGAAGATCTTGATGTTGACTTCATTATCCGAACAGTCAACGCCACCTACGTTATCAACGAAGTCCGTGTTCACTCGACCGCCAGTTAGTGCGTATTCGATACGACCAAGCTGAGTCATACCCAAGTTACCACCTTCGCCAACCACTTTGGCTCTTAAGTCACGGCCGTCAATGCGCAGCATGTCGTTAGCACGGTCACCAACATCTGTATGAGTTTCTGTCGATGATTTAACGTAAGTGCCGATACCACCATTCCAAAGAAGATCGACTTTCATTTTCAAGATCATCTTTATCAGATCGTTAGGCGCTAAAGATGCTTTCTTCGTACCTAACATTTTCTGAATTTCTGGCGTCAACTGGATCGATTTTGATCGACGAGAGAAGATGCCACCACCTTGAGAGATCAAGTCTTTGTTGTAATCTTCCCAGCTTGATCTTGGCAGATTAAACAAGCGGTTACGCTCTTCCCAGCTGCTGGCTGAATCTGGATTTGGATCAATAAAGATGTGCATGTGGTTAAACGCAGCTTGCAATCGAATATGCTTCGATAACAGCATACCGTTACCGAACACGTCACCTGCCATATCACCTACACCGATTGCAGTAAAATCAGTGGTCTGACAGTTGATGCCCATTTCACGGAAGTGACGTTTAACAGATTCCCAACCACCTTTTGCGGTGATACCCATTGCTTTGTGATCGTAACCGTTTGAACCACCTGAAGCGAATGCGTCACCTAGCCAGAAGTTGTATTCTGCAGAAACAGAGTTTGCCAAATCTGAGAAGGTTGCTGTGCCTTTATCGGCAGCCACTACTAGATATGGGTCATCTTCATCGTGACGAACAACGTTTTGTGGTGGTACCACCTCTCCTTCAATGATGTTATCTGACACATCTAGCAGTGCACGGATAAAGCGTTTGTAACAACGCTGACCTTCCGCAAAAATTTCATCACGAGTGGTGAGAGATGGCTGGCGTTTACAAACGAAGCCGCCTTTTGCACCAACTGGTACAATTACAGTGTTCTTAACCTGTTGCGCTTTTACTAAGCCAAGAATCTCCGTACGGAAGTCTTCTTGACGATCTGACCAACGCAAACCACCACGAGCCACTTTTCCACCACGAAGGTGAACACCTTCAATATCTGGTGCGTAAACAAAGATCTCGAATGCAGGTACAGGCTGCGGAATCTCAGGAATATCGCTTGGCTTCATTTTCAAAGATAACCAAGGCTTAGGCTGCTTATTCTCGTCTACTTGGTAGTAGTTGGTACGAAGCGTCGCCATGATCATTTCAATATAACGACGAATAATACGATCATCATCCAAGCTCTCTACACGATCCAACTGCTCTGTTAGCTTTTTAATTAGATCGTTTTGGCCTTTCTCGCTGCCTTTGTGTTTCGGATCAAATCGCTTGGTGAACAGCTTGACTAGACCTGTCGCTAAGTCTGGGTAGTGGCTTAGCGTGTCTTCGATGTACTGCTGACTGAATGGGAAGCCGACTTGGCGCATGTATCGTGCGTAAGCGCGAAGAATGGAAATCTCACGGCCAGATAAAGACGCACCTAATAACAATCGGTTGAAACCATCACTTTCAAGATTACCCGCCCAAATGGCAGCAAATGCTTGTTGGAAACGGTCACGAGCTTCACGAAGGTCAACGGTTTTCTCGCTCTTATGCAGCATAGAGAAGTCAAGGATCCAGAAAGTCTGCCCGTTGTTTTTCTCGATCTCATATGGCGATTCGCCAATCACACGCAAACCAAGGTTTTCCAACATCGGCATTACGTCAGAAAGGTGAATTGGTTCATCGCGATGGTATAACTTTAAGCGGACAGCTTTGGAATCTGCACCCTCTTCTTGAGGTCGGTAGAACAACATGCCAAGTTTATTATCATCACTTAACGCTTCTAAGCGCTCGATATCTGCAACCGCAGAACCTGGCATCATGTCCTCTTTGTATGAGCGAGGGAACGCACTCATATATTCTTTTGAAAGAGGAAGGCCTTTGCTTTCACCAAAGTTAGCAATGATGGATTCTTTTAGTCTGTCATCCCAAGAGGTAGAAACTTCCATTAGATTTTGCTCGATCTTTTTCACGTCTACGTCAATGTTGTTATTGTCTACACGAACAATGTAATGTGTTCTCGCTAGTGGGCTTTCTGAGAAGTACGTTGTAAATTCAACCTCTTGCTCGCAACCAAAGTACTGCTTAAGAATGCGTTGAGTTTGACGACGCAATTCTGTGTTGTAACGATCTTTAGTGACATAAACCATGCAACTGAAGAAACGACCAAATGGGTCTTTACGAACAAACAAACGCAGCAAGTCACGATCTTGCATTTGTACAACGCCCATTCCCACCTCAAGCAGCTCTTCTTCATTAGCTTGAAGCAACTCGTCGCGTGGGTAGTTTTCTAAGATATTGTGCAATGCTTTGTATGAGTATGATCCGTGACGGTATCCACTTGCTTCAAGGATACGGTCAACTTTTTCACGGATCAGAGGAATACTTTGTACCGCTTGGTTGTAAACGGCGGAGGTATATAAACCAGTAAAGCGATGCTCACCTATTACTTTACCGTTTTCATCAAACTTCTTAATACCGATGTAATCAGTATAAGCCGGACGGTGGATACGAGATGCTTTGTTACCTTTGGTGATGATCAGAGCGTATGGTTTTTTCGCTTCTAATCGCGCTGAATCTGATAATTCAGAGAGCTTGACGCTACGCACGCGCTTGTCATCAGCAAACAGACCTAGTCCTTTTTCTTTAGCAGGAACAAGTTCGGTATCACCATTGACCTCTTTTAAGTTATAATCTTTATAACCCATAAAGGTAAAGTTATGATCTTCTAGCCAACGAAGAAATGCGATCGTTTCATCCATACGATCAGTTTGGATAGAAACACGATCTTTATTTTTCTCAAGTTCATCAGTAACAAACTTAAGCTTATCAACCATCTGCTTCCAGTCATCAACGACTAAGCGAGTATCAGATAGAATTCTTAACAGCTCTTCTTTAAGCGCTTGCATCTCGTCTTTACTAGTAAGGCGGTCTACCTCTATGTGGAAAAGTGATTGAAGAACACCACCCTCACCGTTTACGTCTGTAACTTGGCCTTTTTTATCACGCTGAATCTGTGTTGGGTTATTCAACATTAGGTGACAAACAAGATCCAAACGCGCTAAAGCCATTTTGACTGAGTCCACTAAGAATGGACTATCTGGAACAACAATTTCTACGATTGTGTGTGTGGATTGCCAGCCTTGACGACTTACGGTCGGGTTAAATACTCGAACCGAAATCTCTTCTGGTTTTTTTTCATTGATATGGTGCCAAAGGCTAACGACAGCACCATAAAGGTCGGATTCGTTTCGCTGAATTAGATCATCATCAGCAATGTTACTGAATAAGTGTTGAGCAAGTTTAGTTACAAGCGTTTGGTGAGAAAGCTCGAGTTTGTCTTGAATCAGTTGGTAAACCTTTTCAAGCAGAACCGGCACTACATTTTCACGCGCGGTCATATTCACACTCCACATTAGAATTGTTGTTTTGTAGGGGGACTTAGTAGCTAGGTTGTTACCTTAGAAACTAAGCATAGGTAATGCATGTGCCCATTGTAAAAGCATAATTACAAATGTTTAACAACTAATCGTAGTGGTAAGAGGTGAAATGTCCGATTCTGTGACTAAGATTCCTATTTAACTCTCTGCAAATACAATACATCACAGAGTTTCTAACTTAAGAAACTTATTATTTTGGTCAGTTGTTAGTCTAAACTGGCCTCTAACGCCCAATTGACTAAGAAATGGTCTAAATCTCGCGGCGGGTAACTGCAAACGCAAACCGTTGTGTGTGACAACTTGAACAACACTTGCCGCACCAGAATAATGAGATAAAAACGTTTGATATGAAATGTTGAGATTGAAGTAGTAATAGTTCATGAAGTGAAAACTAAGTGACATAAACAAATAAGGTGGTCTAAATGACCACCCTATTGTTTTGTTTACTATTCGTCTAGTGCTTTAGTCACTTTTTCGAATAGATCTTTAGCAAGATTATCCATTGCTTTGAGCTTTTCAAGTTCTGCACGAATCATTGCTTGGCGAGCTTCATCGTATTTACGGAACTTAAGCAAAGGATCAATCATTCGAGAAGCTACTTGTGGGTTCGAATCATTTAGTTGGCGAAGAATTTCACCGGCAAACTGGTAACCTACACCGGATTTATCATGGAAACGTACAGGGTTCGCACTTAAGAACGAGCCAATTAAGCTGCGCGTACGGTTCGGATTTTTCAAACTAAATGCTTCGTGGTTCATGGTTGCTTTTACTTTTTCAAGAGCATCCTCTGCAGGATTGCTACCTTGAAGTGCAAACCACTTATCCATAACCAAACCATCGTGCTTCCATTTATCGCTATAATCAGCCATAAGTGCTTCACGACACTCGAGCTGAGCGTTATTTGCGGCACTCATCGCAGCAATCGTATCTGTCATGTTATTTGCAGATGCGTACTGCGCGTTGACTAAATCATTACCTTTTTCCGTATATGCTAGGTACTGAAGGCAACGGTTACGTAAAGCACGCTTGCCAATAGCAGCATGGTCGATCGTATACTCTGTTTGCTTAAGCGTGTGATAAGTCGCACTTAGCTCATCTTCTAATTCCTTAGAAAGTGACACTGTAATGCTGTTTAGCACTTTGTCTACGGCATCGATATCAATTTGCTGGTACCAACCAGTAATCTCATTGATTGAAGGCATAGAGAAAACTTGAGCAATGAAAGCTGGCTCAAGCGTTTCATCCAACAGCACACCGCGGAAAGCATCTATCACACCTTCAGAAAGCGATACTTCTTGTCCCGCTTGAACGTTTTTCACATTCTGACGAATGTATTTAGCCAATAGCATTTGGCTAGCGTCCCATCGAGCAAAATCGTTCGTTGCGTGCTTCATCAAGAAGACTAACTCGTCATCGCTGTAATCGTATTCTAATTTGACTGGTGCCGAGAATTCACGCAACAAAGATGGCACTGGCTGTTCTTCGACATTTTCAAATACGAACGTTTGCTTATCTTGTTTAATATCCAGCACGTTATGAACAGATTCACCGTTAATCACCAGTGGGATAACTCGACCTTTCGAATCATACAACTCGATATCGAACGGAATATGCAGCGCTTGTTTTTCTGCTTGGTCTTGCGTCGGCTCCGTAAATTGCTCTACCGTTAGTGCGTAAGTTTTTGCATCAGCGTTGTATTCGCTATTTACGCGCAGCGTTGGTGTACCCGATTGGCTGTACCACAGACGGAACTGTTTTAAATCAACACCGGTGGCATCTTCCATTGCAGAAACAAAGTCTTCACACGTCGCGGCGGTACCATCGTGACGTTCAAAATAAAGTTTCATTCCTTTTTGGAAGCCCTCTTCGCCAAGGAGTGTATGGTACATACGAATAACTTCGCTGCCCTTTTCATAGACCGTTAGCGTGTAGAAGTTATTCATCTCAATGACTTTGTCAGGACGAATCGGGTGAGACATTGGGCTTGCATCTTCCGCAAATTGAGGACCACGAATAATACGTACGTTATCAATACGGTTATCAGCACGAGAGCCTAAGTCAGAAGAGAATTCTTGGTCACGGAATACGGTTAAGCCTTCTTTTAGACTTAGTTGGAACCAGTCACGACAAGTGACACGGTTGCCAGTCCAATTGTGGAAGTACTCATGACCGATCACAGCTTCGATGCCTAAATAATCACGATCTGTCGCAGTTTGATCATTCGCCAGAACATATTTTGAGTTGAAAATGTTCAAACCTTTGTTTTCCATTGCACCCATGTTGAAGAAATCAACAGCAACGATCATGTAAATATCCAGATCGTATTCCAGGCCAAAGCGTTCCTCATCCCACTTCATCGAGTTGATCAGCGATGTCATCGCATGACCTGCACGATCTAAGTTACCTTTATCAACAAAGATTTCTAAATCAACACTGCGACCTGACATCGTTGTATATTTGTCACGCAATACATCAAAGTCGCCTGCAACAAGGGCGAACAAGTAAGCTGGTTTTGGATGCGGATCCTGCCATTGAACCCAATGACGACCGTTCTCTGCATCACCTTCTGCAATTCGGTTACCATTGCTCAGCAAATATGGGTAAGCCGCTTTATCTGCGATCACTTTTGTTGTGTATTTTGCTAGAACATCCGGACGGTCTAGATAGTACGTGATACGGCGGAAGCCCTCAGCCTCACACTGAGTACAAAATGCGCCGCCTGATTTGTACAAACCTTCGAGTGCTGTATTCGCTTCAGGATCAATTTTGGTGACGATTTCAAGTTCAAACTCGGATGGAAGATCGGTCAGTACCAGCGATGACTCCTTCACCTCGTGATGAGCCCAATCCTCACCATTTACTTTTACAGCGCGTAGCTCAAGCCCTTCGCCATCGAGTTCTAGCGTTGTTGTATCGCTTTTTTGAGCAACTTTTGATATCGCCGTAACGATTGTGTCATTGTCATATAGATCAAAAGTAAGATCGATATCAGTAATCGCATGAGATGGCTCTTTATAATCTTTACGATATTTGGCCTGGGGAGCTTGAGACATGAGCATAAATCCTTGTATGTCGAACAACAAAAATACCAGACTGCATGATCAAAAATGCAGTTCTGGTATCACTATATAAGCTATTTGTAGGGGTTGTGGTATCAGAATACAAGTCTTTCCATCAAAAAACGGAGCTTTTAGTGCTCTAGCTCCGTTTTTTGATTAACATTTAAACAACATTAATGACTTACCGTACGCACGCGTAATTTGGCGTATGTTAAAGGCATCATGGCGTAACTCTATTGAGTACGGCGTACATATCACCATTGGAATCTTCGATCGTTAGCTCATTCTTGTTGAGCTTATACGTGGTTCCATGCTCGCCATTTTCATACAACAGAACCAGAAACTCATCTTCTGTGTAAAACACACCTTGTTTGATGGACTCATCCCCTTCTTCGTTCGAAACCCTAAACATGAACACGAAATCAGGTTGAAGTATCAAATCCATCTGATTAATGTTGTTGGCCACTAGACCGTCGCCAGATACGTGAGAGCTAGACCAAATACCTGCAAGTGAATTGGATAATCCCTTAGTGAATGTTACACCATTAAGATCAAGCGTATTATGGTTGTTGCGATAGGCATAAATTTGAGGCTCGTCGGTGTTTAAACCAAGAACGATGGTGTCTTCATTTGCGTTATACAGCCCTTCCCAATGGTCAACGGAATAGTCTTTCTTTTGAATATCAATAGAAAAGCTGTAGTCAGAACCTAATGAGAGTTTGATCGCACGAAAGTTTTCAGCCGACTCTTCGGGGTTTGGGTTCATCAAATACCAGTCTCCGATGAGAAACGGCGTGTCAAAGTAACTTAATTCATCTTCTCTGGTGTTTTCTCCACCAAACACACTAAAGCAGCAAAAGCTAAGTAAAATAAAGAACCACTTCATATCGGCATCCTTATCGTTTTCTTTTAGCTTAGCCAGTAGTCCTCACTTTCGCGAAATTTTAGATGTAGATCACGTAAATTATTGGGGGAAAATAAGCGAATATCTTGCTCGATATCGAGACAGCGGAAGACAAAAAGGCATAAAAAAAGAGTGAATCTGAAAGACTCACTCTTTTTATTCTAAATTGCCAGTTATTATGACTGATTTTCCTGCTTAAGTAGATCGACCATAATCGCGACAGACTCATCTAAATAAACATCAGGAGCCTCGTAATCTTTTGGTATGTCATCCAATGTTTTGAATGCTTTTTTACCCAAAGCAACTTGACGTTCATTTATGCGTTGTAATCGAAGGGCTTCCGCTTTATCCGATTCAGCTTTACGAACTTTTTCGTTCAAAGACAAAGTATTATCGTCTTTTTCTTTACGATATTTCTCGATGTCTTCATTGATAAAGCGGAACTCCATTTCATCAGAAATACGCTTGTTATGAAGAGCAGTAAGTTTTTCAACTAAGGCGTCGTTACTTGGAAACGTTTGATATTGTGCTTTATCAATCTGATCCCAAGGTAAAGCATTGTCTTCAACACTTTCACCTGTTTCAGAAGCCTCAATTGGCGTTGGGTACGAAATATCTGGTGCAACACCACGATTTTGCGTACTTCCACCGTCAATACGATAAAACTTCTGAATCGTGTACTGAACGTAGCCTAGCTCTTTATCGAAAAGATCGTAAATATGATTCAGTGAACGATGTTGCTGAACTGTACCTTTACCGAAAGAGTTTTCACCTAAGATGATTGCACGATTATAATCTTGCATTGCCGCTGCAAAAATTTCAGATGCTGAAGCACTGTAGCGGTTAATCAACACCGTCAATGGGCCATCATAACTCACTTTTCCATCGGTATCGGCATTCACCTTGATGCGGCCATAGCTGTCACGAACTTGAACTACAGGACCTTCTTTAATGAATAAACCTGTCAATGCCGTCGCTTCTGTTAGCGCACCACCACCATTGTTACGTAGATCAACGATTACGCCGTCAACGTTTTTGGTTTTCAACTCAGCTAGTAATTTATCGGTGTCTTTCGATAAGCCGACGTAGAAACTTGGTACTTCTAAAATACCAATCTTCTTACCGTCTTTTTCGATGATTTCTGACTTAACCGCACGATCTTCTAAGCGAACTTTGTCACGAACAATTGTGACAATGTAACTCTTAGCATCGTTACCTTCTGGCAAGATCTGTAGATTAACCTTTGTGCCTTTAGGGCCTTTGATTAACTGAACAACATCATCCAGACGCCAACCGATCACGTCGACAATTTCTTCACCGTCTTGTCCAACACCAGTGATTCGGTCCCCTTCACCAAGTTGCTTACTCTTTGATGCCGGACCGCCAACAACAAGTGAACGAATTACTGTGTAATCGTCTGTCATTTGCAAAACGGCGCCGATGCCTTCTAGAGAAAGGTTCATTTCCGATTGAAATTGCTCGGCATTACGTGGAGAAAGGTAGCTTGTATGAGGGTCAACCTGTCGCGCGAAGGCATTCATATATAACTGAAATGCGTCTTCATTGTTGGTCTGTGTGATGCGCTTCATCGCGTTGTTATAACGCTTCTCTAAAACTTCTTTAATCTCTGGCCACTCTTTGCCAGTCAGTTTCAGATTTAACGCGTCATATTTCACACGCTTGCGCCACAACTCGTTGAGCTCTGCTTCGTCTTTTGGCCATGCGGCTTCAGAGCGGTCTAACTCTATCTCGTCATCGGTATCAAACTTGATCTCTTCATCGAGTAGAGTTAACGCATAAGCAAAACGATCGAAGCGCTTCTGCATTGAGAGGTTGTAAACATCAAAAGCAATTTGGTTGTTGCCCGATTTAAGCTGATCATCAAGCTCGACTGACCAATTTTTAAATGAATCGATGTCTGCTTGAGTGAAAATATTTCTATTGTAATCAAGCAACTCTACATAGCGTTCAAAGATCGCTTTAGAGAAATCATCATTGAGGCTGAAGTGCTTATAATGAGAGCGGGTAAATCGCGAGGTGACTCGTTTGCTAGCTGTTTCATGCTGAACTTCAGGAGAAAGAACCGGCAGGTCATCTTTATGTAGTTTGGCTTCAAGAGCCTGAGCTGATGCTGCTAGCCATAAGCTAGCAGCAATCAGGGTCACTTTTGAACGGCAATTCATGCGTAGGAGTATCTCCTTTATGCGCGCAAGTGCTCCGCTTTCACAACCATTTGTAGGCCGTTAGCAAGTTGAACACGTACATCATCCTTATTGATTTCAACAATGGTCGCTGCCATGTTTCCTTTGCCCATGTTCACGTTAACTGCGTTACCTACTGTGATTTCATCAGCATTTAGAGCGCGCGTTTCTACAGGCTTAGTTGGTTTTTGTACTTTTGGTTTATTAGTACGACGAGGCTGTTGAGGCTTTTTAGCCGCAGGTTTCGCTTTCGCCTTACCCTCTTCACGAGCTTTTTGTGCTTGTTCTTTACGACGAGCCTGAACTTTCGCCTTGCTTTCTGCAAGTGTCGCTTTCGCGTGTTCAACGTGCTCTTCTTCTAGCTCACCACAAGGGTTGCCATCTAGGTCTACACGTACTGCACCTGGTTTTACACCGTGTAGGTAACGCCATGATGAAGTGTACTGTCTTAACGCTGCACGAAGCTGTGTTTTGCTTACTTTTTCGTCTTCATTTAGACGTTCCGCAAGATCTTGAAAAATACCAATTTTCAGAGGTTTTGCTTCACCTTCTAAAGTAAAGCACTTAGGGAAACATTCAGCAATATATGCAATAACTTCTTTGCTGTTTTTTAACTTTTCAGTCATGAGGGGTCCTGATTTGAGCGGATTTCCGCGAGCATTAAGAAAAAATATTCTCGTATTATAGTGACATGCCAAGGAAAAACCACACTCGAAGGCTAATTTATGCGTCGTTCGCGTGTGAATTAAGCAGCTTTTCTACTTCAACCATGAAATGAGTGAGACCTTCTTCGTCTGTTTCATTAAATCGGCCAATACTTGGACTATCAATATCAAGTACACCAACCACCTTTCCATTAATAGAAAATGGAATCACAATTTCTGAATTGCTCGCTGCATCGCACGCAATATGCCCCTCAAATTCGTGAACGTCGTATACTCTTTGTATAGTATTAGTTTGTGCAGCAGTACCGCAGACGCCTCGACCCATTGGGATACGAACACAAGCTGGTTTTCCTTGGAACGGACCAAGAACAAGCTCTTCACCTTTTGTTAGGTAAAAGCCTGCCCAGTTAAGATCGTCAAGTTCCATGAAAAGCAATGAGCTCAAGTTTGCTAGGTTCGCAATAAAGTCTGGTTCAGACTCAATTAGAGCAACAGCTTGTTTGGTTAGTCTTTGGTATTGTTCTAAGTTCATATTAACTTCCTACTTACTATAAAAGCTTCCATTCTCAATGTATGGCGCTAAAATGCAGCCCTACTTTATAATAGGACTTATTCTCAATTACAATGCTTCTGAAAAATGACACTATTAGCCGTTCTTGGTTGATAACACAAGTAAAAAAGCACGAGTCCAAGCTGATCATAGCGAACTTGATAGCGGTGCTTGCAACCTTGATTAGTGTTCCAATTCCCCTCCTCATGCCTTTGATGGTTGATGAGGTCTTATTGGACCAACCTGCAAAAGGCTTAGATGCCATGAATGCCATTCTCCCTGAAGCGTGGCACACTCCGACAGGCTATATTTTCTTCACCCTGTTCTTGGTTGTTCTTATGCGAGCTGCGAGCCAAGGATTAAATATCCTTCAAAGCCGACAATTTACGCTTATTTCAAAAACCATCACGTTTGAGATGCGCAGTAAAATGATCGACAAACTCGGCCGTATCAGCATCCGACAATACGAAACCAAAGGTAGCGGAGGAATCAACGCACACCTTATCACTGACATTGAGACCATTGATAAATTTATTGGTTCTACGTTAGCAAAATTCGTTATCAGTTTTCTGACTGTTATTGGTACTGCTATCGTTCTACTTTGGCTCGATTGGCGACTTGGTCTGTTTATCCTGTTAGTTAACCCTATTGTCATTTACTTCTCACGTAAACTAGGCAGTATGGTTAAACATCTGAAACGGAAGGAAAATCATTCTTTTGAAATTTTCCAAAACCGTTTGGTTGAAACATTAGATGGAATCTACCAACTACGCGCAGCCAATAAAGAGCGAGAATTCCTCCAACAACTCAAAGACAGTGCGAACCAAGTTCGCGTTGATGCAGACAAGTATGCTTGGCAATCTGAAGCGGCTGGTCGCGTTTCTTTTCTTCTCTTTTTGATCGGCTTTGAATTATTCAGAGCTGTCGCAATGTTAATGGTCATGTTCAGTGACCTTACTATTGGCCAAATATTTGCCGTTTTTGGTTACCTATGGTTCATGCTTTCTCCTGTTCAAGAGTTGCTTGGGATTCAGTTTTCTTGGTACAGCGCTAAAGCCGCATTAAAACGCATCAACGACTTATTAGAGTTAGAAGAAGAGCAGAGACCGGTTCCTAAGGTAAATCCTTTCAAAGAAGGTAGAGAAGTTGATGTTAAAGTAGAAGACATTAATTTCTCTTACAATAATGAAAACAAAGTCCTAGATAATCTTTCTTTACATATGCCGGCAGGAAAGAAAGTGGCGTTGGTTGGTGCAAGCGGCGGTGGTAAGTCAACCTTGATACAATTACTTATTGGGGTTTACCGTCAAAACTCCGGTAGCATTCGCTTTAATGATGAATTAACAGAAGATATTGGTTTTGAAGTAATTCGCGACAAAATTGCCGTGGTATTACAGCAACCTATACTATTTAACGATACCTTGAGGCATAATCTAACGCTTGGTGGGAATTTTGACGAAATGTCACTTTGGCGTGCGCTTGAAGTGGCTCAGCTGCATGATGTAATTTCTCAACTTAACCACGGCTTGGATACTCAAGTTGGTCGTAATGGCATTCGTTTGTCAGGAGGTCAACGACAACGGCTTGCCATTGCTAGAATGGTGCTGAGTAATCCTCAATTTGTTATTTTAGACGAAGCCACGTCTGCGCTAGATACCGCTACTGAAGCGGCTTTACACAAAGCACTGACCGAGTTCTTACGTGGTAGAACAACATTAATCGTTGCGCACCGACTATCCGCTGTGAAACAAGCCGATTTGATCTACGTGCTTGAAGATGGGAAAGTGACGCAAACAGGTACTCATGGTGAGTTAGTTGAGCAAGAAGGCTTATATCAAACCTTATATGGGGGCATACAGTCCCACGCTTAAATCGTTCAAGCTAGAGAGGTCGTTATGACCTCTCTGTCTAAGCACGCCATGCAACCCAATAACGTACGTTTGTGCCAAGGTTGTGAATTGCCTGTCGACATCGTCGACTTACCCCATGGCAAAAATGCACACTGCCCTCGTTGTGGTACACAATTATATCGCGGAGGTAGCCCTAGCCTCTCTGGTAATCTAGCCGTCGCGATAACCTGTATCCTACTATTTATTCCATCGCACTTTTTTAACTTTATTAGCATCCGACTCTTTGGTGTGATGATTCCGGCAACCCTGCCCTCAGGGATGATCACATTGATGGAAGAAGGATTTGTTCTTCTTTCATTGCTCATTCTATTTTGTAGCTCTCTAGCGCCACTGACGGTTTGTGTTTCAGTGGTAACGGCGCATATTTCTTTACATCAACGATGGTTCCGTGGGCTTCGTATCTCACTGTGGCTAATTCAACATTTGAAGCATTGGGTTATGTTGGATGTGTTCTTAGTTAGCATCGCCATTTCCTGTTTTAAACTCCAAGATTATTCCGACATTTTCGTCGGCCCAGGGTTAATTGGTCTGGTTCTTTTGCAGATATTTACCGTTTTGTTAGTTTCAAGAATCAGCGTGCGTCGTTATTGGGAAGCTTGGAAACCAGAAAGTTTATATGCTTTTGAGCATAAAGATGTGCATTGCCATGAATGCCACTTGTCCCAGCCTGAAGGTGACCATTGCCAGCGTTGTCATCACGAGTTATATCATCGCAAGCCAAACTCCATTCAGAAAACATGGGCTTACCTCATCGCAGCAACGGTCGCCATCTTCCCCGCTAACCTGATCCCTATTTCCATCTTGCTTACCAATGGTAAGCGTTTGGAGGACACTATTTTTTCAGGCGTGGCTGGTTTGGTAAAAAGCGGCATGTATGGAATCGCTGCGATCATTTTTGTTGCCAGTATCGTTGTCCCGGTGATTAAAATACTTGGGCTCGCCTACATCATGCTTTGCATCCAATTCAAACGTTCGGTGTTTAAGAGACAACGAATGATGGTTTACTTTGTTGTTAAATGGATCGGTAAATGGTCTGTGATGGATTTGTTTGTTATTTCTATCATGATGACGTTAGTCGATCGTGGTCAGATACTGGATTTCACACCAGGATATGGCGCGGTAGCATTTGGTGTTGTCGTTGTATTGACCATGCTTGCAGCAGAAAGTATTGATCCAAGGCTAATCTGGGACCAAACAAGCCCAAAACAATCAGAAAAAGAGTCAATGAATGAGTAATCAGAACAGTTCTCAAACGTCATACGTACCAGATGTAAAGCGGAGTAAAGGCATATCTCCTCTTTGGCTGTTGCCAATTTTGACCATGGTCTTAGCTGGCTGGCTTGTTGTGAAGTCGATACACGATGCAGGACAACGAGTGCAAATCTATTTTTCTGATGCCGCTGGTCTTGTCGCCGGCCGAACCACTATCCGTTACCAAGGATTAGAAGTCGGCATGGTAAGAGACATTAACCTCACCGAAGATCTCGGCAGTATTTATGTCGATGCTGATATCTATCCTGAAGCTGCAAAGTTACTGAACGATAAAACACGCTTTTGGTTAGTAAAACCAACAGCTAGCCTAACGGGAGTTTCCGGACTGGATGCGCTCGTCTCAGGTAACTACATCTCGATTCAACCCGGAGATGGTCAAGAGTTTGAGACAACATTCCATGCGTTAGACTCTGCCCCAACAGATTTACGCGTTTCTCAAGGTTTGAATATTAAGCTCAAAAGCCGTGATTTAGGTGGTGTATCGGTTGGCTCTCAAATTGTTTATAAGAAAATCCCAATCGGTGAAGTGTACAGTTACCAGCTAGATGAAGATGCAAAATCTATCACTATTCAAGCCAACATTCAGGATCAATACCGACATATCATTAACAACCGCAGTCGATTCTGGAACGTCAGTGGAATTGGTGCCAGCATCGGTTTTGAAGGTGTCGATGTAAGACTAGAAAGCATGAGTGCCTTACTAGGTGGCGCCATCGCCGTCGACTCTCCGGATGATGGTGAGCCTGTAGAAGAGAACACCGAGTTCCGTTTGTATAAAGATTTGAAAACTGCTGGTCGAGGCATCGCGGTTAAAATCGTCCTACCTGATGACAGCAAGATCAGCGGAGAAGGCGCTCCAATTATGTATCGCGGAATCGAAATTGGCCAAGTTACGGACTTGAGCCTTTCCGAAGGCCGAGAAGTGATATTGGCGTCAGCGGCAATTCAACCCGCTTTTAGTGACATGCTGACGACAGGTACTCGATTTGTCTTAGAAGAAGCAAAAGTGTCCCTTTCAGGTGTTGAAAACATTGCTAATTTAGTGCGAGGAAACTTCTTAACGATCGTGCCGGGCGCGGGTGAACGCTCTCGCCGCTTTACTGCCATTCGTAAAAACGTGTTTAACCAACAGCAAGAAAAGTCCATCGCGATTCGGTTGGTGTCCGACAATTCGTTTGGCCTAGATAGCGGTGCCAATGTACTTTATAAAGGCATCGTTGTTGGTTCTATCATCAAAGTGGGCCTAGTCAAGGAAGATAAAAAATCACAACACGAAGTATTTATGGATGTATTGATTGACCATGAATACAAACATCTGATCAAATCAAACAATCGTTTTTATGTAACCGGCAGTGCATCAGCAGAGTTAACTGAATCGGGGCTCAGCGTTACCGTTCCTCCAGCAAAGCAGTTGTTAACCGGGTCAATTAGTTTTGTGAGCGAAGGCAAGCAGGATATTCCAAAAGAGTATCAACTGTTCCAAAATGAATCATTGGCTGAATTGGCGCAGTACAATCAAAGTGGCTCTAGGGCTCTAACACTATTTGCTTCTGAATTGCCGCCGATTTCCAAAGGCAGCCCTCTACTCTATCGTAATCTTCCAGTTGGTAACGTCTCCGATTTCCAACTAGTTGATGGCGGAGTACTAATTAAGGCTACTATCGAAAACCGCTTCGCTTATCTTGTAACGCCACAAACCGTTTTTTGGAATCGTTCAGGGATTGAGATAGATGCATCATTAGCTGGCGTCAGTGTGAAAGCACACCCTTTGAAGTCGTTAATCGAAGGTGGCATCGCTTTTGACTCCGTGCCAGGCGTTGAAAACAAAATCGGAGAAAACTGGAAGCTGTATTCTGATCAAAAAACCGCTCGCAAGTTTGGGCGCGTCATTGCTTTAGAAACCGACGGTTCGCAAGAGATTGCTAAAGGAATGCCGATTGAATATCAAGGTGTTAAAGTTGGTGAAATCACTCTGGTTGTACCGAATTTTCGTCGTAACATGGTTGAAGTCACTGCAAGGATCCTACCTGAATACGTAGAAAACATTGCGGTTGAAGGCTCACATTTTTGGCTAACTGAACCAGAAATTGGTTTAGGTGGCGTTAAAAACCTCGGGGCGTTGGTGTCGAAATCCATCAGTGTTGAACCAGGTAAAGGTAAAGCTAAATTTGATTTTCAATTAGAAAATAGTTCAGAACGCGTGCATGGAATCATGTTTACGTTACAAAGTGAACAAAGAGGCTCAGTACAAGTCGGTACCCCTATTCTTTACCGCCAGATGGAAGTTGGCCAAGTGACCGACGTAAGCCTAGGAGAATTTGCTGATCGCATCGTCACGACTATCAAAATACAGCCTGAATACGCTTACCTCGTTCGTCAAAACAGTGTGTTCTGGAATGTTTCAGGAGTAGATGTTTCCATCGGGCTTACCGGCGCTAACATCAAAGCGGGAACCTTTGATAGTTTAGTTCGCGGAGGAATTGCGTTTTCAACGCCAGAGCAATCGACTATTCCACCAGCGGCAAAGAGTGGGCAATCTTTCTTTTTGTATCCACAAGCTGAAGAAGGTTGGACTCAATGGCGTACAGCGATTCCTAAGCCGTAGAATAAAGCTCAATTCACGTACAATTGAAGTTTGATCACTTTAAAAGAGCAGCAATCGCTGCTCTTTTTTAATGCTCGGCCCTTGTCACTATTCGTTTCTGCTTCGCTTTCGTATATTATTTGCCACAAATTCTGCAAACGAGATCCCACATTGCATCCTAATGTTTACATCCCAGACGCGTTTCTGGAAAAAATCCAAACGATCCTTCCTGCTCACCTCAACATGGAAGACTTTATCGCGTCTTGCCAAAAGCCACTGCGCAAAAGTATTCGAGTTAATACGTTGAAGATCAGCGTTGAAGCGTTTTTAGAACGAGCAGAAACAAAAGGCTGGAAGCTTTCTCCTGTGCCTTGGTGTGACTCGGGGTTTTGGATTGAAGCGGACGAGTCAGTTGTACCATTAGGCAACACAGCAGAGCACATGTCTGGCTTATTCTACATTCAAGAAGCCAGTTCGATGATGCCGGTATCTGCTCTGTTTATGAATGATGAATCTTACGATGCCGTGTTAGATACCGCAGCCGCTCCAGGCTCAAAAACCACTCAAATTGCAGCTTTAATGAACAACAAAGGTGTACTTGTGGCCAATGAATACGCCGCAAGTCGTGTAAAAGTACTGCACGCTAATGTGGAACGTTGTGGGGTACGTAACGCCGCACTAAGTAACTTCGATGGACGCGTTTTTGGCGGTTGGCTACCAGAACAATTTGATGCGGTTTTGCTCGACGCGCCTTGCTCTGGAGAAGGCACCGTTCGCAAAGACGAAGATGCGATGAAAAACTGGACGCAAGCTTCCGTACTCGACATCGCTGACACACAGAAAGATCTTATTGAAAGCGCCTTCCATGCATTAAAGCCCGGTGGTGTGATGGTTTACTCAACATGTACGCTCAGTACAGAAGAAAACCAACAAGTTTGTCATCACTTGAAAGAAACCTATGGGGATGCTGTAGAGTTTGAAAGCCTTGAGAACTTGTTTGAAAACGCAGATGCGGCTCTAACTGAAGAAGGCTTTTTGCATATTTTCCCGCAGGTCTACGACTGTGAAGGGTTCTTTGTTGCAAGAATTCGCAAACTGGCTGCTGTTGAGGCGCCAGAAGTCAAAAAGCGCATGGGGAAATTCCCCTTTGCTAAAACTTCAAAAAAAGAATCGACAGAAATTGCTCAACAACTCCAAAGCGCGTTAGGTATTAAACTTCCAAATGACAGTTCTGTATGGCTTCGCGATAAAGATGTCTGGTTATTCCCTAATGCTTTAGAAGCGATGATCGGCGAATTACGCTTCTCCCGTATGGGTATAAAGATCGCGGAAGCCCATAAAAATGGCTACCGTTGGCAACACCAAGTCGCGACTGCCCTGGCGACAGGTTCTGAAAGCAACGCCATTGAACTCAGTATTGAAGAAGCGCGCGAATGGTACATGGGGCGTGATGTTCGCCCACAAACCATTCCTGAGGGAATGAAAACAGGTAAAGGCGAAGTGCTTGTCACCTATCAAGGCGCAGTTATTGGCCTTGGCAAGTGGGTAAGCAACCGAATAAAGAATGGTCTCCCTCGCGAATTAGTACGAGATAAGAACTTATTTTAAAAGACGTAACGAACCATAAATAAATGAAAAGCCATCGTATTTGCGATGGCTTTTTAATTCGTAAGTATGAAAGCAACTGGGCTCACTAGCGATCCGGATACGCTGTACTAAACTAGTTGTATCAAAGTAATGCTTTGATGTGGCATTTCTCTCTATGTTCACCAACAAAATTATTGTTGGACAAGTTTAGCGCAGGCTCTGCGGAGCCGTTTCCCCTAGGCCCAAAAAAAGGAAAAGTTTGGGCCGTTTTTTTGGCTGCAGATCCGCTATACGTGAGTTTGGACTACGCTAGACGAATACCGTCTTTCTCAATGACAATTTTACCCTGCTTGTATAAGCCACCGATGGTCTTTTTATAAGTCCCTTTACTTGTGCGGAAAGCATCAAAAATCGCTTCAGGAGACGACTTGTCATTCAAAGGCAAAAATCCGCCTTTCTTCTCTAGCAGGTCAAGGATCTTACTAGAAAGATCGTCCATTTTCGCCACACCGACTTTTTGTAGAGCAAGGTCGATTTTGCCATCTTCACGAATGTGCTTAATAAAGCCTTTCAGCTTTTTACCGATGTAAAGCTTACCAAAAACATCCGATGGGAAAATCATGCCCCAATGCTTACCGTTAACGATAGCTTTATAACCAAGTTGACTACGCTCTGCGATGATCAAATCAACTTGCTCGTTAACTTCATAATTCGCTGGAGTTTTATCTAACCATTTATTGAACTTAGTCGTACCAACAATGCGACCTGACGCTTTGTCGGTATAAACATACACTAAAATGGTTTGTCCGGCAGAGAAGCGAGTGCGTTGCTCACTAAAAGGAATCAGTAAGTCCTTTTCTTTGATGCCCCAATTTACAAAAGCACCTGTCGCGTTCACACCCTCAATCTTCATTAAACCCCATTCACCCACTTGGGCAATTGGTCTTTCAATGGTCGCAGCAAGTTGGCTTTCTGAATCGAAGTACAGAAATACGTCTACATGCTCACCAATTTCAGTACCCTCTGGTACATACTTACTAGGTAGTAGAACAGAACCGTAATCATCGCCATCCAGAAATACGCCAAAATCAGCCTTTTTAATGACTTCTAAGCTGTTAATTTGACCAATTTTAATCATTGATTTTGTCTCTTTTTAAATTTACGTGGAATTATACCTAAACTAACAAGAAAATCAGAGAGAAAAGCATAGTGCTCTGTTATGCTGTTGTCGTTCAGCTATATGCCCCAGTCACTCTTTTAGCACTCTTATACTTACCTGCTCAACGGAACGCATAAGTTAAGAATGCTTTAGCAAAGTCAGGAGCTTTCTTTGGTCACCGTCGATAAACAAGACTCAATAACATTAAAAATCAGTCATGCACTCGCAAAGAGCAAAAGTGTCGACCTAGATATTTACTTTTTTATACCTGGTGAGCTTGGTTTAAACGCCGATATCATCAGTGAATCCGAATTTTATTACACCTCAATCACACAGCAACGATCTTATTACAGTACTGAAATCCTTCTTCCGCTAGTACACAGTCGACTTGCCAAACGTGGACGCCTGTCGAATCAGCAATACCGAGTAAGTTTGAGTTTGTTCGCTTACCAATACGTTATCGCACTAGACAAAGCGGTAGCAAGTTTAAACAAGCATGAGAACAACTCCGTAACGGAAGATGAAGTGGACGAAGTTATCGAGCTCACGCTTGAGATCTTAAAGCGCTTGCGGCGTTCTATTCCTTATGAAGAGAACTTAAAACGCTACTACGTTAACATCGATAACTATCTGTCTTGGTATACCGAGCAAAAGTTCCTGTCACTGGTGGCCCATCTACCACGTGAAGGCGACTATGGCACGATCAAAAAGCGTCTGATCACGCTATGTGAGAAAGAGCAAGCCCATCGTAAACTCAACAAATACAACTCATCAAGAGTCGTTGAAGACGTTACTCGCCTATCTAACAAAATGCGCTTGCTAAGGCGATTGATTGAACACCCTATCGTGCTTCGTGAAGAAACCATATCGATGGGTAACAACATTAAGCGCGCTATCAAAGGTATTGCAACCGGTTTGGTGATGGTTGTCGTGACCTCGACCGTGATTCTCGCTCGCGATTATCTGGGGGAAATTTCTGCCTCATTCATTATCGCGATGTCTTTTATTTACGCTTTACGAGAAATCTTTAAAGATGATTTACGCGATGCCATGTGGCGATGGATCCGTAAAGGCAAGCCAAAATGGCGTAAGAAGTATGTTGATCCAACGACGAAAAAAGTGGTTGGCAAAAAATTGGAGTGGCTCGATTATTGCACCTTAAGTAGCTTGCCGGATAAGATTCAAAGAATACGGAAAAAGCGCGTCGTGCAACGTGAAGAGCAGATTCTTCATTATCACGAGAAAACCGAAATGGCGACCTCTCTTTTCTTGAGTGGTTACGAACAAACGAGAGAAACATTGAACATCAGTTTGCGCCCTATCATCCGCTTGATGGATAAAAGCTCAAACCGAGTTTACCGTTTAAATGAAGGTCAAGTAACCAAAGAGTCAGTAGAGAAACGTCATTTGCTCAATGTGATTGTCAAAGAGGACAACCACACCGATGAGCCTGTTTATTACCGCTGGAAAGTGGTCTTAAATCGCTCCAAAATCGTCTCTATCGAGAAGATTGAACTCAATTAAGCCAACGCCTTTAAACAAACGAGCCACAAACCACTAGGCAGCCTCTTTTCTTTGTTGGGCTGCTTTTTTTATCGAAAGAGTAAGCGAGAATTCAGCCATTGGCTCGTCACCATGTAAGTTAGGACACAGCGCGACAATTTTTACGTCACGATTTACTCGTTCACCCGTTGCCAAGGTGTGCTCGAGCATCTCATCAATGACATGACCATCGTTACAAACAAAGTGCACATCGGCTTCCGGGCGCTTTAAAAACTCGGCTTTCACACCTTTAAATGCTAGCGAGATCGCTTCTCCCTTTTCTTGCGCTTTACTCATAGCAAGAAAACCACCAGCAACATCAGCGCCAACGGCTAAAGCGCCGAAATACATGCTATTCAGGTGGTTCTTCGTTCTTCTGCGCAATGGGATACGAACCTCAACATGCTTGCTATCTATCGCAATGATTTTAGGGTGGCAAAGCCAAATCAGCGGCACTTTCGAAAAGCCAAACAGATTTAGATACAAATTCGCACGACGTAGAGCTGATAACATTTTGGTCTCCTTACCAATCTAGTCAGACCAGTTAATCAACGAAAGAAATAGATGTCAAAGAAATGTTAACAAAAGCTCGATCTCACGAGTTATTTAACCCTCACAAAGTGACGGTGTCACCCATAAGGTATGAAGTTTATCGCAGTTACTTAGATTACCTTACAGCGAGATAGATAAAATGGTTATAAATTCAAATGTATATATATTGATTTAATGATCAAGTTTTGTCATTTATACATAAGTCATTTAAATGAATACCTACACCTTTGTATACAATTCGGTATTTCCTGGCGAAGATTCCCGTGAAACGGTTTATTCCTGCCTGTAATTCCGTTATCTTTACCCCTTCGCAATAGAGAATAAAGCTATAACATGCCTATAAAAACAGATGAATTGAGAACCCAGCCTTTGGGTCCAATGCCTACCCCAGCAGAGCTAGGTAGTGTACATCCTATTACGGATGACGTTGCAGACCGTATCGCTCAATCTCGTCGTCAGATTGAAAACATTTTATCGGGTGAAGACGATCGCCTTCTTGCGATTGTAGGTCCGTGTTCTGTTCACGACACTGAAGCTGCCATTGATTACGCCACTCGCCTGAGTGAAATCCAAGACAAGTACAAAGACGAACTGTTTATCGTGATGCGTACTTACTTTGAAAAGCCTCGTACAGTAGTTGGTTGGAAAGGTTTGATTACGGACCCTAACCTAGATGGTTCTTACGCACTTGAAGCTGGTCTTCATAAAGCTCGTAAACTACTACTGGATATCAACAAGCTTGGTCTTGCGACTGCTACTGAGTTTCTTGATATGATCACTGGCCAATACATCGCGGATTTGATCACTTGGGGCGCGATTGGTGCTCGCACAACAGAATCACAAATTCACCGTGAAATGGCGTCGGCACTATCTTGCCCAGTTGGTTTCAAAAATGGCACAAATGGCAACGTAAAAATTGCAATTGATGCAATTCGCGCATCGAAAGCATCGCATTACTTCTACTCGCCAGATAAGAACGGTCGAATGACGGTTTACCGCACAAGTGGTAACCCTTATGGTCATATTATTCTGCGCGGTGGAGAAAAAGGCCCTAACTTTGATGAAGCATCAGTCAAACAAGCATGTGATGCTTTAGCTGAGTTTGGATTGCCACAACGTTTGGTTGTGGATTTCAGCCATGCAAACTGTCAGAAGCAACACAGAAAACAAATCGACGTAGCTCAGGACATTTGTAACCAAATTAAGTCAGGCAGCACTCGTATTGCGGGTATCATGGCTGAAAGCTTTATTCTTGAAGGCAATCAGCCAATGACTGACATCAATAACCTAACGTATGGTCAGTCTATTACAGATCCATGCCTAGGTTGGGAAGACACTGCTACAATGCTAGATATGCTGGCAAGCGCTGTTAAGTCCCGAAAGTCCCTATAACAAAATAATCAAGGAATCTTCATGCCATCGTTTGATATTGTTTCTGAAATCGATACGGTTGAACTACGTAACGCCGTTGATAACGCTAACCGTGAATTGTCTACTCGTTTCGATTTCCGCAACGTAAATGCGAGCTTTGAGCTAGTAGAAGAAAACGTAAAAATGTCTGCGGAAGGTGACTTCCAACTTAAGCAAATGCGCGACATTTTACGCGGCCACTTAGCGAAGCGTAACATTGACGCGAACGCAATGGATGCACAAGACCCAGACGTTACTGGTAAAAACTGGCACCAAACTCTGCTTTTCCGCCAAGGTATTGATACTCCAACGGCGAAAAAAGTAGTGAAACTTATCAAAGACGCAAAGTTAAAAGTACAAGCCTCTATTCAAGGCGACAAAGTACGTGTTACTGGTAAGAAACGCGACGACCTGCAAGCGACAATGGCAGCGATTCGTGAAGCAGAGATGGGTATCCCATTCCAGTTTAACAACTTCCGTGATTAATCAATCTGAGAAGTAAATAAAAACGCCAGCGCATAATCCGCTGGCGTTTTTTATTGGCTTTAGTGTAACGAACTACGTATCCACTTTAGCATTTGGCATTGCTAGATAACTAAGTCCTGCCCTTGCAGCAATACGAATTCGCTCGTTCCTTGTGGTATGAACACGCAAATTCGAAGCTTTTCAGCTTTAGCCTTGGCCAGCATATCCGAAAGCTCAGCAGCGCTCGAGAAAGCTTCTCTTTCTGCATCTCTTCGTATTAGTTCTAACACATTCGCTTCACATCGAGTTGAGTACAGAGCCAGCTCCGCTTGTTGCATATAGCGTACGGCTTTTATTGGCAACATCTCAACATCTTTCCCAACATGAACCCAAGTACAACTTCCCTTTTCATCTAAAGGTGTTGCCATGGTCGCTTGGTAAATTGCTTCTAACTCTCGATTATCTCGTGCGTTTTCAACCTCGGGATTCGAGAAGAATTGCTCCCAAAACTTACGGCGTAAATCGACGCTAGGCAATGCCTCTTTAATTGAGTTTCGCTTTGAGTTAGCAAAATCCGCCATCAACCCCATGTTTTGTGGCAGTATCGATTCAAGTTTTTCACGGATGTTTCGAATTAAAACTGGCGAAGCTCCACCACTAGAGATAGCGATTTGGATGCGGCCACGATTAATCATAGACGGCGTGATGAAATCACAATAAGGCTTATCATCCACAACGTTAACCAAGATGCCTAGCTCTTTGGCATCTTTGTACACTTGGTGATTTAGCTCAGGATTGTCTGTCGTCGCCCACACTTGAACAAAGCTTTTAGTGACAATGTCACTCGAATAGAAACGTTGTACCCAGCGCAGTTGATGCTCAGAAGCAAGCTTAGACAGAAAATCAACCAACGTCGGAGAAACGATAGTCACATCCGCCCCAGCCTTTAGCAACGCTTCCACCTTTCGGCTTGCCACCTCACCGCCACCCACGACGAGAACGGGTTTATTAATTAAATCTAAGAACAGAGGAAAATATCGCATTTCAATCCATGATTACTCTAATTAGCTGTTGTAGACCATGCTACCAAAAATGGGGCAAGCTCATCACCCTGTTTCGGTATCACAAATAATTTTTGTTTGAATTTTTACTAAACTTCACCTTGCTCAGCTAATGACAGTTTTAATAACAACTTTTTATTCTTTTGTATTGTTCACTCTTCTATTGATTGTTCTGATGCACCAAATTGTCCATGAATTGCACTATTTACAAACAATTAACATTTCGTCATTCTAAATCTCAAGGCACTTTGTAAGTTCTCTCAAAACTTCATTTAAATTATATATTTGAGAATTAACAGATCCTTTCCTACGCTTATAACTGGTTGATCTATCGAATGCCGTTTCTTCGAAAATCAATCACGTAGGACGATAACTCTAACGAATTGGACACGTTATTTCAGGTCACTCCTGATTAAACATGGATCATACAGGAAGGATACAAATGGCAAATAAACTCACAGTTCTTGCTTCCGTCGTAGCGGCTTCTACTGCGATGATGGCAACATCAGCTCAAGCAGCAGACACTACTCTGGACAAAGTCACAAAACAAGGCTTTCTTACTTGTGGCGTAAGTACCGGTCTACCTGGTTTCTCTAACCCTAACTCAAAAGGCGAATGGGAAGGTATCGACGTAGAATATTGCCAAGCACTGGCTGCAGCCGTTCTTGGGGATAAAACGAAAGTTAAATATGTACCCCTAACCGCAAAAGAACGTTTCACTGCGCTTCAATCTGGTGAGATTGATGTGCTTTCCCGTAACACGACCTGGACTCTCCACCGTGACACTGCACTGGGCCTAAACTTCGTAGGTGTGAACTACTACGACGGTCAAGGCTTTATGGTGAAGAAGGAACTTGGTATATCAAGTGCTAAAGAGCTTGATGGTGCGTCGGTATGTGTTCAATCAGGTACAACAACCGAGCTAAACCTTGCAGATTATTTCCGCAACCAAGGCATGGCGTACAAACCAGTGGTATTCGACACAGCTGCGCAAACTTCGAAAGGTTTTGATGCGGGACGCTGTGACGTATTAACAACTGACCAATCTGGCCTTTATGCACTGCGTTTGAATTTGAAAGATCCGTCCTCTGCGGCCGTTCTTCCAGAAATCATCTCTAAAGAGCCACTAGGTCCAGTCGTTCGTCAAGGCGATGATCAATGGTTTAACATCGCTAAGTGGACATTGTCTGCGATGATTAACGCTGAAGAATACGGTATTAGTTCGAAGAATGCGGATGAAATGCTGAAGTCAACAGATCCAAACATCAAACGTATCCTCGGTGTTGATGGCCCTAAAGGCAAAGGTTTGGGTATTCGTGACGATTGGGGCTACCAAGTTATCAAACAAGTTGGTAATTATGGTGAAAGCTTCGAACGTACAGTCGGTACTGGTTCGCCGTTAGAAATCTCTCGTGGCGTTAATGCGCTATGGAATGCAGGCGGCTTTATGTACGCGCCACCAATCCGATAGAAAGAGTTAATCAGGGCGGTTCATGCCGCCCTTTTTCTTGATTATATCTCACTGTATGAGTAAGGATCGCTCATTGGATGGCGAAAAGCGCTCGCTTTGTGGAACGGCTTTAAAGGTTCGTAAGCCACTAGACATGAGAGCGTTATTCTTTAGCCAGCAAGGACGAAACTTCGTTATACAGGCCGATATCTATAACTAAGGTTTGAGGTTATCGCTGTATGAAACCGACACAAGATGCATCGCCAAGTACGATGTCCAAACCAAGCGGAAGCAAGAGCCTGATTTATAATCCTGCCTTTCGTTCTGCTATTTTCCAGATCATTGCCATTGCTGCACTGGTATTTTTCTTTTACACGATTGTAAACAACGCTCTCAATAACTTAGATGCTCGTGGTATTGCAACGGGCTTCGGTTTTCTGAATCAAGAAGCCGGGTTTGGTATTGGGTTAACATTAATTGAATACGATGAAACGTACTCTTACGGTAGAACATTTATCATCGGCCTTCTTAATACGGCGTTAGTCTCCGTATTAGGTATTATTCTGGCTACTGTGATTGGCTTTACCATGGGGGTTGCCCGCCTTTCTTCTAACTGGTTAGTTAGTCGTTTAGCGGCAGTTTATATCGAAACTTTCCGAAATATCCCCCTTCTTCTGCAAATATTCTTCTGGTATTTCGCTGTTCTTCAAGCATTACCCTCACCACGCCAAAGCTTAAGTCTTGGTGAAGCTATTTTCCTGAACGTTCGTGGCTTATATTTCCCTGCACCGACTATGGAACCTGGCAGTAGCTACGTTATTGCCGCGTTAATCTTCGGGGTAATCGCAAGCTTATTAATTAATGTATGGGCGAATAATAAGCAACGTCTCACCGGGCAACAAACCCCAATGGGAAGAATAGTTTTGGGTTTAGTTGTTGGCCTTCCATTGGTTGTGTACTTCCTTGCTGGTATGCCAATTTCACTGAATTATCCTGAACTAAAAGGGTTTAACTTCCGAGGTGGTATTAGCATTATTCCTGAATTGGCTGCGCTACTTTTGGCATTGAGTGTTTATACAGCTTCTTTCATTGCTGAGATTGTGCGCTCTGGTATTAATGCGGTTAGCCATGGTCAAACCGAAGCAGCGATGTCGCTAGGCTTACCACGCTCGAAAACTTTAAAGCTTGTTGTCATTCCTCAAGCGTTACGAATTATTATTCCACCTTTAACCAGTCAATATCTCAACCTCACCAAAAACTCATCGTTAGCGATGGCGATTGGTTACCCAGATCTTGTCTCTGTGTTTGCTGGTACTACCCTGAACCAAACGGGACAAGCGATTGAGATCATTGCGATGACGATGGGCGTGTACTTGACATTAAGTCTGATTACGTCTGCATTAATGAACTTGTATAACCGTAAAGTCGCGCTGGTGGAGAGATAATATGAGTACTCATCAATTTCAACCGGATCTCCCACCACCCGCCAATACTGTAGGCTTCGTTGGTTGGATGCGGAAAAATCTATTTAATGGCCTTATCAATTCCATTGTTACTGTCATTCTTGCGTATATTGTCGTAACTGCAATATGGTATATCGTGGATTGGGCGTTTATTAACGCAGACTGGATTGGCTCAACGCGTGACGACTGTAGCCGAGATGGTGCTTGCTGGGTATTTATCAGCGTGCGCTGGGAGCAGTTCATGTATGGTTTTTATCCAGAGTCCGAACTTTGGCGCCCTCGCCTTTTCTATATCACATTGGCCATATTTACTGTTTTACTCGCGTATGAGAAGACACCGAAACGGATGTGGATTTGGCTTTTCTTCGTAAACATCTACCCATTCATCATCGCAGGGCTGTTGTACGGGGGTGTCTTTGGACTAGAAGTGGTCGATACACACAAATGGGGTGGATTACTCGTTACGCTCATTATTGCGTTAGTTGGTATCGTAGTTTCACTGCCAATTGGTGTGGTACTTGCGCTTGGTAGACGTTCAGAGATGCCGATCATTCGCAGCATTTGTACCGTCTACATTGAAGTTTGGCGTGGCGTTCCTCTGATTACGGTTTTGTTCATGGCTTCGGTTATGCTTCCATTGTTTATGTCTGAAGGCTCAGAGACAGATAAACTGATTCGCGCCCTTATAGGTGTGGTTATGTTTGCCTCCGCTTACATGGCAGAAGTGGTACGCGGTGGTCTACAAGCCATTCCGAAAGGTCAATATGAAGCCGCTGATGCGCTTGGGTTAAGTTACTGGAAAAAGACTGGGCTTATTATCTTGCCACAGGCGCTAAAGATTACTATTCCTTCTATCGTGAACACCTTCATCGGTTTGTTTAAAGACACCAGTTTGGTACTCATCATTGGTATGTTTGACGTACTCGGTATAGGGCAAGCAGCAAACACCGACCCTGAATGGTTAGGTTTTGCTACAGAAAGTTATGTATTTGTCGCGTTAGTGTTTTGGGTATTTTGTTTTGGCATGTCGCGCTACTCGATATGGCTTGAAAACAAACTTCATACCGGTCACAAACGATAACTCATCAAGATCAAGGACGTATTATGACGCAACAACAAGATTACATGATCCAATTGAAGGACATGAATAAATGGTATGGTGAGTTTCACGTACTAAAAAATATTAACCTCGACGTTAAGCGCGGGGAGAAAATCGTTATCTGTGGCCCATCTGGGTCGGGAAAATCAACGATGATTCGCTGTATTAACCGCCTTGAAGAGCACCAAGCAGGCAGCATTTACGTCTCTGGTACGGAATTAACTGAAGACTTAAAGAACATTGAAGCAGTACGCCGAGAAGTGGGCATGTGCTTTCAACACTTTAATCTCTTCCCTCATTTAACCGTACTGGAAAACTGTACGCTCGCGCCTATCTGGGTGAAGAAGATGCCAAAAGATGAGGCAGAAGCCGTTGCGATGAAATATCTGGAACGTGTTAAAATTCCAGACCAAGCGGAGAAGTATCCCGGTCAGTTGTCTGGTGGTCAGCAACAACGCGTGGCGATTGCTCGCTCTTTGTGTATGAACCCTAAAGTCATGCTTTTTGATGAGCCAACATCTGCACTCGACCCGGAAATGGTTCGCGAAGTACTGGATGTAATGGTCGAACTCGCCGAGGAAGGCATGACTATGCTATGTGTGACACATGAAATGGGCTTTGCTAAAGAAGTTGCCGATCGCGTGATATTCATGGACGCAGGAGAGATCATCGAAGAAAACAACCCGGTCGACTTCTTTGAGAATCCTCAATCGGATAGGACCCAAAACTTCCTAGCGCAAATCTTACACCACTAAGATTTAGCCGAATCGACATAAAAAAGCACTGGTTTCTATGAAGCCAGTGCTTTTTGTTACTAAATTCAAAAATCTGTGTAAGAATCAACATAGCTATGCTAAGCAGTAATATTGTGTTACAAGTTGCCAAATACATAACATCTTATTTCTATTATTATTTTATCTAAGTTACGTATGGTTAGGGCTTGATTTTTTGAACTTTCAATCCCATAAATGTACTTAAAAGAAAGTCTCTTATCGAGGAAGATTATGAACAGTCCAATGTTTACCCGCACTTCAACTCAAGAAAGTGCTCTACAAACGAACAAAGTATTGCGTAATACTTACGCTCTACTTTCAATGACACTTTTATGGTCGGCAGTCGTTGCTGGCGTTGCAATGGCATTTAACCTTCCACATCCAGGTATCATCCTAATGCTGGTTGGTTTCTACGGCCTATTATTCTTAACAGAAAAAAACCGTAACAACAGTCTTGGCCTTGTGTTTACGTTCCTATTTACTGGCTTCTTAGGTTACACCGTTGGCCCTATTCTAAACATGTACATCGGTGCAGGCATGGGCGATATCGTATTAACCGCACTCGGTGGTACGGCACTATCTTTCATGGCAGCATCGGCATACGCACTAACAACGAAACGTGACCTATCGATGATGGGTGGCTTAATGCTATCACTATTTGTTGTGCTGGTTGTGGGCATGATTGCAAGCTTCTTTATTCAATCAACCCTGTTACACTTGGCGTTGAGCAGCTTGTTTATCATTTTCTCTACTATGGCGATCCTGATGACAACACAAAGCATTATTCGTGGCGGTGAAACAAACTATATCTCTGCGACAGTAACTTTGTATGTATCAATCTACAACATCTTCATCAGCCTACTAAGCATTCTAGGTATTATGAACGACGATTAATCGTTTCTCGTTAAGTAGAATCAAAAAGCCCGAAGGTAATTCCTTCGGGCTTTTTCTTTGTGTGCAATTCAGTGTATTACGCCTGCTCTACTGACAACTCGATAACTTCGTCAGCTTCTGGGTTTTCTCTAAAGCGTCTCACTTTGATCGTTTCCTCTCCTAACATGATTTGCTTGGCGATTCGGTGCATACCGTCAAAAACACGATAGTCACTGGTTAAGATTACCGGATACGACAAATCAGCATTGTTGATTCGTTGGCAATGTTTTGCAATTTCGCGGCAGGTTGGCTGTGGCCCTTCATGACTAAACCAAGTCACTTCATTTGGGCCTTTGATATCATCAATCGAAATTTCTTCTACAGGTAAGGATTCTGCAAGTTGCCAAATACGCTCGATGGACCAAGTGGATTTTACATTGTCATTAATCTCAATGTAACGTTGTTTCGACATGACTAACTCCTTGTCATCATTGTTGTTTCTAACCTGAATACAGGCTTTCATTAATCCAATGAGAATATCGGTCTATGAAAACAAACACAACGTTTAAGCTATTAATTCTCAAACAATCGCTATATCGCTTGTATGAGCGCTTTATAATCACCTCTCTCAGTTTGTAAACTGATTTCAGGGTATAACTTGTCTTAATTCAAACCGCGACTTCGCAATCGCTCATCGACTGATGACAAGAAGCAAAATACTCCAAACGCAACCCACCAATAACCGAACATCTTGAGCGCGGGCAACCAGACTACTGATTTACCAGCTACGCTAAAAAATATGTAGGCCGACATCATCGGTGTCACTAACATGACTCCCCAAGTCAAAAAAAGTAACGGCCCATAGATGTACTGCAACCAAGCATACTTCGGTTTTATAGGATTATGTTTTACAAATCCCGTCAGACATAGAAAAGAGAAAATGCTAAAGCATGCTTGCAGTACCGCCCATCCAATGGAAACGAAAAGATTCGACCACTCCATACACTCCTGAATTGCTCCGTGTTGTTGTTAAGCATGGGTGAACATAACGATTTTTTTCAATTTATTCTTTTGATTTAAAACTAGTTTATATTCGTTGTGATCGACTTATCTAAAACAATAAATATAACTGACAAATCAATCACACCAAGTGAATTGCATAACAATGCAAAACCACCGATATCAACCCCGAAAATTTTCTAACAACACGAATAAAAAAACAAATTTATGCTTAAAATATAATTTAAGAGTATTCAGTTATAGGCCACTACTTTGTACGCTTTTGCTTCGCTCGGCACTACTTCGAGATTCTTTTGTTGAGAACATTCTCGGCTGTCGCTAATCTATAAACATCCATGTTTACTTAACGGATAAAACGTTATGTTCGTTTACAACGGCAAAGAAATTGAAACGGATGCTCAAGGCTACTTATTGGATCATACTCAATGGGAAGAAGGTATGATTGAGCTTTTAGCAAAAGAAGAAGACATCGAGCTTACGGATGCTCATTTGGAAGTTGTGCATTTTGTGCGAGACTTTTATGAAGAGTTTAATACCTCCCCTGCAGTGCGTATGCTTGTGAAAGCGATGGAAAAAGCACACGGCCCGGAAAAAGGTAACAGTAAGTATCTATTCAAGCTGTTTAAAAAGGGACCAGCCAAACAAGCAACCAAATTAGCCGGCCTACCAAAGCCAGCTAAATGCTTGTAGATTCATAAAATTTTAAAACCGCGTAACGGCTTATACGACGAAGGCTCCTGCATCACATGCTCTACTGTTGCCGTTCGCGGTCCTTCTTGTAACCATTCCGAAAACGCAACTATTTGCGCGTCTGTTCCACACGCCATCACTTCAACATCGCCATTGTTTAGGTTCTTCGCATAACCTGTTAACCCTAGCTTCAATCCTTGATGGGAAGTATGGTAACGAAAGCCGACGCCTTGAACGTGACCTTTTACTATAAATCTCTCACACTTTACGTTCATCTTTGTACCGCTTCTTTTTACTGAGTGATATATTCTTTTCGTCTATTCACCCCACTAAGGATAGTGGGTTTTTGCACGGTTATTATAATTATGAAAGAAATTCCATTCCGCTGGATTGATAAGTATCTCATTCACTTAAAGATTCAAGAAAAGTTCTATTTGCTCTTCGTTCTCCCTCTTCTTGCTTTAGTCATTCTCACTCTCGTCCTTAATAGCGCGGCTAATACACTGATCTCAAGTATGTACCAAGAAGAGCTCATGCTTATGAAAGGTCTGATAGAGGCAGGCAACCTTTCTCAATCTCAAGTAGCAAGCCTCATAGCGGGTTCAGAAACCGTTTCTATTGGCTCTGGTTCGCAATCCGTGTCTGTTTTAAATGGTGCGTACAGTTTGGTTGCGAACCATGAACTTTCTTTATGGACTGCCCTATCAACGACTCAAGTGAGCATCATCTGTGTGAGCTTGTTTATTCTCGCTCTTGGCGTTTACTACATCATGACGTTTATTGGCGGCGCGATGTTCACGATGAACAAAGCATTAAACACCCTTGCGGGTGGCGACTTAACCGCGAGAATGAACTTCTTCCCTGTTCGCGACGAGTTTAGTGAAATTGCTATTACGATAGACAAAGTTGCAGAACGAGAGCAACAAATGGTGCTGTCGATTCAAGAGTCTGTGGCGTTAATGCAACAAATTAGCTCAGACCTGAATCAATCGATTCATCACAGTTCAGATATTTCAGCGACTCAGCAGGAACACCTCAACTCTCTTGCGAGTGCAACTGAACAGATGGCATCAACGATTCGAGAAGTCGCGACACTAGCTCACGATTCAAGCACGCAAACCGATGATGCGCGAAACGTGGCTCAGTCTGGACAAGTGAAAGTTGAGAATACGCTTCACTCGATTTCGAACCTTTCTAATGAGATTCAATCTGCGTCTCAAGCCGTTGCCGAGTTAGATGCCAATGCAGCACAAATTGATGAAGTCGTGACAACCATCAATGGGATCTCCGAGCAAACCAACCTACTTGCTCTGAACGCGGCTATTGAAGCTGCACGTGCTGGAGAACAAGGTCGTGGATTTGCTGTCGTTGCGGATGAGGTTCGCGCTCTTGCGGGACGCACTCAGCAAGCGACAGTTGAAATCCAAACGATGATTGAATCGTTACAGCGTAACAGCCAGTCGCTTACTAAGCTGATGGAAGTGACAGTTAATAATGCAAATGAGGGACAAAACCTCATGACGGAAGTGAATCACGAAATCGGCTCTTTGGCAGATAAAAATCAAACTATCTCCGACAGTAGCATTCAAATTGCAACAGCAGCTGAAGAGCAAGGTGTAGTCGCGGACAATATCGCCTCAAGCGTTGAAGAGATTCGAGTTCAAGCAGATAACGTGTGCAATATGATAAGCACGACTTCACAAAACGTTGATCAACTGCGTAAGCAAAGCGACACCATGGAAGCACTACTTACTGGACTTAAAGCATAGCAACGGAATCTGTTACAGCAAATTCAAATAAAAGGGTCACTTTAGTGACCTTTTTTGTATTTAAAAGTCACTACAATGTACTGGATTGCCGAGGGATATTGCTTTTACCATTCACATCCCGGACAATACGCCCCTTTCAAAATTCAACAAGAGCTAATGAAATGAAAGCTGCTATCTATTTGGTTAAAGGTCGTGAGAAATCGGTCAAGCGCAAGCACCCTTGGATCTTCTCTCGAGGCATCAACAAAGTTGAGGGCGAACCTGCTCTTGGCGAAACGGTTGATGTATTCACTCACGACGGTAAATGGCTAGCTAAAGCGGCATATTCGCCAGCTTCACAAATTCGTGCTCGTATTTGGAGTTTTGATAAAGAAGAAATCGACACCGCGTTTTTCGTTAAACGACTTAAAGACGCACAACTTCTTCGTGAAGACATTATCGAACGTGATGGCCTTACGGGTTATCGCCTTATCGCAGCAGAGTCTGACGGCTTACCAGGCGTTACGATCGACCGTTACCAAAATTTCTTTGTGTGCCAACTTCTCAGTGCTGGCGCAGAACACAATAAGCAGGCTATTGTTGACGCTCTGGTTGAGTGCTTCCCTGATTGTAATGTGTACGAGCGCTCTGACGTGGCCGTTCGTAAAAAAGAAGGTTTAAAAGAGATCACGGGCGTCTTGCACGGCGAAGAGCCACCTAAATCGGTCGTCATCGAAGAAAATGGCGTAAAGATTAGTGTAGATATCGTTGGCGGACACAAAACAGGTTTCTACCTAGATCAACGTGATAGTCGCCAGCAAGCGATGAAATATATGAAAGGCAAAGAAGTTCTTAACTGCTTCTCTTACACAGGTGGCTTCGGACTTTACGCTCTAAAAGGTGATGCAAAGCGTGTGATTAACGCTGACGTGTCACAACCTGCTTTAGATACCGCAAAATTCAACGCAGAACTAAACGAGTTTGATATTTCGAAGAAGCGTGCCGTGTTCCTAAATGCAGACGTGTTTAAGCTGCTTCGTGAGTATCGTGATCAAGGAACTCAGTTCGATGTTGTGATCATGGACCCACCGAAGTTCGCAGAGAGCAAAGCACAACTAAACGGCGCATGTCGTGGTTACAAAGACATCAACATGCTTGCAATGCAAATTCTAAAACCGGGCGGCACGCTACTGACCTACTCGTGCTCTGGCTTGATGGATCAAGTTCTGTTCCAGAAAATCATCGCTGATGCAGCCGTAGACGCTAACCGCCAAGTAAAGTTTGTGGAGCGTTTTGAGCAAGCCGCTGACCACCCAACCGATACAGCATATCCAGAAGGTTTCTACTTAAAAGGTTTTGCATGTAAAGTGCTTTAATTATTGCCTGAACTTACTGCATTACTAAATGAAAAACGGAGCTTTCGCTCCGTTTTTCATTTTGAATCATTTACTCTCGTAATTGTTCAAGATTAGAAATCAAACTATTAGCGATATCAGAAGCAGAAGCTCCGTCAAAATTAACCTCCAACTGTTGTCCATCTTTATTGATGGTCAGAGTTGAGTTACCTCCACTTTCAGTCACCGCCACCGTGATATCATCCACGCTTCCGTGATAATCGCCCGAGCCGAGATCATCAAGTAATGTGGAAATATCAGTACCACTCATATCATCAAATACATCGGTAAAATCGAGCTGATCCCCGTCACTGAAATCCGTCACGGTGTCAGTTGCGGATTGCATCTCTGTCCACTTGAAGATGTCATCACCTCCGCCACCAGTCAAAATATCATTACCTAGACCACCAATTAGAATATCATTACCATCGGTGCCTACAAGAACATCATCTTGGTCTGTTCCCATGATGATATTAGGCTCTTGCTGTAACGAAGCAGTCTGTGTACCGAAAGCGGTCACTGTTTCAAAAGAGACATTGTTAAAATCAATATCAACGGTTGCAGTGGTATCGCTTTCTAAACCATCTGAGTCAATCGCTTTGTAATCAAACGAGTCGTTTACATTATTAAAACTTGTAATCTGAGTACCAACTAGAGTAAAGCTGGCTTTATCACTTGAACTGTCTGTTTCAGGGAACAAGCGAATCTCATCAAAACTGCCATTACTTAGCGATACGTCAGCGTAACCTTCTTGATTACCAGTAAATACGATGTCACTGGTCTGTATGGTTTGTATATCAACGAGAGTATCGCCCATATAAAAGTATGCTTGAATCCAAGCGCCGCCACTGTTAAACCTATCATTCAAGCTTGCTAGGTTTAACCTTGCTTCTTTAGCTTCAAGCCCTTCATCTAATTCAATGGCAATGAACTCACTCGTACTAATTTCATCCCCTTGGCCAGTTTCGCCCGGTGACACTACAACTAAACCTACCTGCTGAGCGGCAAAGTCAACCTTGATTTGAGCATTATTGATAAAGTCACCATTACCATCAATGGTTCCTCCAAAGAAACTTAAACCGTTAACATCGACTGAATCGGCAATGAAGTCTTTAGAAAATTCATCGAGTAAATCTTGGGAATCAAAGCTTTGCTCATCAAAGAAATCTTCCGTTAGTGCATATCTGACTTCCGTAGTTTCTGGAATCACATCACCAATGTCCAATATGACTTCATTGTTCTGATCATCCAAGTAATAGAGATAGCCATAGTCTGGAAGCGTCGTGACACAGATGCTCGTTTCTTTATCATCTTGAAGATCAAAGTCATCTTCAAAGTCTTGCGCATGTGGTGCAAAGTCAATTAAAGCGTCTCCTCCCACACTAAGGTCAACCGAAATGCCAAAGTCTTCTACTGTCGGAGGTGTATTGTCATCATCAATAATCGTACCAAGGCCTGACGCTGCAGGTGATTGCCCTTGAATCGAACCAGTTAAAACAAAGTTTTCTGAAGATTCATAAATCTGGTCTTCAACAGTGTTTACCGTAACACTAAAGTTAGTATCACTCGCAGGTACGGAGACATCAAACGTTCCATCAGGGTTTACCGCAATAACTTCCGTCGTGTTATCAGCATAAGTAATGGTCACACTCGTAGCGTTAAAATCATCTCCAGCGACAGCGGTTCCGTCTAAGAGAGACATACTAACCATAATCGCAACCGCACTTGCATTACTCAGTGTAACGTTAAATTTCGCATCGTTACCTTCCACCACTTGAATATCCGTAATTTCAGTGACAGTTGGTATGTCTGCATCATCGTTAATCGTTACGGTACCGACCGCAGCAGTTGTTTGCACAGCAGTGGCACCGGATAATGTAAAGTTCTCATCACCCTCATAAATATCATCGTTTAACGTCACCATAGTAACGCTAAATGTTGTGTCTAAAGCTGGTACAATGACATCAAACGTACCATCTGGGTTCACTGAAATAACGTCGGTACTACTATCAGCGTAGGTAACGGTTACTGTCGTATTTGTATAATCCGAACCTCCTTCAGCTGTCCCATTTGCTAATGTCATATTAACAACGGTGTTTGTGGTACTTGCATTGCTTAAAGTGACTTCAAGCGTTGCCAGCTCACCTTCACTAACTATGGCATCCGTAATCGCTGCTACAGTCGGTCGGTCATCATCAGGATCTGGTCCTGGGCCACTACCATCATCAACAATAGTACCGGTACCAATCACAGAGCCAACTTGGTTATCAGTGTTACCTGATAACGTAAAGGTTTCAGGTCCTTCGAATAAGTCATCATCTGTTGTACTTACAGAAACACTATAAGTCGTATCATTTGCGGGCACATCGACAATAAAGCTGCCATCTGGATTTACCGTAACGACTTCTATGCCGCCACTCTCATAAGTAATTGTTACTGAAGTATCGGTGTAATCCACACCGCCTTCTGCTGATCCGTCAGTCAGCATCATATTGACAATGGTGTTGGTGGTGCTTTCATTACTCAACGTTACATCTAGTGTTGCAATATCACCTTCGTTTACCGTTGTAGAGGTAATCGCTGCAACTGTTGGGCGATCGTCATCTGGATCAGGTCCTGGCCCCGAACCATCATCAAGAAGAGTCCCTGTACCCATTGCAGATGTAATTTGAGTGGCAGTTTTACCCGAGAGTGTTAAAGTCTCTGCGCCTTCGAATAGGTCATCATCAATAGTATTGACTGTGACGCTGAATGAGACGTCGTTCGCGGGAACTGAAACATCAAATGTTCCGTTTGCGTTGACAGTAATGACATCTGTTGAGTTATCCGCATAGGTAACTGTAACCGATGTATTAATGTAGTCTATGCCCCCCTCTGCGCTACCATCAGCGAGCACCATATTGACCAAACTTTCACTATCACTAGGGTTACTTAAAGTAACATCAAAAATGATAGGTTCACCTTCATTAACCACTTCACTAGAAATAGAGGCAACGCTGACTGTATCGTTATCAAGAATCGTTACCGTGCCTGTAACCGGAGTTGTTTGTATCTCGGTCTGTCCAATTAATGTGAAATTTTCATCGCTTTCGAACAGCTCATCGTCGGTGGTACTTATCACAACGTCAAAGGTCATATCACCAGCTGGTACGGACACATTAAATGTACCATCAGGGTTAACAGGGATAACGTCTGATGAACTATCTGCATAAGTAACAGTAACAGACGATTTGGTGTAATCTACCCCTCCCTCTGCTGTGCCATCATTAAGTGCCAGATTAACAAGAGTATCCGTAGTGCTTAGGTTACTCAAAGTGACAACCAACGTAGCAGACTCACCTTCGTTTACGGTTGTATCACTAATTGCCGCAACAACCGGACGGTCATCATCCGGATCGGGACCTGGACCACTACCGTCATCCACTATCGTCGCCGTACCCGTATCACTGCCTTGTACTGCGCCAATGCCAGTCACCGTCACACTGAAATCTTCAGGGCCTTCATAAACGGCGTCATCAATAGAAGCAATGCGCACATCAAATTCAGTCTGTCCGGCAGATACGGTCACCACGCCATCGTTTGGCACTGCAACCCAACCGCTTCCGGTGTTGTATTCTAAGGTGCCTAAGTCACCGGCTTCGGTATCGCCGAGATTAAGACCCAACTCTACTTGCGCTTCCGCTTCAGACGCGTTCGATAAGGTGACTGTGAAGTTCGCCGTATCACCTTCATTAATAATGCCAGCATCGGTAATAGTCACGCTCGGGCGGTCATCATCGGGATCAGGTCCTGGACCACTGCCGTCGTCCACTATCGTTGCTGTACCCGTATCGCTGCCTTGTACCGCCCCAATACCAGTCACCGTCACACTGAAATCTTCAGGACCTTCATAAACGGTGTCATCAATGGAAGCGATACGCACATCAAATTCGGTTTGCCCGGCAGGCACCGTCACCACACCATCATTTGGCACTGTGACCCAACCGCTTCCGGTGTTGTATTCTAGGGTGCCCAAATCTCCAACTTCGGTATCGCCAAGATTAAGACCCAGTTCCACCTGCGTTTCCGCTTCAGACGCGTTCGATAAGGTGACTTTGAAGTTAGCTGTTTCACCTTCATTAATGGTGCCAGCATCGGTAATAGTCACGCTTGGGCGGTCATCATCGGGATCAGGTCCTGGACCACTGCCGTCATCCACAATCGTTGCTGTACCCGTATCGCTGCCTTGTACCGCACCAATGCCAGTCACCGTCACACTGAAATCTTCAGGGCCTTCATAAACGGCGTCATCAATAGAAGCTATACGCACATCAAATTCGGTTTGCCCGGCTGGCACTGTCACCACACCATCATTTGGCACTGCAACCCAACCACTTCCCGTGTTGTATTCTAAGGTGCCCAAGTCACCGGCTTCGGTGTCACCTAAGTTGAGGCCAAGCTCGACTTGAACTGTAGACTCGGAGGCGTTCGACAACGTCACTTTGAAATTCGCTGTCTCACCCTCATTGATGGTGCCAGCATCGGTAATAGTTACATTCGGGCGGTCATCATCCGGATCGGGGCCTGGACCACTGCCGTCATCCACTATCGTTGCCGTACCGGTATCGCTGCCTTGCACTGCGCCAATGCCAGTCACCGTCACGCTGAAATCTTCTGGGCCTTCGTACACCGCGTCATCAATAGAAGCGATGCGCACATCAAACTCGGTTTGCCCTACTGGCACCGTCACCACGCCATCGTTTGGCACTGCAACCCAACCACTTCCCGTGTTGTATTCTAGGGTGCCCAAATCTCCAACTTCGGTATCACCAAAATTAAGACCCAGTTCCACCTGCGTTTCCGCTTCAGACGCGTTCGATAAGGTGACTTTGAAGTTCGCCGTATTCCCCTCATTGATGGTGCCAGCGTCTGAAATAGTCACGCTTGGACGGTCATCATCCGGATCAGGGCCCGGGCCACTGCCATCATCCACAATCGTTGCTGTGCCCGTATCACTGCCTTGCACCGCCCCGATGCCGGTTACTGTCACACTGAAATCTTCAGGGCCTTCATAAACGGCGTCATCAATGGAAGCGATACGCACATCAAATTCGGTTTGCTCGGCTGGCACGGTCACCACGCCATCATTTGGTACTGCAACCCAACCGCTTCCGGTGTTGTATTCTAAGGTACCTAAGTCACCGGCTTCGGTATCGCCAAGATTAAGACCCAGTTCCACCTGCGTTTCCGCTTCAGACGCGTTCGATAAGGTGACTTTGAAGTTAGCTGTTTCACCTTCATTAATGCTGCCAGCATCCGTAATAGTCACACTTGGGCGGTCATCGTCCGGATCTGGACCCGGACCACTGCCGTCATCCACTATCGTTGCCGTACCCGTATCGCTGCCTTGCACCGCGCCAATGCCAGTTACTGTCACACTGAAATCTTCAGGGCCTTCATAAACGGTGTCATCAATGGAAGCGATACGCACATCAAATTCGGTTTGCCCGGCAGGCACCGTCACCACACCATCATTTGGCACTGCAACCCAGCCACTTCCCGTGTTGTATTCTAAGAGACCTAAGTCACCGGCTTCGGTGTCACCTAAGTTGAGAGTCAGTTCAACCTCAACATCTATAGCTGATGGATTAGATAACGACACTTTAAAGCTAGCCGTTTCACCCTCATTAACTATCCCTGCATCGCTCATCGTTACCGTTGGGCGATCATCATCAGGACTTAAACCTGGCCCACTACCATCATCAACAATGGTTGCCACCCCGGTTGCAGGTGTATTTTGTTCTTCTGTTGTGCCAGAAAGCGTAAACGTTTCTGGGCCTTCGAATATAGAGTCATCTATAGAGTCGAGAGAAACCGTAAACCCGCTTTCACCTAATGGGACCGAGACTGTAAAAGTACCGTTATCATCAACCAAGATTTCTTCCGTTGTACCATCAGAAAATGTTATGAGAACACGCTCATTAACGTAGTCACTTCCGCTCTCGTCAGTTGAACCGCCAGTTGCGGTGCCATCAAGTAGCGACAAAGTGACATCAGTATTGTCCTCTGTTGCTTGGTTTAAAGTAATATCGAATACAACCTGATCACCTTCGTTGATAGTCGGACTGGATATTTCCTGAACAATTATCGTTGCAGGAATGGGGGTTGCTGTTGGTTCTGGTGGTTGTGTTTGGAGAATATCGAGTAGCGTCTCTACCTGAGTACTTGAAAATCCTGTTCCGTCAGTTCCCACTGTCTCAAAATTGGTACTAGCGAGTAATTCAGCACCTGTGCGATCTATAGCTCCCGTATTCTGTGGGCTAGACCCGTTTCCTTCACCTGCAGCAGGTTCAAACTCTTCACCCAGCTCAGTCGGGTCTTCCCCACTCGCAATTGCTTCAATTAACGCAGTGATATCATCAGTTACATTTATTGAACTTCCTTGTGGTGTCACCTGCTCGATAACAAGTTCAGAAGTATCTGATACTTCATCGATTATTAACTCTCCTGGTTGAGGTAGTTGACCCTGACCTAAAGTCCTAATCTCCCCGTCCAACCCGATAACGACAATGTTGCCCGCCAATGAGCTAAAAGTTACACGTTCCATATCTACCTCGCCCCACTTCAAACCAAGTCAAAAGTTTGTCACCCCTACATTTACGTCTATAGTTTAGTCAAAATCATCATATTTTCGTTGTATGTGTAGCTTGTAGGACGTTTGATAACTCTAGGGGCAGAGTTACAAAAAAGCGCAGAGTGACACAGGCCGTGAAACGCTATGATATTAAGAATTCAAGCTTTTCTCCGAGCTAAACTTGCTATGTTGCTAAGCAACATTCGACATATGTGCTAAGGTTTTAAAAGGCGAAATCTTGGATTTTTGAAACAAAAGCTTTGTTTTAACAGTAGGTTGATAAATCCCTTACTCAAGCACTGTTATTTATGATGTTTCGTCTCAGTTATGAGATGAAATAGCAAAAAGCAACACGAATTTTTAGGAGAAATACCGTGAAATGGAACCGACTAAATATTGCTTGCTGCTGTAGTTTAATGGTGTCTATACCCGTTTTCGGTCAAACTTTAGAGCAAGCCGTGGCATTGACGTTAAAAAACAACCCTGACATTAAGAGTGCATTTAATGAATTTACGAGCCGAAAATACGTAAATGAAGCATCTTCGGGTGCTTACTTGCCCTCTATTGATCTAGATGCGGGTATTGGGTATGAAGGATTAGACCCTTCTGACGAGGTGGGACGTGGAGATACAGATTACACTCGAAAAGAAGCATCGGTGACACTAACCCAACTTATCTGGGACGGCAGTGCGACTCTTAATGATATCGACCGAACTGCAGCGGATGCTGAATCAGTAAGATTTCAACTTTTGGCCGACGCATCGGATAAAGCACTTGAAGTCACCAAAGTGTATCTAGACGCTGTAAAAGCTTACGAAATACTCAAGCTGTCTGAAAACAACCTGGCTGTTCACAAAGATATCTACGATGACATTAAAAAACGAGTCAACTCGGGTATCGGCTCTACCGCTGACTTAACGCAAGTAGAAGCACGTTTGGCAAAAGCACACGGCAACTTAGCCGCTGCTCAAAATAACCTGTATGACTCTCACACGATGTTCACTCGTTTAGTCGGTCAAACACCGCAAGGGCTAATCTTTCCGAGAGCGGACCAAAACTTTATTCCGTACACAGTTGATGAAGCGGTAGGCTTGGCATTTGAACTGCATCCCGTTATTCAAGTGGCGCTCGCAGACGTAGACTCGGCTAAGTTTCAATACAAACAGTCTAAAGGTGTTAACTACCCAACCATTTCCATTGAAGCTTCGCAAACATGGCGTGACGACGCTGATGGTTTAAAAGGTCGCAGTGATGAGACACTTGCCATGCTGCGTCTACGCTACAACCTATTCAATGGCGGCAGTGATGCAGCGAACTCAGAAAACTTCGCCTACCAGCTAAATAAAGCAAAAGACTTGCGAGAAGGTGCCTATCGCAATGTTGAAGAAGGGTTAAGACTTTCTTGGAGTGCGCTTGATTTAACATTACAACAAAAAGAGTTTCTATCAGATCATGTAGACTCTGCGTCTGAGACCGTAATTGCTTACGAGAAGCAATATCGCATCGGTAAACGGACACTGCTTGATCTATTGAACACTGAAAACGAGCTCTTTGAGGCGCGTAAAGACTACTTAGATTCTAAATACGCAGAGCAGTACGCCAAATATCGAGTGATGAACGCAACAGGTCAACTGTTGAGTGCATTAAGGGTCGAAATGCCTAAAGAATGGCTAGAAGAAGTGGAGTATTAATTATGAAACACATAACTCTTATTGCACTCTCATTGATGATTTCGGCATGCAGCTCATCCGATAAAGGCGATGAGTATGATTACATCGATACGCCAATTGCCGATCAGTGGGCTGATCACATAGATGATGACTCAGACGGCGTTATTAACGAGCGCGATTTGTGTCCGGGTACCCCTTTAGGTGCCGAGATAGATAACGATGGTTGCGGCTCGTATGTCGACTCCTCACAAGAAATGCAAATTCGAGTCCTATTTGCGAACGATTCCGATGTTATCAACCCTATCTTTACGCAACAAATTCGTGAGTTGTCCGATTTCTTGAAAGAGTACCCAAATACGTCTATCGAGATTCAGGGCTATGCTAGTCGCACTGGTACTGCAGAACACAATCTCGACTTATCCAAGCGCCGGGCTGAGAACGTTAGAAAAGAACTCATGACGAATGGTATTAGTGGGGATAGAGTTACCATTGTGGGCTATGGAGACACAGTGCTTGCAACACAAGGCACTGACCAAGTGAGTCACGCGCTAAACCGTCGAGTAACCGCAACAGTGATTGGTCACAAGGGCGAAGTTAAGAAAGAGTGGACCGTTTTCACTACACTTCCAAAAAGCTAACACAACCATAAACAGAACGTAAAAATAAAAGGTCTAGCAAATTGCTAGACCTTTTTTGATTTTTAATTTTACCTAAATGGTAACGCCACTACATATCTTTGTATTGCGCCTCTAAACTTGCAATCAAGCTTTGAGTCACATCATCAACGCTTGCACCGTCAAAATGGATGTCTAATGTCGAGCTACCTTTTGTAATACTCAGGTTTGTCTCAGAGCTACCATCTGGTGCTACTTCTACGTGATACTCTCCGACATCACCAGTATGATCACCTGATTGAAGATCATTAAGAAGCTCTCCAATTTCATCTTTAGATAAGTCATCAAAGAGATCAGAGAAGTCTAGAGTGTCTTCATCTTTATTGAAGTCAGTGACAGTGTCGCGTTCATTGGACACATCAATCCATTTAAAGATGTCTTCACCGTCCCCCCCTGTCAAAATATCATTGCCGAAACCACCAATTAAAATATCATTGTCTGCACCACCGAACAGCTTGTCGTCACCACCTTGTCCAAACAAAATATCATCTCCTGAACCACCAGAGATGGTGTCTGCTTGGTCGTAATAACGAGACTGTTCAAATTCTGCTTGGTTTTCAGTAATGTAGTGATGAACTTCTTCTTTGGTAACTAACGAAACATCCTTACCTAGTTGAGAAGCTACGTAGTTTTGTAGCGCGGAAACTCCTTGCTCACCATCGACGTCGAAACGCATGGCATCACCAAAAATAATGTCATTTCCATCAAGGCTGTTAATCTCATCTTTGCCTTGCATCAATGAAACTTCCTTACCAAGGATCACTTCTGCTAGTTGGTTTACATCTATGTTAGCTCTTACTACACCATCAGAGTCGAAGTTTTCTAACGAATCTTCATCTAAGTAGCGACCAAGACCTATCGAACGAACCTCACTAAATTCAGCCAATGCTTGATATGCGTTATTCGCTTGAGATAGAACATTATTTCCATAATCATCATAGACATATGAGTTAAGCATTCTCCCCACCTGTTCACCAGTAGAGAGCGAATACACCGCCCCGCGAAAATCTATGATTGTTTTATTGTTGTATGTGACTGTATCACCAAACCTGTAATCACTTGGCAAAACATCCGCTAGCGTCACTAACTTTTGTTCTGACACGCCAAGTACGACACCCTCCCAACCACTAAACCAACTCGTATTGTTATCCGTAGCTTGGTTTGGTTGACCATCAGATATGAAATAACTTAGGTTTGTTGCGCCACTATCGGCATTAGCAAACCAGTCTAGTGCAGATTGGAACCCGGCTTCATAATTTGTATTACCATCACCGATTTGTAAAATTGCATCCAATGTAGACTCTATTTGCGATGTTGCGTTGTCAGCACTCAAATCTAATTCAAGTATCTGAGAGCTCCCAGTAGCAAATGTGGTCAATAAAACGTTCACTTTGCCCGAATGAGGGCCACTAGCACTTTCGGTAAGAGTATTCAGCACTGTTTTTAGCTCACCTAGCGCTAGACCAACGTCGTAACCCATGCTGCCTGATGTATCGAGCATAAAAGCAATGTTGTAGTCCTGCCCCTCGACAATCTGTAATCCTTGAACATCGCCAACAATCACATCATTGCTATCAGATCCAGCTATCTTGTTATCACCATGCGTACCGGAAACAAAATCATAATCTCGAACTGAAACAGAAGCCGTGTCCGTTCCCATTTGAGTATTGTTATTAACTTCAACACTTCCTGCCGTCGCTGTTACATCAAAATCTAACGAACCATTGTAATCGGCTGGTACAGTAATCGTACCGCTTAGTTGATGACTGGTTTGATTTGGTTCACTTGAAAGGTCAACCGTGTAAGAACCATCGCTGTTTTCAGTAACCGTTTTGCCATTCACCTCTAATGTTAGCCCTGAAGGAATTCCCGTTAAGGTGACGCTATCGTTAATGAATGACTCACTGCCATCCACATCGATAAGATCAAGGCTCAGCTCAAAAGAGACTTGCTGCTCTGTAAGTACAACATACTCTCCTGTGTTGTTATTTAGCTTGATAATGGCATCTTGGAAGATAAGTTGTTCAATTTCATAAAGGTGGTCACCCGACTCTTTATGAGTGCTCGAAACAACATCTTTTGTATCAATAAATCGGCTATCTTCGACAATCCAATACGGGACCTCTGAGTGGTCAGATGCAGGGTAATAGTTGAAGTTGTAATCAGACAACTTGCCAGAGTAAACAACTGTGTCCGTCTCCGCTTGATCATCTAATGAACCAATACCGCCATAGATAGAATCATTACCTCCTCCAGTCACAAAGATATCACTGCCTTGAGCATCAACGTTCGCGCCTGCTTGTTGATCTCCGACAAAGCTCAGTGGCGATTCAGTGTCACCGCTTAGCATTAAGTCATTACCAACATGTCCGTTATTAAACGTTTGTGTCACCACATGTTCAAAGTCAAGCCCTGGTAAATTACTTGCCTCAAGCAGATCTTTAAGTTCTTCGTCTGTAGACCAGCTTCCGCCTAGTGTCACAGGTACAGACGTTACTGGACTGAAAGTAAGGTCAATCTTAATTGGGTCCGCGACAGGCTCTATGTCGATACTCAACGTACCTGAAGCAGAAGAATTGCCATCACTAACAGTGAAATGAATCTGCTCGTAAGTATCCAAGCCGTTCCCAACACCGTCTTTATCGAAAACATTTGCACCAGATTCATGTTCAGCAGGAACATAACGAACAAGACCATTTTCGATATCAGAAGCGAGCACACTTCCAGAAACCGCTTCCCAACCATCAGAACCTTTCACTTGCAGTGAGCCATTTAGAGCAGAAGTGTCAAACTCAACACTTATACTACTATCAACGATGCCTAAATGTTCTAGTGTTATAACAATAGCTTCGTCTTCTAATCCGGAAATTTCGTTGCTTTGAACTGCTGGCGGAACATCATTATCATCAATATAGCCAACGCCAGATACATCTCCGACTTTAATCACAAGACTCTCTGTTGATTCAACCAACTGATCATCAATACTTGGAATGGTAATCTCAAAGCCATTCACTCCGGCTGGAACAATAAGGTATCCGCCCAAATACTTCACGCCATTAGTAAAAGTTGCGTTCGACAAATCAATGTCTTGAGAGCTCACACTAGAACCCTCTGCAGAGAAATCCACTTGATACTTAACGGTCTGATCTGTCGCGTTATTTAGAGAAACAGAAAACGTGACATCGTCACCCTCAACAACAGTAACACCTGCAATGCTCTCCACCACAGGTCCATTTTCCGCAACATTACCATCTAGTATTTCGTTAACGATATTGACCGTAGACGGATCACTAACTCCACTTTCAGAATCGACTGCCACATATCCAAAGCTATCTCCGGCAGGAATACCTTCTACATAACGTAACTCCCAGTTCCCTTCATTTTTCGTAGAAAAATCTAACTGAGTAATGACCGAACCTTCAGGAAGAGCTAGTTCTTGCCCAAAACCAACGCTTGTTTCTTGGAATAGCATGAAGTTGCCTTCAGGCTTCAAGAACTCGAACGTTTGAGTCTGTTCGATATTATTTGAATCTAAATACGTAACCGTAATAAGCGCAGCGTTGTCATCACCGTAATCAAACAATCCACCTAATCCATCTAAGCCAAGGTTTACGCTGCCCACAGGGTTATTAGACAAATCGATCGTAATTGTCTCGCCTTTCTCAATACCCTGCCCATCATTGTCAGCAATACCGCTTCCGATATGTGACACTTGGCGGTTGTATTGAGCAAGTTCACCACTATCAGAAGATATAGTGATGGAGGAACCATTAACTAAATGCTCAGTACGGGAGTGTGATGGACCTCCGCCCTCACTTAGCCCCCAATTATTGAAATCTGTTGTAGACTCGGAACTATTTGGTGTATCTGGGCGATCCTTGATACCTAATAAGAAACCCACATTATCAGCTTCATAATAAAGGCTATCTTTTTCATAAAGAGTGTCACTGACTTCTTTTATTTCATGCAGTTCACCGTTGTTATCTCTGAAGAACAATGTTCCTGAGGTCGGTAGTTCAGTAATCCGCACGTGCAAATCGTTGCCATTTAAGTCATCTTCAATATCCGCTATATGATCCTGAGAGTCGCCATCACCTAAAGGTTTCGTATCAGTATCAAATACAACTTGCGTCAAAGGCTTGTCAGTAACATGCGTAAAGTCCTCACTGTCAGGCCTGTCATTCACTGGTGTGACATCGACGTTCACCGTGGTGGACTCCGATACCCCACCGGACGTGACGATGTAGGTGAAGCTGTCTGCCCCGTGGAAGTTGTCGTTTGGCGTGTAAGTGACGCTGCCATCCGGGTTGACCGAGACCGTGCCGTTGGCTGGACCGTGATTGGTATCGAGCGACACCACTTTGTCGTCGCCTTCGAACGTGTCGTTATCTAAGACCTTAATGATGGTTGGCGTATCTTCCACAACCGTCGCTTTATCTGCCACGATGTCCGCCACTGGCGCTACGGTGAAGTTCACCGTTTGGCTAACGCTTTCGCCGCTTGGATCGGTAGCCGTAAAGGTCAACGCTTCTGAGCCGTTCCAGTCTGCCGTTGGGCTAATGGTCGCGATGCCATTTTCAATCGACACCAACACGTTGCTGTTGCCAGAGACGCTAAACGTTAACTCGCCATCCACGTTATCCACATCGCTGAAAGCAGTATTTAGATCGATGCTGTATGGGGTGAAATCTTCCGCCAAGGTTTGGTCTGCAATGCTACTTTCAACCACAGGCGTGTCGTTCACCGCATTTACGGTGAC
>NZ_JAWOQR010000080.1:0-1368 GCF_033337445.1 Vibrio sp. YT-15
CGCAAAACGGGTGATATGCGCATTCTGAATGCGGGTAGCACCAGAGTTATTGTGTCGGACGCAGGTAACGATAAGTTTACTCCAGGTGAAAGTAGCTTTGCTGTAACGATTAAACAAGGTAGCAACCCGGTTTCTATTACTTATCCAACTCTGAACTTTTCTGCTGGTGCGGTTATCACACCTGTGATGAGTGGGGGAGAAGCCAAAGCAAGCTACCGTCTGATTAACCAAGCTGAGCCGGTGGTTGAGTTGTTATCTTCAGATTCTGGTCGTTTGAAAGTGCTGCATGCTGGCGACTACCAAGTGGAAGTGACGTTAACTGCACGTAACTATACAACTAAAACCGTATTGGTTAACGGCACCATTAATAAAGCGGATCATCCAGGTCTTACGACGAAGCTTCAAACTGTGGAATTTACGCCATTTAAGACGATTAGTTTGGACTTTGGTAAAACGGTAGGCACTCGCACTTACTCATTTGCTGATACCGTGAGCGAAGAGCTTGCCACGTTAGACAATGCGAAAGCTGAGTTGACGCTAACTAATTACTCTCAATATCATTCTATTGCGTTGGATATTTCTGAGAGTGAATCGCGAGATTACAAAGCGTTACCAAGAACTAGAGTTACGGTTCATGTCGATTTGGCAGAATCGGGTGTTGCAGATAAATACACACAACTTGATAGCGAACAAACAGTCATCGTCAGTACCCTCAGTGCCCCACAGTTTTCCAATTTAGAAGAAAGTGAGTTTGGCATCATGGGGTCGCGTTCGGTGCGTGAACCGACGGATGATGAGCTGCAAAAATTTGGCAAAGGTAAGGTCGCGCTGTTCTTGTTAAAACCAGTGGGTAGCGATGACCGAACCCAACAAAAGGCAGTCTGGGTACATGTTGCTCGATTTGATGGCTGTACTGCGGATCTGTTTTCTAATGATCTAAAACCATTCGATGCAATTGATTATGATGCTGTAGGTTATTGTGCGAACGGTAGTACGATTCGCATGACTCGCTTTTTAGTGATTGACGACTCTAAACTAGAAAACATTGAGTATGAGTTGGCAGCGCCTATCGTGTACTACCGTCGCGGTCAACGTGAGTTCTTAGCGAGTGATGACGGCGGTTTTTATGCCAAGCCAAATGTGGTGTACGGAAAAAGCAAGTATGGCTATCCGAAATCACTTTATGAGTGGTCAGTGGTCACCATGAAGTATCAACCGAATTAATCATCGTTTGATACCCACTAAAAAGGAGTGCTGAGCACTCCTTTTTGCGTCTTATACGCACGGGTTATTTCGTGTAGCGCATGACTCCTTCTTGTACGGCAGTCGCCACCAAATGACCTTGCTGGTTATAAATTTCGCCACGCA
>NZ_JAWOQR010000081.1:0-1361 GCF_033337445.1 Vibrio sp. YT-15
TTATTTGCTGATGGAAAATGGAGGAAACTATGAAGACGGATAATCGTAACATCAAAGCATTTTAAAGGTTATCTAAGGAAACATTCTAGATTCAAAGACGCTTCAATTAAAGGAATAGGTACACTTGTACAACTGCTTGTTAACACAAAGAGCTGATCAGCCAATCACGTGACAGCAACTCAGTGCATTCAGGCATGTAGACATGGTGAAGACGAGCTGCTGAAGTTCAAACGGAGCATCAGAATGATGAAGAAAGGTGATTGAAGTGACTTTGAACGTGGCATGGTTGTTGGTGCCAGACGGGCTGGTCTGAGTATTTACTGGGATTTTCAGCACAACCATCTCTAGGGTTTACAGAGGATGGTCCCAAAAAGAGCAAATATCCAGTGAGCCAAAATGCCTTGTTGATGCCAGAGGTCAGAGGAAAATGGCCAGACTGGTTCAAGATGATAGAAAGGCAACAATAACTCAAATAACCACTCACTATAACCAAGGTCTGCAGAAGACCATCTCTGAACCAACAACACGTCCAACCTTGAAGCAGATGGGCTACAGCAGCAGAAGACCACACCAGGTGCCACTCCTGTCAGCTAACAACAGGAAACTGAGGCTACAGTTCACACGGGTTTTCTCACCAAAACTGGACAATAGAAGATTGGAAAAACCACATTCAGATGGAAGTATGGATCCTGCCTTGTATCAACGCTTCAGGCTGCTGCTGCTGCTGCTGCTGCTGGTGTAATGGTGTGGGGGAGATTTTCTTAGTACCAACTGAGCATGGTTTAAACACCACAGCCTACCTGAGTATTGTTGCTGAGCGTGTCCATCCCTTTATGACCACAGTGTACCCATCTTCTGATGGCTACTTCCAGCAGGATAACGCACCATGTCACAAAGCTCACATCATCTCAAACATGACAATGAGTTCACTGTACTCCAATGGCCTCCACAGTCACCAGATCTCAGTCCAATAGAGCACCTTTGGGATGTGGTGGAACGGGAGATTCTCATCATGAACGTGCAGCCGACAAATCTGCAGCAACTGTGTGATGTCATCATGTCAATATGGACCAACATCTCTGAGGAATGTTTCCAGCACCTTGTTGAATCTATGTCACCATGAATAAAAAAGGGGGTCCAACCTGGTACTAGCAAGGTGTACCTAATAAAGTGGCCAGTGAGGGTATAGGCTTTTTACTGAAAAGATTATATTCCAGTGGAACTTCTTTGCAAGCACCATTTTTATTAGTAACAGTAATTAAATTACACATTATTTCTCAGTAACTGAAACGGATTACATTTATTGTATGCAACTAGTTACTCTCCAACACTGCTCATCGGGTAATGCTAATTTCTTCTTT
>NZ_JAWOQR010000082.1:0-1355 GCF_033337445.1 Vibrio sp. YT-15
ACAGCTTACCGTCAGAGAACGTACCCGCACCGCCCTCACCAAACTGTACGTTTGATTCTGGGTTTAGCGTGCGTTTACGCCAGAAACCGAAAGTATCTTTAGTACGTTCACGTACTTCTTTACCACGTTCAACAATGATTGGGTTGAAACCCATTTGAGCCAACACCAAACCAGCAAACAGACCACATGGACCAGAAGCGATGACAAGTGGGCGCTCTGTTAGGTTCTCAGGTGCTTTCGCAACAAACTTGTATTCCATGTCTGGTGTTTGACGAACGTGAGGATCGTTTGCGAACTTCGCTAGCAACGCGGTTTCATCGCCTTCAACGATGATGTCTAGCGTGTAAATAAGATGAATATTGGTTTTCTTACGAGCATCGTAGCCGCGTCTAAAGACGTTAAAAGAGATAACTTTCTCAGCAGGAATGCCAAGTTTTTTAGTGATCGCGTCTAATAGCGCGCCTTCCTCATGATCAAGAGGAAGCTTAATTTCATTAATACGAATCATATCGATGTCTCGTTATAGTAGGTGTCTTAGCCAAAAAACCTAACGGCCCCCAGCTCACAATGGCGCGCATTTTACGAGAAATTGAATTGTCTGTCATACTAAATCAAGGTTGGACGACGGATTTAACTTGGTGAATGTTGAATTTTGCCTTGGGATGAGTATTATCCCCCTTCTTTGATTTTGACTAACTTAAGAGCTGATTATCATGGCGTTTGTCGTAACCGATAACTGTATCCAATGTAAATACACCGACTGTGTCGCGGTGTGCCCGGCTGACGCCTTCCACGAAGGTCCAAACTTCATGGTAATCAACCCAATAGAATGTATCGACTGTGGCTTGTGTGTTGACGAGTGTGCCGCAGCGGCAATCTTCCAAGAAGACGAGCTGCCTGAAGATCAAACCATCTACAAAGAGCTCAACGCCGAACTCGCAGAAATCTGGCCGGTACAAACTGAAGTGAAACCAGCGATGGATGAAGCGGAAAAATGGAACGGCGTGCCAAACAAGTTGGATATGTTAGAAAAATAACCGCATTCAAAACGAAAAAAGCGTAATGAACCTCAGCTTGAAATCGCCTAGGCCGTTACGCTTTTTCTGTATCTAAAGTTCGTGGATACGATTAGCTGTGCTGACGACGCATGTTGTCCAAAATGATGCCCGTCGCCATTGCTACGTTTAAAGATTCTGCGCCACCGAAAGCAGGAATCGTGATCTTATCTGTCACGAACTTGGACGCTTCTTCTCGCACACCGTGTGACTCGCTGCCCATCAACAAAATACCTTCTGCTGAAAAATCAGTTTTATGCACGCTCTCACCTTCAAGGAAAGCACCATACACTGGCAAGT
>NZ_JAWOQR010000083.1:0-1347 GCF_033337445.1 Vibrio sp. YT-15
CTGGCATAGTCTTCAATAAGGCTTTCATATTCAGATGGCTGTGCTTGATAGCTAACGCTTGGCTCTTCGATATGATGAAACAAAGGCAAATCAGACAGTGAATCCATCGCTGCCCAACGTGCGTTATAACGGTTACCCGATAAGATCTGAAAGGCATTTGCAGAAGCTAATAATTCGATATCGCGACGACTTCTCAAGATTTGTTTGACCTCTTGTATTGAGTGATAGCCCGTTTTTGGTCGTCGTTCGACTAAGCGAGTCGCGCCTTCCTCATTAAAGCCTTTAACCAATCGAAAGCCCAGTTGCACACCAAGTCGGCCATTGGGGCGTTGAATCAAATGATGCTGGTAATAGGAATGATTGACACAGATAGGCAGAACTTCGACGCCGTGACGACGAGCGTCTTGCACCAATTGAGAAGGGCTGTAAAACCCCATTGGTTGGCTGTTTAACAGTGCCGTATAAAACTCTGCAGAATAGTAGTATTTTAGCCATGCCGAGCAATACGCCAAAACGGCGAAAGACGCTGAATGACTTTCTGGAAATCCGTATTCACCAAAGCCACAAATTTGTTCAAAAATGCGCTCCGCAAATGCTAAGTCGTAACCTCGCTCTTGCATGCCATTGAGCAGCTTAGGCTTAAACTTGGCTAAATCACCATTCTTTTTCCATGACGCCATGGCTCGACGAAGTTGATCGGCCTCGCCACCACTAAACCCCGCAGCGACCATGGCAAGTTTGATGACTTGTTCTTGGAATATAGGCACGCCCATGGTTCTTTCTAAAACGCTTTTCACTGCTTCTGATGGATAGCTGACAGGCTCTTCGCCGTTGCGCCTTTTCAAAAACGGGTGAACCATGTCGCCTTGAATCGGCCCTGGACGTACGATCGCGATTTGAATAACTAAGTCGTAATAACAAGCTGGTTTTAAGCGAGGCAGCATGCTCATTTGCGCGCGAGATTCGATTTGAAAAACGCCAACGGTGTCTGCCTTTTGGAGCATGCGATACACATGAGGATCATCTTGTCGGCGAGTGATCTCAGCAATTGAAAGTGATCGCTGATGGTGTTTCTCAATTAATTGAAAGCATTTACGGATAGCATTGAGCATCCCGAGCGCCAATACATCGACTTTCAGAAGCTCTAAGCTTTCGAGATCGTCCTTATCCCATTGAATGATAGTTCGATCTTCCATTGCTGCATTTTCAACGGGCACCAATTCATATAATGGACAAGATGAAATCACGAAGCCGCCGACATGCTGAGAAAGATGACGAGGAAAACCAGTGATCTCATTCACCAGTTGGATAAACTGCTGACCTTTTAGCGATTCCGGTTGCAAACCA
>NZ_JAWOQR010000084.1:0-1347 GCF_033337445.1 Vibrio sp. YT-15
CTTGGAAATAACTTGAATCAGATCACTAGAGTAGTGAATACCCAGAATTATGATGTCGTGAATGTGGTTCAAGTATTGGCTCAACTTTCAGCAATCGAGCGTCAGCTTGGGCAAATAATGGCACAGTATGAGATCTCAGTATGATTGTTCAGTTCGCTCGTAGAGGTAAGGGCGTTGGGAGTGGCCCTGTTGATTATCTCTTAGGGAAAGATAGAAATCGGGAGAGGGCGACACTCAATCAAGGCGATCCTGATTTAGTTCAATCACTCATTGATTCGAGTCCTTACGCCAAAAAGTACACATCGGGCTTTCTCTGTTTTGCTGAAACGGACTTATCACAAGAGATTAAAGATCGCCTCATGGCTGATTTTGAAAAGGCTTTGTTACCAGGCTTAGACAAAGACCAATACTCCATTCTTTGGGTAGAGCATCTTGATAAAGGGCGGTTAGAGCTGAATTTTGTTATTCCAAATATTGAGCTTCATTCTGGCAAGCGACTTCAACCTTACTACCACTTTGCAGACAATCCTCGTATCGATGCGTGGCGCACCATTAAGAATCTTGAACTAGGGCTTCATGACCCAGATGACCCTGCTAATCAGCAAGGCTTGGTGAGTGCTAAAGACACTCCATCCGATGCAAAAGAGATTCAGCAACTTCTTACCGATGGTCTACTTAATCTTGCTCAATCAGGCGCAATCCGTAGTCGAAAAGGGGTAATTGGTGCGCTTGAAAGCAAAGGATTTGAGATTGCCAGAGTGACAGCTAAAAGCATCAGCATTAAGAATCCCGAAAGTGGGAAACGAAACATAAGATTAAAAGGTTTGTTGTATGAGCAAGATTTTGAATATGGCGAGGGACTTCAATTCGCAATCGAAGAAGCAAGCCAACGCTATCGAGCAAACGCTAAAGAAAGACTTCGAGAGGCACGAACAACGTATTCAAGATGCGTTGAAATCAAGCGAGCAGAAAATCATAAACGACATCCAAGAGCAGCAATCACGTTTGAATCTCTTGGTGATGAAAACATGGATTTGGTTGCCAGTGACCCTGTTATTTTTGGTGATCGTCAGTTACGGGATCGCTTGGTATCAAGGGCAGACGATATTAGACAATCAGAAAAAGATAGCCCGCCAAAAAGCGATCCTAGAGCAGTTCCAGAACAAGACTTGGGGGCTTTCTCTGTACGAGAGCCAGAAAGGGGAACGTTTTATTGTGATACCAGAGGGTTACTCGATTCTGGAGGGGTGGACAATGAACGATGGCAAGAACGAGCTGATCAAGTTGGAGAGGAAATAAATGACCGAGCTAGAGAAACAACTTTTGCACGCCTTCGAGGTTTTAGAG
>NZ_JAWOQR010000085.1:0-1344 GCF_033337445.1 Vibrio sp. YT-15
ACTTTATGTTTTCTATCCGCAGCTGCGATGCTAATTGCTTTTGTAAACAGCAAGATAGGAAAGATGCAAACCACCATCGCCATTACAGCTGGTTCAATGGTTCTTTCTCTACTTATTTTGATCGCCGGTCAAAACAACTGGTTTCACCTTACGGAGATTGCAACCGAGACGGTAACAAGGATCAACTTTGAAGACTTTTTGTTGAAAGGCATCCTTGGATTTTTGCTTTTTGCTGGCGGCTTGGGCATCAAGCTACCCAACTTAAAAGATCAAAAGTGGGAAATCACGGTATTGGCTCTTGGAGCAACCCTGTTCTCAACCTTCTTCATCGGCTTTGTTCTTTATGGCCTTTGTATGCTGATCGGCATACAGTTTGATTTGGTTTACTGCTTGCTATTTGGCGCATTAATCTCGCCTACCGACCCGATTGCCGTTCTAGCTATCGTTAAAAAGTTAGATGCACCTAAACGTATCTCGACACAGATCGAAGGGGAGTCACTATTCAATGATGGCTTCGGCTTGGTTATTTTCGTCACGCTTTTCACCATTGCATTTGGCTCAGAAGCACCAACAGTCGGTAGCGTCACTCTACTCTTCATCCAAGAAGCGATTGGCGGGATCGTCTATGGCTTTCTATTGGGCTTAGTATTCCACTACCTAATCAGTGCTACTGACGATCACTCAATGGAGCTACTACTTACCATCGGTGTTCCTACAGCGGGTTACGCATTTGCTGAGTACATTCATGTTTCAGGCCCACTTGCGATGGTAGTGTCGGGAATTATGATCGGTAACTGGACTCGCTTTATTGGCTTCTCTAAAGAGAGTGAAGACCACCTAGACCACTTCTGGGAGTTAGTAGATGAGTTCCTAAACGGCGTGCTATTCCTATTAATTGGTATGTCGATGCTGCTATTTAAGTTCCATGAAGAAGACTGGATCATGATGGCAATTGCAGTCCCTCTGGTGCTAGCCTCTCGCTATCTCAGCGTCTTTATCTCATACATAGGCTTTAAACGTTACAGAAAATATAACTCGTGGTCTGTAAAAATTCTAACTTGGGGTGGCCTACGTGGCGGTCTAGCGCTAGCAATGGCACTTTCAATTCCATCAGGGATTTGGGTGGTTCAAGACAAGCTGATCGATGTAAAAGAGATCATCCTTGTAATGACCTATTCGGTTGTGGTGTTCTCTATCCTGATTCAAGGTTCAACCATTACACCAATGATTGAAAAGGCGAAAGCTGAAGAAAAAAAGATGGAAGATGAAAAGCTAGCTCAAAGCTCTTTAGCAGAACAAAGAGAACAAACTGAAGCCTAATTCCATTCTCCCCATATTTAAAAA
>NZ_JAWOQR010000086.1:0-1343 GCF_033337445.1 Vibrio sp. YT-15
AAAAGCCACCCTCGCGGTGGCTTTTTCTTTCTTTGATATGGCTACGATGAATTAATATCACGGCTAAGAGAAAAATTTCGCTAGAAAGAGGTTCACGTTATCAAAACCACAACGGAACTGAACAATTTCGTTTTGGAGCATGTAAAGTAAATCTCATAAAAACGTTAGAGCATGTGTTCTCAAAATCTAAGACTCTAATAACCAATAAGAACATAACAAGGATTGTTTATGCTGCTGGAATTGGCTCTGTTGTTTGCTGCAGGCGTGGTAGGTGGAATCATGAATTCGATAGCAGGAGGCGGAAGTTTTATCACCTTCCCCGCCCTGATGGCGGTTGGCGTGCCGCCTATCATGGCTAACGCCACCAACACTTACGCCGCGTGCGCGGGATACATAAGCGGTGCCGTGGGTTTTCGTGAAGAAATTTTGAAGAACAAGCAAGAACTGCTATTCACCGTCTCGTTCAGCTTAGTTGGTGGCGCAGTTGGCGCGTATCTTCTTCTCAACACGCCAGAATCACTGTTTTTGGAAGCCATTCCTTGGCTACTTTTGTTTGCTACGCTTTTGTTTCTTACAGGTTCGCGGTTAACAATGATCATCAAATCCATCACCAGAGAACATAAACACGCTGGCGTTTTAGGCTTAATCGCATTGAGTTTATTGTTGGTGGGTGTTTCTGCATACGGCGGATTTTTTAATGCCGGATTAGGCGTGATTGTTCTGAGTTACCTCGTTGTGGCGGGCCATCAAGACATCAACTTGATGAATGGGCTTAAACTTCTGGTTTCAACGTGTGTGTCTCTCATCGCAATCGTCATTTTTGTTGCGAACGGCTCTATCGATTGGAGTAAAGGCAGCGTGGTAATGGTCGGGACATTAGTTGGCGGCTATCTCGCCGCGCGTGTGTCTCGCCAGCTTAATCCGAACCACGTTAAAGGCTTTGTCGCTCTCTCTTCGATTATCATCACCATTTACTTTTTTATTGACGTTTACGCCTAACCCAAACAGAAAAAGCGCCATCAACTTAATGGCGCTTTTGCGGCTCTCAATAAAGGTTTCTAAAAAGAAGTTTATTAAATAACGTGAAAAAGTGAGTTTAGAAAACCGTTTTAAGGTGGACTACCACTTACTTAATCAACCCAACTTCTTTGTAGTATTTAAGTGCACCGGGATGAAGTGGCGCAGACAAACCATCTTTCACCATTTCTTCTTTCTTCAAATTCGCAAACGCAGGATGAAGACGACGGAAATCATCGAAGTTTTCAAACACGGCCTTCACGACGTTATACACCACCTCTTCAGGTACGGCAGTAGATGAAACAAACGTCGCACCAACACCGAAT
>NZ_JAWOQR010000087.1:0-1312 GCF_033337445.1 Vibrio sp. YT-15
TAGAGACGTACCATTCAACTGTCGGCCATCTTTCGCGTAAACGCACATGGCGTAATCACCCGGAGCAATTTGTTGTTCGCTAATGATGGTTTTGGCATTTTTTCCTTGATATTCCATCAAATCAACTTGATGTAGAGCGCCGTTCTCGCTTGCGTCTAGCAGAATGTGATCGCCAGTTTGCTCGCCCGTTTCTGGGTCAAAGGGAATTAAAACCACGTCTTTAAATGCTAAGACCACTTTGTTGGCGTCATCCACAGGTGCATCTGAGACACCAAGAGAAAACGTAGCGGATTCTGTATTTGATGAAGAGTCGTCACCACCGCAGCCAGTCAGTAGTAGACCGCCTGAGATAGCAAGTAGAGGATAAGTGTATTTTTTCATATTGACCTCTTGTGTTTACACTGCCGATAAACATCGAAGATTAGTCTCAGAGTCGAGACCAAATGTCATTGCTTAGTAATGACGGGGTCAATGTAAAAAAGGGAAATTCATAATGTGATATGGATTCCTAAAAGGCTATTTTTTAAATCTATTGCTCAAGTGTAGCAGCGAAGCAGTAACTCCATTAACTTCGGCTCTACTTAGCTAAACAACGTGGTTGCTTGGTAACCACTTTTCCCATTTTCACAAGCGCTTTTTTATAAAACTAAGTTCTTATTCGTAGTGAAATGAAGTTGATAATAATCAAAATAGATAGGTGATGAGGGGCGTAACGTAAGGTCGAATATTGCTAGAAGGAATTAGTATGATGGCATACAAATTTTTTATTCGAGAGCTACTAGGATTAGCGATCGTGGTTTCAGTTGTTTTTGGTGTACTTGGCGTGATGCTCGATCTTTTCGCGCTTACGGCGCTGTGGGAACATCAAGATGCAATTGCTCAGATCTTTTTTCATGAGTCGTTTTACTTCATTGCATTCTTAATCCCGCCATTTTTCCTATGGAAGATCATTAATCGTTCTGATTTGGTTACCGCCGCACAAAACTATATCGCGCTAAAGTTAGAAGCAGAAAGTCGATAATCTAACTCCAAGTACGATTGATACCATTTGATATGACAGAGGCTCATGCTTTGTTTCATGAGCCTCTGTCATTTTGTCTCTCTGAGCAAGCAAGATAGCTTGCTCAAGGATTAATTCTTACTTAAAAGGCTGGTTCAATCGTTCCTTTGAAAGTGCTATCAAGGAAGTCGCGAATTTCTTGGGATTGGTAAATAGAGACGAACTTCTTGTAAGCCTCGTTGTTTCTGTCGGCTTCACGAGTCGCAATAACCATAACGGCGAGAGGTGCGTCTTTGGACTCTAGGAAAATAC
>NZ_JAWOQR010000088.1:0-1308 GCF_033337445.1 Vibrio sp. YT-15
ACTTCGAGTTGTAACTGAGCTTGGTCGAGACGCTTGGTAATCGTGCGTACCTGAATCATTGAATTGAGATCACGAAGCTGCTGAGCCATCGCCTCGGTTTTCGCCAGTTCGATGTCGCCTTCACGATAGATAACCTGGCGCTGCAAATTGCTGCTGTCGACACGGTCATCATCAATCACAACCAACTTACCCACGCCAGCAGACGCGAGATACAAACTTGCTGCACTACCCAACCCACCACAGCCGATGAGCAACACATGAGATTGACCAAGACGAGCTTGGCCCGATTCTCCGATTTCAGGTAACGAAACTTGACGCTGATAACGAATGAATTCTTGCTCAGTAAGCACGATAGTCCTCCATGACCAATGACGTGCTCGTTGTGCTCATCAGTTGGTCGAAAAACTCAATCACTTGTTTCGGCGATTCGGACAAGGTAATCGCACGAACCACCGCTAACCTGGACACGCCACATTGCCAAACTTGCTCTGCGTTTGATTGGTCAATGCCACCAATGGCCACAGTTGGATAGCCAACACTTTCACCATATGGAATGCTATCGATCAACTTTTGATACAAGGCTAAGCGAACCAAACCTTGCGGTTTGGATGGCATTTGTTTGGTGGTGGTCGGAAAGATATGCCCCAACGCAATATAGCTTGGGTTAATTTGGACGATACGCAGCAGTTCATAATAACCATGGGTTGATAGGCCTAAGCAAATACCTGCGGTGCTCAACTGGCTCAAATTGGAATCTTCGATATCCTCTTGACCAAGATGAACCCCGAACGCGCCATGCTTTATTGCTAGTTGCCAATAATCATTAATAAAAACTTGAGCGTCATACTGACGACCGAGTTCAATTGCGCGTGCAATCTGCTGTTCTAAGTCTGGCTGATAGGGGTCTTTGATACGTAGTTGAATGGTTTTGATGCCCAATGGCAACAACCGTTCAATCCAACTGACGTCGTCCACGACCGGATAGAGCCCCAAACTCTGTTTGCTCAGATGAGGAAAGTTGACCGATTGTCCGTATGATGACCAACCTACTTTGATGCCTAAACGACAATCTTCTAGGACAGGGATAGGAAAGTCAGCAAACGGAAACGCCCACTCCTGCTTAACCATTGTTGCACCATTAATGAGTGTTTCACGTGAAACTTTCGTCATTGGGCGCGCTAAGGTCAAAGCATCTTCAATAGGGAAATCGAGAGCAAGCAGCGTTACCATCCACGCTAGGTGTTGATCGGTCTGAAGAGTTGTATTTCTAGAAGTAGAGGCAACTGACAGCGCTCTTATTTCATCATT
>NZ_JAWOQR010000089.1:0-1302 GCF_033337445.1 Vibrio sp. YT-15
TCGCAAATTGGTTGTGATGCCAAAGGTCGCGATATTCTTTCTGTGCCGAAGTTTGGTACTTGTATGGATCGCTTTGCGGAAGACAACGGTTACTGGGATTTCAACTTTGTGGGTCAAGAGATCTTCAAACGCGCAGTGAAAGGCATGGGCCTGGCGGCGAAAACCGTACTAAAAGCATCTCAGTTGACGACGGAACAAATTGATGTGGTGATTCCGCATCAAGCGAACATCCGTATTATTCAAACGCTGTGCGACCTTTCCGGTATTCCTCAAGACAAAGCGTTTGTGAACATTCAAAACTGCGGCAATACCTCTGCGGCAACGGTGCCAATTGCATTGTGTGAGGCGGTAGAGCAAGGCCGAGTAAATCCTGGCGATAACATGCTTCTGGCTGCGTTTGGTGCAGGTTTGACGTGGGGTGCAGCAGTGCTGAAGTGGGGTGACCGCTTAACGCCAATTGGCGAAAGTGATGCGGCTCTGCCTGAGTGTGAGCAATCCGCGCTAGAATTACTTGAGCGCGCTATCAAGCTTTGTAACGAACGTCGTCGTGACGAAGTTTAGTGAACGTTCGTTAACATAGATGATATTGCAAAGGGAGCATTGTGCTCCCTTTTTGACAATTAAATAAACGAAACTAAGCCGCTTAGCTTAAGCCATAAAGCCAAGGTTAGATGTGGTGAAATTACGGATGTTCGGGAATACGTATTCCAGTGCGGCATTGTCACTCACTCCCATCCACTGTGCGAGAGTTGAGCCAACTTGGTCTGCGGCAATAGCCGGAATCAATCGACCTTTTGAGTAATCATCTTGCCCTCCAAGTGTTAACTCTGGCCACCTACCGATCGGCGCACTGCCATTTACCGCACCACCTATCAATAACTGATGACCGCCCCAGCCGTGATCGGTACCGTTACCATTATTGGTCATTCGTCGACCAAAGTCAGACATCGTAAACGTGGTTACATTTTTACTCATACCGAGCTTATCAACTGCGCGATACATGGCGTTTAGGTTGGTGGCGAGATCTTCGAGTAACAAAGGGTGTCGCGCGAGTTGCGAGTCATGCAAGTCGTATCCTGTATGTTTTACAAAGAACACTTGTCGCTGCTGGCTAAGCGCACTCTGGCTGGCGATCAATTTGTAAACGGTCTGCATTTGTTTGCCGAGCGTAGAAGAGGAGAATAAAGGCGCGTCGTCGATCAGTTTCAGTTGCTCCGCAAGGATGTTGCTCATCATCATGGATTCGTCGACCATCAAATTAAAATGCCCACTGAACGGGTTATCTGCGCTTTGTGAGAGCAG
>NZ_JAWOQR010000008.1:0-84844 GCF_033337445.1 Vibrio sp. YT-15
AAAGGCGCCTTGGCAGAGTGGCTATGCAGCGGATTGCAAATCCGTGGACCTCGGTTCGACTCCGGGAGGCGCCTCCACTATTTCGAAAGCCAGTCTTAAATGACTGGCTTTTTTCGTTTTTAGTCCGCCTTTTCGTAACCCTTCGCGCTTTCCTAAAGTCTCCCATGTTTTGATCACCATTCAATATTTTTAATGCGCTAATCATTGATTTTATAAATGTTAGACAACTCAATAATTGTATAGTGTGATTGGTGATAGTTTCTCTTCGATTGTAATCCGAACTTTTTGTATTACAGGCAGCAACCTAGCTAGCGTCATAGTTAGTATCGCTTGGTGCGTATATGCAGAAAGGAGGATTCTAGTCCTTAACGTGAGAGAAAAATAATGAAAACATTCAACCTTAAACCTACACTTTTACCCTTAACTTTGCTGCTCAGTTCGCCTGTAATGGCGGCACAAAATGGCACCATGATGCAGTATTTCCATTGGTATGTGCCAAATGACGGTGCACTCTGGACACAAGTTGAAAACAACGCTTCGGCACTATCTGACAACGGCTTTACTGCGTTATGGTTGCCGCCCGCCTATAAAGGTGCTGGTGGTAGCAACGACGTCGGTTATGGCGTTTATGATATGTACGATTTGGGAGAGTTTGATCAAAAAGGTTCGGTGCGAACCAAGTATGGCACCAAAGATCAGTACCTAAACGCCATCAATGCTGCCCATAAAAACAATATCCAGATTTATGGCGATGTGGTGTTCAACCATCGCGGTGGTGCGGATGGAAAGTCTTGGGTTGATACCAAGCGCGTAGATTGGAACAACCGAAATATTGAACTTGGTGATAAATGGATTGAAGCGTGGGTAGAGTTTGATTTCCCTGGGCGCAACGACAAGTACTCAAACTTTCATTGGACGTGGTACCACTTTGATGGCGTGGATTGGGACGATGCTGGCGAAGAAAAAGCTATCTTCAAATTCAAAGGCGAGGGTAAGGCATGGGATTGGGAAGTGAGCTCGGAAAAAGGCAACTACGATTACCTTATGTACGCTGACCTAGACATGGATCACCCTGAAGTGAAGCAAGAGCTGAAAGACTGGGGTGAGTGGTATATCAACATGACTGGTGTTGATGGGTTTAGAATGGACGCGGTGAAGCACATCAAATATCAATACCTGCAAGAATGGATTGATCACCTACGTTGGAAAACAGGGAATGAACTTTTCACGGTCGGAGAGTACTGGAACTACGATGTGAATCAGCTGCATAACTTTATCACCAAAACTTCTGGCAGCATGTCTCTATTCGACGCACCGTTACATATGAACTTCTACAATGCGTCTAAATCGGGTGGTAGCTACGATATGCGTCAAATCATGGATGGTACGCTGATGAAGGACAATCCAGTCAAAGCGGTAACCTTAGTAGAAAACCATGATACTCAACCTTTGCAGGCTTTGGAGTCGACGGTTGATTGGTGGTTTAAGCCGCTCGCTTACGCATTTATCTTATTGCGTGAAGAAGGTTATCCATCCGTGTTTTATGCAGATTACTACGGCGCGCAGTACAGTGATAAAGGGCATGACATCAATATGGTCAAAGTGCCTTACATTAAAGAGCTAGTAACACTGCGTAAAGATTATGCGTATGGCAAACAACATTCTTATCTCGACCACTGGGACGTAATTGGTTGGACTCGAGAAGGTGATGCAAATCATCCACATTCAATGGCCGTGATCATGAGTGATGGACCTGGCGGCTCGAAGTGGATGTATACGGGTAAACCAAGTGCTCGCTACGTAGACAAGTTGGGTATCCGAACTGAAGAAGTTTGGACTGATGCGAATGGTTGGGCTGAGTTCCCAGTAAACGGCGGATCTGTCTCGGTTTGGGTTGGCGTTGAATAATCCATTCCTGTGATTTTGATACAGAGTAGGCAATTCTTAATAAAACTTTTCAATGAATCAATGTGTTATTTGATATTCATTCGACAAATGAGTAACTTATATTTGAGCATAATCTAGAGGAAGATAAAGAATGGAATCTATTGCTGATGTATTGGTTGTGGCTATTGTGTTCGGTGCCATATTTGGGGGCGGGATAATAAAGTTAATCTTGAACCATCGTAAAGAAGTAAGAGCGTTGGAGATATCTGAACGTAATACGATGAGCCGAGAAGAACAAGATAACCTTAACAAGCAAATTGGTGACTTGAAGCGACGTGTTGAAGTGTTAGAGCGAATTGTCACAGATAACAAATATCAACTTGAAAAAGAAATTGCCTCTCTGTAGATCACCACTTAATCGTAAAGCCGGCGAAGTCCGGCTTTTTCGTGTCTATACTTCATACCTTTCGGATGTTTAACTCAACGTTCATCAAAAAAGTCTTTGTCGCGAATGTATTTACTCATAAAGTGATAAGAGAACGGTCGCATTAACCAACTAAATAAGGAGCGCCCAAGCCGTATGAGCGTTGGGGTGTTCTCGTATATTCTCCCGTTATATAACCATAGCATTTTGCCTACATGCCAATACAAAAAAGGTACGGGCGGCATAAAGGTCACGATGTCGATGTCGCAACAAATCCTGTATGTTTTGTGCCCCAAACGGTAGCGTTTCTTAAACGTCCAATCCCCGACAGCGGGCTGTCCGAAAGTGACCACGCGTTTAATGCTTTTTGGGTATTTTTTCTCAATATAGTCAGCAAAAACACTGCCAATCGCGCCACCTGAAGAGTGGCCAGTAATAGTGATTCTTTTTCCCCTGAGAATGAGCGGTACAACGATACCTTCGAGGCGCTCGAGCACGGTCAACCCCAACCGATCTTCATTTCGGCTCGGTAAACTTTCTTGAAACAGAAGATGATAGAAACCCGCGTGAATGCGATAGTTTAGTCCCAACCTTCGACAGCTTCTCGTCCACATCGCGAAGTTCAACAACCAATCACTGATACTGTGTGAGCCTTTAATCACTACGACCACTTCACTCTGTTTTTTACTCCAGAGCACGCGAATCATAATCTTACCGTGTTCATTTCTAATGACTCGTTGCCCATTAGGATCGAACCCGTATTGAGTTTGCCTGAAGACGCGAGGGTAGGCGAGATTACAAAGCACCGCATAGCGCTCGTATTGGTATCGTTTTAATGGTTTCACGTTATCTTTCTTAGTGGAGCCTAACGATTGACTGTAATTAATGAATATTAAAAATACGTGAACCTTGATTTAGAGCCGATAGAGATTCTGTGTATTGGTATCGCGAATGAAAGACTCAAACTGCCTTAAATGCGTCAAGATGGTTTGGCGAGAGAGTGCATGATGTTCGCTAAGCACGTTAATTAGCTTTTTCAAAGCCTTACGATCTTGTTTATTGAGATTTGCTGTCTCTTTGAGTTGTGCGAAAAATTCAATTTGACTTGAAGTGTCGTTAAAGTCACCGAGCTTGTCTTGCAATAGTTTTAGTTGTTTCACGTTGTTTTTGTGCTGTTGGGAAGGATAGAGCGTGGAAAATCCTTCTAACAAATAACGAAGCGCTTTGCACTTTATCCGCATCGAATGAATCACGCTGTCACGACTTTTGTCCGAGATCTTGCGTCGTGCTTTATCAACTTTTTTAAATTGATCGGAGATTTTTTGGCTTGCGAAGAGTAACGCAGGTACGTTGCTATCCACTCGTTCGTGTTGCGTACTTCGCAGCAGACTATTCCTGACCAAAGTGCAGTGCGTTGTGTATTCTTCTGTAGCTAGCCAACGCGTAACTTTTGCCTGTTCGTAAGCACGTTCGGCTTCGATAAAGCCAAAAAGCTGCTCAAGAGACGATTTGTGATTTGGGAGCATTTCAATGTATTGGTTTTTGTCCAAGATAAATACGTCCAAATCACGCAGCTTATTTGTTTTCTTCATCATTATTTTTAAATGAGGTTTCAAAATACGCTGTTCAAAAGGAGGGAGCAGTTCGCGAAGTAGTAAGCATAGTGAGCGTAAGCGCCTCAGTGTGACGCGATATTGATGTGTAAATTCAGGATCTAAGTCTTCGATGACCCCCAGCTCCAGAGAGCGTGCATAATCAAATTCACTAAGGAAGAAGTAGGGCACTACGAAGTCGAGTTCGGAGTCGGCATGTAAGGGTAAGTGAAATGATGGTTTCTTATGAATGGTCATGATTGTCCTCCAAAAAGCTTAAACTTAGTGTAGAGGCTGATTTTTTGTACGACTAATAGTGGCTTATATAAATTTGATCTTAAAACAATAACTAGTTATTAAATAACATTTATTCTCTCCATTCTAAACTATTTAAAATGACGTCATAATCTTTGTGACTTCATTGACTTATAATTACTCTTTTACAATACTTTTTATCAACTCGAAAGAAATTGCTGTCTTATCGGAGTGTGAATGGTCATTTATAATTTATTAGTTTTTGAATTCGGTGGTACCTTGTAGCTTGTTGTTATTACTGATGGTTTCTGTGTTAGATATTCATTTATAGGCTTATTTCACCATTGACGCCTCAGCAAATCTTTTGATAGAGAAAAGTAAAGTTAAATCTTTATATTTGTTCTGTTTCATATTGAGGACGTGAGATGTTTATACAAACAGTAAGATTCATCATACCATTAGTGCTACTGCAATTTTTAACCGGTTGTCAGTCAGATGATAATGATAATCTAAAATTAGAAGTTGAGTTGTTAAAGGAAGAGATAAGTGAATTAACAAAAGAAATGGGGGTGATACAAAATGAAGTTAAAGAAATTAAAGACTTAGCATTTAATCCACCGAAAAAAGAACCTCCGACTTTGCCAAACCAACTTAACTTTTCCGAAGGTGGTAGACTTCCAATTCTTGGGAATAAAGAAGCAAAAATTGCTATCGTTGAATTTTCTGACTTTCAATGTCCTTATTGTAAGCGATTTACGGATAATGCTTTTAAACAGATAAAGGAAAATTATATCGATAACGGAAAGGTGCAATATATTGCGCGAGATTTTCCTTTAAGTTTTCATGCCAAAGCCAAGGGGGCTGCGATCGCGGCTGCATGTAGTCTTAAGCAAAACTCCTATTGGACTATGCGAGAAATGCTGTTTAACAACGCTAAAGATTTAGGGGAGGAGTTCTATCAAAAAGCAGCGATAGACTTATCTTTAAACATTGAAGAGTTCAATAAATGTATGGAAGATCAATCTGTTGCTGACAAGATTGAGCAAGATATGACGCTAGGAAAATCCTTAGGTATTCGCGGCACACCAACTTTTTTAATTGGTCGGGTAGAAAATGATCAACTTGTAGAACCGCAAATCGTGGTAGGTGCACAGGGCTATGCGGTGTTTGAATCACTATTAGAGGGGTTATCAAATAGTGATAAAAAAGAATAATGATTTTCATATTTAATAAAAGGCAACTAATGTTAGTTGCCTTTTATTTTATCTAAACTAATTTGTTGATTTAGAGATTATCTATCGATATTTGATATTAAGTGTCGAGATTTATAGCTGTTGTGGTGAATTGAAACGGCATGCATATTTTTTTATTAAATCATCGATTATTAATAGTTGTTTTGTTTGTGTTAGTTTTTTGTTGTTTAAAATAAAGTTCTTATTTTTCATATAGTAATTTTTGAATTATATAAAAATATTAAATTAATATTAGTCTGGGCTCATATTAGTGGTGAGAGTTTACTTATAAGATAAATCTTCTTATATATTCATGATTTGAATAATAATGTTTGATATTGTGATGAAAATTAATTTTTTTGGTTGAAATTTAATCGCCGTGTTTGTAGGATTTTACCCACAAAAACCAACCTATGCTTAAATACTGAAGAAAAAGAGGTAAATTAATTGCATACGAATAAATGATTTATCTTGTGTGACTAACGCAAGTTTAACTTAAATAGTAAATAACTAATTTATGATTTTTATTTTGCTTTTTGATTGTTTAAAAGGCAATGCCTTTTATTGAATAATTATTAGATGTCTTTTGGTTTTAATTATAGCTTATTTTATTGATTTTAACGTTTATAAGTGTTTGAAATTAAATTAAATTTATACGTTTAGGCTAGTTATTTTTTTTCGCTCGCTAATCATCAATCGTTCGACATGATTTCGGACTTATGCTGTGTGAAAAATTAGAACCAAAGATAAAACCACATAAGAAATTAAGTATGTTTAATACCCATTTTAATATTGTTACTTCCAATACATTTAAACTTTCAACAACGGCTCTTATCAGCCTCTTATCTCTGACATTCAACGCGACGGCGCAGTCACAAGACATCCCGCATGAGCATTTGATTCAACAAGAAAAATCGGTTTCACCTACTGCCAAGGAGAAGCGCCAGCAGGCTCAAGATAATACTAGCGTGCTAAAGCAGACGATGATTAATTATCATGGTGCATCGGCGAAAAACAAACATCACTATTTAGAGCAAATGATTTCTCTTGCTCACGATCGTCAAGTATTAATTTCCGAGTTGTTTCAGTCAGACCCTAGCACGGTAGCGCAGGTTGCTCTGACTGCAAAAGCTCGCAAAGGTATGCCTGAAAAAGTGCAAGCTTTGTTAGAGCAGGAGCAAACGCTAGAAGGCGAACTGGAGGTTTTCTATGAAGATTATGAAGATCACAGCAAGAGCCGTCTTCGATATGTACTGCAAACCTCTGAGGGCTCTGTTGAGGTTTATGGTTCTTCTAAATCACAAATCAACCCAATTCCATCTGGTGCTAAAGTTCGCGCTAGCGGTTGGAAGTTTGATGATCAAAACGCGTTAGTTTTGGAAGAGTCTCAGCAAGGTCTTCTTGTATTGGCTGATGGAGATACAGATGCCGCATCAACCAGTACTTCACCTTTCACTTTGTCCAATACTTTAGGTGAACAGTCGACACTAGTGATGTTAGTGAATTTTCTGGATGATGTACAAGAACCATGGACTGTTGAAGAAGTAACTGATCTAGTATTTGGCTCGGTGAATGATTTCTATAAAGAAAATTCAAATAATCAGACATGGTTTACTGGAGACGTTCTAGGCTATTACACGCTGCCTATGAACGCAGTATGTAATACTGCGCAAATTTATACTGCGGCTAAAGAAGCTGCTACAGCTGACAGCGTAGACATCGATACCTATGATCGAGTGGTTTTCGTTTTTCCTAAAATTGCTGATTGTGGGTGGACAGGAAAAGGTACAGTGGGTGGGACACCGTCGAGAACTTGGATCAATGGTTCTATGACACTAAGAACTGTAGCCCACGAACTTGGCCATAACCTTGGATTGCATCATGCGAAAAAGCTTGAATGTGGTGTTGAGGTCATTAGTGGTGATTGTTACACAGTTGAATACGGTGATAGTTTGGAGATCATGGGAGCTCCGGGCTTTACCGGACATTTCAGTGCTTTCAACAAAGACAGTCTAGGGTGGTTTTCTTCTGAGCCATCATCAATTGCAAGTAAAATTATTGAAGTAAATTCTGATGGTAGTTACATACTTGAGCCTTATGAGTCCGTTCCTGAGGGGGAAGCCAAAGCAATAAAGATTCAGCGAGGTGTGGACTCTTCAACAGGAAAGAAACTTTGGTACTACCTAGAGTATCGGCAGCCTAAAGGTTTTGACAGCTATCTTGCGAGTTATTCGGATCTTACGTCTGGTGTAACAATGCGCCTAAGTACAGAGTCCGATATGAACAGTAGCCAACTTATTGATTTAACCCCGGCTAGCCAAATAACTGACTGGAACGATTCTGCTTTGGCTGTTGGAAAAAGTTATACAGATATAGAGGCTGGGTTAACCATTACCACCGAGTGGGCCGACAATACCGGAGCAAGCGTCCATATCAGCTTTACGCAGCCAACATGCCATAAAAATGCTCCCACTGTTGCCGTTTCTCCTAGCCAAAATACCACAGCGGAGTCGGGGAGCACGCTCGGTTATAGTGTTACAGTCACTAATAATGACGCAGAAGGTTGCGATACCTCAGAGTTTGACGTTGAAGCTTCGGTACCAAGTGGGTGGAATGCCACCTCATCTAAGCTAAGTTTAGCGCCAGGAGACAGTGAGAGTGTGGTCATTGATGTGACTTCTGACTTAACGGCGACGGATGGTAGTTACTCGATGCTATTTAGCGTAATAAACAGTATTGATACTGATTACTACACAAATACAGAAGCAAATTTTGTTATCAAAACGCCAGTGGACGTCTGTTCACGTGGAACGCCTTTGTTGGTGTTATCTGCAAATCAAACGGGGGAGTTTGAACCGGGCAGTACTGCTAGTTACACAGCAACTCTGACCAACCAAGATAGTGCAACTTGTGATTCGAGTACATTTACCCTATCAGCGAGTGTACCAAGTGGGTGGACTGCTAATAGCGGTGGTATTACTTTGAGCCCTAGTGAAACTCAATCATTCACAATGAATGTTACGTCAAGCGCAGAAGCAACAGATGGAACATACGATATCGCCATTAACGCTCAGCATTCAGCAGATACGAGCCTGAATATTAGCAAAAAGGTGAGCTTCGGAATCTCAGTTCCAGTCCAGGTGAATAGCGCACCAGTTGCCCAGACAGATCGAGTGGAAGTAAGTTCAAAAGACTCAGTAAGTATTAATGTGCTCGCAAATGATAGCGATCCTGAAGGGGATAAACTAACGATAACATCTGTAACTCAGGGTTCGAAAGGAGCGGTACGAATGACGTCAGATGGTCAGTTAATATATACGCCAGCTAAGAACTTTAAAGGAAGTGATAGTTTCAGTTATACCATCAGCGATGGCGATCTTACTGCGTCAGCGCTAGTGTATATTAGTATGGCGAGCACTTCAGGCTCTAATACCAATAAAGGAAAGGGTAGAAAATAATTTTTCTGTAAACAAGGCTCAGTAAGATTAAAAGGTGCAATGTGTTAAATCATTGCACCTTTTTTAACTAAGGTAAGCCGATAACTTTATTTACCTCATCATCATTAGTTAGGGCGCCAATGCGGCTTGTGCGTTGACAACAATCACTGGCTCTACTGCTGGCCCACCATCTTCATCTGCTACTGAGATTACCAATAAGCCTCCAGAGCCTGCAGACCTAAATAGGTTATCTACAGAAGCATCCGGTGTGAGCAAATCAACACTAAATGTACAGTTCATGCTACCGTTCGCTGCGATAGAGAATGGGAACGCAACTGGACAATTACTTGCGGTAATCAAGTAATGTGTATTACCTTGACCAGCTTCTATTGGAGTGCCCGCAATACTAAGAGCATTTAAATTAACCGCTTCATAGCTAGAGGCGTTCTCAATGTTAAGGCTCAATGTTAATGACAGAGCGAAATTCAAGTTGATATCAGCTGGTTCATTGATAAATGCAACTTTACCGTTATCGGTATCTGTGACGATTTCAGGAATGAAATCATCGGTTTCACCTGTTACTTCCGCTGTGTTCATATGTGGCATGTCTGGTTCACCCGATAGGAAAGTCGTAACAGTACAGAATCGACTTTCTCCAGGAGCTAAGATATCACCATAGAAGTTACAATTGCCTTGGAAGCTTCCTGCATCGAATAACACACCAAGTTTGTCATCCGTCATTTCTGTGAGAGTGATACTGTCTACAGGGGACGTATTGGTAATAGTAAACGTGAAGTCTACATTATCACCAGACTCGGTTACAGAATATGGTGGCTCGTCTAAAGCGTTAGGAGTTTTGACCAAATCAATAGCACCAGGGCTGTTACTAAAGGACACACTCGCTTGACCAGAGTCTTCATCCGAGTCGTTTTCGTTATCAAAAGCGATAGCAGTAACGTTGTTCACAAATGCAGGATCACCCACATTACCTGCAACATTTCGTGTATAGCTAAATTGACAAGACTCACCGATTCCAAGCATTGCTCCCAAGCACGTTGCTGCTTCAGTTGCGATGTTGTATTGGTCATCTGTTATAGATGTGATCTCTACCTCGTCAACCGACGAATTGTTGGTGATAACAACAGTGTATTCGACAGGTTCACCAGCAAGACTTTCGACAACGGTTGTTGGATTAGCTGATTTAGTAACAGAAATTTCAGGAGATACATTCGTGAGTTTTACGATGATCTCATTACTACAGTTTGGATTTGGCGTACCAGCGGTACTCGCGACGGTACAAGTGTTGTCTCCGACAGGTTCGTCATATTCATCGACGATAGTGGAACGAACATAGTTTTCAAACGATTCGTCAGTAGGGATATCTGGTAAGTCGTCGTCACTAATAGCAATTTTGAATGTACACTCTAAACCAACCGCTTCTGGCGGAATCTCATAAGGAAGCACGATGTTTTCACAAGCGTTGGCTAGCTCACTTGACATTAATGTGTAGTGACCTTTCGTCATGCCAATATCATTACCGCCACCTACACTGTTTAGCAAGAATGTTTGTGAATCAGAGTTAGTGCTAGAGGATATTTCATCTTCGATTTTAGTCACGAAAACGCTGTTACCAGTACTTTCAGCTGGGACGATTTTAATTGTGTAGATAAATTCGTCGCCAGGTTCTGTTCCCGCCATTTTATTAACCGATTTGGTGGAAACGGGTGGATCTGGTTGAATAAAAATTGGAATGTTGTAATTGTCGTCACAATTACATTTTGATGGAGCGCCAGGGTAGGCATCATTACCATCTTCACAGACTTCATTTTTACCAGGTTGGCGCCAGCTAACACAGTTTGGTAGGTTGAGTTGACCATCTCCGTCAGTATCTTCACACAGCGTGGTTACCTCGGCAGAATGGATAACGACTTGTGCTTGTTGTACGTCAAAACAAGCGTCACCATCGGTGTCGTTCGCGTTCTGAGAGTATTCATCGCTCAAAGTATAGATGTTACAGCTACCATTAAGTGCATTCGGTCCTCCTTCGTTCTGGAAGTAAAGTCCGATGTCATAACGATCACTTGCAGTTGATACAACTTCAAAGTCAGCGGTAAACGTTACGGTTTGTTGAGCTACACAGACCGTCGTTCCTGGGTCTACCGGATTACCACCGATTGCAGTAACTTCGATATTTGTAGCTTCTGCGATATTGATATCATTAGCGGTACAATTCAAATTCTTACCATATTGATCCTCCATACAAATACTTTGTATACCAGGGTCTTGCGCGAATGCGGTTTGCCCATAAAATGCCGCGGCACCTATTAACATGGCGCTAAGCAGCCTTTTATGTCGGCTATTTATTAAATGTTCCATCATCTACCTTCTTTTCTTCTTGAAAGTTGATAAAAGGGCGATGTGAATACCCAATGATGCCAACACTGGACTTCGGCATCATTGAGTACACGAACTGCTGTGCCCCTAGTCCTAAGACAATTACTCCAAAGTGGATAACTAGAAACTGTGCTTTTGGAGCGGTTGTCGGTGACGATAAGAGAGCAAAAATCAAACCAAGCTTAACTGTTTGATTTTTATTGTTTTTGTTTTTTGACAAGTGTCTTTAAAATACACATTGTGAACAGAGTGTTAACTTGTTCGCATTCGCATGGAAGACAGAAAACGAGAATTAAATTTAATATCAATAAGTTGCAAGGAGGCAGAAGAACATACCTTTAGTATGTGTTTCTAGTTTACAAGTGAACACTTTGTCGGTATTCGATGCTAAAGGGTATGCTGAATAAATACGGAATACTGTTATTTAAGAATCTGGTGGAAGGATGGCCAATTAGATGTTTATTGAAAGGATTATTCTGAGAAGCTACATGGATATAATTAGGATAATAGATCTACAATTTGAAGGTTATTTACTCTTTCGGGCTGTTTCTTAACCATATGAATCAAAAAGATAAAATTTATTGTTGACCTAATAAATTAATCCGTTAAAGTACGCCTCGTTCTCACGGCAAAGGTCGATGAGACAGATGGTGTCTAACCCATCGCATGATTGCGTTGCCCTGGTGGTGGAATTGGTAGACACAAGGGATTTAAAATCCCTCGGCGTTCGCGCTGTGCCGGTTCAAGTCCGGCCCGGGGCACCATCAAAATCTTTGGTGACAGAGATACAATATCAGAAAGGCGCCTTGGCAGAGTGGCTATGCAGCGGATTGCAAATCCGTGGACCTCGGTTCGACTCCGGGAGGCGCCTCCAATATTTATAAAAAAACCGGCTTATAGCCGGTTTTTTTATATTTGGCATTTCAAACCATTCCAATACATATCTAAATAGTAGTTGTGTATAAACTACAGACCTAAATTAATTATTATATCTAACTTAGTTATATTTCTCTCTATATAATTATAGTTAACTTAGTCTAATACTGAATTTAATATTTATCTCCTTTTAAATATATTTTTCTTGATTTATTAGTGTGCTCTGTACTTCGGTTTAACCTTTTAATAAATATGAGTATAGGTGAGTATTGTGATGTTTCATTGTTTTTATTTGACTTAAATTTAACAATAGAATGAGTTAGTGTGGTTCAGGGAATGATGAATAATATTAACATTATGTGCCGTTATTAAGTTAATGAATTTAAAGCTTATAACTTTTGTTGTATATTTTATTTATTTTGGTTTTCGTCTCTATTTCACTGATATTTAAAGAATTAATTTTTGCGGTTAAACTTAATTGCTAAATTTATTTTATAATATAAATGTTGTTTATATAAAATTGTTTTTATATTCAATTAAATATTTGATAGGTAAGATAAATTTTTTGTTTGTGCTCTTTATTTAAGTTGTTCGTCTTTGTGGTTGAATTTTGACCATTTGTTTTGTTATGATTCTCGCGAATATATTTTTGTTTATTATTCATTTATGAACATATTCATGTTAAATGAGGACATGCCTGGATTAGTAGGCTAGGGCATTTTATTGTCTAAATTTTATATTATTTACATTATGTATTTTCATTGAAAAATGAATTATTTACTATTCTAAATTAGGTGAAGCAGTGATAAAAAATATTAAAATAAATAGAAAAACTCTAAATAAAGGGTTGTCATTTTTATTGGTAATATTCTCTTTTCTACAGAGTACCCACTACGCCAATGCAACAGCAAATACGACGGGACAACAAAATACACTAGTTATGTTGCTGAATTTCAAAGAGAACCCGAATGAGCAACCGTTGAGCAAGGCCGAAGCAAATCATTTAGTATTTGATACTGTGGATGATTTTTATCGCGAGAATTCTTTTGGCCAGACTTGGTTTTCTGGTCAAGTTGTGGGTTGGTATACACTGCCTGTTTCAAACCAGATATGTGACTTAAGCGCCGTGCGCGAAGCGGCAGATCAGAAAGCTATTTCATCAGGTATAGACTTGGGCCAGTATGATCGTATCGTTTATATGATGACGAAAACGGCGTGCAGCATTGCTGGCTCAGCGACGATGCAGGGTAAGCCGTCACGAGCTTGGATTAATGGCAACTTTTCCGCAATGAACATTGCTCATGAATTGGGACATAATCTTGGAATGCGTCACTCGGGTGCACTTGACTGTGGTGACCAACCTATCTCAGATCACTGTACAAGACGTGAATATGGTGACAGCTATGATGTGATGGGGGGCTCTAATGGTTATATCAATACTTTCCAGAGAGAGCAGCTAGGTTGGTTAGAAGGTAGTCATGCTGCTAAAACAATTGAAGTTACTCAAAGTGGCACTTATGTAATTGCAAACTACGAAACACAAAGTAGCGCTCCTGTAACCATCAAGGTACCACGTGGTATTGATCCGACTACGGGGAAGAAAAGCTGGTTTTATATTGAGTATCGCCAATCAGTTGGCTACGACAGTTTTTTAGATGCACGCTCTTACATTTTTTATCGTGGCGATGTAACGGACGGCATTGTCATTCGCTCAGCACTAGAAGGTGATGAACGCAGTAGCAATCTGCTTCATTTTAAAATGGGCTCTGAATATTATGCCATTACTGGCTCAAACGACTGGTACGATCCAGCCATGCCAGTTGGTGATAGTTATACTGATCCGCTTTCTGGAGCGACGATCAACTTAAATAGCGCAAATGGTACTCAGGCTGAGGTGACGGTAACGCTAAGTGGTTCTGAGCCTGGTGGTGGCATGGGTAACTGCACTATTAACGCACCGAGTATAACGGCTCAAGCGATTACGAAAAACTCAGTTCTGGCAGGTGAAGATGTGCAGTATCAGGTGAGCATAACAAACAATGACTCTATAGATTGCGGAACTTCTACCTTTAATATCAATACCGTGGTACCGATTGGTTGGCAAGCTAGTGACAATCAGTTAACACTGGCTTCTGGTGAGTCCGGACAAGCAGTAGTCGTTGTGACCTCAGCAACAGAAACTGAAGCAAAAAATTACTCACTATCTATTCAAACTCAGCACTCAGCTGATCTATCTTATGATGCTGCAACATCAGTAATGTATGCTGTGATGGCAGATGAATTGACAAAGCCTGAACTGGCTGCTGTTGATGATACCGTTATCTTGAATGAAAAAAAGTCTGTTCTAATAGATGTGTTGGTAAACGATATTATTGATGCGCAAGCTTCGGCCTCAGTCGTCTCATTTACAGAGCCTAATAAAGGCAGTGTCGAACTATTGTCAGATGGTTCTTTGCGCTACACACCAAGCCGAAGGTTCAAGAATAATGATAGCTTTAGTTATACCATTAGCGATGGTAATAGTCGCTCAACGGCCGATGTGTTGATAAAGCTACAGTCGGATGGTGGTGATAACAGCAAGCCAGGTAAAGGAAAAAACAAGTAGCAGAATCACATAAAAATGCCTGACTCTTTGAGTCAGGCATTTTCCTATTTCTAATTATTAGAAACGCATTTTATAGGTTAAGGTCCGATGCGGGCGCAGGGCACATCTCGAGATCTACACATTGAGGACACAAGGTACATTCTGCCTCAGCAGGCATAACTGGTGCTAGATCGCCAAACACAGGAACACCCGTTGCAGTTACCATATCTTTAAAGGCACCTACATAAAATCCCGGAGTACCTTCACCCAATTCGTCTTCTCCTGGAACAGGAACGTAGCTACCTGAATATGGAGCACATGCCCCTATAGTTCCCATAGGGGTTAAGGTACCGATAAATTGAGGATCAGCGTCTTTATCGTCAGTCACAAATACGTTATTTATGGTTACTTCGGATGTGTTACAGACTTCACCACTGTAATTCACTTGTAGTCCGTAATGTCCATAGTCGTTAAGCACTACGAGCACGTCACAATCTTTTTCAAGTGATAATGAACCGATAAGGTTTTGTTCAGGACAATCCCAACTTGCCGTGTCTTGAGTTGCCACTTCGCCACCTACTTCAGTTGCAGCTTTAGCACTAGCATGGTTCAGGATACCATTCTGGTTAATAACAAAACTGCCATTAATAACCTGTGAGTCGTCCAGATCGAGCATACCTATATTGGTTGTGTGGCTACCTAAACCATCTATATCTTCTGCGGTATCATCAGTGACGACAATATCGTATAGCGGCACGGTTCCTGAGTTTGTTACGGTTAACTTGTAATTGAATCGCAATGAATCACCACCAACAACTTCGCCAAATGTACATTCTTTAACAAGAGTAATTTCTGGTTCTCCTGGTGTGTAACAGAATGACACATGGCTCAGACCGTAGTAGTTACCATTTTTAGGATTAACGGGAGAGTGTAAGTTTCCGTCGGAATAAGTTATTACACCACCGTCACTATAATATTCGTAGAAATTACCATTTGGTCCGCCTTTAACAAAGATAGAGTGGACAATACCTCCGCTGCTTGACCAATCAAATGTCTTATCTGGTTGAACATCGATAGTAACGCTTAATTCCCCATCGCCGAGCACACCATCGCCCAATTGATCTCCATCTATGCGATACTCCACGAGCCCTTCAACATTGCCCATAAGATCCGAACAAGTTGGATTGCCCTCTACAAACATAGGGTGTACCCCATTGTCTGTAGGTTCACCAGGGTCGTTAGCTAACGCATTTTGCGTGCTTAAAACAAAGCTTAGAACAACTAGTAATAAAGCCAATAGTTTTGCCTTGGTTATGTTGGCACAACTCAATACGTTTGTGATCCAACATGAATTAATATTGCTTTCCATAAAACCTCCGTTGAGCCTGGGGGTACTGCTTACCAAAACTCGTTGTTAGTTTGTTATTTGTTGTGGAACGTCAACTTCGGGTGAAAATAAAAGCACAGAGCATGCCATTAGATAACTATTTGTATTTGCATTATTTTTGTGATTTTTGATGATAAAATTGTGTCAGCGCTTTTTACAGTTTTATGCAGGCGTATTTTTGATTTCAGTTAACTCTATGATTGGGAAGATTTAAGTTCGAAGTAAAAATGTCCACAGCAATGTTACACAGTGTTCAGCAGTGTTACACATGAGGGTTATGGCTCCCTTAATCTCCACTGCCACAATTCACAAAGTGAATAGCTTTAGTCGGTTGGGCCCGGAATTCGTATGCGCTACTGAGTTGCAAAGTATGGTGAGTCTAATAGAGAGGTAGATGACAGTGTATATGATAGGTCGAAATTTTAGTTGGTTTGAAGGGGGCTTTAGAGTGTTTTTCAAGGTGGATAACTCTCCTGGTGCAAAGTCTTAAATGGAGGCCTTTGCACCGGGACTACTGAGGGTTAGCGGTTTAGTGCACCACAACGCTCAGGTTGGTATGTGATATCGACAATTTCAATTGTCTTCACTTGATTATTTGGCATTGGCCAGTCAAGTTTTTGGCCGACAGACAAACCGATCAGTGCGCTGCCTACGGGTGCAAAAATAGAGATATCATCACTGCTTTTCAGTTCAGAAGGGTAAACCAGTGTCTTTGTCATGGTTCTATCTTCACCTGAAAATTTAAACTCTACAGTCGAGTTCATCGTGACCACGTTATCTGGCATTTGTTCTGGCTCAAGAACTGTTGCTCGGTCGAGCTCTGCTTCTAATTCCACAAGCTCCGCTGCGATGTTTGGCATTTTATCCAACAAGGCCGTGATTCGGTTCATATCTAAGCTTGAGATGTAGATAGAATTGTTTTCTGACATTTTATGACTCCCAAATAAAAGGCCGCCTCACAAAAATGGGACGGCACTCTATATGTCAATTACGGTATCAATCATATGGACGCTATTCCATATGAACTAAACCTGATTTTAGTCTTTATAGTGCGACTTAGCTAGTAAAAAATTTTTGTTGTGAAGCTTGATTTTTCTAAATCTTTCAATCACTTCAGATATTGTTCTCTGATCACCTTGAAACGGTGAAGTCAAGTGAGTGCGTCGTTTAGAAGAAAAGCAGGATTTATCGTAGGTGTGCTCGGTTTCGATGGTCAGCCTAACTTCATAAAAGCAAAACGGTATAGTCCGTTGCTAGCATGGCTTCGGTTATCTCAGTTTGTTAAAACTACCAATATCCGTTAATAAATTACTTTTTATTCTGCAATAGTCAGATAAATACGTTCATCTACCCCTTTAGGGTAGTTTGAAATTGTAATTGATTTACATCATGTATTAATTTTCTTTCACAATTAACAATGAGCTCAGTGATAAGAACCTAACCCTTAGGAATTATAATGAGCAAGTTGAAGCTAGTAGTCATCGGTAACGGTATGGTAGGGCACCGTTATATTGAAGACTTAGTCGAGAAAGCTGATATGTCTAATATAGACATTACGGTTTTCTGTGAAGAACCTCGTGTCGCATACGACCGTGTGCACCTTTCCTCTTACTTTTCTCACCATACTGCAGATGAACTTTCTTTAGTAAAAGAAGGCTTCTACGAGAAACACGGTATTAACATGCTGATCGGCGAACGCGCGATTAACATCAACCGTGAAAACCGCATTGTTTACTCAAGCACTGGCCGTGAAGTTCAATACGACAAGCTGATTCTTGCTACTGGCTCATTCCCATTTGTTCCACCTATCAAAGGTCACGAAAGCAAAGACTGTTTTGTTTACCGTACTATCGAAGATCTTAAAGCGATCGAAGCGTGTGCGAAGAAGAGCAAATCAGGCGTTGTTGTCGGTGGTGGTCTGCTAGGTCTTGAGGCAGCAGGCGCACTGAAAGCACTGGGTGTAGAAACGCACGTTGTTGAGTTCGCGCCTAAACTAATGGCTGAGCAACTTGACCTGGCTGGTGGTAACCAACTTCGTCAAAAGATCGAGCGTATGGGCGTGAACGTTCACACCAGCAAAAACACGCTTGAGATTGCGGCAGAAGGCACAAACGCACGCAACGTTATGCGTTTTGCTGACGGTTCAGAGCTAGAAACAGACTTCATTGTATTCTCTGCAGGTATTCGTCCACAAGACAAACTAGCACGCCAAATGGAGCTAGAAGTGGCACCTCGTGGCGGTGTTGCTATTAACGACCACTGTCAGACTTCTGATGAGAACATCTACGCTATCGGTGAATGTGCGTCTTGGAACGAAATGTTCTACGGCCTTGTTGCTCCTGGCTACAAGATGGCGACAGTTGCCGTTGATCACCTACTAGGTAACACAGAAAGCAAATTCGAAGGCGCTGATATGTCTGCGAAGCTGAAACTTCTTGGCGTTAAAGTAGGCTCTATCGGTGACGCGAACGGTCGTACTGAAGGCTGTAAGAGTTACGTTTACCAGAACGAAGAACAAGAAGTTTACAAACGTCTTATCGTTTCTAAAGACAACAAGAAACTGCTTGGCGCGGTTATGGTTGGTGACACCTCTGACTACGGCGACCTGCTTCAACTTATGTTGAACGAAATCGACCTACCAGAACACCCAGATGCGTTGATCCTTCCTGCACACGCAGGCGCTGAGAAACCAGCACTCGGTGCAGATGCTCTACCAGAAAGCGCAGTGATCTGTTCTTGTTTCGACGTAACCAAAGGCAAGATCGCTCAAGCGGTGGCTAATGGTCACCACACATTGGGCGACATCAAAGCAGTGACTGGCGCAGGTACAGGCTGTGGTGGTTGTATTCCTCTAGTAACCTCTGTCCTAAACGCAGAGCTTGCTAAATCTGGTATCGAAGTGAAGAACGACGTGTGTGAGCACTTTGCATACTCACGCCAAGAGCTGTTCCACCTAATCCGCATAGAAGAGATCAAAACGTTTGATGAGCTGCTAGAGAAATACGGTAAAGGTTACGGCTGTGAAGTTTGTAAACCACTGGCTGGTTCTATCTTGGCTTCTTGCTGGGGTGAGCACATTCTTAAGCCACAACTGGTTAAGCTGCACGACACGAACGACAACTTCCTAGGTAACATCCAAAAAGACGGTACTTACTCTGTTATCCCACGTATGGCGGGTGGTGAAGTAACGCCTCAAGCACTGGGTGCGTTAGCGAACGTTGCTGAAGATTACAACCTATACACCAAAGTAACCGGTGCTCAACGTATTGGTCTGTTCGGTGCTCAAAAAGACGATCTTCCAGAGATCTGGCGCAAGCTTATCGACGCTGGTTTCGAAACAGGTCAAGCGTACGCAAAAGCACTTCGTATGGCGAAGACCTGTGTTGGCTCAACGTGGTGTCGTTACGGCGTTCAAGACTCTGTTGGTCTAGGTTCTTACATCGAGAACCGTTACAAAGGCATTCGTACCCCTCATAAGATGAAGTTCGGTGTTTCTGGCTGTACTCGTGAGTGTGCGGAAGCACAAGGTAAAGACCTTGGCATTATCGCGACTGATGCAGGTTGGAACATGTACGTATGTGGTAACGGTGGTATGAAGCCTCGTCACGCAGACCTACTTGCAAGTGACCTAGATAAAGAAACGCTAATCAAGTACATCGACCGCTTCATGATGTTCTACATCCGTACTGCTGCGCCACTACAACGCACATCAGTTTGGATGGAAAACATGGAAGGTGGCGTTGACTACCTACGCGAAGTGATTGTTGAAGACAAACTTGGCATCAACACTCAACTAGAAGCTGACGTAGCGAAGCTTGTAGACGAGTACGAGTGTGAGTGGACTGCGACCATCAACGACGAATCACAACTGACTCGTTTCGCGCACTTCATCAACTCTGACAAGCGCGATGACAACGTTGTGTTTGTACAAGAGCGTGAACAGCACCGCCCAGCAACCTTCACGGAAAAGCACCCTGAAGCGAAAGGCGACATCCTACACGTAGCGATCACTGAAGCATAAGGGAAGGTTGATTATGTCATTTGAAAAGATTTGCCAAATCAGCGACATCGTACCGGGCACAGGTGTTTGTGCACTGGTTGATGGTCAGCAAGTTGCGGTATTTCGCCCAACACAAGCAGAAGAAGTGCTGGCGATCAGCAACACAGACCCGTTCTTCCAATCAAACGTGCTTTCTCGCGGTTTGATCTGTGAGCACCAAGGCGAGCTTTGGGTGGCTAGCCCACTTAAGAAGCAACGCTTTAACCTGACAACAGGTGCGTGCATGGAAGACGAGCGTTTTAGCGTGAAAGCGTACAAAACCCGCGTAACCAACGGCGAAGTAGAAATCTCTGCGTAAGCTTGGTTTTCATTCCCTCCTCTTAGGGGGAGGGAATGAACTGAAACCTAGATTTAATAGACAAAGGCTTTCCAAGCATCAACTCAGGGGAACAGGGAAGCGAGGTGTTGTAGACAGCGTTCAGGTGTCAACGGGAAGCCTTTCTCTATTCAATCTTTAACTTTTTAACTTTCAATTTTGGATAAGGACACATTCATGTCTACTGATTTTAAGCCTGCAGAATTCGTGCAAACCATGATCAATGTTGGTGAAGCGAAAACCAATACAAGCACGCGAGATCTTCTGCTTCGCGGTACGATGGCTGGCGTTATTCTTTCGCTTGCGGTGGTGGTTGCTATTACCGCGATTGTACAAACGGGTATCGGCCTTGTAGGAGCACTTGTTTTCCCCGTTGGTTTCGTAATTCTAAGTGTGATGGGGTATGACCTAGTGACCGGTGTTTTTGGTCTAGCGCCTCTGGCTAAGTTTGCGAACCGTCCGGGCATCACTTGGGGTCGTATCTTCCGTTGTTGGGGTCTTGTAGGCTTGGGTAACCTTATCGGTTCTCTGATCGTTGCTTACCTAGTGGCTATCTCTCTAACAGGTAACTTCTCTCTAGAACTGAACGCAGTAGCGAAGAAATTTGTCGCTGTTTCTACGGCGCGTAGCCTTGGTTTTGAAAACATGGGTATGGACGGATGGATCACATGTTTCGTACGCGGCATCTTCTGTAACCTAATGGTGTGTCTAGGCGTTATAGGCAACATGACGGCACGTTCGGTGTCTGGTCGCGTAGCAATGATGTGGTTCCCAATCTTCATCTTCTTTGCGCTAGTATTTGAACACACCGTAGTAAACATGTTCCTATTCCCACTAGGTATGATTCTAGGTGCGGATTTTGGTATCGCGACTTGGTTGAACTTCAACCTTATTCCAACCATTCTAGGTAATATTGTTGGTGGTCTCGTAATGACTTGTATTCCACTGTACCTAACTCACGCGAAAACAGCGCCTTCTATCAACGTAGTTGAAGAAGAAGTAAAAGCAGAGCCTGCAATCGCAAAATAAACCGCTTTTATCTGGCCCTACCTATGGTAGGTAGGGCTGTTCAACGGGGTGATTTTAACCTTGAGTTAATGACTTGAGTGTTACTTTTTATGTCCAAATTTTCGATAGGCGTTGATATGACAACTGTTAACTCATCTTTAAACAGCGGCTTTGTTTCTCTTGTTGGTGCAGGTCCTGGTGATCCTGATTTGCTCACAGTAAAAGGCTTAAAAGCCATTCAAGCGGCTGAAGTTGTTGTGTACGACCGATTGGTATCAAAAGAGATTCTTGAGTTGGCTCATGCATCAGCAGAGATGATTTATGTTGGGAAAAAACTCGATTTTCACTGTGTGCCTCAAGATCAAATCAACCAAATCTTGGTGCAAAAAGCGCAAGAAGGTAAGCGCGTTGTGCGCCTAAAAGGTGGGGACTCATTTATCTTTGGCCGTGGTGGTGAAGAGCTAGAAGAGCTAGCCGAATTTGGCATCAAATACGAAGTGGTTCCGGGTATCACAGCAGCAGCGGGTGCAACGGCTTATGCTGGTATTCCATTAACACACCGCGACCATGCACAAAGCGTTCAATTTATCACTGGTCATGTACAAAAAGATGGTCGTGAAATTGAGTGGCATTCACTAGCTCAGTCTAATAACACGCTTGTATTCTACATGGGTTTGAAGCAAAGCGGCCATATTATGGATAAGCTGATCACTCATGGGTTAGATCCTGAGATGTCATGCGCCATTATTGAAAACGGTACGCGCCCAGAGCAGCGCGTGTTCCAAGGAAAGTTGAACGAGCTATCGATCATGGCAGAGCAAGCCGTGAGCCCAGCATTGATTGTGGTTGGTAGCGTGACTCAACTTCACAACAAGTTGGATTGGTTCGCAAAGTAACATTGCCCAGAAGTGACTATATTTTACAGGGGCTTTGCTGCCTCTGCATTTCTTGCTTACGCATAGGCATTTGATCAATGAGGTTGTTGATAAACGGCCAGTCTGTTTCTGCGCCCCAGCGGTGCTTTTCTAGACCATCTTTACCAAGCAAAATAGCGGTGTGAGATCCTTTTTCGACCTCATAAAGACGAGCTAGCATTTTTAAGTCGAACTCTTCTTTAAGCCAAGCAGGAAAGGTATACCCTTGCTCTGTAATGACCAGTGTGACGACATCTCTGTCTTCCAACTCACACTCATTCATAAGTGTTTCTAGCACGAATTGTTTGACGTATTCATCATTTTCCGGCGCAAAGTAGAGCACACTTCTATGTGGCCAGTATTTGGAGTGCGCTGGATAACCAAATGCTGTCGATGACAAGATACAAGAAAGTAGTATCACTAGTAACTTTCCGCCCATGACAGTTCCCCTAGAAACCCAAATAACTTTTTATACGTTAAGTTTAGTGGAATTGGCTCATTGTGCTTTTTCCAAAACTGGCATAGGGTAGGCAGCAAATAAATTGAGCGTAGAAATAGATGAGTTCGGAAAGCAAACAAAAAATCGCTATTTTGGTTGATGTACAGAATGTGTATTACACCTGTCGCGAAGCGTATCGAAGCAATTTTGATTACAACCAGTTTTGGTATGTTGCCACACAAGGGAAAGAGGTGGTAAGTGCTCGTGCTTATGCTATTGCGAGCAATGATCCCAAGCAACGTCAGTTCCACCATATTCTTCGTGGTGTTGGCTTTGAGGTGATGCTTAAACCCTACATCCAGCGTCGTGATGGTAGCTCGAAAGGCGATTGGGATGTGGGTATTACTCTCGATGCAATTGAAATTGCTCCCGAAGTTGAGGAAGTGATTCTAGTTTCGGGAGATGGAGACTTTAGTCTGCTAGTAGAGAGAATTCAGCAGCGCTTCAATAAAACGGTGACCGTTTATGGTGTACCTAAACTTACATCTCAAACTCTGATTGATTGTGCCGACAATTTTGTCGCGATTGATGACGATTTCTTGCTGTAGTTAATAGTGCAATAAAGAAAGGCGAGTCACTCAGGCTGTACGAAAACGTACAATGACTCGCCTCTAATTTATCGTTGATTTGGCTAGTTACGAAGGAATGATCATTTGCCCTAGCAAGTAACCCAAGCAACACGCACCAATCACGCCGATTAAGCCCACAGACATGAATGAATGGTTGAAGTACCACTTACCAATCTTAGTTGTGCCCGATGTATCGAAGTTCACAGTCGCGATATCTGAAGGGTAGTTGGGAATAAAGAAGTAGCCGTATACCGCTGGCATCAAGCCGATAAGCAGCGCAGGTTCCAAACCTAAGCCGAGACCAACAGGCAGCATCATGCGAGCCGTTGCAGCTTGAGAGTTCACCACAACCGACACAATGAATAACGCAAGCGCGAATGTCCAAGGATAGTTGGTTACCATCTCTACGATGCCAGATTTAAATTGAGGCATAGCGTACTGGAAGTAGGTATCTGACATCCATGCAATACCGAAGATAGCAATCGCCGCCACCATACCAGATTTAAATACCACCCCATTTGGTACATCGCGAGGATCGGTCTTCGTCGCTAGCAAAATGATACCGCCGAAGCAGAGCATCATCATTTGAATCACAACGGCCATACTGATTGGTTTTGCGCCTTCAACGATGGTACGAATGTCTGGCCACATCGCGATAACGACGATAACCAAGATAGAAGCAATGAACAGCAATACAGAGTTACGAGCACTTGTTGGTAGTACTTCATCAAGAGACGTTGCAGTTGTGTTGAGGATTTTTTCTCTCCACACAGGATCTTTCAAACGCTCTTGGTATTCTTCATCGTCGTCTAGCTCTTTACCACGCTTTAGGCTGTAAAGTGACATCAACAACGTACCGAATAGCGTTGCAGGTACGGTAACGAGCAGAATTGAGAGCAGAGTGATCTCGTGTTGAATGTCGGAGAGTTGCGCCAAGTAGTAAACCACTGCTGCTGAAATTGGCGAGGCTGTGATTGCGATTTGAGAGGCGACAGAAGCGGCAGCCATAGGACGCTCTGGACGAATGCCGTTTTTAAGCGCAACGTCGCCAATGATTGGCATGATAGAGTAAACCGCGTGACCTGTACCAAGTAGGAAGGTCATAAAGTAAGTCACGAACGGAGCAATAAGGGTGACGCGTTTTGGGTTCTTACGAAGCACACGCTCGGCAACTTGCAGCATGTATTTCAAACCGCCAGCGGCTTCAAGAATGGAAGCACATGTTACCACCGCTAAAATGATCAACATGACGGTGACAGGAGGAGAGGTTGGCGGCATCTTAAAGATGAATACTTCAATCACCAAGCCAATTCCGGATACGACCCCAAGGCCTATACCACCATAACGTGAGCCGATATACAGCATCACGAGCAAAAATAGAAACTCAAGATACAACATGTGGATTTCCTTATTCAAAACAGAGGGCTACATAGCCAAATTACCTCTTTGTATTGTCTCGATATTCAGAAAGAAAATACTTCATGTTGTTCACAATCCGCTGGATAAGAAACAGCAATATTCAATTATTGGCAATAACTCACGCTACACAGGGAAACTGTTAACACAGTTTTATCAGGGTGTTTTTATGCTGTGTATTTTTGCGATCATGTGAGCGTTAAATGCGAAGAGGTTTAAGAGTTTGTTGCTATTCATCGCATACGTAACCAGACCTTACAGCTTCACAGAACTCGGAAATACATTCATAACTAACCCTAAGAGTGCTTCTTTGTTATGAAAACGCAAAGGATAATAGTTTGCATTGCGATTGGTGCTTGGGTATAAAGATGTCAGAATGACTACACCAACAATAAGCCATCATGTCTGAGCAATTTTTCCCGCAACTGTTTCAAACTTCGAGTGAGATTACACCTTACCTACACGGTGATATCGGCGAGATAGGGCAAGAAGCTATCCATATCGAAAATGATATCAACCCGATCATCCAAGGCCTTTACCAGCAAATCTCGGAGGCTCATCCGGAAGCGGGAAAAGCATATTGGTTGACAAGAACGTGGGATTTACTTTGTTGGCAGCCAGTTTATGTCGCATTCATCTCTATTTACGGTTACCACACGTTGCCAAACATTCGCGAGATAGCGCAGCACCTCAAACCTTGTTTTGTTTCTGGGTACCGATTCGCCGACGAAGCGCATATACATGGCGAGCCAGAGGCGTTGATAAAAGAGGCGGGGCGTCAAATCCGAGAACTGTTCGACTTCTATCAAAAGGAGATGAGTCAATGGACACGCATTCGTCCTGGCTTCACCCATCAATTGATGTCGGACGGAATCATGGCTTGTTTAATTCGTCTCCAACAGCGCTTTCCGCAAATGACTAACTCGACACTTCAGGAGCATGCGGTCTTGTGGCTAAGCGCAATGGGTTTGGATGTTGATAATAGCCGCTCACTTCATGAGACGGAATCAGATCAGTCGCTAAAGTTAGTAAGAAAAAGTTGTTGTTTAGTCTATAAGTGTGAAGGCAGAAAGCTTTGTGCAGATTGTCCTCGTTTAGAGGAAAATCGACAGCTTATGAGCAAGAAGGTTCTTAATTAACATTTATTTAACTTGTGTAACAGTGCTCGATTTGAGAGTGAGAATAAGTATCATTGCATGCTCTTGTTGACAACAAAAAGATAAATACAATGATGAAAAGGACGTTTTCTTTCAATCTCATCGTACTTGCGATGAGCAGTGGATACGCAGTTAGCTCAATAGCAGCAGAAGATCTTCAACAAACATCGACTCCAAGCGATGAGCAATTGGTTGTTGTAGGCAGTGTGATGCCGAAATCGATCTCCGATATTCCAGGAACGGTTTGGTTTGTTGGCCAAGAAGAGATTGCTCAGCAATATCGTGCGGGCAAGACACTGGGTGATATTCTTTCTGCAACCATCCCTTCTTTAGACGTCGGCACCGGTGGTCGAACTAACTATGGTCAGAACCTTCGCGGTAGAGCAATGTTGGTAATGATTGATGGTGTCTCGTTACAGTCTTCTCGCCCGATTAGTCGTCAGTTAGACGCAATAGACCCATTCAACATCGAGCGAATTGAAGTACTATCTGGTGCAACCTCCATTTATGGTGCAGGCGCTACTGGTGGTGTTATTAACATTATCACCAAGAAAGCGTACTCGGATGACTTGTCGTTTGAATCCTACGTGAGTGGCACTACAGGCTTTAATAGCAGCGATGACTTTGATTACAAACTCGCTCAGTCTATCTCGGGTGGTAATGAGCGAATTACCGCTAGAGGTTCGGTTGTGTACACCGAGACACAAGGTGCATTTGACGCAAATGGCGACATTGTCACCCCAGACATTTCACAGGGCTCTTTGCAGTATAATTCAACGCTCGATGTTATGGGATCGACCGAGATTCAAATCTCCGATGCCAGCAAGTTAAACCTTGTCGCACAATACTATGACAGCCAGCAAGACTCGCCATACGGTTTGTACATTGTTAACAATAAATTTGTTGATGTACGAGAGGGGTTCGATTCCGACCGTGAACATGGTACAGAGCGAGTTCTCTTAAGTGCGAACTACGCTCACGACAGCGTATTCGGTCATCAACTGATAGGCGAGTTATCTTACCGTAGTGAAGACCAAACCTTTACTCCTTATTACCAAAGTGCCTCTCAACAAAAAACAGAAGTTTTTGCTGGGCGCTTAGCGTTAGCTAAAAGCTGGGAGTCATTCAAACTTGTTTATGGTGTCGATGCGTACTTAGACCGTTTTGAAAGTAACCAGGCTCTGTTCGATCCAACCATTGCGAACAGCTCTGGGAACTTAATTAATCGAACCTATGCCGAAGTGGGGCGTTACCCAGATGTTGATGTGGCGTCTTACGCAATGTTTGTCCAAGGGGATTACCAAATCAATCAAGATTGGTCAGTACAAGCAGGCTACCGCTACCAATACATGGACAATAAGATTGATGATTTTGTTGCCTATAGTATACAAAAGAAGATCGCATCGGGTAATGGTGTATCAGCGGATGCGGTACCAGGTGGCAGCACTGACTACTCTGTGAGCTTATTTAATTTGGGCACCATTTATCAGCTTAACGATGAATCTCAGCTTTGGGCGAACTTCTCTCAAGGTTTCGAACTCGCTGATCCTGCAAAGTACTACGGCCAAGGTAGCTACGATGCCGCGGATGCAAATGGTCACTACGCGTTGAACAATAGCATTAATGTATCTGACTCAAAAATGTCGGGCATCAAAACGGACAGCTATGAAATTGGTTACCGATTAGATACGGATACTGTCGCACTGCAAGCGGCGGGTTACTACTCGGTGTCGGATAACTCAATCAAGTATGACAAGAAGACGCTCCTAATCACCAATGTTGATGACGAGCAACGTGTATACGGTGCCGAAGCAAACATTAACTACTGGGTAAACCGTGATATTTTGTTAGGTGCATCAGGTCACTATGTGGTTTCTGAGCTGAAAACCAACGGTAAGTGGGAAGATCTAAGCGCGGGTAAAGCAAGTACATCAAAAGCGAACGCGTGGGCGGCTTACTATCAGGATGGCTATTCAGTACGTTTACAAAGCCAGACGATGTTTGATTACGAAGATGACGCAAACAATAAACTAGATGGATACACTACGTTTGATCTTCTTGGTAACGTAACACTACCTATCGGGCAGTTAGGTTTTGGTATTCAAAACCTATTTGACGAAGACTACACAACCGCTTGGGGACAACGTGCGCAGATTCTTTATGCAGCACACTACGATGCAGCAGCGTACGACTACAAAGGAAGAGGTCGCACATTCACACTGAACTACAGTGTCGAATACTAAAGCTAACTATCTCCGAATATCAAAAAAGCCGCTTGAAGCGGCTTTTCTTTTAGGCTTGATCTGTCTTCGCTGTGTCTACAACGTTTTCCGTGTGTTCTGAAGCTTGGTTTTGTTCTTCAGCTTCCATTTTCGCGCGTTCAGCTTTGGAGATATAACGCGGCTTATTGCTCTTATGTAGCTTAGCGTTATGCTTCTTCTGCTTCGCTTTCAAGATCTGATTGATTTTCTTCTTGCGGTTCATGGTGGTGGTCCTTTAATTTAGCGAGGCAGGATAGTTACTTTTTTATCAAGTTACAACTAAATAAGCGCCGGTATCGGTCGCAAAATTCAAGTACGTTCCTATGTCCAATCATCTATCGCGTTTTAATGGAGCCCAAATGAAAACACTGTACACCGAACGTTTGATACTGCGTCTTGTGAGTGTAGATGATGCACCATTTATACTAGAACTTTATAACCACCCAGACTTCTACCGTTTTGTCGGAGACAAACAAATTCGTACTGAATATGAAGCGGCGCGTTACATAAAAGAAAACATGCTACGCATGCAACAAATTAAAGGCGTGAGTTTACTCGTTGTAGAGAAGAAAGAAGATGGGCAACCCATCGGGATTTGTGGGTTGGTTAAACGTGACACATTACAACACTATGATCTCGGATATGGATTTTTACCTTCCGCTTATGGCTTCGGCTACGGAACGGAGTCTGCAACCGCAGTGCTGGAATACGCTAGAGAGGAAATGAAACTCGATAATTTGGTTGCCATCACCAATAATGACAATATTCGTAGTATAAGTTTGCTCAAAAAACTGGGCTTTGAGTTTGAACGAGTTGAGCAGCAATATGATAATGGCCGCACGTTAGAACTTTACACAATGATGTTGTGATTTTTGGATAGCGCATGAGCGATATTTTACTTGGCAAACTCGCCACTGAATTTAAGACAGTAAAAGCCATGGTAGAGGTTTACTGTCATGACCATCATGGAACAAAACGTGACTTATGCTCAGAATGTCGTGAGCTGCTTGAATACGCAGAAGTGCGCCTCGACCGCTGTCCTTATGGAGAGAATAAACCGACGTGTAACAAATGTCCGATTCACTGCTACAAACCAGAGCCGAAAGAACAAATGCGTTTGGTCATGCGTTACTCTGGCCCCAGAATGTTACTGAAACATCCCATCTTGGCGGTTCGTCATTTGCTTCATGAAAAGCGCATGGTACCGGAAAAGCCTGCAGCGAACGCGTCAAACCGTCACAAGCGTTTATCTAAACAAAAATGCGAAGAATAAAAAAACGAGGGCGACATGCCCTCGTTTTCGTTGAGTAGAAGCGGCGTGGTTAGAGGCCAGCGGCCATACGCTGCTTGGTTTTGCTCGCAGCAAGTAGCATGTATACGCCAGTCGCAACCAAAGCGGCAAACAAGTAGCCTAGCAAGCCGTGTTCTTGGCCCATGAATTTATCAGCGACAACAGGACCAGCAACAGAGCCGATGCTGTAGCTAAACAGCATGACTTGTGTCGCAGAGACAATAAAGCGTTCATCAAGTCCTTCGCAACCTAAGTTGATTGCTATCGGGTACAAGGCAAAAGTAGCTGCACCTAAAAAGAATAATGCAGCAGCCAATACCACGGCTGACGAGGAAATAAAGGTCATACCGATCGAAAAAATACCCAAAATACAGAAAAACGCCATTAGCACTGTGCGGCTCATGTATTTGTTTAACGCGGTCACCATTGGTTGAACTAGCATGCCACCTAGAATCACTAGCGCCATCAATGTACCAATGTCTTGATGGCTAATTTTACGGTTAGTTAACTCAACTGGCATTAATCCGTAGATTGCACCTAAGGTCAAACCTGAAACAACACAACCAATAATTGCTGCATGGTTTAGTTTGGCAATTTGCTTAAATGATAAAGCGGTTGATTCATGGCTGTTTGGCTGCTCACACTCAATGAACATTAGCACCAGCATCGCCATTAGGATCAACGTCGTGATCGCAATAAACGGAACGCCGCCACTTACGCCAAGCACGCCAATACCAAACTGGCCTAATGCTGAACCACCATAAAGCGATAGCATGTACAAGCTCAAACGTTTCGCACGCGATGCTTCGTCTCCAGACATTAGCCAAGACTCAACAATGACAAAAACACCAGCAACCGCGATACCCGCAATAAAGCGAGCGGCAAGCCACATCAATCCGTTAGCAAACACGGGTAGTGTGACGATAGTTAGCGAAAATACGGCCAAGCAACCAATAAACGCGTTACGGTGACCAACTTGACGTACGATACGTTCAATAAAAATAGCACCGGTTAATAAGCCGCCATAAAACACACTCGCCAACCAACTCGCGTAATCTGCTGAGATGTTGTATTCACCGAGCATGAGAGGGATCAAGCTCATTAAATAGCCCGAAGCCACCGCATAAAGAGACAGTGCGACGACTGGAACTGTAACTCGTGGTGATGCTGCAGGAACGACTGTGTTTTCCACTGTTTTGCGCCTATAAGTTAAATGAAATCTAAGGGTTATTCGGCGCGAATATGAGGCTAATAGTTAGGCAAGTAAAATGATAAATTTAAGTCGTTTCGACAAATAATATTTATTAACTAGATAGGTTGATAAGTTGCATAAAAACGCCAACCTACAAACAAGGTTGGCGTGGAAGATTATTTAGTAAGTGCTTGATTTAACCATTGATCAAATTGAGTTTTAGGTAACGCACCATTGATCATATCAACACGTTGACCATTTTTGAAAACCATAATGGTAGGAATGCTGCGAATACCAAATTGCGCCGCAAGTTGTTGTTGAGCTTCGGTATCAATCTTAACAAAACGAACCGTTCCGGCTTGCTCATGAGCAACATCAGAGAAAACAGGAGCAAAACCAACGCACGGGTTGCACCATGGGGCCCAAAAATCTACTACAACAGGCATATCACTTTGTAATAGAGCAGAAAAGTTATCTTGTGTACCTTCGATAGGTGAGCCGTCTAAAAGTGCACTTTTACATTTACCGCAAGTTGCAGATTCGGCAACGCGCTCATTAGGGACACGATTTAGACCGCCGCACGAAGGGCAGCGAGTTTTAAACGATGACATGACTTCTTCCTTTATTACGTATTGATGAAAACATGACTTACCAGTCAGCCTCATTATTTGTATACTTATTTTTTAACCTGCCGAAATAACGCAGCGCAGGTTTGTATTTGAGCCTAAGGTTCTAAGAAATTTTATTAAAATACAACAATAAATAGGTCTGCGATGACAAATTACTACGCTGAAATTACAGGTTGGGGGAAATGTGTTCCGCCAGCCGTGCTCTCTAACGATGATCTTAGCACTTTCCTCGATACTTCCGATGAGTGGATTCGTACCCGCACTGGTATCGAAAACCGCCGTATTAGTCATGTAAACACGTCAGACATGGCGACCGTTGCTGCTAAACATGCATTAGCTCGAGCAGGCGTCGATGCAACAGACGTGGATTTAATCATTGTGGCGACTTGTTCACCAGATTCATTGATTCCAAATATCGCGTCTAAGGTACAGCAGAACCTAGGTATTCGTGCAGCCGCTGCCTTTGACTTAAATGCCGCATGTACGGGATTTGTCTATGGCCTAGAAACGGGCACACGTTTGATTCAATCAGGTAACTATCGTAACGCGATCATTATTGGTGCGGAAAGATTGTCTTTCTACATCGATTGGGCAATGCGAGATACCGCTGTTCTATTTGGTGATGGTGCGGGCGCCGTTGTGTTATCAAGAACGGAAAAAGAAACGGGTTTACTACAGTCTCAAATCGGTTGTGACGCAAAAGGCCGCGATATTCTGTCCGTACCAAAGTTTGGTACTTGTATGGATCGCTTTGCGGAAGACAACGGTTACTGGGATTTCAACTTTGTAGGACAAGAAATTTTCAAACGTGCAGTAAAAGGCATGGGGCTAGCTGCGAAAACCGTACTGAAAGCATCACAGTTAACGACGGAACAAATCGATGTTGTGATTCCGCATCAAGCGAATATTCGTATTATTCAAACCTTGTGTGACCTGTCTGGAATTCCACACGACAAAGCGTTTGTTAACATTCAAAACTATGGCAATACTTCAGCTGCGACGGTGCCAATTGCATTGTGTGAAGCGGTAGAGCAAGGTCGAGTTAACCCAGGTGATAATATGCTTCTTGCTGCATTTGGTGCAGGTTTGACATGGGGTGCGGCAGTATTGAAATGGGGTGACCGCGTAACGCCAATTGGCGAAAGTGATGCGGTTCTGCCTGAATGTGAGCAATCCGCGTTAGAATTACTTGAGCGTGCCATTAAGCTGTGTAACGAACGCCGTCGCGACGAGGTGTAACGGACACTTTGCAAACATAAGATGAGTAAGGGAGCGCGAGGCTCCCTTATTTGATGATGTGTTCTACAGCTACCTGTAAAATATCTTACGACATAAAACCCAGGTTTGAATGAGTAAAATTACGGATGTTCGGGAACACGTATTCCAGTGCAGCGTTATCACTCACGCCCATCCACTGTGCTAGTGTTGAACCAACTTGATCAGCGGCAATTTTGGGTATGAGTCGGCCTTGAGAGTAATCATCGTTTCCGCCCAGTATGAGTTCCGGCCATGTACCGATAGGTTGTTTCCCATTTACCGCGCCTCCAATTAATAGTTGATGGCCACCCCAGCCATGATCGGTACCATCTCCGTTGCTCATCATCCGTCGACCGAAGTCAGACATAGTGAAAGAGGTGACTTGCTTGTTTAGCCCTAACCGTTCGACCGCACGATACATTGCTAAAAGGTTTGTTGCGAGATCCTCAAGTAACACTGGATGACGTGCCAATTGCGAATCGTGCAGGTCATACCCAGAGTGTTTAACGAAAAAGACTTGTCGTTGCTGCTTCAGGACATCTTGGCTTGCTATCAATTTGTACACGGTTTGCATCTGCTTGCCGAGCGTCGATGACGTAAACAGCGGCTCGTCAGCAATGTGGTTGAGTTGCTCGCTCAGTACACTACTCATTACCATCGACTCATCAACCATCAAATTAAAATGACCATTAAATGGATTGTCAGTTTGATGAGAGAGAAGGCGATCATAGATCCCCTTGTATAGCGGGTTATCAATCGCGGTAAGCTGAACTGCGCGATCTTTTTTCAGGACGGTTTGGCGGTGTTCCATTGCCCGTAACCAAAGCGAGTTGCCATGCACACTGTATAGCGGTGTTATTTCTGATTCAGAGTTTAATACATCCAACATTCTGCCAGCCCAACCAAGATTTTTAGACTCGCTCATTCCACCAAGTAACCAAGCGTCTGTTTGAGAATTATGAGAAAACAGTTGCTCGGGAAGTGATGCTTCACCTTGCTCAATAGCTTGTTTGGTGACGGGATGGTTGAGAATGCCACTATTGAGCACGATGCTGGCATCGCCTTGTTCGAAAACGGAAGTTAACGCATTTAACTTTGGGTGTAAGCCGAGCTTCACTGGGTGATTTGAGCTATCGACAGCACTTAAATTGATAGGGAGTATGTCTTCTTTGGCGACAGAGAGTGGCCCTCTGACTTTGGAATATTGACGATAGTGCGCCTCCGATAATGGCAGTATGGTGTTGAATGCATCGTTTCCGCCTGCTAAATACACACATATTAATGCTCGAAAGTCATTGGATGGCGCTGCGAGAGAGTAACCTGGCAGACTAAGAGAGGCTAGTGCGCCCATCGATAGCGTGCTTTGTATAAAATGTCGTCGTGAAATATCCATAATTCACTCCTAATCCTGAATATAGAATTCGTCGCCAGAAATGGCGGTAAATATCACTAGAGCGAGTTTTGTTGTTGGCACATAGTCCCCACGATAATCATTCAGGGCGGTGAGCATGAGCTCTTTCAATTCAGCAGAAGCCGTTCCAGCAAAGAAACGCTCGTTAACCAATTCGACTAAGGCACGGTGATCGTCCAGAAGAAGATAAAACTCGTTAAGATCGAAGTGGTAGGAATCACCACCTCCTCTACGAGTGCTGGTTAACATATAGTTGACCAAATCGGTATAAACAGACCAATTGAGAAGTTCATACTCTGGAGAGTTAATACCAGACTCCGTAAACTCGTTAGACGGCTGATAGTCTGGAGAGTAAAAATTAAACACGGAAGGAGAACGAAGCGGCCCTTGATTAGCGATGTTCATCATCGTTGTTGCGTCTTCGTAACGTGATCCTTTAATCGTAAAACCTGATGCTCGATGAAAATTAGTCAGGACCAGTATCGGTTCTTTCACTTTTATAGGCGGGGTATCCGTCATCCCTAATGCTTCAGGGTCGAGCAATATGGCTCTAACAACGGCGGTTAGATCGCCTTTTTCTCCTTCCCCATTGTTGTTAAATATCGTAGCAACACGCGCGACGTACTCTGGGCTTGGATTTGAACTGACCAAACGTTGGATAAGTAACTTTGAAACAAATGGAGCAACATTTGGGTGAGACATCAACATATCAATCACTTTTGAAAGCTCTTCTTGTGCGGTTAGACCCGATGGGATCACGTTCCCTAGAAATCGCTTCTCGCCGGTGTCGTGCCGTTGACTGATAACTCGCATCGGTTTCACGAATGCGATGTCGGAATTTTTCCATCCAGTTAATGCTCGCGCGAGCTCTTGAATATCAGTTTGATTGTACGTGGGGATAGGTTTGCCTGTTGCGTGGTTTAGCTTTTTACTGCCATCTAAATTGAGTTCATACAAACCGATAGTGAATAACTGCATTAACTCTCGAGCAAAGTTCTCATCGGGAAGCGTTCCTGTCGCACTATTTTCTTTTGCACTACCGAGCATAGACAAATAGCTCCCCATGACTGGATGGATGGAAACGTCATACAACAGGTCTCGGTAGTTGCCAAACGCATGCTCAACCAACAGATCGTAGTAATTCACTAACCCTGTAGGTTTGCTGGAAAGAACGCCGCCATAACGAGAAACGACTACGATCTGACTCAATGCATAAGCCGTTCGCTGCCTAAGCTGATCTTCAGCAGTAACAACAATTTGATACCAAGCATTTTCGCGGTTTGACTGTAGGCCTTTAGAAAAAGGCGTTTGATAAAGTGGTTGATGGTAGGTTGCTGGCAGGTTGATTTGTTTCTGTATCCAATCCTCTAACCCGTTTTCCCTAACCTCATTAATTAACGCAGGTGTTGGTCCAAAAGAGGTTTGATAGAGAAAACGCGCAACGGTTTGATCGGATGGGGATTGCTGTATTTGTGCTGATACATTAGGCACATGGCTCAGCAATAAGATAGCCAATCCTAGTACCCAAGCAGAGATTTTATTTAGCTTCTGACGTCTCATAGTTAACTCGCTTACCCGAAGTAACGATTTAAGTCCATTTAACGGGAGTTATTAAGCTCTTTTGAGCTGTTTAGTAAATTTATGAAAATCAAGCAGCTGCATAGGCGAGTATAGTAGCTATAAGTGGTGAACAAAAAACTCAAACGATGAATTTGGTACTATAGTGCTAGAAGTTTTTGATGCTATTTTTTCTAAGATACTGATATTAAATATGGCCAATGAAGAGTAACAAGCAGAGATATCGCAATGGATATAGAAGGGGGACAGCTAAAGTACGGTTAACAAGAGATTGGTATGTTTGTTAAGGCTTAAGTTAGTTTCAAGAAATTATTGAGCCAATAAATAAAGTCCATTGGTTTGCACAAGAGAAAACCACACGGATGTTCTCTTGTACAAAGCAACAAAGGTTATTTTCGGGCAAGCTTATGGTGAGCACGAGAAAAGTGATCGGCACAAAATGCGCCCACAATCGAGAGTTCGCCAGCCAGACAAAGCGAAGCTGCGACTTCGGCTAACGCTTTCGCATTGCCGTTGCCGTGCAAACCCAAAATATCCAAACATGCTTTTTGCGTTGGAAGGCCAGTACCACCGCCAACCGTTCCCACCATGATGTTTGGCAAGGTCACGCACGCGTACAAGTTGCCTTGAGCGTCCACATCCATACGAGTGATTCCAATGGCAGACTCTGCAACGCAAGCGGCATCTTGACCACAAGCAATGTAAAGCGCGGCAAGGGCATTTGCGTAATGCGCGTTGACGCCAATTGTCCCGCTGAGTAAACCACCCACCGTGGTCATTTTGCCAAATTGAACCATAGACTCCGGCGTCGTATGCAGATATTTTTCCACCAACTCAGCAGGAATGGTCACTTCGGCGGATACTTTCTTACCGCGTACCGAGCGCAGTGTGTGTGCGTTTGGTTTTTTGTCGCCTGATAAGTTGCCATCCAAGAATGCTTGAGTTGGTTTGATTGGGCTGGTCGCCAAAATATGATGGAACACTTCGTTTGTTGCGATGGTCACCATGTTTTGTCCGGAAGCGTCACTAGTCACGTATTCAAAGACCAAATAAACATGGTTTCCTTCGATATTTACATTGATGTCTTTGAGTTTGCCATGTGAGGTGGTGGATTCCGCAATTTGACGAAATACGTCAAACTGGGTCACAACCCAACTGACGAACTGGCCGGCGTCAGCAAGGTGATTAAAGGCGAATACTGGTGTTCGGCTCACCCCTTCACTTAGTAACAATGCGCTCGCGCCACCAGCGGCGGTGATAAGATTTGCGCCACGGTTGTAGGAAGCGACTAACGCGGCTTCTGTCGTTGCGAGCGGAACCAAAAAGTCATCGTTCGCATACAAGCCGTTGACGCGCAAAGGGCCTGCAATGCCGACCGGCACATTAACAGTACCAATGAAGTGCTCGATGTTGTTGGAGTAAGCATCGCAATGTGACTGCGTGAAAGGATCAAGGAGATGATCTTTATTGGTCACGTGTTCCAATACTTGCCAACGGCGCGCCAAATGCTTATCCGACAGGCCAGGGCTTAAGCAGAGACGTTTCTCTGGCTTGTGAAACTTCGGTTCTAATGCCGATTGAATCTTACTGCTGGTTTCGATATCGGAAAGGGCGGAGCTTTGAACAGGGTTATCTTGGTTTAACTTCGGCATACAAACGTTAACTGAAAAATCGAACCAGAGATTGTAGTGATTGAGGCTTTGATTACAACGTTGATTATACGTTTTGCAACAAATACCACTGTGCAAGCGCCTTTATTATCCAAGTGATTTGATATTGGAGCGACGAATTTATCGGACATAAATGGGTTTTGACAATGAATGTTGAGTAAATGGTAGATCCGGGAGGTTATGGCTTTTAGAGAAACTGGCCTGTAGGTGTTTGGATTCGACAAGGTGTAAGCATGAGTGCCTTAAGAGCGGAATGGTTCAATCTATGAAAGGAATAAATTGTCTAACCCAGTCCCTTGGGTCAGACGCTAGCTTGAATCTGTTATTCAGAAGTTAGTTAAATGCGCGAGCCACACGTCCCGCACTTTTAATACGGTAATGGCCAACGTAAGCAGGAACAAATACAGATTGTCCTTTCGCGGCGGTTAACGTCTCACCGTTATCACTGATGAGTGTCAGGTCGGCATCAATCGCCATCAAAATCTCTGCGCTGTTTGCCTCAACCACTTCATTGTTCGGTTGGTTAAGAATGCTGAAACTAAAGTCTGCCACTGGAACGGGATAAAGGCTCTGGCAACCATTTGCATTGGGTTTTAGGACAAGGCTGTGAAACGGCTTAGGCACAAAGTCTGTGCATTTAACCAGTTCTTCAACATCCATATGTTTCGGCGTGAGTCCTGCACGCAAAACGTTATCTGAGTTCGCCATGATCTCTAATCCCGTACCTTTAATGTAAGCGTGTGGCGTTCTTGCGCTCAGGAACATGGATTCGCCAGGTTGCAGCGTGATGACATTCAACAGTAATGGCGCAAACAAGCCGACATCGCCAGGGTATTGAGTGGATAGATCCAAGATGAGCTGGAAAACGTCGTTGTTAGTACCTTGCTCTGATTGGTCTGAAGCTTGGGCAAGAAGCTGTTTCAGTGCACGCTCTTTTGTTTCGCCTTCCATGGTCAGAATGTGCACAAAGAAATCGCGTAAACCTTGTGAGTTGATTTCGCGTTTGAATGCATCTAGCGGTGTGCGTAGCTCATTGATATCGCAAAGGCCAAATGCCTTAATAATATCGTCATACGAACGAAAACCGTTCATGGCTTGGTAACTTGTCAGCGCGTACACCAACTCAGGTTTATGGTTTGGATCCTTGTAGTTACGATGGCTTGCGTTTAGTGGGATCCCGGCACTTTGTTCTTTTTCGAAGCCTATTTCGGCATCTTGTTTGCTTGGGTGAACTTGAATCGACAGTGCATGTTCGGCCGCTAAGATCTTAAACAGAAAGGGCAGGTCGCCAAATTTCGCTGCGGTTTCTGCTGATAAGTAAGCGGGTTGGTTTTGTTTGATCAGTTCAGACAAAGGCAGCGTGTTTTGCTCAACCTGAACTTCAGAGCAGCCGTTTGGGTGAGTACCCATCCATACTTCTGCTTGAGGCTCATTCGTTTCGTTAGAAAAGCCAAACAAATCGTGAATAGAAGAGGTGCTTCCCCAAGCGTAGTTTTGGATTTTGTTGTTCATTTGAAAGAAGCTATGCGATGAAATAGTGTTCAAATTCATGAATTTTTCCCATAGTTAACCCTCCGAACTGAATCGGAAGAAAAATTGAGCAGAGATACGTTAAATAAGGAGGGCGAGCGCGGTTAGGTCACTCGCCAATTGGCCCGAAGGGCGATAAGTCGATTTACAACCGAGGCTTTGGTTCGAGTGGTTTTCGTGATGGCTGCGCTTGCAAAAATGGCAGCAACAAAAGGCCAATGACGGCTGCACAAACTGAAATGGTGATGAAGAAACCTGTCCAATGATATTCTTCAAGAATTAATGCCAGTGGATAGCCAGACAATGCTGCACCCATGTAGGCGAACAAGCCCACGAATCCTGTTGCCGCGCCGGCAGAATCTTTGTGAGAGCACTCAGCCGCCGCCATACCGATAAGCATTTGTGGCCCAAAGACAAAGAAGCCGATGGAGAACAATCCCGCCGCTTGGAATGCAAAGTTGGTCAGAGGCATCAGCCAAAGCGCGGAGACAGATAAGAAAATCCCAATAGCGAACAGCAAGTTCATTGGCCCACGGTTACCGCCAAAGAGTTTGTCTGAGCCCCAACCCGCAACCAATGAACCAACAAAACCGCCGATTTCAAACATCGACAGAGCAGCGTTGGCGTTAATCAGGCTATAGTGATGCTGCTCGGTCAAGTACAGGTTTCCCCAGTCGTTGATTGCGGTTCGGACGATGTAAACCAACACATAACTGAACGCGAGCAGCCAGATGTATTTGTTGTTAAATACGTACGATTTCAGAATTTCTCGGTAGGTGAGGCCACGTCCGTAATTTTCTTGCGCAAGTTCTAGTGCGTCGTTGCGCCATTGGCCGACACTTGGTAAACCCATTGTTGTGGGTTTGTCGCGCAATCGCCAACAAACGAATAGACCGAGCAATACCCCGATGATGCCGGGTAGAATAAAACCTTCACGCCAGCTGTAGTGCAACGTTAAATAGCCCACCAAAATAGGGATAAGCGCGCCACCAACGTTGTGTGCGGTGTTCCAAATCGCCCATAAGAAGCCACGCTCGGAACGTGAATACCAAGTGGTTAACAGCTTGGAGCATGAAGGCCAGCCCCAGCCTTGGAACCAGGCGTTTAAGATCCACAGAGTAATGAAAGCCGCGAGTGAGCTAGAAAAACCGAACGCGATATTGACCAGACCTGTCGCAATCAATCCTAATCCCATGAAATAACGAGGGTTAGAGCGATCCGAAATCGTGCCAGAAATAAACTTCGAGCAGCCGTAGGTGATGTAGAAAAGTGTACCGATAAGACCCAAATCGCCTTTATCTAAGCCAAGGTCGGTGATCATCGCTGGTGCGGCGTAGTTAAAGGTCTTACGGGTAAAGTAGAAACCTGCGTAGCCGATGTACATCCCCAACATAATGTGCAAACGCCAATGGCGGTAACGCTGGTCGATTTGCTCGTTGCTCAGACTCGGTTGAGTAAATTTAGGTGAACGTAAAAATCCAAACATCTTGAGTTACACCTTAGGTAAAGTAATGCTGATTTGTGTGCCGATCACTTGATCGCTGGTGGAGTAGATAACCATTTTTCCACCTAACGCGTGCACACGCTCTTGCATGCCGCGAACGCCCATGCCTTTCATGCTGTCCTGAACTTTGAAACCGACACCATCATCGTGAATCATTAGTGACACCGCCGCTTCTCCGATCGTCAGTTCAATACTGATCAACTGCGCTTCTGCATATTTGGCGGCGTTATTCAATGACTCTTGGCATAAACGGAATAGGGTGACTTTGAGCGTGTCACTCAAGTTGGTGTAATCGCCTTGCCAGTTCAGTTGAACAGTCGTTCCGTGATTGGCAAATTCCATCTCTCGCGTCAGTTGCTCGACGGATTCTTTCAAGTCCAAATCATCCAGCATTTTTGGTCTTAGCTTGCTTAACAGTCGCTTAGTGGTGTCGTACACGTTGAGGGAAAGCCCTTCGATCATGTCGGCGCAACCCACGCTTGTTTCGGCGTTATTTACCCGCTTAATGATGTTGGCTTGTGTGCGGATCGCCGTGATGTTCTGTCCAATTTCGTCATGTAGCTCGCGCGCAATATCGCGTCTTACGGATTCTTCCGCTTTGATAAGCTGGCGAGACAAATTCTGATTGCGTGCAAGCTCGCCGCGCAGTTTGTGATTGAGGTCTTTTTGTTTCTGAACCCCTAAGCCGAGCATAATGCCGGTGATGGTTTGCGCCGAGAGAGATAATAACAAATCGGTGATTTCTAGATTTGATACGCCGCTGCGAGCCGCAATCAGCGCAATGCTGTTGAGCATGGTGGCGAGTAGAGCACCTTGCCAGCCGTAACGCAGAGCAAGCACGATGATTGGAATCGCCATACAAAACGGCGCAAATCGTTTTAGCTCTTCAGGCAAACTGGTTTGCACCAAAATACTGCCGATCAAAAGCAGCGCATAAAGCACTATATGACGCACCTGAAATACAACGGCATTACTAAGTAGGAGAGAGCTAAGCGGAGACCAACGACTTTGGAACAAATAACTCCATAACAAGTAGCACATAGGCACCACGAGCAAGCCTCCAGAAATGCTAGCCAGCCATACCATGTAAACCGAAGGAACGTGAAAACCAACGGCCATCACATTAATAAACGCGCTAATGATAATGACTGCGCTCATCACGGCTAAATGGCGGTTTTGGTCTCCGTAGTAGTATTTTTTCGCAATCAGAGTGACCGGGATACTGGCAATGCTCGCAATCAGCACGGTAAGCCACTGCGGTTGACCCAGTAAGATCGCAAGTGCGATGGAAAGTCCCCACTCCGAAAGGTAAATCGTCGGCCAATAAGCGGTGCGAGTGTGAAGGGCGGCACCTAATCGTAAAGCGAAAGGAAACAATAAGATCGCCAGCTCGGGATCATTGACAAAGTAATAGGCAATCACCCATAAGCAGAACCAGGCGCAAGCCATAACAAAAAGTCCGCAAATGGTGGTAACAGCATAAGCTCGCATTAAAAGGACTCTTGAGAAAATAGTTTGGCGAGCTCAACGTTGTTTTTCACGCCGAGTTTGTCGATGGCATTCGCACGATGAACATGCACAGTCTTGTGGCTCAAGCCAAGCTCTGCCGCGACAGACTTTACATCCAACCCAGTGGCAAGTAGCTGACATACCTCGTTTTCACGTTTTGTCAGTTGGCATAGAGAGGTGGTGTTGTCGCTAGGCGTTGCAAGTTTAAGTGCAATATCTGATGTGAGGTAACAGCCGCCAGAAGCACTGGTTCTCACGGCTTGAATAAGTTCGTCTGGGCTACAGCGTTTACTAAGATAGCCTTTTGCACCTAACTTTAGTGATTTTTCCACCATCGCAGGGGAGTCATGCACGCTAAGCATCACGCAGGCAATGCCAGTTGGTATTTCGCTGAGAAAGTTTAAGCCGCTTTCATCTGGCATGGAAATATCTAGGATGACGACGTGTGGGTGTACCACAGGCAACCCTTTGCGCGCTTCTGCGACAGAACCAAATTCACCAACAACGGTAACATCACTTTCTAAATTTAATAATTGTGCGAAACCTGAACGCACGATGACGTGATCATCAACTAGAGCAACATGAATCATTATTACAACCAAATAGAGCAGACGACTAACAACAATAAGCTCCAACAGGAGCCAATAGAAAAACCTTTAATGATACTGAATTGAGCCATGCTTTTTAATGATCTTGCGCGCTTTACCGAAGTAAAGCGCGCAGAGAAGTTAGGCTTGGTTTTGTGCAAGTTGAAGCTTCTTCGCGTGTCGAATCTTCTTCTCTTCCGCGATAGCGACGAAAGCAAGCAAAACAATACAAATCATGGCGGAGGTATCTAGGGCTGCGAAGGTACCTTTCCAACCTGTTAAGCCGAAGATAGGTGTACCGTCTGCAATCATACCGAGACCAAGTTTCGCGAAGCTGTCACCGATTAGGTAAGCGAATGTACCTTTTACGCCGTCAGCCACACTGATTGCTTTTTTAGGGACAAAACCAACCGCGGCAACACCGATAAGAAGTTGCGGACCAAACACCAAGAAGCCCAATACAAATAGAGAGGCTAAGTACATGAACTCGCTAGTGGCGTGTTGGTAGAACTCAAGCGATACGATGATCAAGCCAAGAGACACACAAGCTACCAATGCGCGGCGACCGTTTGCTAGGTCAGATAAGTAACCCCACATCAAAGTACCCACAAGCGCACCGACTTCGAACAGAGTAAAGCCAGAGATTGCCGTTTCTTTTGAAAGACCAAGCTCTTGGTATGCGTATACCGTTGACCATTGGTCGATACCGATACGCACGATGTAAAGGAAGATGTTGGCAAAGCAAAGTAGCCAGATAACTTTGTTTTTAAGAACGTATTCAACAAAGATTTCTTTTTTGGTCATCTGGTTTTCTTCAGCGGCGGTGTCTTCTTCACTCACTGCTTCATCGAAAAGTTCTTCTACTTTACCTAGACCGTAAGCTTCTGGAGAGTCGCTACCAAAGCGCATACCGATAAAGCCGACGATGATCGCGATGATAGAAGGGAACACGAACATGCCGATTACGTGCCCGTCGAATAGGTAGTTGGCACCGAAAAGAGCAACACCCGCTGCGCCCGCACCACCAACGTTGTGTGACATGTTCCACAAGCCGAGGTAAGAGCCGCGTTTGTTACGAGGTGTCCATTTTGTAATGGTTGAGTAACTAGAAGGGCCACCAGTACTTTGGAAGAAACCACTTAGAGCGTAGAAAGCCACCATCAAGAACAGGCTTGCACTACCGCCGCCCATGCTGAAGCTGAAACCAAGCATTGCAAGACCAGAAAGGATCAGCATAAAAGGGAGGAATTGCTTGGTGTTCTTACCGTCAGCGTAGTAAGACACAACGGTTTTACCGATGCCGTATGTGATGGAGAAGCCAAGGCCAATAAGACCTAGGTCTGTCATGCTCAAACCGTAAGTTGAGATCATGTCGTTTTGCGCGACATTGAAGTTCTTACGAATCAAGTACATGGTTAGGTAGCCGATGAATACGACCAAGTAAGATTGGATGAACGGTTTAAACCACATCTTTCTTCTAACTTCGACGGGAAGATCGAGGGTCGGCTTCCGCACCTGTTCGAGGAATTTTAACATGATGAACTCTCTTGTAATTGTTTTAGAAACACAACGGAGACCGTTATGCGCTCTTGTTACCTTTGACTGAGCGGAATTCTAGAGAGTGGTTTTGTGAGGCACATGAGATGGTTGCCTAGATCGGCTAGGAAAAATTCCTAGAAATGCCTAGTAAGGCGGAAAAGCGTGAAAAGAGTCACACAAAATCCTTACTAATCTATGGGTCTTTGACAGGGTTCTATCGGATTGGAAAGCGTTCAAATGCAAGCAGGTTAATATACGCAAGCTTAGTGCTGACAAGGGGTGAGCACGTTTGGTTGGAGAGAATAGTGGCTTGTCGCTAAGTATCAATTGGGAACGAGAAGCAAACAACAGAAACCCGGAGGTCTCTGTTAGAAATATTAGGAATTTGGCTAGGTTGACGTGTTAAGGCGCAGGGCTGTATAGACGTGGCGAGCCGTGTTTTGGTAAGTGAATTAGGTTCAAATGGTTTCTTCTTGCCCATTCGACAGTTAACGCTGTAGGTGCAGATAAGCAAACCAGAGTGGGGATACGCGCGCGAACGGCTTTGTGGATCAACTCTAAGCTGCAACGGCTTGTCATGATAGCGAAGCCACTTTGAGGCTCGATGTGATTGTTGGCCAATGCGCCAATCAACTTATCTAGCGCGTTGTGACGGCCGATGTCCTCTCGGCACAACTTGATGTTGCCTTGTAAATCTGCAAATAAAGCGGCGTGTAACGCGCCAGATTCACGTGCGGCTTCTTGATGCAGTGCGACTTTGTCTCGCAGCCCTTCAAATACATCGGAGCGCGGAGGAAGAGACGGTGTTAGCGGTGCCAAATCAGGCAAAGCTTGTTCCAGAGCCTCTACACCACAAATGCCGCATCCGGTTGTGCCGGCAAGATTTCGGCGCTGTGTTTTTAACGCCCAGAAAGCGCGGTTGCTGATTTCCACTTCCGCATAGTGAGATTCGTGATCGCCACCAATTTCAATGTCTTTAATCTCTTTGAAATCGTGGACGATGCCTGTGCTTAGGCTAAATCCTTTCACGAAGTCTTCCAGATGGCCTGGCGTCACCATCATGACCGCTTGGCTAATGCCGTTATAGCTGATAGCTAAGGCGGATTCACTCGCCAGCGACATTTGTTGCACTGGGCGGCCATCAATCAATTCTCGGTAATTGAACGCACTTGGTTGAGGTGGTGCTTGATTGAAATCGGACAGTTCAAAATAAGATTGAGTAGTACATCTCATGAAATCACCTCATAAGCCGTTATGTATGCCAAAAATTGACGTGTGGATTCTTGTTATCGATTGAATATGTTTTTTGCTTCTGCGAAGCACTGATCGGTTAGCGCGGAGAAGGGTTCTTGTTTTCGCTTTAACAAACCTAGCGGGGCGTGAACGGCGGCTTCTTCGATAGGGATAATGCGAAGCGTATCGTTCAACTCTTCCAATCCACAATTCAGCGGCATAATGGCGCAACAAAGGCCGCTGGTTACTGCTTGGATCAAGTGAAAGGTGGAGTTACTTTCAATGACGGTTTGCGGAACCAGCCCTTTACTCACAAAGCTAAGATCAATGGAGTGGCGATAGTGCATGCCCTTCGAAAGCAGCCCTAGCGGAATGTTATTGAGTGACTCCCATAACACTTCAGATTCGGCAAAATCAAAATGACGCTCATCGAATAAAACGCCAAGTTTGGTTGAATCTAGCTCGATAACATCAAAGTAAGCGGTGTTGACTTGATCGACATAACACATCCCCAAATCAAGTTGATTGCGATTGAGTTGGTCTATGATCTGTTCGGTCGTCATGGAGAGTATTTGAAAGCGTAACTCAGGGAACTGTTGAGCTAATGGTTTGAGCAATTGCATAGGGTTTTGGCTGGCGAGTGGCACCATTCCAAGCCGAAGAGAGCCGACTAACTGACCACGGCAGTTGGCGGCTTCGGCTTGCAATCCATCATGAGCGGCTAAGACGGTTTTTGCCCAAGCTAAAATACGCTCTCCGGCTTCAGTAAATCCTTCAAATCGTTGACTTCTCTGGATTAATTCGAGGTCGAGTTCTTCCTCTAAGCTTCGGATTCTCATGGACAAAGTAGGCTGCGTAATGTGGCACAATGCGGCGGCTTGACCAAAGTGTTTGGTCTGTTCAAGTGCGATGAGATATTTAAGTTGTTTGATATCCATAATGGCTTGTTAACCTTGCGTTGTGAGTCACATGTACGAGGGAACTCCCTAAAAAGGGCACAGCACTACCGTACTTTTTAAGCGCTGGAGCGTTTTAACTAGGGAATGGAAAACCAAAACCAAGTCAAGAATAAAACCACACTCAAAATTGATCTGAATCAAGGCTATTCCTGATATTAATTAGGGTCAAATTTAAAGTATCTATAGTGTGATAGATATTATCTATTATCAAGAGTACCGATTTTATTGAGTTCGTTAATCGAACTAGGTGGAATCGAATGGGAAAACGATTAACCTCATAAGTTGTATTGATTAAAAATGTGATAACCGTCAGTGGAAAAATTCGTCATAGATTTTGTTTATCACTCGGTCAGGATTATCAATTGGACGCATATTGAATATCGACTTAATCTTTGATTTAGATCAAGACGCAGCGATGCAAATTGAATCTACCAGTCTTAGAAACAGTAGGCGGGTATCCGATATCAAGAATCTAGATAAGTAAACGCTCGGACAGGCGAGAGCATGTTGAGTGGTTACTTATTTGGATTAAAAAATACATGGATTAGAAACTAAGCCCTTCAATACTTCCGCATTATCTCAATAAATAACGCGCTTGTTTTCACGGGCACCCTGCTTGCTGGTATATCTGCGAGGAGTAAAGTCGTGAGCCAAAAAGAACAAATAAAAGCATACAAAGGTCCAGCTGGTGGTTGGGGTGCACTGAAAGCCGTAACCAGAAGTTGGTGGGGCAGTGAAAATGCAGTTAAAAACATTCGCACTATGCTCAAAACCAACCAAAATGGCGGTTTCGACTGCCCGGGATGTGCATGGGGTGAGTCGCCAGATAGCGGTAAAGTCAATTTCTGTGAGAATGGCGCGAAAGCGGTAAACTGGGAGGCGACCAATCGTCTGGTTGATCCTGAGTTTTTTGCCAATCACAGCGTTTCTTCTCTCTCAACGCAAACCGATTACTGGTTGGAATACCAAGGCCGTATCACGCACCCAATGCGATACGATGCAGAATCCGATCACTATGTGCCAGTCTCTTGGGATGAGGCTTTTGCACTTGTCGCGAAGCATCTCAATCAATTGGATTCACCGAACCAAGCGGAGTTTTATACCTCTGGTCGTGCAAGCAACGAAGCGGCGTTTTTGTATCAGCTATTTGTCCGCGCATTCGGTACCAATAACTTTCCAGATTGTTCCAACATGTGTCACGAAGCCAGTGCAATAGGGATGAAAGACACCATTGGTGTTGGTAAAGGCACAGTGATCTTTGATGATTTTGAAGAAGCTGATGCGATTTTCGTGATTGGTCAAAATCCGGGCACGAACCACCCACGAATGCTGGAACCTCTGCGCGAAGCGGTAAAACGTGGTGCACAGGTTATCTGTCTAAACCCGCTGAAAGAGCGCGGATTAGAGCGTTTCCAAAACCCACAAATGCCGATTGAGATGTTGAGTAACGGCTCAGAACCTACCAACACGGCGTACCTGCGTCCTGCTTTAGGTGGAGACATGGCAGTGTTTCGTGGCATCGCGAAATTCTTGTTGCAATGGGAACGCGAGGCATTGCAAAACGGTGGCAAAGCGGTATTTGACCGTGAGTTCATCAAGCAACACACGATAGGTATTGATGAGTATTTGGCTGAAGTGGACGCAACCTCTTGGGAACACATCGCTGAACAATCGGGTCTTGATTTAAGTGAAATCGAGATGGTGGCGAGCATGTATCGACGTGCAGAACGTGTGATCATGTGTTGGGCGATGGGGTTGACTCAGCATCGTCACTCTGTGCCAACCATTAAAGAAGTCGCAAACGTGCAAATGTTACGAGGTAACGTTGGTAAGCCGGGCGCGGGTCTTTCACCAGTGCGTGGTCACAGTAACGTTCAGGGCGACCGTACGATGGGCATTGATGAAAAACCTTCAGATCTGTTATTGGATCGCATTGAAAGTCGATTTAACTTTGCCGTCCCGCGTGGTGAAGGCCACAACACTGTGCAAGCCATTAAAGCGATGGAAGAAGGACAAGCGAAAGTATTTATCGGTTTGGGCGGTAACTTTGCACAAGCAACGCCAGACACAGAACGTACGCACAACGCGATGCGAAACTGTAATTTAACCGTACACATTTCGACGAAGTTAAATCGTTCTCACCTTGTCACAGGTAAAGATGCGCTTATTCTTCCGTGCTTAGGCCGTACCGAGATTGATCAGCAAGCGACGGGCCCACAAGGTGTGACGGTTGAAGATACTTTCAGCATGGTGCATATCTCATTTGGTCAGCTAAAACCGCGTTCGGAGCATTTGCGTTCAGAACCAGCGATTATTGCTGGTATTGCCAATGCGACACTCGGGGCAAAACCAATTGATTGGTTGTGGGCAATTGAAGATTACGACCGTATTCGCGATTTGATTGCCGACACGATTCCGGGCTTTACCGACTTTAACCATAAGCTTAAACACCCAGGTGGATTCCACTTGGTAAACCCAGCTGCCGAGCGTCGATGGAATACACCAAGCGGCAAAGCACAGTTCAGCTCTAGCGAGTTGCCGAAGCAGTTGATCAGCGAAGCGATACTCGAAAAAGGCCAAAAGCCAGATTTGATCTTGCAAACCATGCGCTCACACGACCAATACAATACGACACTTTACGGCTTGAATGACCGTTATCGTGGAGTATTTGGTATGCGCGAAGTGCTGTTTATCAATGAAGCGGATATTCGTAAACTCGGTTTTGAACCGGGCGACAAAGTGGACATGGTGTCATTGTGGGAAGATGGCGTTGAGCGCCGTGTGAGCGGATTTACGCTTGTTGCCTATGATGTGCCAGCAGGTCAGGCGGCGGCTTACTATCCAGAAACAAACCCATTAGTTCCTTTGGACAGTTATGGGGATAGAACGTTTACGCCAACCTCTAAGTTTATTGCGATCAAATTGGAAAAATCGACATCCGATAAGATCGCTTTGGTGGAAGCGGAATAGTGACCAAACCGGCACAACGACATTTCCGATAAGCAAACGGCTGATATTAATTATCAGCCGTTTTTAATTGCGCTCAGTCTGCATTTAGTGCGCATAGCTTGTGTATAATGTTAATGACATTATGCTGCTCGATAATAGACAGATAAGGCCGATTTGAATCTAAATTCAAGTAGTAAAACTAATAAGAAGATGCTTATGACCTTGAAAAATATAATTAAATTAACAATCAGTCACTTAGTGTCAGTTTCTATTGGCATTGCGATAGGTATCTATACTTTACCGATCCTTATTGCACCACCTGCGCCGACCGATGAGCAAGTTGCTAAGAGTAAGCAAGGCGCAGAATACAGCGCAGTGTTTAAGAGGGAACTCAAAGGTAGCGATGCTTTTCATTGGGGAGAGGGAGAGATTCATTTGAGTTCTGAAGTCATTACGTTGGTAGGAAAACTCGCTCCCGGACCAGACTATAAACTCTATCTATCTCCTAAGTTTGTCGAAACGGAACAAGAGTTTAATGACCTTAAATCTGAAATGAGCTTAATTGGTGATGTCAAAACGTTCGATAACTTCGTTGTTGAGGTTCCTCAAAGCACTTCAATTTCTGAATACAATACGGTTGTTGTATGGTGCGAGACATTCGGTGAGTTCATTACTTCGGCAAAGTATCAATAAACCTTAGCAGTAGAGTAAAAGGCTTTTCTTTTCACTTTACGCTAGGATGTTGTTTCGCATCATTAGAAGGCAAAGACTCTTAAACATTCTAAATTTAAGAGTCTTTGTTTAGAGTTATTGACAGAACCATTCGACTTGTAAGTCGTTTGCACCTTTCAGGCTACGTTCTGGAAAAACAAGATTTCGAACTATTTAGAGTTATTCTCTGTTTGGCTTGTTTCGTTCGATGACGCTAATCGCAATGGCTAAAAATAGAATATCTTTTACTAAAAAGAAGTTTGTCACCAAAACCCCATCAGACACTTTCCATGTATTCGGTGTCGTAATTAGAAAGCTGAGTGTCGCAAGAAAAATAATTGCGGCGGCTATGCCAGAAAAATAAGCGACTCGTGTGTTTTTAAGGCCAACGATTAATCCAATAGCGACAATGATTTCTGTTGCGCCAATGATGTTTGATACGGCTTGAACTGACATCACATCATACAACCAACTCATCAGAAAATGATTTTCAACGAGCGGTTGTATAAGCTTGGCCTCTGTAGGTGTGAATTTATAAATACCAATCCATATTAGAACTAAAGAAACGCCGAAAACTCCGATAAGATATCCAATTGAGTCACATTGATGATGGCTTTTTACGTTTTGCATAATTAACTACATTCTCCTGTTTGTTAGCGCTTCCAACAAGACCTATAAGGTTGGTAGAAAATTTCATAGGTTTTTTTCGCTCAAACAACAGATATTAAAAATCACGTGATACAGAATTACGTGTTTGATAGAACTTAAGGATATTTCGTGGAAGTTAAAATTTTTCAGGTTGACTCGTTTACATCAAAGGTTTTCAAAGGTAATCCCGCAGGTGTTTGTATCACAGAGTCAAGCCTTGATGAGGAAACGATGTTGGCCATCGCGGCCGAGATGTCGTTATCTGAAACGGCATTTCTGTCACTCAGTACAATGCAACTTCGTTGGTTTACACCGAGGACGGAAGTTGCTTTGTGTGGACACGGCACACTTGCAACGGCACACGTTCTGAAAGAGCAGGGGTTATATAATACTGGAGATACGATTGAGTTCGTTACGCTATCTGGGGTTTTAACCGCACAACTCGATCATGAAGAAATTCATTTGGTGTTTCCTGCTCCAACTTTAGATATGCGAGCTAGTATTAACAAAGACTTACTTCATGGTTTGGGGCTAGATGCCGCCAATGTAGTCGCCTACGGTCAGTTTGATAATAAGCCGTTGATCGTCATTAATGATGAATTTGTGCTTGAACAACTCGACCCTGATTTTGGTGCGCTGCTTAAACAAAAAGGCCGTGGCGTCGTCATCACTGCTCAATCAAGCACTGACGCCGATTTTGTCTCTCGATACTTCGCGCCTTGGGTGGGTGTTAACGAGGACCCAGTTACAGGCTCTGCACATTGCGCTTTATGTGTTTACTGGGCTAAAGAGCTCAACAAAAAGCAACTGAAAGGCTTCCAAGCCTCCAAGAGAAGTGGGGTCGTCCATACAGAGTTGTTAAGCACTGAGCACGTTAAGCTTTCTGGAAATGCGGTAACGATATTGCGAGGATATATGAGAATCGCGTAGCGGTCCTTGTGGGAATGATTTTATTTTCGTGTTACCCAATGCTCAATAGTGAAAACGCTTGAATGCTTCTTATTTAAGTGGTTAATTTTGTTTGTAGCCCCCCTGACACGGTGGTGTATAACGATTGGAGAGTTATATGAAAACTATCGGCCTTCTAGGTGGTATGAGCTGGGAGTCGACGCTTAGCTATTACAAATTGATCAACGAAGGAGTCAAAGAGGCGTTAGGCGGCCTAAATTCCGCAAAAATTTGTATGTATAGCGTGAATTTTTCAGAGATAGAGAAACTTCAACATCAAGGTAAATGGGAAGAAACGGCAAGCATTCTATCTGATGCTGCATCTTCAATAGAAAAAGGGGGCGCTGACTTCATTCTTATTTGTACTAACACAATGCACAAAGTTGCGCCTCAAATTGAAGCCAGTATTAATATCCCCATACTACATATCGCAGACGCGACTGCTGAGTTACTTCGTGAGAAAGGGGTTCAAAAGGTCGGACTCCTTGGTACTCAATTCACAATGGAGCAAGACTTTTATAAAGGAAGGCTTTCAGACCTCTATGGGCTTGATGTCATCATTCCCGATCAAGACGACCGCTCTAAAGTACATAACATTATTTATAAAGAGTTATGCCAAGGTGAAATCAAAGAGGAGTCAAGGACGATATACTTGCAAATTATTGAAAAACTAAAAGAGCAGGGAGCTGAAGCTGTGATTCTCGGGTGTACTGAAATTGCCTTACTTGTAAACCAAAGTCACACCGATGTTACACTACTCGATACCACTTCTATCCATGCTCAAGCAGCAGTCCGTTTGGCAATTGAAGGTGAATGATCTACGCTTTCTTTCCTGCAAAAAAAGAGAAAACCAAGCACGTGGTTTTCTCTTTTTTATTATCAAGTTATAAGCGAGCAAATTTGAGAGTTCTGTATCCACCAATCAAGTTGCGGGCTTTGTAACCATTGTTGACCAGCTGACGGTATGCTACGTTACCGCGTAACCCAACTTGACAGTAAATCACGATCTCTTTGTCTTTAGGAAGTTCGTGCATGCGACGACGTAGTTGATCGACAGGAATATTAATTGCACCTTCAAGATAACCAACGGACTCCAATTCACCAGGATTACGAACATCAAGTAACAGTTGGTCTTCTGTCAGTGAATCCATTTCATCATAATGAATCGCGGTCGCATCGCCTTTGATGATGTTATTTGCCACAAACGCCGCTTGGTTAATTACATCTTTAGCAGAGCCATAAGGTGGCGCGTAAGTTAGCTCGAGGTGTTGCAGTTGCTCTACCGTCATACCAGCACGCTGAGCAACTGCCATTACGTCGATACGTTTATCAACACCGTCTTTACCTACTGCTTGCGCACCTAATATTTTACCTGTTACTGGATCAAACAGCATTTTGAATGACACGGTTTCTGCACCTGGGTAGTAACTCGCGTGACTTGCTGTATGCACATACACTTTTTCATAAGCGATGTTTTCACGTTTCAGCTGTTTCTCGTTTTTACCAGTAGAAGCGACGGCTAAATCAAAAATCTTACAGATCGCCGTGCCTTGCGTACCTTGGTAAGTTTCTTGGCGGCCAAACATGTTGTCTGCTGCCATTCGGCCTTGACGGTTTGCCGGGCCCGCAAGTGGCACTAGAGTTTGCTCGCCAGTCACGAAGTCTTTCTCTTCTACCGCGTCGCCGACAGCGTAGATCGAAGGATCGCTGGTTTGCATGTATTCATTGGTATAAATACCACCAAGAGCGCCGATTTCTAAGCCAGCTTCTTTTGCTAATTTGGTCTCGGGGCGAACACCAATTGCCATAATCAGAATATCGGTGGTGAGTCTTTCACCATTGTTTAGTGTTAATTCCAATTCACCTTCTAGATGTTGGTGTTTTTCGCTTTCACCAGAGTCGAAACTTGCCACGTGCTCGTTAGGTACGAATTTCACCGACTCAAGTGCGACGCCAAGTTTAAGGTCGATGCCTTTCTCACGAATTTCAGCATGTGCGAAGCCAGCCATTTCACGGTCAACGGGCGTCATCACTTGATCCGCCATTTCAACTAATGTGGTTTTTATGCCTAGCTGGTGGAAGGCTTCCATCATTTCCAAACCGATAAAACCACCACCAACGACCGTAGCGTGTTCAACTTTGTTGGTTTCGATCGTTTTAATGATGCGATCCATATCTGGAATATTGCGCAGCGAGTGCGTTAACGGGTTATCAATACCCGGAATAGGCGGCACAACTGGACCTGCGCCAGGGCTGAGTAGAAGAAAGTCGTAGCTCTCTTGGTATTCAGAGCCATCAAGCAAATTGTTAACCGTAACCGTTTTGTCTTGACGGTTAATAGAAACCACTTCGTTCATCACACGGACATCAACATTGAAACGCGCTAGAAAGCTCTCAGGCGTTTGAAGAAGCAGTTTGCTGCGCTCTTGGATATCGCCACCAATGTGATAGGGTAAGCCACAGTTTGCAAATGACACAAATGGACCGCGTTCAAACATAATGATTTCTGCGTCTTCACTAAGACGACGAGCGCGAGCTGCTGCAGATGCACCGCCAGCAACCCCACCAATAATCACGATTTTGCTCATGGATTTCTCCTGCTGAATGATCGAAAACGCCTACACCTTACTTAAATAAATTAGCTAAGTCTAATGTTATTTAATCTACATTAGCATTGACTTAATAATATTAATTAGTAATATCTAATAAAATGTAATGTAGTAATGAAGAGGCATAAGAATGGGCGACAGTATGCTACAAAGTGCGACCGAAGCGAGTGAGCTGCTTAAAATTATGGCTCATCCAGAGCGCCTAATCGTGATGTGTAAGCTGATTGAAGGTGAGAAAGGGGTCGGTGAACTGTTTGAAGGTTCATCATTAAGCCAATCTGCTTTTTCACAACATCTCACCGTATTGAGAAAGCACGACATCATTAAAGCTAGGAAGGTTTCTCAGCAGGTATTTTATTCAATTTCTGATGAAAGAGTTGGTCCGCTGGTTGAAGCGTTTAAGCAAGTTTTCTGTAAGTAATTAGTTTGGCGGATGCTATGTTTGAAGTTCCTTGGATGTCGCTTTTGGGCGGCATAATAGTTGGCGTATCAGCGATAACACTGATGCTATTTACTGGCAAGACTGCTGGGATCAGTGGGATCTTAAACGGTGCCGTTGAGAGCGCAGACCGCGTTTGGCGAATTGTTTTTTTAATTGCGATGGTATTAGGTGGCTTGTTTGCTGTTTATGTTCTTGGCGGGCATGTACCAGATCAGTACAGCGGTTCTCTTATTTTAGTTATCGTTGCTGGCTTGTTAGTCGGTGTTGGTACGCGTATCGGCAATGGTTGTACTAGTGGTCATGGCATTTGTGGGATAGGGCGTTTCTCAATCCGTTCTGTGGTCGCGACGTGTACTTTTATGGCCACAGCCATGTTAACCGTCTTGCTAGTATCGTGAGGAATAGTGCCGTTATGAAAACTCATGTAATGAAAAGTATTAAGCAAATGTCCGTTGTTGCATTTTCTGGTGTGCTCTTTGGTATTGGTATGGTGGTCTCTGGTATGGCTGAACCGGCAAAAGTGATTGGCTTTCTCGATATTACTGGAGCATGGGATCCAAGCTTAGCCTTTGTAATGGGCGGAGCACTTGCGGTGTTCGTTCCAGCTTATCTTTTATTAATAAAGCCAAGAAGCGAATCTGTGTTTGGTGATGAGATTGTACGCCCAACTTCTAAAACGATAGACAAAAAGTTAGTCGGTGGTGCAGCACTGTTTGGTATTGGTTGGGGCTTACTGGGTGTGTGTCCTGGTCCTGCGGTTGCCAGCCTTTTTACTGGCAACGTACAAGTTCTGCTCTTTATAGCGGCAATGTTGGTTGGGTCATTCACCGCTAAAAGAGTGGTTCGTGGCTAAAGAGTTCTTCAACGCAAAAAGAGTATCTCAACGTTAACAGAGAACTTAAACGCTAAAAAGTGAGTGTCGTAGAAACCGGGCAATGGTCACTCAGTTTATAGTCGAGTACATCTTGTGTTTTGAAAACGGTTTGAACACCAGACGACGCCTTTAAATCACCACTCACAATAATGTGGTCTATCACCGAGCGGAATTGGTGGGTTTTATTCGGATTACGATTAGAACGCACTTTACATTCCGCTTTAGTGTCTTTAGTCACTAGCTTTGCACTAGTATTGTCCGATATCACGTCCCATAACCAATCTCCTTGATAACCCAAGTTGTGGTTAAAGTCGCCAAGCACGACATAATGTTGTTTGTTGTCCTCGCGCGCCTTTATCCACTTAGTTAGTGCCTGTCCTTGTTGTTTCACTATCTTACAATCGCGGTTATTACGATACGCGCCACTGCAACCCGCTTTCAGATGTACAGAGAGTAGATGAGTCTCGTTTTCTTGGTTTGGATTTAAAACAAGGTAGCTCGCGAAGCGCAGCTTGCTGTTGCCTCGTGTGATAGAGAAGTCTGGCTTGTCTAATATGCTTACGCCATTGCGCACGGCAAAGCCTGTGTATTGGTTGGTGTCGTTAAACTGAAGGTGTCGGTTGGAGGCGTTTGAACGATCGGAAAGATAGATAGTGAAGTCATTGCCAACAGCTTTTTGCATTGCAGCGACGCTTTCGACTTCTTGAAAAGCAAGAATGTCGGCTTGTGTTTTATCCACATAGTGGGTCAGTTTTTCAAAATCTTGTGGTGTTCTCGACACTTTTCCACCATCTATAGATAACCATTCTATGTTCCAACTGGTTAGATTGATGGAGTTTTGAGCAAATGAAAGAGAACTAAAAAGTAATATTAACGTAACAAAAAGTGATCGCATTTTGGCCTGTTGCACTCCTATCTTTTAGCGTATTCCTTTCCATCCTTTATCCTACAAGACCTCCAAAAATAGCAAGTAGATTTAGTACCAATTTTGCAATTTTCATGGTTTTCTTCGCAACTGAGATCAACGCCAATAAGATCGATTTCTTCTTGTTCGCTAGCCAATCTTTATTGATCAAAATCAATGTTTTCGAGTGGTGCTTCTCGTTAAATACGCCACAATATATTGTGTTGCCAGAATAAAAAATAACCCCATATAGTGTGTTTGTGGATAACTCTGTGAGTATGCTCGGGTAAGGAGAACAAAGTGAAACCAATCGTAATCAAACGCGACGGATCAAGAGCTCCGTTCAACAGGGATCGTATCCAAGCAGCAGTTGAAGCAGCAGCGGAAAACAAAGATAAGGATGTCGCTATTTATGCTCTTAATGTGGCTCTTGCTGTCGAGTTACAGTTAAGAGAACACGATGAAGTTCACATCCATGAGATTCAAGACTTAGTCGAAAATGAACTCATGCAAGGTCCTTACAAAGCCCTAGCGCGTTCTTACATTGAATATCGCCACGATCGCGACATCGCTCGTGAGAAGCAAAGTGCACTAACTCGCGAAATCGAAGGTTTGATTGAAGAAAGTAATCTGGATCTAATCAACGAGAACGCGAACAAAGACGGCAAAGTAATTCCGACTCAACGTGACTTGTTGGCTGGTATCGTAGCGAAACACTACGCGAAGACGCACATCCTTCCTCGCGATGTGGTTCAAGCGCACGAAGTGGGTGACATTCACTACCACGATTTAGACTACGCACCGTTCTTCCCAATGTTTAACTGTATGCTTATCGATCTTAAAGGCATGCTGACGCATGGTTTTAAAATGGGTAACGCTGAGATTGATACGCCAAAATCAATTTCGACTGCAACAGCGGTAACAGCACAAATCATTGCTCAAGTCGCGAGCCACATTTACGGCGGTACAACCATCAACCGTATTGATGAAGTTCTAGAGCCGTACGTAATCACAAGCTACGAGAAACACCTAGAGATCGCAAAAGAGTGGAACATTGCTGAGCCAGAAGAGTTCGCAAAAGCACGCACAGAGAAAGAGTGTTACGACGCGTTCCAATCTCTAGAATACGAAGTAAACACGCTACACACGGCGAACGGTCAAACACCATTCGTTACGTTTGGTTTTGGTCTTGGTACTAGCTGGGCATCACGCCTTATCCAGAAATCGATTCTGAAGAACCGAATTGCAGGTCTAGGTAAGAACCGTAAAACAGCGGTATTCCCTAAACTGGTATTCGGCATCAAAGATGGCTTGAACCACAAATCAGAAGATCCAAACTACGACATCAAGCAACTTGCGCTTGAGTGTGCGTCTAAGCGTATGTACCCAGACATTCTTAACTACGACAAAGTAGTGGAAGTAACGGGTTCATTCAAAACCCCAATGGGTTGCCGTAGCTTCCTTGGTACTTACGAAGAAAACGGTGAGCTGATTCACGAAGGTCGTAACAACCTTGGCGTCGTGAGCTTGAACCTTCCTCGTATCGCTATCCGTGCAAACGGAAGCGAAGAGAAATTCTACGAGCTTCTAAATGACCGCCTACGTCTTGCTCGTAAAGCACTAGAGACACGTATCTCTCGCCTTGAAAACGTGAAAGCACGCGTGGCCCCAATCCTATACATGGAAGGCGCATGTGGTGTTCGCTTGAAAGCAGACGACTCAATCGCAGATATCTTCAAGAACGGTCGTGCGTCTATTTCTCTTGGTTACATCGGTGTACACGAGACAATTAACGCGCTATTCGGTACAGAAGCGCACGTTTATGATGACGCTGTTTTGCGTGAAAAAGCGGTCGCTATCATCAAGCATCTAAAAGATGCGGTGAATCAATGGGCTGACGAAACTGGCTATGGCTTTAGCTTGTACGCAACACCAAGTGAAAACCTATGTAGTCGTTTCTGCCGCATCGACACCAAAGAGTTTGGTTTGATTGAAGGCGTAACAGACAAAGGTTACTACACCAACAGCTTCCACTTGGATGTTGAGAAGAAGGTTAACCCTTACGACAAGATCGACTTCGAGATGCCTTACCCAGAAATCTCAAGCGGTGGCTTCATCTGTTACGGTGAATTCCCGAACATGCAACGTAACGTAGAAGCGCTAGAAAACGTGTGGGACTACAGTTACACCCGCGTTCCTTACTACGGAACTAACACTCCGATTGATGAGTGTTACGAATGTGGTTACACCGGCGAGTTTGAATGTACAAGCAAAGGCTTTACTTGCCCAAGTTGTGGCAACCACGATTCAACCAAAGTATCGGTGACACGTCGAGTTTGTGGCTATCTAGGCAGCCCAGATGCACGCCCGTTTAACTTCGGTAAGCAAGAAGAAGTGAAGCGCCGAGTTAAACACCTGTAAGGTTTACTACCACTCGTTTTAACACTTTGAAAATCAACTTTAAACAGGTTGATTTTCTCTTTCGCGATAACACAGAGACGCATTATGAATTACCACCAATACTATCCAATTGACGTTGTTAACGGACCGGGTACGCGCTGCACGCTGTTTGTGTCGGGTTGTGTGCATCAGTGCCGTGGCTGTTATAACCAGTCGACGCAACGTTTGGATTCTGGTGTACTTTTCACGCAAGAAGCGGAAGACAAAATCATCGCTGACTTAAACGACACGCGTATCAAACGCCGTGGCTTGTCGTTGTCGGGTGGAGATCCGCTTCACCCTGCTAATGTGCCTCATATTTTGAAGATAGTGAAAAGGGTGAGAGAGGAGTGCCCAGGTAAAGACATTTGGGTTTGGACTGGCTACACGCTGACGGAACTGAATGACGCGCAAAGGGAAGTGGTGCAATACATCGATGTTTTGATTGATGGTAAGTTTGAACAAGACAAGAAAGACCTCAATCTCGAATGGCGTGGCAGTTCAAACCAAATCATTCATCGCTTTACGGACATCTAATCAAGCATTCTCCGCACATAAAAAGGGCTCACGCGTGCATAACGGGTGAGCCCTTTTGGTGTGAGTTCGTTAATGTCTTTTTGGTTACGCTGTCACCGATTGGTCATCTTCAACCATATTATTTATCCAACGTTTAGATTGAATACGGTAAGTCGTCAGTACGCCTTTCACTAACTCTTCCGCGAGCAGAGACATCAAGACAAAATGCAAAGGCAGCCCTAAGACCATGCCGGTGTAATAAGTAAGGGGGATGCCAATAGCCCACTGACCGAACGTGTCGATGAAAATGCTATAGCGAATATCAGCGCCACTCTTTAGTACGCCGCCAATCCCAACCATGTTAAACACCCTCAAAATCATACCTAGCGCCATGACTAAACATACGTTAAGTGCCATGTCTGCATCGGTTAACGGGCTCAGTACCAATAGGTGATGAATCATGGGCGAGCTCAACCACACTAGGAAAAACAGCAAGGTGGCTAAGATTGCGCTGGTTAACACATACCACCACGCCGTTTTCTCGACTCGGTCATAATGTTTTGCACCAATATCATTCCCAAGAAGAACGGATGCAGCGACCGCAAATCCCATAAAGGTTGAAATCAGTACCCCTTCAATCGGTGATAAGAATGAGATGATCGCCAGTTCTGAAACGCCCAATTGACCATAGATGATGCTGTAAACGATCAATCCACCAGTCCAAAGCGCATCGTGGACCAACATGGGTAAAGAAACCTTAAAGTACTTTTTTCGATACTGTTTTAAGCGGCCTTGTACCCAATCGAACTTAGTCGGAATTAGGTAAGCATATCGTTTGTAGAAAAAATAAATCAAGACGGCGGTTTGGAAAAATCGAGAAACAAAACTACCTACGGCTGCACCAAATACGCCCCATTGAGGGAAACCAAATAAACCAAAAATCAAAACATAATTAAGCGCGACGTTAACGACAATGGCGGAGATACTAACGTTGGTTGCCAGTTTGGTTTGGCCCACGGAGCGCAATACCGCTTCAATCGGTACTACTATCGCCGTAGCAATGAGGCTAAAGCCCGTAACCACAAGATAATCACGTGCATAAGTGACGTATTCAGGATCGTCTGACATAAAAGAGACGATCTCTTCATCAAAAATCGCATAAAGAACGATAAACGGCAGCGTCACCAAAATGGAAATAAACCAAGATTGCGCCAACGTTCTGCGAATTCCGGCTAGGTTTCCTGAGCCGTAGTATTGAGAAGCAAGTATGGTAACTGCACCGCACAGGCCAAAGACAACCGCTAGGTTGAAGAAAAAGATACGATTTCCAACACCAACTGCTGCCGTTGCAGATTCACCGAGTAGGCTTACCATGAAAATATCCACGACGCCGAGCAAAGCAAAAAGCATGGACTGAAGTGAAACAGGTAGGCCAATCGTAATCAGCTTTTGCCAAAATGCTTTATCGATGTATTCGCGTGTTAAGAGCATCGCATTTCTCCTTAAAGATTAATGCGAGTAGTTTATCCTCATGATTTGGCGGTGTATTTTTCAAAGGAATCCAAAACCTTTGTAAAACTCTCTACTAACGCACATGTGAGCCAATAAATCATGGAAGATAAACAAGAACGCTACGCGATTTCAGAAAAAACTTATCAAGAGTTTATTGATCACAGTCGAGTATTAGCACTTGAGGAGAGAGGCATTGTGCAGTGCGGCATTGCCACTTGTCGTGACTTCTTCTCTGTTTATCGTAAAAACCAAAAGAAACACATGCTGCTCTATACGGTGCGTGGTAAAGGGTGGCTAGAGAGTGGGACTTATCGATACGATTTGGAACCGGGCTCGTTGATTACAGTACCCGCAGGTGTTGAAAACGGTTTTGGTATAGAAGAAGAACCTTGGCAGATCGCGTGGCTTTTTCTTGCTACTGATAGAGAGTGGCCGATATTAGAATGTGATGTTCGCTATCAGCTTTCATCTACACCTGAAGTGATGTATGCATGTATCCAAACACTACTACGCAGCATTCACCTTCCAATCGATTATGGTGGTGCGGTAGGTGAGCATAGTGTGGCTCAGTTAGAGCTGATGTTAAACATGCCGCCCTCAGAGTCGATATCACGCAGCCAATTGAGGCTTCGGCGTGTATTTGACCTTGTCCAACGTCAGCTCCATAAGGATTGGAGCGTTGAGCAGGTAGCGGCTCTATATCCATGTTCGGAGCCTCATTTGCATCGACTGACTCAAAAGCAGTTTGGTCGAAGCCCAATGGCACATTTAACGCGTATGCGCATGGAATATGCTGCTAGGTTACTTCGTTCAACAGAATGGCCAATTCAGCATATTGGAGAAATAGTCGGATATCCGACCAGCGCAAACTTTAGTACACGTTTTAAAGCGTGGTCGACCATGACACCAAGAGAGTTTAGAAAAAACGGTAGAGTGGATTGGTACGACGAGGAGTGAATCGTTCTTTTTCTGAACGATAGAGCGCACAAAACTCACCGCAATCCAGAATTTTGTTCTCTAATTGATGAAATAAGTGAAAAATCATTTCGTCATTTTTTGCGATGGTGTTAACGTGAGGTTCGGTACTTGAATTTCAAAGGGTTATGACTTTCATGTTTTCTAATCTCCCAACTCCCGTATTAGATCCTATTTTATCTCTATCCGTTGCATACCGTAACGATGAACGTCCAAACAAGGTTGACCTTGGCATTGGCGTATACAAAAACAGCGCAGGCGAAACGCCGATTATGAAAGCCATTCAAATGGCGCAGGATGTCGTTGTTGAAACTCAAAAAACCAAGTCTTACGTTGGTCTTGCGGGTTGCGAAGAATTTAATAAAAGCATGATCGATTTGCTGCTGACGGGAACGTCTGCAATGGATCGTGTTGCAGCTATTCAAACGCCAGGTGCAAGTGGTGCGCTGCGTATGCTCGGTGATCTAATGAAGATCGCACAGCCAGATACGACGGTTTGGATTTCCAACCCAAGCTACGTAAACCACAAGCCCGTGATGGAAGCAGCAGGCCTTAAAGTTAAGTTCTACCACTATTTCTCTTCGGAAACGAAACAAGTAGACACCGCAAAAATGATGGATGATCTTGCGAAAGCTGGGCCTTCAGATGTGGTACTTCTTCATGGTTGTTGCCACAACCCAACTGGTGCAGATATTGACTTCTCTGCTTGGCAAGCCATTACAGAATTGTCGCAGAAGAACGGTTTCATCCCATTTGTGGACATTGCTTACCAAGGCTTCGGTGATGGCCTAGAAGAAGACGCAAAAGGTCTTCGTTTTATGGCAGATAACGTTGAAGAGATGTTGATTACTACTTCATGTTCGAAGAACTTTGGTCTGTACCGTGAACGAACTGGTGCAGCGATTGTGGTTGGTAAGAACATGCATGATGTAACCAATGCAAAAGGTAAACTCCTCACTCTAGCTCGCTCTACTTACACGATGCCACCCGACCATGGTGCAGCTTTAGTTAAGACCATTCTGCAAGATGAAAATCTCACTTCCGTTTGGAAGCAAGAATTGAGTGAAATGCAACATCGTTTAGTTAGCCTTCGTCAAAGTTTGTGTAACGAGTTGAGAAACAACCATAATACAGATCAATTTGATTTCATTGAGGGTCACAAAGGCATGTTTACTGTGCTAGGCTTTAGTGGAAACCAAATGGCGCAACTGCGTGAAGATTATGGCATTTATGGTGTTGGCGATGGTCGAATTAACATTGCCGGACTTACCGAAACTCATATTCCATACGTAGCGGACGCAATTAAGAAAGTATCTCAAGCTTAATTGGAGTGTGGATGAAAAACTGGAAACTGATTCTGCCGCTTATGATGAGCGGCAGTTTAATTGCTTGTACGTCAACTCAAACGACGCAGGAACCTGTTGAGCCAGAGTCGCCAAAGGTCGAAGAGCCCGTTAAAGTCGAGCCAGAAGTGAAACCTGAGGTAGATCCAAAGCCAGAGGTGGAGCCCAAACCAGAAGCGAAACCTGAGAAAAAGCCGGAACCAAAGCCTAAGAAGCCAGTCAAGGTCACAAAAACACCCGATGGCATGTTAATTCTTGGTTCTGAAGAATGGGTTTATGTTCCTGAAATTGACCAGACTTTCAAGGCTAGAGTCGATACAGGTGCGACAACATCATCAATTAGTGCGACTGACATTGTTCCGTTTGAGCGTGATGGTAAAGACTGGGTTAAATTTAAGATAGATTTAGGTGACAAAGACACCAAAGAATTTAAAGTACCCGTTGAGCGCTGGGCTAAAGTTAAGCAGTCTTCGTCAGAAGAGGTGGATAAACGAGCGGTGGTAAAAGCCTACATTACCGTTGGGGATCACAAAGAAAAGACAGAGTTTACGTTAGCGGATCGCGGACATATGACGTTTCCAATTTTGCTTGGTCGAAGCTTTTTTAGAGATATCGCCGTTGTAGATGTATCGAAAAAATATGTGCAAGATAAACCTAAAAAAACCGCTAAAAACTGATGTATTACAGCTAGTTTCTGCTACAAGCTAATAATTCGTGATTAACAAAAAATGGCCTCCAAAATCGGAGGCTATTTTTATTGAATCATATGCTTGCTTGTGATGCCTGGTAGTCATATCCACTAAAATGCAAAACGAGCAGACATTACAATTTGCTGGCCATAGACACCATTATTTTTAAAATCTGCACCAAGCGATAGTTGCTGAGTTGAGTGGAATCGTGCGCCTAGATTGTAAATGGTATTCGAATCGTCATTATCTATGATTTGGCCGATACGGCCATGTAGCTCAATATTTTGCATAAACCAAATACGAGTGCCAATATTCACTTCCGTGCGCCACTCGTCGCCCACTTTATCACTGCCGTTCTCTTTAATGTTGTGTACCAACATTTGGCCATAAATATCTGCAAATTGGCCTGCTGGCCCATTAAAGCCTATACCACCAGCAATGTCCCAGTCTCCGCTGAATTCACTGTCTGCGCGAGCAATGAAATGGGTATTCTCTGTAAAGTAGGTATTGAACTCGCCACCAAATGTACCAGGGCTAGTGCCCATGCGAAATTCCATCGTGTTGTAGTTGAAATTATTTGCATGTGCGGAAAGTGGCAAAATAGCACACAAACCAAAGGCTGCAACCTTTAGAGCTTTACCTAGCATGGTGTCTCCGGGCAAGATGATTAAAATGAACAAAAAAATGGCATGCAAAAAGCAGACCAAGATTGATAAAGCTATCATTTTAAGTGCTTGCCGTCACTATTTAGCTGTAATCGTCACTACATCATGTTGATATGCACAGCAATCGGGGTTTGTTTTACATGACCACGAGTTGTTCGACTTCAATCTCTGGTTTGTTCCCGCCTTCAAATTCGCCAAACAGACGGACTTTAGTCGTGTGATCAATCGGAGTATTTAGCTGAATATCGTCATCGAGTTCGACCATCACTTCACCGGAACCATCGCTAAAGACAAACTTATCCGCGCGAACTTGACGCAATAAGTTACCTTCAACGACCACATCTTTTTCAGTAAACATATTGGAGTCGTTTAGCAAGGTATCCAATTTTTCCACAGTGACAGGACCGTTAAACTGCAAGTTTGATTGGTTTTGAGCGTTATCTTTCGCGAACGCGATAGAAGGAGCAATAGCTAAGGCGGCGATTGTTGCGATAATTGTATTCTTTTTCATGTTACATCCTCATCAGTTTGTTTTGATGGGGTCATTAAAGCAAGGCTTGTTTGAACCAATGATGATTTCAACATTCATATTCTATTCATTTGCTTGAGTAAGTGGGGACGATGACGTTATGATTGTTCATCTTCCTCTATTCCTTACAAATGTTCATGAAATCAGCGATCCCATCTTTAATGGTTCAAGGCACCACTTCGGATGCCGGAAAAAGTGTCCTTGTGGCAGGTTTATGCCGTGTATTAGCACGAAAAGGGATAAATGTTGCCCCATTTAAGCCACAAAACATGGCACTAAATAGTGCGGTAACCAAAGATGGCGGTGAAATAGGTCGAGCACAGGCCGTTCAGGCACAGGCGTGTAATATTGAGCCAACTGTACATATGAATCCGGTTTTAATTAAACCTAACAGTGATACAGGTGCTCAGATCATTTTGCAGGGTAAGGCGATTTCCAATATGGATGCGGCTGGCTTTCATGATTACAAGAAAGTGGCGATGGATACGGTGTTAGATTCCTTCTCTCGTCTGACTCAAGAATTTGATTCGATCATTATCGAGGGCGCGGGGAGTCCTGCTGAAATCAATTTACGAGAAGGCGATATTGCAAACATGGGTTTTGCTGAGGCCGCTGATGTACCAGTGATCATTGTTGCTGATATTGATCGTGGTGGAGTGTTTGCACATTTGTACGGAACACTTGCGCTACTTTCTGAGTCTGAACAAGCGCGAGTAAAAGGATTTGTTATCAACCGTTTTCGAGGTGATATTCGTTTATTGCAATCGGGCCTCGATTGGCTAGAAGAAAAAACAGGTAAACCTGTACTTGGTGTACTTCCTTTTCTTCATGGTTTGAATTTAGAAGCAGAAGACGCGATCACTGCACAGCAAGAGCTGCACTCTGAGGTAAAACTGAATGTTGTTGTGCCTGTTTTAACCCGGATTAGTAATCATACTGATTTTGATGTGCTGCGATTGAATCCAGACATCAATCTACGTTATGTAGGTAAAGGCGAAAAAATAGATAAAGCCGACCTGGTTATTTTGCCTGGGACCAAATCGGTCAGAGACGATCTGGATTATCTAAGAAGCCAGGGGTGGGATAAAGATATCTTGCGTCATATTCGTCTTGGTGGAAAAGTGATTGGTATCTGTGGCGGCTACCAGATGCTTGGAAACTTGATTGATGATCCAAACGGCGTCGAAGGCCAACCAGGTCAAAGCGAAGGACTTGGCTTGCTTGATATCACTACGACGCTAACTAACAGCAAACAGCTTACAAACACACAAGCACAGCTTTCTCTTAACGGCAAAACAGCCAATGTAAAGGGTTATGAAATCCACGTAGGGCGAAGTGAAGTACGGGGCCTGCAACCTCTTACATTCAGTTCCGGTGAAGCGGAGGGGGCGATCAGCGAGTGTGGCCAAATCATGGGAACCTACCTTCACGGGTTCTTTGACGAGGCAGATGTCTTAAGCCTGGTATCAGAATGGGTAAACGGCACCCAAATCAAACAACAAGACTTTGAAGAGTTAAAGGAGCAAGGCATTAATCGCATCGCAGATGCGATAGAACAACATGTGCGCCTTGATTTTTTGTTTAAATAGCCCATTAACTGATTGAACTTTATATTTAAATAACCTGTTCTTTCGCTTGCCTTGTATTGGAGTATCTCTATGAAAGCATGGAAACAGTATGCTTGCCTTACGGTAGTATTAAGCATTTCATTTTCAGCAAACGCAGCAACGAACCTAAAAGTGTATGCAGCCTCTTCTATGACGAATGCGATTAACGAGATCGCGCAAAACTTTGAAGAAAAGTATGACGTTTCTATCACTCCCGTTTATGGTGGTTCTTCTTCTATCGCTCGACAAATTATCAATGGCGCACCAGCGGATGTATTCATTTCTGCGAACACGAAATGGATGGATTATTTGGTCGATAAAGACGTTATTTATCGTGACAATGTCACAAATATAGTGCGCAATAGCTTAGTGTTGATTGCTCCTCAGTCTTCAGAATTAACCTCATTTAACTTTTCTGATGCAAAGGCATGGGAGAAGGCATTGCATGGAAATCGTCTTGCTTTAGGCAATCCGACGTCAGTACCTGCTGGTATGTACGCGAAAGAGTCATTGACTACACTGGGTGTATGGAAAGCGGTTCAAACTCACGTCGCACCAGCAAAGAATGTGCGCTTAGCTTTGGCGTTGGTTGAACGTGGAGAAGCGCCTTTAGGTGTGGTCTACAAAACCGATGCTCAGTTAACTGATAAAGTCAAAATTGTCGGCGAATTTGCGAGTGATACGCATGCGGCTATTGTTTACCCGGCTGCAATTGTGAATGATTCTACTGAGTCGGAGCAGTTCTTCCAGTACCTAAAATCGGACGAAGCCGCACGCGTTTTTGCTCAATATGGCTTTCAGCAATAAACCGGCCTTCAATTATAGGAACGAAGCGTGACAGAACTGGAATACCAAGCCTTAATGTTAAGCCTCAAAGTAGGCGCGTACGCAGTACTTTGGCTGATTCCTCTCGGCGTTTTTCTTGCTTGGCTACTTTCTCGAAAAACGTTCTTTGGTAAATCGATTCTCGATAGCTTAATTCATTTACCACTGGTATTGCCGCCAGTGGTAATCGGCTATTTATTGTTGATTTCTTTAGGACGACAAGGGTTCCTTGGAAAGTGGCTCTATGAAAACTTAGGGGTAGTATTTAGCTTTAATTGGAAAGGGGCAGTAGTCGCTTGTATTGTCGTGGCTTTGCCTTTGATGGTTCGTTCAGTACGCTTAAGCTTAGATAGCGTCGACCCTAAATTGGAGCACGCAGCCTCTACGTTAGGCGCTTCTCCTTTAAAAGTGTTTCTCACCGTCACGTTACCACTGACCATTCCCGGAATTATTACGGGCACGATGCTGTCATTTGCTCGTAGTCTTGGCGAATTCGGGGCGACGATCAGTTTCGTCTCTAACATTCCGGATGAAACCCAAACGATTCCGCTGGCAATGTACAACTTTATTGAAACGCCAGGTGCAGAAATGCAGGCGGCTCGTCTGTGTATCATTTCTATCGCGTTAGCCTTGTCTACATTAATGATCTCTGAATGGCTAAATCGTAAAGCGGCAAGTAGATTAGGTGCGAAGCAATGACGATTAAAGTCCAATTTAAACAAATGCTTGGTGAGACTGACTTCGACATCAAACTTAAGTTACCCTGTAACGGAATTAGTGCCTTGTTTGGACGATCTGGTGCAGGTAAAACGACGTTGATTAACATCATCAGCGGATTGGTCACTCCAAGGCAAGGGTATGTTGCGGTTGGTGAGCATGTTTTGTTTGACAGTGAACAGGGAATAAACCTACCAACGCACAAGCGTGGCATTGGTTATGTGTTTCAGGATTCACGTTTGTTTCCTCACTATTCGGTTCAAGGCAATTTGTTGTATGGCGTTAAAGAAAAAGATGACGAGTATTTTGATGCAGTCACCGAACTCTTGTCTATCAAACCGTTACTAAAGCGCTTTCCGGTATCACTTTCTGGTGGTGAAAAGCAACGTGTTGCGATTGCGCGCGCATTGCTATCTAAGCCCAATTTGCTTTTGATGGATGAGCCACTTGCCTCACTCGATATGCCAAGAAAGCGTGAGGTAATGCCTTTTCTCGAGGAGTTGTCGGAGAAGGTAAATATCCCTATTATCTATGTCACACACAGTCTCCAGGAAATTTTAAGGCTTGCTCAGCACCTTGCAATTATTGACCAAGGTAAAATTTCGAGTTCAGGTAAGCTTGAGGAAGTGTGGGCTTCTCATGCTATGCGTCCATGGCAATCTTTCTCAGATCAAAGCAGCTTATTTGAAGGCCGGATTGCTGAACATCATGAACGTTATGCACTGACTTGTATCAACCTTGCACCTAATGTATTCCTGTGGGTGCAAAAGATTGACGGAACACCAGACACGCCAATACGCTTGCAAGTGCGTGCCAATGACGTTTCTATCACGCTCGAGCAGCCCAAGGCGACGTCGATTCGAAATATTCTGCCTGCTATTGTCGATTCCATCGAAGTGTTTAACGCAGCCGATGACAAACAGAGTATTAATATATCACTCAAGCTAGACGAGAAATGTTATTTGTGGGCAACGATCACACCGTGGGCCCTTGACGATCTCAACCTAAAAGTTGGTAGCCGTGTTTTTGCACAAATTAAAGGTGTCAGTGTGACACAAAAAGATATGGCACTAGCGCCTCATTAACCGTTTAGACTGATTTACGCTTCATGATCAAAAAAGGCCGCAAAGTGCGGCCTTTTTTACTAGAAGAATGCCGGAATTACTTCGCGAATACTTCTTTGAACTCACGCTTAAGAAGTGGGTCACGACGTGCTTTCTTCAGTTGCTTAACCATGTCTTTCACGCAGTTGTGAAGCACATTATCAAGTAGTTGAGCACGGTATTCTTCTTTATCTTCATCTGTCATGTTTTCTGGCAGATTAAGAGTAGGGAACTCTTCCATAACATTAATACCAGCGAATGCTTGGCCTACAGAAACTAGAGCATGAAACTGTTCAAAGTTGTCTAGAATGTTCTGTGCACTTGCTGGCATTTCGTCCCATGATTCACGTACCGCTTCTTCAGACACTTCATGGATAGAGGTAACCATTTCGAACATTTGCTCTGGAACTTCGTCAAATTCGATAACTTTACGTAGCTCTGGAGAAATGCTGGCTAGATCGATTTTTTTGCTTTCGCTGTTAGTTGCTTCTGACATGGTGTGTCTCTCATTACAAAAAGGCGGGAATATTAATACCAAATGCATCAAATAGCTATACCCATTAGTCCGCAAGATGACCAAAGTGAATGAGTTTGTTGAACTTCTGCTCACAGGCCATGATTAGATAGGGTAACGTTCAGTCTAACTGCTTTATGCAATGGATTCCGTGATATTCAAACAAAAATATAGCACTTAATTATGAGTCGAATGCAACAACTCTATGAGTATGGTATATGTTTAATAAAGACATAATTAAAAATGGAACGCGTTATGCAACCGACAGGGACATCGATGCGAATCCTTCTGGTTGACGATGTTCAGCTAGACAGGATGCAGTTGGCTATTCGTCTAAAGCAACTTGGACATATTGTAAAAGCCGTAGGTAGTGGACTAGAGGCGTTAAATACCTATGAGAGCTTTGATCCGGAACTGGTGTTACTCGATATATCAATGCCAGATATGAACGGTTTTGAAGTCTCTCTTCATATAAGAGAAACGTTTCCGGATTGGATCCCAATTATTTTCTTGAGTAGTCACGAAGAGCCAGAAATGATTGCTAAAGCCATAGATGCGGGCGGTGATGACTATTTAATTAAGCCGGTAGATAAACTGGTACTGAACTCTAAACTTATCGCAATGCAGCGTATTGCTCATATGAGACGAGAGCTTAAGCAAGCGACAGCTCAATTGGAGCAGGTTAATCAACTTTTGACTCAGCAAGCGAATGAAGATGGCCTAACCAAACTCTATAACCGCCGTTATATCGACCATAAGTTGGAATCGATGGTTGCATGGCATGGTCGTCACAATATGCCAATGGCTTTGATTCTATTGGACGTCGATTTTTTTAAACCGTTTAATGATAATTACGGTCATATTGAGGGCGACCGTTGCTTGCAAGCGATTGCGAATCAACTCAAGGCTACTTTTTGTCGCTCTGGGGAATATGTAGGTCGATATGGTGGAGAAGAGTTTGTCGTGTTGCTAGGGTGTACCGACACTCAAACAGCAGAAAGAGAAGCCGAGCGTATACAAGAGGCTATGTATTTTCTCGATTACCCACATGAGTATTCTAGTGTGTCAAATAGAGTGACAGTGTCACAGGGTGTTTTTGTTTTTCAACCGACAGGGAAAGAAGTGCAATCAGACTTGTATGCAACCGTTGATAAAGCACTATATACATCGAAGTCTTTGGGAAGAAACACACATACTGTAGTTAATTCTTTTTAAAAACAAAATCTTATGAATGCCATTCTTTTTGTTGCGTTGTCACTTTTGGTGGTTATTTTAAAGCTAACTCAAAGTAAGATAGGCAAACAGTGCGAACGGAATGTCGCAATCGGGCGTATACCTTATACCTTTGATTAGATAGATGACATCGGGATAGTGGCAACGATGAGTGCAGTTATTATGCTGATGGGGAAGTTCGGTTTTGTTTTAAACCCAGACAAGCTTGTTAACTTTCACGATTGGTGAGGGTCTAACGAAGCTTTATGCAGTTACGTCCGGCCTTTTTCGCTTTGTAAAGTGCTTCGTCCGCTGATTTAATAACGTCCAGAGGAGCTTGCCCATTCCGGCTATCAGCAACTCCGAAACTTGCGGTAACAAAAACCGACTTTCTTTTCGAACTGTTGCTACCACGACGTTTTTGTCCTTGTTTATGGTTCTCAGGGCGAGATTCTTCATCGCGTAATATCATCTCGTATTCTGCAATCGATTTGCGAGCTTCTTCCAAAAAGTTCTTACATTCGTCAGCGTATTTGCCTTTAAAAACGATGGTAAATTCTTCTCCGCCAAATCGATAAACTTTTGCGCCGCCTGGGGTTTTAGTGAGGCGCGAAGCGACCATTTTTAGAACGTCATCACCAGTATCGTGACCGTAGGTGTCGTTAAACTTTTTAAAATGGTCAACATCAAGCATTGCGATCGTGAACTTCTTACCCATGTGTTTTAGATCGAGATCAAGTGCACGTCTGCTCGGAATCAGCGTTAGGCTATCGGTGAAAGCCAGTTGATGGCTAGCGGAAGCGGCATAAATAATGATAAGCAGCCCTGTTAGCGTAAACATGGTGCTTGATATGTACTGCACATCAAAGAAAATGAACGTCGCAGACGCCAATACCATGGCAGAGTAGGTCATCGCATGGATAATTTCATTCTTCTTTAAAACAAGGATTCCAAGAAAACAGACAATACCCACGCAATATAAAACAAGAATTAAAGGCAGTTTAGAGACCGTAGGTACAATAAATAAAATACCGCTTGTCCATTGTTCAAACCCTCCTTCAACGTAATATGCTAGCGTTAGATAAGACCAAAGAACGAACATTGCTAACATCAAGATGTAAGTCAACATGGCTCTAGAGTCAAAACCTTCTTTACTAAACAAAAATACCGTAAGAAACGAGACAGGAAGTAACGTGGCTAAAATGGTTAGCTCAAGTAAAGCGGTACCACTTTGAAGCGGGACTTGTAGGCGGTGCTGTATCACGAAGTAGGCTAGCAACATTGCCAAGCACACCATGGACTCTCTGCCTTGCTTAAATGAATAACAAAGGAGTAGCGCACAACCTAATAGTATGTACGGCAAGTTTGCGGCAATGCCCCAGTTTGCCTGAGTCATCTGAATAATGCTGTCCATGCCCGAACTCACTATGCCCAGTAGCAAAAAAGGGAATGAGAATCTGAAGCCTGATGAAGTCATTGACGATGAGGACATCTATTACAAACTGCCTGAAAATAGTTGACTATATAATTGGTTAGGTAAATCGTTTTATCAATATGGATATTTATCCGTTATTGAATTTCGAACTTTGAGAACTAGCAAGAATACGTCTATTTGTTCCTTTTCCCAAGTATTTTGGAAGACATTACCGCAAAAAGAGAGAGATTGATTAAATTAAGAGCAATCAATAAGTTGTTATAAACAAGTCGTTGCTATACTCATTTCATAGGAAAAAGGAGATTTACAGATGCAGATAAGCTCAGATGTGCACAACTACATGGAAACATTAGTAGGCCAGGTTCTCAGTTTGCCCGAATTTTTAGAACAGTATGACAACGAACAGTTAGCCGATATTGCTTGCCTTGCGCTTATCCAGCTCAAGCCTGTCTATATCCGTCATGATATTGATTTTTTGTCTTCACTTCCTGAACAAAAATTAAGCCAGTTTAAGCAAAGCGCGGATATAGCGGTGAAAAACGCCGCAGAAATGGTGAAAGAAGACAGGCGTAAGAACCGAGAGTATGATGTGCCTGTAATTTTTTCCCATACTAGTTATGATGATGACAAAGAGTTGGATTGGTATGAAAAACCGATCCTTAACGTTAATATTAAGTAAGAGTCGCTCAGTTGACTAGTGAGCTGACCCAAGGAGGAATCGTGGGATTTTTTTCGCGTTTGTTTGGTGGTAGTGAGAAAACGGTTGAAGCCAAAAATATCGAACCAGTTGAATATAAAGGTTTCCTTATTTACCCAGAGAGCCTTTCAGAGGGCGGACAATATCGCATCGCTGGTCGAATAGAAAAGCATGACGATGATGAAGTGAAAACACATCGGTTTATTCGCTCCGATTTGCTTGGCTCAGAGCAAGATGCCAATGACCTTATGTTGAAGAAATCTCAAATGTTTATTGATCAAATGGGCGATAAAATCTTCGACTAGCAATTTACTGCAATTTGATTCCAGTCATCTTAAAAAGAGCCATTAGTGTATATGCTAGTGGCTCTTTCTTTTTAACGCTTAAATCTCTGTTAAGTCAGTATTTAATCGTTACCTGGTTAGACCTCAGTCTAGTACGGTGTTGCGTTGTTATTTTTCGTGCACAGAGCGACAATCATTCATTACTTAGCGTTATATGTAATAAAATTTAGTATTTAAATTACAAAACACTTGAAGTAATGAGACGCGTTCGATACAAACAGAATAATAACAGGGCTGTTAGTCAAGGTGTTTTGTGCAAATGGGTGTCCCCAAACATCATCTTTCGTTTGCAATTGTCTTGCGTGGTAAACAGATAGAAATAAAAAAGAATTAGAGTAGAGCGACGCTCTGTTTTGGGACTAATTTATTGATATGTATACAAGGAGTATGCGTTTTGCAAATCGGTGTACCTAAAGAGATACTCGCAGGTGAATCGCGAGTGGCTGCATCGCCGAAGTCGGTTGAGCAGTTAATAAAATTGGGATTCGATGTCGCGATTGAATCCCAAGCGGGGGTGCTAGCGAGTTTCGATGATGCCGCTTATGAAGCAGCTGGTGCGAAAATCGTTTCTAGTGAAGAAGTTTGGGCATCTGGCCTTATTTTAAAAGTTAATGCGCCAATTGTGGATGATGAGCAAGGCATTGACGAAATTGCGTTACTGCAAGATGGAGCAACACTGGTTAGCTTTATTTGGCCGGCTCAAAATGCTGAGTTGATGGAACAACTTTCAAGTAAGAACATTAACGTTCTTGCCATGGATTCCGTTCCTCGTATCTCACGTGCACAAGCCTTAGACGCGCTATCTTCGATGGCTAATATCGCGGGTTATCGTGCAGTGGTTGAGGCAGCTCATGAGTTTGGTCGTTTCTTTACAGGTCAAATTACGGCTGCCGGTAAAGTACCTCCAGCGAAAGTATTGGTTGCGGGTGCTGGCGTCGCTGGCTTGGCGGCTATCGGTGCTGCAGGTAGCTTAGGTGCCATTGTCCGTGCGTTTGACGTCCGCCCAGAAGTAAAAGAGCAAGTTGAATCGATGGGCGCTGAGTTCCTGACCGTTGACTTTCAAGAAGAGTCAGGCTCTGGGGATGGCTACGCAAAAGAAATGTCTGATGACTTCAACAAAAAAGCGGCAGAGTTATACGCAGAGCAAGCTAAAGATGTTGATATCATTATTACGACCGCGCTCATCCCTGGTAAACCTGCGCCGAAGTTGATCACCAAAGAAATGGTCGACAGCATGAAAGCGGGCAGTGTAATTGTCGACTTGGCAGCTGCTAATGGCGGTAACTGTGAATATACAGTGAAAGACCAAGTTATCATGACGGATAACGGCGTAAAAATTGTTGGTTACACTGACATGGTTGGTCGTTTGCCAACACAATCTTCTCAGCTTTACGCGACAAACCTTGTTAACCTTCTAAAACTGCTGTGTAAAGAGAAAGATGGCAACATCAATATTGATTTTGAAGATGTTGTTATCCGAGGCGTTACCGTGGTGAAAGAAGGTGAAGTTACTTGGCCAGCGCCACCAATTCAGGTTTCAGCTCAGCCGCAAGTGAAACAAGAACAGCCTGTGAAGCCAGAGCCTAAAGTAGAAGAACCTACGTCTCCAACGAAGAAAATTATTGGTGTGGCAGCGGCTGTTGGAGCCTTTGCATGGGTTGCATCGGTTGCTCCGGCAGCGTTTCTTTCTCACTTTACTGTATTTGTTCTAGCGTGTGTTGTCGGATACTACGTAGTATGGAATGTTACCCATGCACTTCATACTCCACTAATGTCAGTAACGAATGCTATCTCTGGCATTATTGTCGTTGGTGCATTACTGCAAATTGGACAAGGTAATGGCGTCGTTTCATTCCTATCTTTTATTGCCGTATTGATCGCGAGTATCAATATCTTCGGTGGTTTCACCGTCACCAAGCGTATGCTTGAAATGTTCCGCAAAGATAAATAGGAGTCACAATGTCTGCAGGATTAGTACAAGCAGCTTACATTGTTGCTGCATTATTTTTCATCATGAGTTTGGCGGGGCTTTCAAAGCAAGAGTCTGCTCGTAATGGTAACTACTACGGTATCGCTGGTATGACGATCGCGCTAATAGCGACGATCTTTAGCCCAGATGCGCAAGGTTTTGGTTGGATCATTATCGCGATGGCGATAGGTGGTGCGATCGGTATTTTCTATGCGAAGAAAGTAGAAATGACCGAGATGCCAGAACTGGTTGCGATTCTACACAGCTTTGTAGGTTTAGCTGCGGTTTTAGTTGGCTACAACAGTTACCTAGATGCGCCAGAAGCAGCAACACATGCTGAGCATGTTATCCACCTTGTAGAAGTATTCTTGGGTGTGTTCATCGGTGCCGTAACTTTCACCGGTTCAATTGTCGCATTTGGTAAGCTGCGTGGTGTGATTTCTTCGTCGCCACTTAACCTACCTCATAAGCACAAAATGAATCTCGCAGCGGTTGTTATCTCTACGCTTCTTATGATCTACTTCGTAAAAGCAGATGGCAGCATGTTCGCTCTTATTGTGATGACTTTGATTGCGTTCGCATTCGGCTACCATTTAGTCGCTTCAATTGGTGGTGCTGATATGCCAGTTGTTGTCTCTATGTTGAACTCATACTCAGGTTGGGCAGCAGCGGCAGCAGGTTTCATGCTAGCAAATGATCTATTGATTGTAACAGGTGCTTTGGTAGGTTCATCAGGTGCGATTCTTTCTTACATCATGTGTAAAGCAATGAACCGTTCGTTTATCAGTGTTATTGCCGGTGGTTTTGGTCAAGAGATAGTGATTTCAGGTGACGAAGAGCAGGGCGAATATCGTGAAACAACGGCTGAAGAAGTTGCAGAGATGTTGAAGAACTCAAAATCAGTAATCATCACTCCAGGATATGGCATGGCAGTAGCTCAGGCACAATACCCTGTTCATGAAATTACTGATGTACTTCGTTCACAAGGTATTGAAGTTCGCTTTGGGATTCACCCAGTAGCGGGTCGTCTACCGGGGCATATGAATGTGTTACTCGCTGAAGCAAAAGTACCGTATGATATCGTTCTTGAAATGGATGAAATCAATGATGACTTTGCAGAAACCGATACCGTATTGGTTATCGGTGCTAACGATACGGTCAACCCAGCCGCACTGGAAGATCCGAACAGCCCAATCGCTGGTATGCCCGTATTGGAGGTATGGAACGCGAAAAACGTAGTGGTATTCAAGCGCTCAATGAATACTGGTTACGCAGGAGTACAGAACCCACTGTTCTTCAAAGAAAATACATCAATGCTATTTGGTGATGCGAAAGAAAGTGTTGAGTCTATTTTTAAAGCACTTTAACCATTCTTGATTTAAAACTATACAGGGTCAGCAATCGCTGGCCCTTTTTTGTTCCGTTTCAATGTTATAGTAATGCAAATCCTTCTGTTAGCAGATGTCAATTGCTTGTAGATTGATGTATAGTTTTGGCTAATGTAACAAGTGACGGTAACAGTTTGATTAAAAAGTTTTTGCTCGGTTTTGCAACTGTATTGCCGCTTTTTTCGGCACCTGCATTTTCCGATTCACTACCAGAAAGAATAGATACGTTTACAGAGCTATTTAACTATGAAGTAGCTCTTAAGTCGTACGATATTCGTATTCTGCAATCAAATTATCCTACCAAGTTACTTGCGCCAGATTCGCTTCTGCCGCAAACGTCTGACTATCCGTTAAAAGATATCCAACAGCTTTACAGCTTGGCGAATACTTGTCGTGGCAAATTACCATTAAGTCCTTTAATTACTGAGCCTTTAGTATTTACAAGAGCGATTTGTAAAGGGACGCAGCTGACACCTCGTTGGTTCTCGCGTAGTGGTCTCATTCACCCTGGTGGTGGGACGTACGCGGCACGTTATGTGGATAAGTATCCAGAACTCAAACCCAAACTATCTCAGTACATGCATATAAAAGAGCGTGATAACGAGGAAGGGGATGAGTTGCTAGAAAGCTTGAAAAACATGGATGACGACGCCATTAATGCTTTGATTGCAGGCGCGAGCATGTTTATTGAAGGTAACGAACTTTGGCTAAGACGTGGTGACCGTTACTTTGTTTTCGAGAAAGATATCTGGCAAGAGAACGTAGCGAATGCGGGTCTGTCATACGCTCTAGCCTCTCAAAGCAAAAGTTGCTTTGTTAAACGAGGCAATATTTGTTGGGATGTAGAAGATCACTCGCAAGTTTTGCGGATCAGTATGATCATACTGGTAATCGCCAATATTCTTTTGGTGATTGGTTGGGCGGTGTACCGTTGGAATAGCAAGCGAGAAGAACTACGTAGTAGAATGCTCGTGTTGCAAATTTTAACGCATGAGCTCAGAACACCGATTGCATCTCTGTCACTAACGGTTGAAGGCTTTCGTCGAGAGTTCGAGCATTTGCCTGAAAGTGTGTATGACGAATTCCGCAGATTGTGTGAAGATACGCGCCGCCTGCGTCAATTGGCAGAAGCGAGTAAAGATTATTTGCAATCTGATAACCAAATGCTTGCAACAGACTGGGTACCATCCGTTGCAGATTGGTTAGAATTTAAGATCGAAGAAGAATTTGATAGTGCCGTGCTTTTTAACATCAATGAAGATGTGGCTGCTAAAGTTAATGTGTACTGGTTAGGAACTTGTATCGATAACTTGCTTCGTAATGCGCTTAAGTACGGTGTCGCACCGGTTGAATTGGATGTCTCAACTAGTGAAGAAAAAATAGTATTCCAAGTCCGAGATGCAGGAGGCCTAACGGCTAAAGATTGGGCAAATTTGAAGAAACCGTTCGTAAGTAAGAGCGGGTTAGGACTTGGATTAACAATCGTTGAATCTATGGTAGGCCGCATGGGCGGAAAAATGTCCTTAATGGGACCACCTACAACTTTTATATTGGAGATACCTTGTGAAACAGACACTGCTTCTCGTTGAGGACGATAAAAACTTGGCTGACGGCCTGTTAGTAAGCCTGGAACAAGCAGGATATGAGTGTTTACATGTGGAGCGTATTGCAGACGTAGAGCCACAATGGAAAAAAGCTGACTTGGTAATTCTCGATCGCCAACTCCCAGATGGTGACTCTGTACAATGTCTCCCAGAATGGAAACAGATTAAAGACGTACCAGTTATCTTGTTAACGGCACTTGTTACCGTAAAAGATAAAGTTGCAGGCCTTGATTCCGGCGCGAACGACTACTTAACAAAGCCTTTTGCTGAGGCGGAGCTTTTTGCGAGAATCCGTGCACAGCTACGAGCACCGGATTCAGCAGAACAAAGCAACGCTGATAAAGTGATTACAAAAGACTTAGAGATTGACCGCTCGACTCGTGAAGTGACTTATAAAGACGAGCTAATTACGCTTACTCGAACAGAGTTTGATTTGCTGCTATTTTTGGCATCAAACTTAGGTCGCGTGTTTACTCGTGATGAGCTACTTGACCACGTTTGGGGTTACAATCACTTCCCGACAACACGTACGGTTGATACACATGTACTACAGCTTCGTCAAAAACTGCCAGGACTGGAAATTGAAACACTTCGTGGTGTTGGCTACAAGATGAAAGCATAAGTCGTAATGAAAATACTAATCCCTGTAGTTGTCTCATTAGCGTTAGTGAAACCAGTCCATGCGATGGACTGGTTTCAAACTAACACGCCTTTAACACAGGCACATCAACACTTACTTGAAGATGATCTTGCGGGTATGTTCAACTCTCTTGTTGAACTCTGGCAAACGGAACCAAGTAAAGATTTGACTCCTCACCTTAATGATCTTCTTGGTCAGTCACTATCCAAAAACTGTGGCAAGGCTCTCACTGGTGTAACGCTGCCTGATTGGATAAGTGGTGTGAACGTTATTCGTCAGACTATTCAAAGCCCTGGGCGAGATACATTTAGATTGGTGATCAAGCTAAGAGCTACAACTGACATCGAAAATATTTCATTTAATCGATGGGTGGATGATTCTATATCCGCGGACAGTTCATTCAGCTATGAACAACAGCCGAACGGGACAGAACTTGCCAACGAGCGTAGTTACTCGAAACGCTATAACTTAACAGGCAAGCTTGAAGCTGGTTTATATCACTTAACCGTTGTTTCTACTGATAAACAAGAGTATCGAACTTGGGTAATACTTGGAGATTCAAACTCTTCTCAATATGTTCGTTGGACATCTAAAGAGAATTGGAAAGTAGAAAAGAGCGCACTTCGTAATCCCCATTGTCCATTACCGCAACTTGAAGTTGGTTTGTATGACTACATTGATGGCCAGTACGAGCAAATGTGGAAAAAGACTTATGAGTCTAACTATCCAAATTCATTGGAGCTAGCGGGTGTCCCAAACGATAGATACGTATTGGCGGTAAGTATCAATAGTCGCCGTTGGCAGGGCGATATAATTGTTGAGCAGGCTCAAACTATTAGCCGAACCTATGATCTTTCCCAGGAAGAATAGTTAAAGAAATACTACTTGTGCCGATAAAGGTTCAGGACGAACTAAAATCACAAGTGTAGTATGAAAAACAAATATAAAATTCTTGCCACTTCTGTTGCTACTATTCTTTTCGCTAATGCTGCTTCTGCTGCTACTTATGCGATAGAGGCTCGTAGTGATGCAATGGGTGGCGTTGGTACCGTATCAGCAACTTATCTAACTGCGCCTTTTTTCAACCCCGCTCTTACTGCGATTTATCGCCGAAATGACGATGCAGGCATGATCGTGCCAAGTTTTGGTGGCAGCTACGATGATCAATATGATCTAGTTGATGAGATCGAACGCATCAGCAAATTGACAGACGTCGATGAAATCAAAAAATCGATGGATGCTATCGATGGGAAAAAGACAGACTTTGATCTTGGTGGTGTCGTTGCCATTGGTATCCCCAACAAATTCTTATCTGCAACTGCATACGGTAAGCTATACACTGAATCATTCGTACAACCAAATGTTGATACCTCAGGTACTAATCCATTAGATGATAGCTATGTACAAGGTGTTTCTATTGGCGTGGCTGAAGCTGGTATTTCACTTGCTAAATACACTAATTTCATGAACCAACACCTTTCTTTTGGTGTTACTCCTAAACTTCAGCGTATATACACATACTCATACGCCACGAGTTTTCAGAATTTTGATACTAAAGACTTACGTGAAAATGAGACCGCGGAAACGATGTTTAACTTAGACGCAGGCGCACTTTGGTTCTTTGGCCCATATCGTCTCGGTATTTCAGCGAAAAATTTGATCGGAAGAGACGTTAAAACAAAATCATTCCAATATGGCAGCGATACGATAAAATCATACGAATATAGCATGCGTCCTGTATACACCGTTGGGGCAGGGATTGTTGCCGATTACTTTACGATGAGTGTTGACTACGATCTTAACGAAGAAAAACGTTTTTCATCCTTTGATGATAATACGCAAATGATTCGAGCTGGTATTGAGTTTGATATTTTGCGTCAAATGGCATTACGAGCAGGGTATATGAAGAACTTAGCTCGAAGTAATGACGAAGGAACCATTACTGCTGGTATCGGGTTGTCCCCACTTAAGTTGTTCGAATTGGATATCGCAGCTCAGTACACAAACGAGAACGCTATGGGTGCATCCATTAATTTCCTTGCTACCTATTAATTGAATCGTTATAGTCAGCTCCTCAAAATGAGGAGCTTTTTATGTTTGACGATTTACCCCCTCTATCTCACCAAGAGCAACAACAAGCTGTAGAGAGAATTCAAGAATTGATGGCGAAGGGCACAAGTACTGCAGAAGCTATCAAAATTGTTGCCGAACGGATTCGTTCTGAGTACGCAGAAAAACAACAGCAACAAAACTAATCAATTCATGGACAGGGCATACGCCCTGTTTTTTGCCTTTCTATTTTCTATTCCTTTACACTCCCAAACACCACCCTGGTTACGCTGTAACTAAAATTTACTATACCTATATGATTTTAATCTTGTTCAATTGCCTTTAAGACTAAATAGCGAGTTAGTAAAATTTTACTTAATCTAGTTAACCTTATTTTTCGCAGTACAGGTAATTAGGCATTTTTAAAGAACTAACAAATTAAACTCAATAATATCAATTATTTACCTCGGTCATTTAATCTGTCAACCATATTGGTAGTGATTGATCTGGTAATTTAATTACAAAGTACGAGAGGGCTTCGTTCCCAGGCAGAGGATTATGCTGAAAAAAAGAAAAAAGATACACCGTAACTTATAGCGGTAATTAAACTAGACTTATTAAATAAGCGATATAAGAACAGTAAGCACTCGCAGACATATATAATAGATGAATCGAAGTTCATCTTATTGAGCTGCTTTTTTAGCCGAAATACGTCTCCTGGATTTGAGCGGAGCGTTACATATTGAACACGCTTAACCTAAAGTAGTTTTACTAAACTAGGCGACGTTGAAGTGGGTAATATGAAACCTCAAGAGTAGTAGAAATCAAGAGCAGTAACGCCTATTACAACGTAACGTTTCCTGACGTCCTTCCTGTTAAATAGTCCGATAATTAGAGAAGAAATTGGAAAAACATCGTTGATCTTTGGATGATTAGCAGTAGTTTTGATGTTGTGTTCGCTCTATGTGGACTAGACTTAATATGAGAACAAAAACTAACCAAGGGAGGAATGATGGGTTACAAGCATGTTTTGGTTGCTGTCGACTTATCTAAATCTAGCCAAGCCGTTATCGAAAAAGCAATAATGCAAGCAGATAACTCAAGCAGCAAACTCTCATTTGTTTACGTAGATGTTGATCGCATAGTCATGGAAGCTAAGGAAGAGCAAGAATTGGAAAGAAGGCTGCAAGAGCTCGCTGATAAATGCTTATACCCAGTAAACGAGACCATGGTAGTAATCGGCGATCTTCATATAAAACTATCGGGAATCGTCAAAAAAGAGGGGATAGATTTAGTTGTCTGTGGTCATCATCACTACTTATTGAGTCGCTTTTTTTCATCGATACCAAAGGTTGTGAACGAAGTTGAAGCTGATTTATTAATCGTCTATTTAGACGAGTGATCGACAACTCTTGTTCGCACTCATCATTTTTTGTCACTAAAAAGCCGAACTTTTATGTTCGGCTTGGTGTATCGGTGATAATAAAAGTTTTTAGCCAGGAATGATTGATGCCTCATGAGATAAAACAGATGCAGACTCCGCGTTTGACTGCAGATCAAAATGTACGTTAACTTGCACGCCTTCTCGCTCAAAAGTGACATCATCAAAATCGGTCATAGCGATTTTGAATCCATTTCTAGCAAAAAAGCCAGTCACCATAGTTCGCTGCTTAATTTCTAATGCAGACGCGAGTAGCTTATCCATGGCATTCTCCTTGGTTATTGTGGGGATATGGGTAGAAGATACACATAGATTGGTATGAAATCAATTTTATATAAAGTTGCTTTTGATGAAAATTTTAATGTAAGTCAATCTATCGTTTACCCCACGTGATTTATTCCACGCAAAACCTTGATAACAAGACGGCAGAGCATCTCACATTGTGATAGCAAGCATAAAGATGGGGTGTTAATAAATACCGCTGAAACAATATGTTACAAAGATTAGCGTTAGGCCTAGTTGAGTAGACAACGCAAAATTCTAAATCTGAACAACCGCCCTAAAATGACTCACTCTTCAATACTTGTGATAACTCAGACCTAATAAAAGTAGATATCTCAGCTAGCTTTCTTGGCAAAGGGTTTTAATAAGGGTAGGCAATATACATGGAACGTTCTATATCAAAAGTTTGCGATATTCGGATGTTTTTGTCTATATAGTTACTTTTAATAAGATAGTTTGGAATGACACCAACCCCAACTCCCTCAGAAACAAAGTTTATTAAAATAGAGGTGTTATCAACTTCGATAACATCAGTATATTGATTTTTAATTGATTCCTTATTCGAATGATGTTTGTAGATTAATAGTGTTTTGTTGTTGGCATTACTTACCCTAGATATCAAAACATCACTATAATCACCAATTTTATGTGCAATAAGAGTGTCATCAATAACATTATTAAGCCTAATCGCTAAATCTACATTGCTTTCTAATAAATTTTCTACATTGTTACTTGACGATATTTCAAAATCAACTTTTGGATATCGTTCTTGTAAGTCTTTAAGAACAGAACCAACAATAGAAGAGGCTATAGAGTTGGGCATTGTGATTTTAAACTTTCCATCAATGCATTCACTCAACGAGCTAGCTCTGTAATTTAACTCGTGCAAACTCTCTAACGTCTTGATAGCAAGCTCTCTAATGCTTTCGCCATGATCAGTTAAAACGAGTTTCCTTGTTGTCCTGTGGACGAGTGTTACACCAAGTTGTTTTTCTAATGCTGCTAGCTGCCTGCTGACTTGAGCTTTAGACTTTCCAAGTTCTTTTGATGCCTCTGTAAGAGAGAGGTGTTTACAAATGGCTGCAAAGCAGATCAGCTCATTGTTCATCAATTCCATGATTGTTACCTTTTTGCAACTCTGAGTCACGTTGTCTTTTAACTGGTGGGAAAGTATAACTTGCATCATCGGAGGGGGACAATGATATTTAAAAGCCGCCATGAAATAATGGCAGACTACTATCTTAATAAAACTATATTGGATATTAAGTTAAACCGATATCCTGAAGAAATTAACTCAATCGGATTAAATATAGAAAATAAAGAATTTGTCTCGTGAAATTACTAAGTTGGATTCGGGTGATTTAATTGTTGATTGTGCATCATTGATAATGACTCATTACATATCGGAAAAAGTAATAATAAAAGTTGAAATTAATTTTTTAAATTATAAAGTTAAACGTGTAAGGATATTAAAATATGAAGACTGCAATACAAAATTCGAAAAGATCTGTTTATCAGAAAGATACATTGTATAGAATAATAAATAATATTAGTACTTTGTATACCAAATCACTAGTAAAATTATTTGGTGAAGAGCTGAGAATCCATCATTGCAAACATAAGATTAATGTAAGAACCACTAACGAGTTGAGTGAACATATGAAGAAAGATCTAGGTATAGATTGAAAAGTAGAGAGTTTACATCTATTAGATTCCTTGTTCCTATAAAACTAATGTAGTACTTACACGTTTGGGTTAAGCAAATGCGTGTCCATGTTGACTCATGTTGAATGAGCAAGATGCAGAACCAACGTGTACAGTGTTGAACGTAACCCAAGATACAATGAAGGAACTTAATCAGCCACACGGTTTTAAAGTTGATGACTGGTTATTATCAAGTTGTCGCTGTGGTGAAATCGAAGTTCACGGTCCATACAAGACAGCTGATGAGGCTTGCAAAGCAGCAACAGCCAAATACGGTGTAACTAAACTGACTTCACCAATGCTAATCTTCTAACTCTAAAGTGCGTATTATGGGTGAGTGTTATGTTGAGCGGTTCGCCTTTGGCCTAGAACGCCGAAAAGGTGGGCGGTGCGAAGTGGCTCA
>NZ_JAWOQR010000008.1:84944-213031 GCF_033337445.1 Vibrio sp. YT-15
TTACTTGATGCAGTGTTTTTTGTGTTTATATCTATTTGCATTTTCATTACTACTCGGTACCGTTAGTGCGCATTATGGGTGAGTGTTATGTTGAGCGGTTCGCCTTTGGCCTAGAACGCCGAAAAGGTGGGCGGTGCGAAGTGGCTCAGCCGAACTTGTTCGTGGTGCAGATGAGAGAGAATCGTTTTCAAGTGAGAGCCCGTAACATAACACACATAATGCTGCACTACAGAAATGACATACCAACCCTTTCCGGTATGTCATTTTTTAACATACCGCTTGCTAACGACCGTTTGAGCGAGCATTTTGGGAGGGGCCCGCTTTGCGGGAGGGACCTAAAAGCGGAGCTAAACCCCCGTCTAGTATTACGGGGGTAAATTCCACTGAACCATCAGTGTTCTCCGTGTATTCGCAAGCGTAGCGCGCCAGTGTTTGAGCGTTAGCGAGTCTTATCTGAGGAGAAATTATTTCTAGCTCTGTTGCTTTGATTCCTCAAATACAAACCTTCGACCATTATCGACAGTGATTCGATCTCCGCGTCGTTGAAATCTCCAATCGCTGAACTAATTTTCTCTATCAGTCTTTCGTGCGGATTCTGTTCTCTTCCAAGTACTTCATTAACTGATACCCCAAGTCTTTTAGCTATTAAAACTAGCTCTGATGCTTTTGGCTCAGTCTTGCCTGATTCCCAGTTCATAACGGTTTTTGCCGATGCTCCGACAGATTTAGCCATTTCAAGCTGAGTGACTCCTTTTTCCTCTCGGAGTCTCTTAATGTTCTCATTTAGCATGTTAAACCCCTTATTGAGTCCATGTTTTTTCTCATTATAAGGAGTGTTTTTTCATACAGTATCTTGACAAGGTAAAAATATTTACCCAAGATATGCAATAAATTTACTCTTGACAGGTTTTCAGAGAACATGAAAAAACAAGTATTCACCCCTGAAGAATTGGAAATCGATACTGAGGCGAGTCCTTTTGTTTTTGTTGATTACCTGTCTTGGACAATCCCTTACTCATCTTTGCGTCACGCTCACAAGTCAGATCTTTCTTCTGCTATCTGGGCTCCAATCCCTAAGCCAAATTACCGTATGGCTAGAACTCCTGAGCAAAAAGAAAAGTTAATCGAGCGATACAAACAGCAATGGAACGTTTCAATGATGGAACGTTTGGAGGTTTTTTGCTTGCACGTTCTTGGCCTTCGCATGTCACCTTGGCGCGGTAAGGGGTTATACGGTTACGAGGATTCATGTCACTTGATGACCAAACACTCTAACAAGCACGTTGGTTTTGTTGCTTTGGGTGGCAATCGCGGAACCTGCTATTTCCAAATTGAGGGGCTAGGGTGCAAACACGTTTTTGAGCACACAAGTGCATTCCGTTTGCATTGGTGGTTAGAGCTTCTCGACTGTAACCGTCTATCTCGAATCGACCTTGCAGTCGATGACTTCCACGGCTTGTTCGGTCGTGAGTATGCAAAAAAAGCCTATGCCGATAATGCGTTTCGCACATCTGATAGGGGTTGCGGCCCTAGTGCAGGTGAGCGTTATTTCGCTGAACCTTCCGGCAAGGTTATCAATGAATCGTTCGAGGTTGGCAATCGCAAATCTCGTATTTACTGGCGTATTTATAACAAGGCTGCTCAGCTTGGGCTCGATCTGTTTTGGTTTAGAAGTGAGTGTGAGCTGAAGGAGATGCCAATCGATGTGCTTCTCAATATCAGCGGTTACTTCGCCGGAATTTGTGCGTATAGCGCATCTATCGTATCCAGCTCTCCAGTAAAGGTGGTTACAAAAAAGAAACAAGTTGCGCTCGATATGCACGGGCGCATTCGTTGGGCTCGTCGTCAAGTTGGCCGCACGTTAGCGGATATTGCTAAGTACTTGGATGGTGACTTGGAGAAAGTTTTCGGGTTGCTCATATCTGAGGATACGCAGGGTGATTTGCTCAACTTGCCTGATACATACAAACACATAATCAAAGAGATAATGGAGAATTAGCATGGCTGTTCGTTACGTTCTAACAGGTGGCACTTACTCAAAAGGCGTTGGTAAGCAATCTGGTAAAAAATATGAAATTGGTCGTTTGTTTGCTGGTAAGGCGTTGAAGCCTTGGGAAAACGAAAACGGCTCTCAAATTGCGTTTGGTATTGAATCTGTCGAGGTTCCATTTGCGCCAAACGATGCACTTCTCGCTAAATTCGAAACAACGATGTGTCCGGCTCTTGTTGAGTTCGAGTATGAACCTGACCCAGAAGACCCGCGTCGCAACTTGGTTTGTGACTTCAAAGTCATTCGCAGCCTGTTCGACAGTCCTGTCTCTGAAAAAGCTAAGTAAGGTTTTTAATTATGCCTGTGTGCGCACTTCCAAACGCTGACGGTTTTATTGCTGTCGTTCCTGAAGTTGATGCTGCTTCTTGTAGCGGTTACGTCATGGTTACGGCTCAAGAATACGGTTCGCTGATGGATTTCACTCAGGTTACTGGCCCTGAAGCCACTCAAATGTTCGGCCTTGGTTTTTCCTTGGTGTTCTTTGGGGGCTTCATTTCTACCTATGCCATCAAGATGGCTTTACGTTTAATCAAACTTCTCTGAGGTACTTATGAAATACATCAATCAAGCGAAGAAATTCGCAAAACGTGGTGCTGCTACTGTTGCTGTGACTGCTTTCTCTGGTGCTGCTTTCGCAAGTGAGGCAGGTGCTGACCCATTCAGTGCAATCGACCTTGCTGGCGTTGCGACCAAAATCGGTGCGGCTGGCTTGCTAATTGTTGGTATCGCTATGGCTCTTAAATCCATCACTCTTGCTAAGCGTGCTGTGAATAAGGCTTAAGTTTATGTTGGCCATTCTTCACGATGTCATTCTCATCGTCTTTGTGCTTTTGGGTGGCATGGCTGGATTTGTGGCCTCTCAAAACTTTAGAGGATAGGGGGCTTCGGTCCCCTTTTTTAATGAGGTTTATATATGAGTATTAAACAAAGCATTGCGGCACTGTTGATACTTTTGAGTGTTTCGTTTAGTGCTTTAGGTGATACAGAAACTTATTACGCTGTTTATGGTAGTCAATTGTGTGGGGGGAGTACTATAAAAGCGGGTTCTATAGATGCCTTGGGGGCTAAATGGGCCACATCACATAATTGTGTCTCTGAAACAGTTAAACCCTGCACCTATTCGCATTATAAAAACAACCAATGGGACCAAAGACTTTATTGTACAGCCAAAAACGGGCTTGATTATTACGTTGATTTCGAGATTGTTCGAGTCCAATGTCCCGAAGGTCAAGTAATAAATGAGCAATCAGGTAACTGTGAGTTACCACCTAAAACATGTGAAGAATTAAAAGCAAAAGACGCCCCTTCGCCTGGCTTCATTCCTGAAGATGGGCAACCTCTAACAACTACTCGTTATTACTGTGAAACAACAAGAATGTGCGAGGCTAAGCAATCTTATTTTGCGTCCGGTGGCGACTTAGTAAAAGAGAGTTATTACACGGGAAATGAATGTGTTGGTTCTGCTGATGACTATACGAATGACCCTTATTATCCGCCAATTACTCAACCGGACGACCCCGACGTCACTGACCCAACACACGACCCTGACGACCCTACAGGCGGTGACATTCAAGACCCTAGCGTTTTACCGGACTCTGATAGTGACGTTGTGGTTCCTAAGCCACCAACGGATGAGCCAGACGTAGAAGACCCGCCAACAGATGAATCAACAGATACGGCAGTTGTTAGCGCAATAACTGGAATGAATAAGGATGTTAACAAGGCTCTTAATGAGATGAATATCGACATTAATCAATCAAGTGCTGATGTTCAGAATCAAATCATTGCACTGAATGCCTCAGTTGTTACCAATACGCAAGCCATTCAAAAGCAGCAACTTAACGATAATGAAATCTATCGTAAAACAAAGGCTCTTATTCAACAGACCAATGCTGACATAACATCATCGGTGAACAAAAACACCAATGCTATTAACGGAGTTGGTGAGGACGTTGAAAAAATTGCTGGCGCTATGGATGGTATTGCTGAGGATGTCTCTGGTATTTCTGAAACACTGGATGGAATCGCCAACACTGACACGTCCGGCGCTGGTACGGGGGGGACTTGTATCGAGTCTGGTAATTGTACTGGCTTTTATCAGTCTGCTTATCCAAATGGGCTAGGTGGTTTGGTGTCTGGTCAAATGAATGATCTAAAAAACAATGTGATTGACGACTTTGTTAATTCGTTTGGCGACATTGATTTGTCTAATGCTAAACGTCCTTCTTTCGTTCTGCCGGTTCCTTTCTTTGGTGACTTCAGTTTTGAAGAACACATTAGTTTTGACTGGGTTTTCGGCTTTGTTCGTGCAGTTCTGATTATGTCGTCCATCTTCGCAGCGCGTCGTGTCATTTTCGGGGGTTAATATGGATTGGTTAGTCGATTTATTTAATAAGCTTCTTGTGTTCCTGTATCAACTTTTAGTTTCGCTCTTTAACATGCTTAAGGACTTGTTTTTCTGGGCGGTTGAACAGGTAATGGAGATGGTTAACATGCTGCTTTCTGGCGTGTTCGCGCTCTTTGCGCCTGTTGATATGAGTCAGTATATGACGTCGATTCCTCCAACTGTCTCATGGGTTTTGGCTGCGGTCGGCGTTCCTCAGTGTTTATCAATTATCCTTGCTGCAATCACTATTCGTTTGTTGCTTCAATTGATCCCGTTTACGAGGTTAGGTTCATGATTTATGCAATAGCAGGAAGACCTGGAGGCGGTAAAACTTACGAGGCCGTGGCTTATCACATCATTCCGGCCATTAAGGAAGGGCGTAAAGTTATCACTAACATTACGCTCAATGTTGATTGGTTTGCAAAGATATTCGGTGAGGATGTGCGCGACCTAATCAAGATAGTTGACGGTCGCTTGACCGATTTTGGCTCTACAAGTCGGCCTTTTAGTCAAATTGAAGATTATTCAGATGAGTGGCGAAATGAGAAAGGACAGGGGCCTTTGTACGTTGTTGATGAGGCTCATATGAGCTTACCATCTCGTGGGCTTCCGGCTGCTATTCTTGAGTGGTTTTCGATACACCGTCACTATGGTGTCGATATCATCTTGCTGACTCAGAACATACGCAAGGTGCATCGTGATATCAAAGATATGATTGAAGTCACTTACCGTTGCACTAAAAATACTGCAATGGGTTCCAGCAATTCATACACCAAAAAGGTTCAAGATGGTTGCAACGGTGAGGTGGTTAATACGTCGATACGATCTTACAAGTCTGAGTATTTTCCGTTTTATAAAAGTCACTCTCAATCCAACAAGCATGTGCAAGAAGCGCAAGCCAAAGACATTAGACCTTTCTGGAAGCGATGGCCTGTTATCGGTACCGCTTTGCTTTTGGGTGTTGGTTTGCCTATCAATATCATGGCGTGGTGGCCTGAATCCGAAAAAGCACCGGAACCAGTAAAGCAGCAAAATGTTAACGTTGAAATTCCAGCTGGCACGCCAACAGCACAAGGAACGGCAGAGCCAGCAAAGAAAAAGTCTAAATCTGATTTTGGTCCCTTAGATGGTTACGATTTTTTTGTCACTGGTTACGCAAAACAAATAGCAGGAGCTAGTTTGAGGCCAATCACTGAGTTAAACCGTGACCTAACTTTCTACAAGATATACATCGATGTTTACGACGGCACGGATAAACTTTTCAGCTTCGACCATACAGATTTGGTTGATATCGGCTACCAGTTCGAGGCTCTTTCGGATTGTGTCTATCGGGTAACTTGGGAAGATTCAGAAAGGATCTTCACTTGCGGCCAACGCGAAAAGCCAACTGACATTCTTCAACAAAACGTTCCTGTTCAGATATAGCAATGTTGATAAACATTCTTTGGGCTTTGTTCTGGGGCTTCTGCATTTGGGGAACAATAATGCTATTCAGATGGTCAGCCTCTAGTTAGACCGCTCGCCGCAAGAAGTGATATTGAGCTTGCGAAAATCGCTTCGAGGAAGCGGAACATGTATGAAATTAATCTTTGGCAGGTTCACACCTGATTTAATTATGGAATGGATTTATGATGTTTATGAAGGGTTTATCTTCTTTGGTGTTTTCTTGCTGGTATTGCTGCTTGTAGGAGGTTATCGCAATGATTGATTCGATTTTTGCTTGGCTAGGCTCTTATGAGTTTTCATTTTGGCATTTACCGCTTTGGTTTTTTGCTAGCGTTATTTATTACTTCCTTTGGGATTTGGTTATCGACCATTACAAACCTTACCCTTAGTGCGCATTATGTCGAGATAGTGAAATGATTCATAGATTAGCGAGGAAATAGATATGTCTATAACTTTAGATACTGAAGACCTTACAGTTTTAAGAAAATACGAAGATACCTGCCCAGAATGCAAACAGCTATCTGAGTTTTTAGTTTTTGTCGATTTAGATAATTGTCGTTATGACTATTGTGGTCAATGTAGTTGGTATGATGTTACTGACCCTGATGATGATTTATTAGACCCTTAGTGCGCATTATGGAGATTATGGAATGATTGAATCTTTTCAGGCTTGGGCTAGTTCCCCAGAAGCTCAAGAGCGTCTGCCTTATCTTTTACTTGATGCAGTGTTTTTTGTGTTTATATCTATTTGCATTTTCATTACTACTCGGTACCGTTAGTGCGCATTATGTATATTATGTTAAATTGTGTATTGCTGTACGCTAAATGTTGTCTGAGTATGCTCCTATTCCCCCTGCAGATTTTAAATTTAAGGGCCTTACTGTGAGCATTAAACATAATGGTTATTTACCATAAAATAGCTAATATCGATCTATCAATCTACGATTGCTTGCTCTTCAATTAGCAACTTATAAAAAATGGCGTCTATTTCTTTAGACGCCATTTTTGTTTACTGGAAATATTAAATTAGCCACCGGCTAATTTGACTGTCATGCCTTTCTTTTCAAGATGTGCCTTGATCTTGTCTCTAGCATCACCTTGAATCTCGATATTGCCATCTTTTACAGAGCCACCACAGCCACAGACTTTTTTGAGTTCTGCCGCTAATAACTTTAAAGGTGCATCATCCAAGTCTAGACCTGTAACAATGCATACGCCTTTACCTTTACGGCCTTTCGTTTGGCGCTGAATCCGAACAACACCATCGCCTTTAGGGCGAGATACTTTTTCTTCTTCCGGTTTAATTCGACCGGTTTCTGTTGAATATACCAGAGTCATTCTATTGTTTCTTTTGTTGTTGAGCTTGCATCGCTTTTTGCTTTGCAACCAAATAAGCTTCGATATGGCGTTGAATAGCGGCTTTACTGCCCTTAATCAGTTTACCATTAAACATACAGTACCAAGAGTTAGGTTGGCCTGTATCGTTTTGAATAGTATAGCCGTTAAAGACCTCTGATTTTGCAACACCAGTTTGCTGCACTCTTTGTCCGAGTGAAGCAAACTCTTTGGGATCAATAATCGATGCGGTGTCACACCACCAATCAATGCTTTTCTTTACCGCCGTCAAACTGCCCTGTAAAACGTGGTTCTTGATTTTAACCTTCCAAACACTGCCATCTGATCCGACTGACTGCAGGTTAAAACCTCTATAATTTGAAATCGCCATACCACTGAGTCATCTGTTTAATGCGTTGATATAATCATAATTGCTACTGAGCAATATTCAAATACGGCTTGAATAATCCTTGCTCTAGAAAACAACTTGTATCATAAAACGCGTCTCGATAACGTTAATCACTTTGCACTGTTTATACAATCTTCCAAGAACTCATGAAATTTGTGCCCGTTGTTTTGAAGCATTTTAGGGAACATTGAGATCGGAGTCATTCCTGGAAATGTGTTTACTTCGTTTAAGTAAATCTCATCATCTTCCGTTAGGAAAAAGTCGATACGAGATAAATGACGAAGATTCATTTGTTTAAATACCGTCTCTGACGCGTGTTGGATGGAATCTAATTGTATTTGAGTTAGATTCTTCGCCTCAACTTCTGTGAGCGAGTGACTTGAACTGCTGTACTTTTCATCGTACGAGTAAAAAGCACCATCAGGCGCGATGACCTCGCCTGGCTTAGTGATATGTAGTTGGCCATTCATCTCATATGCAGCAACTTCAAGTTCTCGAGGTTTTACTGCTTTCTCAACCAACACTTGGTCAGAAAACCCAAAAGCATCATTTACTGCATTAGAAAGCTTGTCTTTTTCTGTGACACTGTAACAGCCAACGGAAGAGCCTTGGCGAGCGGCTTTAACAAAAACTTTTCCCCACTTTTCAAAGGCTTTATGAGCTTGAACGTGAGCTTCTTCATCGTTTCGCGTTAAGAATAAGTATGGCGTATTGGGTATGCCAATAGCGTCGTACCAAAGCTTAGATGTGATTTTATTGAAACTATTGCTACTCGCTTCTGGCCCGCAGCCAAGATAAGGAATACCTGCGATTTCAAACAGAGATTGAATGTCGCCTGTTTCGCCAGGAAAACCATGTATACAAGGCACGATGAAATCAATGGTTTGATTAGATTCACTTGAGCACAACTGCTTGGTATTGAGATCCAAGTAAACCAACTCACCTTGGTTGGTCATCCAACCTTCGTTTTTTATTTCTACGCGTGTAACGTGAACGTCTTCAATAAGATTTAGTTGTTGTTCGACAAAGTTTGCAGACAATAATGAAATCTCGTGCTCAGAAGAGCCACCGCCGCATAGTAAAAGAATATTTTTAATCATGAATCCATCTTTCCGTGACCTACAAAAGATACTATTTATTATGATAAACCTTTGAAGTGTGACGTACAGTAATTTTAATGTGAGGAATGTTGTTCGAATAGGATTTGAGCAAATAAATAAGGGAGCTATTCGCTCCCTTATTTGATGTGTTAATTTAATTTGTTAAGCGTTGGGTAAGCTGAGTTTTTGATTGCATCAATGCTTTTAACAAATGGTCTTAACTGCTGAAATTGAGCTGGCAAAGTCGAAATCGCTTGCTTGGCTTCTGCGCTTGTTGCGTAGTCTCCGTATAAAACTGAGAACCACTTAGTACCGTTTACAACTTTGTAGTTTTCCCAAATTGGCTGACCGTTCTGTGGCAGCTTATTTGCAAACTGATCGACTTTAGCTTGGCTACCCACAGCTGCGACTTGAATGGTATAGCCGAATCGTTGAATGCCAGCTTGCTTTTTACTTGGTGGTACGATCTTAACTGGCTTCGCCTGCTCTTTTGGCGTTAGCTTGACTACTTTCTTTTCTTCAGGCTTTGCCGTCATTTTCACAACAGTTGGTTGTACGTCTTTTTCTACTACAGCGTTTTCAGACGCCATAATTGGTTTAGAGATACGATCTGATTTGTAGTCCTCTCGGTAACTTTCTGAGGTCACATCCGTGATGTAAGTTTCAGATGCACAAGCAGAAAGCAGAACTGACAAGCCGATGATTGCGATTTTTTTCATGAAGTAACAAATGCTCTGGATAAATATTACGATAAATCATGCCGATAGCAGGGCCGTTTATCAAGCATCAAATACAATAATCTGTGATTTTGATGTGATGAATAACACAAACTCCATAAGCATCGTACACATTTTCTGCAATGTCTGGTCTGAAGATGTTTTATCAGTAAATTATTCGTTTATGATTGATATGAAACCGAGAAGCCAACGTGACTTACAAACGGCCAGGAGTCAGCATGAATAAACTACATAAACTCTTTAAACCCAACTCTGTGGCCGTTATTGGGGCATCTCAAAAAGCATTGCGAGCAGGACATGTTGTGATGCGCAACCTTCTACAAAGTGGATTTGGTGGCGCGATTATGCCAGTAACGCCGCGATATAAAGCCGTATCTGGCGTGATCGCTTACCCTGATGTAGCTTCCCTGCCCTATACGCCAGATATTGCAATTTTGTGTACGAACGTTTCACGTAACGAGCAATTGCTTAAAGAGCTAGATGAGAGAGGCACACCGTTTGCGATTGTTATCTCTGATGACCCTAATCCTTTAGATATCTCATCATTGAACATTCGAGTCTTAGGCCCAAACAGCTTAGGTATCATCCTTCCTTGGCACAATTTTAACTGCACGTTTTCCCCTGTTGCAGCTAAACCCGGAAAAATTGCTTTCATCTCACAATCCGCGGCGGTTTGTACCACGGTTTTAGACTGGGCAAATGATAAGAACATTGGTTTTTCTTCGTTCATTTCGATTGGGCGCGGACAAGATATCGATTTTGCAGATTTGCTCGACTATTTGAGTATGGATGGAAACACTGAAGCTATTCTGCTTTATGTTGATAATATCCAAGACGCTCGCCGATTTATGTCTGCTGCGCGCGCCGCTTCACGTAACCGACGTATATTGGTGCTAAAAGCGGGCCGCTCTAAAGAGATGAATACTTTTGAGCAGCAAGACGGAGATACACTTGACGTAATTTACGATTCTGCTATTCGCAGAACTGGTATGTTACGAGTCAGCAATACGCATGAGCTTTTTGCCGCGGTAGAAACACTCACGCATTCTGTGCCACTTCGTGGAGAGCGTTTAGCGATCATCACCAATGGCGGCGGCCCTGCTGTTATGTCCGTTGATACTTTGATTGAACGTGGTGGCCAACTCGCAACGCTTGATGACGCTTCCATTGAGCAATTACAAGCAGTACTTCCATCCAACTGGCGTGCTCGAAATCCAATTGATCTGTCTGGTGACGCAACCCAAAAACGCTATATTGATACCATTAACGCACTGATGAATAACGACTGTGCAGATGCGATATTGATTATGCATAGTCCTTCTGCTGTTTCTGATCCTCTTGAAACTGCTCAAGTCGTTATTAATGCCATCAAATCTCACCCTCGGCATAAGCATTTTAATATCTTGACCAACTGGTCAGGAGAACAAACGTCGAAAGAAGCGCGACTGGCCTTTACTCAAGCAGGCATTCCAACCTATAGAACACCTGAAAGTGCGGTTGTAGCATACATGCACTTGGTCGAATACAGACGAAACCAGAAACAACTAATGGAAACGCCAACGACGGCAGAGCCATTACATTCTGGAAGTGTGAGTTCAGCAAAAGAATGGGTAAACGAACGACTACTGGATAAAAACACAGTCACCTTGGATACGCATCAAACCAGCCCATTATTTAAGCTGTTCGGGTTTAACGTTTTGCCTACGTGGATTGCATCTGACGACATTGAAGCCGTTCATATGGCAGAAAATATTGGATATCCTGTTGCGGTTAAATTGCGTTCTCCAGACATTCCTCATAAATCGGATGTTCACGGTGTCGCTCTAAATTTAAGAAACAGTCGAGAAGTTTCCAACGCAGCGCTATCCATTTTAGATACTGTAAAGCTCAGTTACCCTTCCGCCAATGTACATGGGCTGTTGGTACAAGGGATGGCAAAGCTCGGCAGCGCTGAAGAGCTACGGGTTAGTATTGCAGTAGATAAAGTCTTTGGACCAGTGATCTTGCTTGGTCAAGGCGGCTCTGAGTGGAATATAGCCCAAGATGCCGTCGCTGCACTTCCTCCTTTGAACATGACGCTTGCGCGCTACCTTGTCGTTGTTGCCTTAAAGTCTGGAAAGATTCGCCTGCAGAAACACAAAGATGCGCTCGATATTACTGAGTTGTCGAAGTTCTTGGTTCGTATCTCCCAAATGGCAGTTGAGTTACCAGAAATACAAAAACTGGATATCCATCCAGTACTGGTGTCCGGAAGCGATTTAACTATCCTTGATGCAGATGTCACACTGTGTAAATACGAAGGAGACGCCCAAAAACGGCTAGCGATTCGCCCTTTCCCGGCAGAGTTTGTCGAAACTGTAACGCTTCGAGATGGCCAACCTATCCTGCTTCGTCCTATCTTGCCTGAGGATGAGCCGCTACATGCTCAATTCATTAATAGCGTATCGAAAGAAGATCTCTATAAACGTTTCTTTTCTGAAGTTGGAGAGTTCAACCATGAGGCTTTGGCAAACTTTACTCAAATCGACTACGACCGCGAAATGGCGTTTGTTGCGGTAGCGTTTAATACTGACGGACCGTCTATCATAGGGGTAGCCCGCGCATTGATTACACCAGACAATAGTGACGCTGAGTTTGCTATTTTGATTCGTTCAGATTTGAAAGGAAAAGGTTTAGGCAAAGTGCTGATGCAGAAAATAATCAGCTATTGCAAAGTTAAAGGCACAAAGCAAATGTCTGGAATGACCATGCCAACAAACAGAGGAATGTTGATGTTGGCTCAGAACTTGGGGTTTGAGATCGATGTCCAGTTTGCAGACGGTACGGCAGATATGGTGCTCCCTTTAAATTGAAAAGCGCAGCATTAGCGATGACTTTTACTTCTTACATTCGATAATCAATGGGAATCTAAGAGTTAAAAGTTACGTTGTTACTTTAGTTTCCAATTCTTTTTTAAGTACTGAATACACCAGGATTTTGCCTCACCCATAGTGTTCCGGCGCCATGCCAAAATAATATCCATCGGCTGTTCTTCAGTGCCTTCGATTCGTTTCAATACACCACTATCAATAAGAGGTTGTGCAATTTGGCTTGGTAATGTACCAATACCCAAACCTGCAGTGAGCGCTTCTACTTTTGCCGTAAAGTTGGTGACGGTCAAGCGAGGCTGTTTTTGAATGATATTAATTGAGAGCGCTGGTTGCTCACGTGCGGTATCTGCAATAGCAATAATCCGATACTTTTCTCGCGCTGCTTCATCAAACTTACCACTACGCTTGTGAACATAGTGATCAGCGGAAGCTACCCAATACATACTCATTTTACCAATTTTTTCTGACTTAACTTCTTGAGGAAGCGTATCCAGTGATGGGCAAATCAGTAAATCAGCTCTCCCCGTATTCAACGACTCCCAGCTACCAGCCAGAATCTCCTCTTGCAGCCTGACTCGAGTTGAGCTGACCTCGGCCAGCGCATCAACCATCGGGAAAAAGTTGGATATAGGAATAATGCCATCGAAGGCAATGGTAATATCCAGTTCCCAGCCATTCGCCAATAACGTTGCATCGTTCACTAACTTTTCACTGGCTTGTAAAATGGCTCTTCCTCTTTCAAGAATAAGCTTACCTGCTTCAGTAAAATGGGCTTTGTGACCAGAGCGATCGAAGATAATAATGTCTAAGTCTTGCTCGAGTTTCTGGATTTGATAGCTCAGCGATGACGGGGCTCTGTCTAACTCATTCGCAGCAGCAGCAAAACTCCCTCTTCGATCAATAGCATCTAGAATATGGAGTGCTTCTAACGTAATTGGACTCTGCACATGGCCTCTCTTAATGTGATATCCATCACATTCGTTGTATTTGGATAAACTTATCAAGAACTAACGACAAATAATATAACATATTGATAACTAAAGACTAGGAATGCTCATAGCCTAAGAAGAAGATTCAATACAAATCAATAAATGACAATGGTAATGATAGTAATTACCATTTAGATCCATTAATATCCGCGTGTTGTTACCTATTATGGATCTAAGGTATTGAAGCCAATGTATAAAAAATCAATTTTGTCAGCCTCCATTTTAGTTGCCCTTTCCCATACTGCTTATGCGGAAGAAGCTTCTAAGTTTGAAGAAGTCGTTGTGTCGGCCACCCGTACCAACCAAACCATAAACACTGTTGCTGCTTCTGTTGCTGTTGTATCAGAGAAAGACATCGAAGAAAACATGGTAAAGGACTTGAATGATCTATTCGAGTATACGCCAGGTGTTACTGTTAATGGCACTCAACGCCAAGGCGTCCAAAGTATTAACATTCGCGGGATGGAAGGTAAACGAGTTAAAATCTTAGTAGACGGTGCATCTCAACCAGGTGTATTCAGCGGTGGACCATATTCGTTTATCAATTCTAGTGCCGTTACTGTCGACCCCGATATGCTAAAGAGTGTCGAAATTGTTAAAGGAGCAGCTTCTAGCCTACATGGTAGTGATGCAATTGGCGGTGTTGTCGCATTCGAAACAAAAGATCCGAAGGATTTCCTCAAAGATGGTAAAGACTTTGGTGGTCAAGCTAAACTCTCTTATTCATCGGAAGATAACTCTTTTAGTGAGCATGTAGCTTTAGCAAAGCGTTTCGGTAATACAGAAGCACTTATAGCCTTTACACGCCGTGATGGTGCAGAGCTACAAAACTTCTCTAAGGCGCCTTACGATAACTATTCTGTGGACAACCAAGATTATTACAAAAACGATCTATTGGTAAAACTTCAATCTCAATTGAATGACGCCCATCGCTTGGAGTTTTTGGGAGAAGTTATTTACAACGAGACTGACTCAGAGATCGCACATAAAAGTTACAAAAACTTCAACGCTGAAGACACAACCAAGCAAAATCGCATTGGGCTCAAGCACATTTGGTTTGCAGATGCAGCTATCTCGGATACGATCACGTCCAAGCTTACATGGATTGGTAAAGAAGAAAACGGCGTCTCTAATCGCTTTATCGAAGCCAGCCCTGGTTACCCACCTTACGTACCGCCTAGTGGTGACAACCAACAGAAAAAAGATTACGAATATACTGAAGACAAATTTGAATTCGAAACTCAGTTAGATAAAGAGATTCAAAATCACTATATTGTTTACGGAATATCGTACAAACATAGTGACATCAGTAATACCAATCGCGAGTTTAATTCCGATCCTGGCACGTCAGATACTGTTTACGTTTACACACCGGATGCAAAAGAAGAAAGCTTTGGTTTATTCTTGCAAGATGAAATTTCGCTTCTTAATGACAAGCTAATTCTGACTCCAGGTGTGCGTTACGATTACTTCTCTACTAATCCTTCAAATACTTCTGAAGAGTCATTCGAGAAGTTTAGCGACTCTGCATTAACTGGTCGTTTAGGAGCAACTTACTCTATATCGCAACCAGGCACGATCTTCGCGCAAGTGAGCCAAGGGTTCCGAGCGCCATCGTTCGACGAGCTTTACTACACCTACGATAATCCGGCTCATGGCTATACCAACCGCCCTAACCCAAATTTGGGATCTGAAAAGAGTTTGTCTTATGAGCTTGGTTACCGTCATAACACTGCAGCGTCGGCAACTGAAGTAGCGTTCTACTACAGTGATTACAGTGACTTTATTGAGCAAACGTCATCAAACAATGGTGGTTTAACTGAATTCACAAATATCAATATTAGTGAAGCAAACATTAAAGGGGTTGAGCTCTCTAACCGTCTTGATTGGCATGCTATTGCCGGTCTTCCATCAGGCGTAACAACTCGCTTTGTTGCAGCATACACAGAAGGTGAAGATGGTGATGGTAATCCTTTGAACAGTGTAAACCCATGGAATGCCGTGGCTGCTGTAAATTACGATTCACCAAATGCACTTTGGGGGACAAGCCTAAAAGTAAACTACACGGCTAAGAAATCGAACAGTGATATCAACTCTGATGGTGATAAAGGCGGAATCAAAGACCAAGTTGCTTTGCCGTCTGCGACAGTCGTTGACTTAACGGCGTACTACAAACCAATGAAAGATATAACCATTCGTGCTGGTGTTATGAATCTAACGAATGAAGAATACCATCTTTGGAACGATGTTCGCGGTAAGACTGAGTTAAGTCGAGACAAAACGCAAGCTGAGCGTAATTACAACATTAGTGTTAAATACGAGTTCTAAACCTTAAAAACACAAAAGCCAGCGTAATGCTGGCTTTTTTTATGGCTTTCATTTCAAAAATGTAAAGAAAAGTATGAAAAATGAAAGTTTACTGTTTTGCCATCTCTTTTTTCACCATTACTGCTGCTGCAATGATGAAAGTGATGATCAGACCGAGTTCCATGAACTACCCCAATAGCTATGAGAAAATTTATAACCCAAATTAAGAGTCGGGCATAGTTTAACAGCTCTATATATACTTGCTACCTTTTAACCAGTAATTTACGATTTTTTCCGATTTGGATCAAAAAAGACGCAATCACGCGCCTTTTTGTTACTATTATGTAAATTAAATATTAGGCGTCTGGATAACCTTGAGGGTTAGTAGACTGCCAGCGCCATGTATCGCCAGTCATTTCTTCTAGAGTGCGAGTTGCTTTCCAACCTAACTCATTCATCGCTTTTGATGGATCCGCCCAACACTCTGCAATATCACCTGGACGACGCTCAACAAGTTGGTATGGGACATCTTTACCACTTGCGGCTTCAAATGCTTTCACCATGTCCAGTACACTGTAGCCGTTACCAGTACCGAGGTTATAGATATGAAGGCCAGCTTTGCTACCTACTTTTTCTAATGCAGCAACGTGACCATCGGATAAGTCCATTACATGAATATAATCACGTACGCCTGTGCCATCTTTGGTCGGATAATCACTACCAAACACAGAAAGGAACTCTCTTCGCCCTACCGCAACTTGAGAAACAAACGGCATTAAGTTGTTTGGAATACCTTGAGGATCTTCACCTAGCTCGCCTGTTGGATGTGAACCTACCGGGTTAAAGTAACGAAGAAGTGTAATGCTCCAGTCAGGGTTCGCATTTTGGAAGTCGGTTAAACACTCTTCTACCATTAATTTGCTGCGCCCATATGGGTTAGTTGCGCTAGTTGGAAAGTCCTCTGTGATGGGTACAGATGCAGGATCACCATATACAGTCGCTGATGAACTAAATACCAACGATTTAACTCCGGCTTCACGCATTGCATCAACCAATACTAAAGTGCCATTAACGTTGTTGTCGTAATACTCTAAAGGTTTTGCTACAGACTCACCGACGGCCTTTAAACCTGCAAAATGGATAACAGCTTCAATATTGTGCGACTTTAGTGCTTCTACCATCGCCAATTTATCTCTGATATCGGCTTTAATGAAGATTGGCTTTACACCACATACCTTTTCAATTCGATCTAATACCGTAGATTTACTGTTGTACAGGTTGTCTAGAATCACTGGCGTCATGCCAGCTTCGATCATTTGAATACACGTATGACTACCGATATAGCCCATACCACCCGTAACGAGTACTTTCATTTTATTATTCCTTCTGACGCGAATTGGGTTAGTTTAAAGCTTTGACGTTACGATTTAAACTGTCTCTTGTAATTCGCATCCCATTAATATTGCTTGGCCTTTTCCGGCTTTCTTTGCTTGATACATTGCCGTATCCGCACTTTTTAAAACTCGAGTAGCATCGCGCTCATTTACGCCGACTAATTTTACGCCGATACTAACGCCAACTTTGAGTAAGTGACCTTTGTACTCAATTGGAGCACATATGCTCTCGAGCAACTGTTCTGCTATTCGGGTGACCACTTTTTGATTGGCGGGATTTACCAACATGACAAATTCATCACCAGAAAGTCTTGCGATTAAATCACTATGTCTCGTCGCAGATGTTAGACGCTCGGAAACTTTTTTCAAAACTTCATCACCTGCATCATGACCGTAGGTATCGTTAACTTCTTTAAATCCATCCAGATCGAGGTACAAAACTGCAAATTCGTCACGCAAGTATCCAGAGCGTTGTACTAGTTGTTCCAACTCTAAATGGAACTTAGATCGATTGGCTAACCCCGTTAAAGCATCGTGATGAGCTAAATGCTCTAATCGTTCCATCTCTTTTGCGCCGGAAAGGTCGGTAAGAACAATAACCAGATCATAGAAACCATAGTCTTCACACTTAACGATACGATTGACTCGAGCAAACATCGGTACAAACTGACCAATATGGTTCTTCTCGATAACTTCACCTTGCCAAACGCCATAATTTTCTATCGACTCGATGATACTAGGCATCATTTCCTGTAACTTGCGCCACTTTAGCGTTTGGATGAATGACTTCCCAATAAGCTGATCCACCTCTAAGCCGACTAACTTAGTGACGGCAGGGTTTGCCATCGTAATGACACCGCGATGATTAAGAACAATGAGACCATCTTGGCTGCTTTCAAAAACACGTCCCGCAACACGTTGCCGGTTTATGGCTTCTTCAATTTCGGTGATATCTTGAATCGAAAACAGTAAGTATTCATGTGTCGAGAGGCGACGACTGGTTAGGCTCAACTGCTGTTCGTTATCTGCATTTTTGAGGTGAATATCATCGCACTCTAAGCCTCGACTCAGGATCTGACTCAGCTCATTCGGTGTTTTGGTTTTAATTAGATCACGAATATTGGCGTATTTAAGTTCATCTAATTTTTTTTGAAATATTTGCTGGGTCGCCGTATTACAATGAATAACACGTCCGGAATTGTCTGTAATAACTAATGCATGCTGAACAGATTCGATAACCTCTTCTGAAAATGCGCGCTTTTGTTCTAGTGTGTCTAGCGAATGTTGCCGCTGCTTCTCACGTACTGTTAACCTATTCATCATTTGATTGAAAGATCTCGCGAGCTCTCCAATTTCATCGTTGGCGTAATAGCGTGCTTGATTTTCCGTGCTTCGTCCGTGTGTCACATTCTCTATTAAGCGGCTAAGCTCCATAACGGGCTTGAGAACAAGCCTCTCGATACTTATGTAAAAAACAGTGCCACCAGCGATCAGAAACAGAAGAAGTAAAGCGCCATCTTGAAGTAAAGATTGTATGGCTTCTACAATTGGGCGATGAGAAAGCGTAACTCTCATGCTACCAATGACATAGCCATCATGGATAATCGGCTCTAGAACATAAAGAAATTTGGTTGATAAGGCATAGCCTAGAGCGTGCAACCTACTTCTTTCGGTTTGACTTGGAACGGGTGCTAGTGCCCCACTTATCTCCATAACAGCGAATGGTTGGTCATCTTGGTCATAAAGTTTGACCCGCGTTACATTTGGCTGGTTTAAAAAGTTGGCGAGAATAGTTTGAGCTTTTTGCTTGTCCTTTGTTGTCAGCGCATCTTTAATTGAGAAAGAAACATTGTTAATCAGCTTTCTTGTCTGCTCGACCAGTTCATGCTTAGACGATTGGTATACAGTATACGAGGTGTAACCTTTTGAGATAACAAAGATAGCCGTTAAAAAGACCAGAAGAGGCCAAATAAGCTTCGCTCGTAATGACATATATATTCCTGTCGCAGACAACCACAAAAATGACAGAAGAACCATTATGCAATCTATCACCCATGAAGGGCGACAAGATTAACACGATGCTAATGCAAAATAACCTTAAATTCTCAAAAATTGGATGGAAAAGAAACGAAATACCTTAAAATTCGGATCAACTCAAATAACGGCAACATCTTTATGGACTAACGTGATCTTTTTCGTCAGCTATCTGCTCAAAAAGCTTCGTTTTCATGATAGAAGAATGAAGTGAGTCACTGAACCTAGATGCATTTTCCTGCATCGTAAACCCATTGCTTGTGTAGAAATAAAACGTATGACATTGAATAAACAGCAACTTACATTGAACTGTGATATGGGCGAGAGCTTTGGCTCTTGGAGTATGGGCGCAGATGAAGAAGTGATGCCCCATGTTGATATGGCGAACATCGCGTGTGGTTTTCATGCCTCCGACCCTAATGTCATGCACGACACCATCACCCTAGCGAATGACAACGATGTTGATATTGGCGCACACCCAGGTTACGCCGACCTACAAGGCTTTGGCAGACGAAGCATAAGCATGACGGGTGATGAAATTACGAACATGGTTATATATCAGGTTGGTGCTTTACAAGCATTATGCCGGGCGCAATACACAGACATCAGTTACATAAAGCCTCATGGCGCTCTATACAACGATATGATGAAAAGTGATGCGATATTTAGAGCGGTAGTAAAGGCGGCAGCACTGTTCAAAGTACCTTTAATGATCCTAGCTTCACAGGAAAACGAAAAATACTTAGAAATCGCAGACGATTATGATGTTCCCTTGCTATTTGAAGCATTTGCAGACCGTTTATACCAAGATGACGGCTTACTGACTCCTAGAACACAGCCCAATGCCGTGTTAAAAAGCGAGCACGCGATACTTGAGCAAGTCCGGACCTTAGCTGACTCTGGGCGTGTCAAAACCGCTTCAGGCGGTTACATATTATTGGAAGCCGACACAATTTGTGTTCATGGTGACAATGAAGAGTCGATCGCGCTGATCCAAAAGATCCGCCAAAGCCTATACGCTGGAGGAAATTAATGCATAAAGAGAAATTTAATATCTCTTTGATCTCCGAGTGCAGTATTTTCATTAAGTTTGATGAGAGTATTTCTGAAAATGCAGTCGGAGAGCTTGCTCGCAGCATAAGAGAAACTTTCGCTTCAATTGTTATGAACGTTGTCCCCTCCTATCAAACTATTCTCATTGATTACTTACCTTTTCGAATCAACGAAAAAAACTTAGTCAATGAGCTGCAACAAATCGTGAGCCAGTTTGATACTCAATCACTTAAGCTTTCCCAGCCGAATCACATTACTATCCCTGTATATTACTCTGAAGAAACCGCGTTAGATCTATCTCGTTTTCAAAAGCGAGGTCTGTCATTAGACGATCTTATTACCCTGCATACGAAAACCGAGTACGCGGTTTCTGCAATTGGCTTTGCTCCAGGCTTTGCATTTCTCTCTGACGTTGATACTCAATTGCACATGGCAAGGCTTGCCACACCAAGAACTCAAGTGCCGGCCGGAAGTGTAGGAATCGCAGACTCTAAAACGGCCGTCTATCCATCAGATAGTCCTGGCGGATGGAACATTATTGGTAAAAGCCCGCTTGCGCTCTTCTCCGACTCTCCTCCTTTTATACCGTTTGAAGTGGGTGACAAGGTCACCTTTAATGCTATTTCAAAACAAGAGTTTATCGATTTAGGAGGCGTACTATGAGTTACGGTGGATTACTGGTGGAAAAGCCAGGACCGCTCTCTTTAGTTCAAGACTTTGGTCGTTTTGGCTTAGCGCATGTCGGTGTGACTCAAGGTGGCCCGGTCGACGACTATGCTTACAGTTGGGCCAACCATTTGCTTGGTAACGTAGTCAATTGCGTTGCGATTGAAATTACTCTGGGTAACGCTTGTTTTATTGCATTGCATAACTGCCACCTTGCTATATGTGGCGGTGATTTAAATGCAAAAATAGATGGTGAACCTATTTCAAATTGGTCTGACTTTACGTTGAAAAAAGGACAGAAGCTTCAGTTCGGAGTCGCAAGGAATGGACTTCGCTCCTACCTAGCGGTTAAAGGTGGATTCAATGTTGCTCAGCACTTAGGAAGCGCATCGACCGTCTCGCGAGAATCTCTAGGTGGTTATGATTCAAATGGTGGCGCTTTGAAAGCTGGCGATATTCTTCCCTTTGTCCCTCATAACTTACCGAAACGTAAACCAAGGCAAATGACGTTTCGCTTTAAGCCAGATTACAACTTACCCATTAAGCTGAGAGTGATTGAAGGCTATCAGAACGAGGACTTTGATGAAGACACTCGCCAAGCATTTTATAACAAAGCATTCATCATCTCCCCAAATTCGAATCGCATGGGCTACCGTCTTGAGGGCAATAACATTCGTCCACCATACGAAGGCGTCCTATCTGAGGGAATTGCATTAGGTTCAATTCAAATACCTAGCGATGGTAACCCTATTGTGCTGCTCAACGATCACCAGACTATTGGCGGGTATCCTAAATTTGGCTGCGTAGCCCGTATTGACTTACCTAGACTAGCACAGGCGAAACCCGGACAAAAAGTCAATTTTGTGAAAGGAGATAGACTAGGCTTGCAAGAAGTATGGTGCCAATGGGCTCAGTTTTTTGGGTATTAATACAACCACTGAGCCCAAACACAGCCGATTATGCAGGCATACCATAACGCACTGCTAAAGCTTGTGGATAGCCTCGCTCTTGAGTGAGTTTAATCGCGTACTGCTCGACCTCTTGTTCAGACCACTTTACAGCGACCGGATGCTGTGTTTCCACATTTTGGTTAGGATCGATGTCAAACCAGAATTGAAGCATTTTTTGCGCTGCGAGTAGTGTCGATGACGCTTTTACCACCTCTATTCTCGCGTAGTGGTTATCTTCAAAAGTCACATCTGCCGCTCTGAGTACTGGATCTGTGCCGGGAATTTGCTGAGCGCCAAATAATGCTTTTCCTCCTTTTACAGCAGAGTGATAGTCGGGAATGAACTGTGCCATGTGTTTGATGGCGTTGTTCGTTCGCTCTTCTAACACTTCTTCTCTCCAGCCGTTACGGATCTTCGAGAGTAAAGGCATAGGCAGTTCAGGTTGAGCAGATGAGTTCGTGCTCTCCACTAAACCATCTTCAAACAGCGTGATTCCTTTTGTCATACCATGAAGTTGAAAGTAACCATCGCCATAAGGCGTCAATTGAGCCATTCCTTTATCGGTTCCACGCGGGCCATGAAAAATAACTTCTGGCCATTGTTGTTGACAGTCTGCCCACCTCGTAACGTAAGCGGCTTTAAACTCCACCAACCTGTCTCGCTTGGCACCAACTGTGTTGTCAATTGAGCCTGTTTCAAAGCCACACGCGTTAACCAAGTAGTCGCATGTCATCAGGTAATCGATACCTTCACGTTCATAGCCAAGTTGCCAGTGTTCCCCCGTCCAATCGGCTTGCTTGAACATTGCTTGTGTGAAGACTGAAGCATTAGGAAGCGTATCTAGTGTTAAGTTGGCAATTGCAGCGAGGCGAAAAACACTCCAACCATATTCTTGAACTGCGACAACAGGATACTTTAGCGCTTCAAGATCAGCATGTTGAGCAAAAGGAATACACCACTCATCGAAGTTTGTAGGATGACTTGGTTGAGTACGTTGCGCGAGAGCTTCTAGCTCCGCTTTTGAATACAGTTTGTAGTATTCGCTTGGCTCGCCGAGCACTTTATTATTCTCATCTTTATCAACGAGCGTCTGATAAGCACTTTTCACAACCTCTAATCGCGGAATTAGTGTGGATGGGTCTCCACCATCGGAATGAGGAACCGCGATGATTGTCGGACGAATATTCAGTGAAAGCGGATACAGGCGAACAGTATCAATAGATTGTTCTAACAAGTCTAAGCATTGTTGCTGGGAAATCTCTCGATATAAATTACCACCAGCATGCAAATGACAAATGGGTGGACCATTTACTAGTGATACGCCCTTCTCTATTACGGAAACTTTAAAACCCAGCTCCGCAAAATGAATTGCTGCTGTTGCACCTGCTACACCGCCACCAACAACAGCGATATGCTTATCTTTATAACTTGGAAACTCAGACTTCATTGCTTCACTAAAAATTTTATAAGGAAAATTCTTTACTAACGGTGAATTCTACTCGTGTTTGGACTTGATTAAAATCACAAAAAGTTCATGGGTTTGCGAAATATCCAACAGCGCCTGTAAAGTGCATTAAAGTAGAAAAAATTTGCGAAAAAGTACTTGACGACATGGTTAAGAAGACACTTTTTTGTGTCTATGTGAATAAGAATTTCACTGTAAGACCCATGGCGCAAAGCCTGCAGAAACACCCCACTTTTTACACCATTTAGTTATCCCAAAAGTTATCCACTGTTTTTGTGGATAACTAAAATAAAAGTGTCATGGAGTGTTCCAAACTTGATAACACTCGCTGCGATTAAGTGTTTACTGGCGTTAACAATCTTTTCAACAAACTCATCACTACAAGTGCCAACGTAACAAATGTTGCAAGCGGTAAAGCTATCCACAATTCGGGGTTCTCAGATAAGTAAAACACGTGCTTTCCGGTAGGTTAGCATGATTATCTGGATGATATACACATGTCATACGTCTTGTCATACACGAATGGTTCAAATTACCTAATAAAAAGAGGAAGATTTTTTTATATTTCTATCCGTTGCGAAGGGAAAATTTTTAGGAAGTCACTTAAAACCGATATACTACCTGTTGCTCAAGAAATGGTAGAAAATGTATTAATCGAAACAAGGAGAATTGGGAAAATGTCTGTAGAGTTGTTAAAAGCGATAGTTGATGATCAGATTGATACAGCCATAGAAGCAGCAACAGCGGTACTCTACCCTCGTTCTTTACAAGGTAAGGCAGCTATCAAAGCTCACTACAAGCAGACTATAGGCGCGACCTTACACAATATGCAGGTAGAAGATGCAGAAGGAATGGCAATCGAAGATCTAAGCCAGCATTACAAACATGTGCCTACTTTTAGAGAATCACAGGTTGATAAGCTTCGCCGACCTTCGAATTTACCTCAAGCAGATGAAAACGATTGTGGTTTAGAAGAACATTATGAACAGCCTACCCAAGAGTTAGGACTACTCGACACATATAAAAAATCGATTGCTAACGCTCTAGCGAATGATGACCTAGTTACGGCTCACAACAACCTAGCTGCTTTAAAACAAAGTTTTGAGATTGATACAGCGTCACAAACTGAGTTGGTAGATTCCCCAACCACACCGACTTTCAAAGAAGCCTTAGATCAATATATTCATGATAAATCGAGCAACTTGTACATTAAGAAAAACAAGCCTGTTAGTAAGAAAGCCTCAGATGAAAAGATTAACTATCTATCACGTTTAATTCTGCACTTGTGGAAGGATAAACCAATCGGAGACATCAACGGTAAGGAGATTGATAGAGTTTTCAGGTTGTATAGCCAGTTCCCTTTAACCAAACACAACCCTTGGAAGTCAATGACCCTTGAGGAGCGCATAGAAGCAGCAGAACAAGGTGACGTTCCAAAAGGTGAACGTGTAGGTAAAACACTAGGTAGGATTAAAACGGCTGTTAATTTGTTTTTTGACCACTTTTGGCGTTTGGCTGTGATAGATAACAATCCAGTGAAAGATATGCGCTTTAATGACTTTGTTGGAGGTGGTGAACGTGGTTCATTTACAAAAGCTCAGTTGAATGACTTTCAAACCTTTGCAACGACTAATGATTTAGATGGTTTCAAAGTAGCGATCCTTCTTCAAATGTATAGTGGGATGAGGAATAGTGAAATCTCTAACATTCAACCAGAAGATATTAAGACTGAGCAAGGTGTTGATTACATACATGTAAGAGGAACTAAAACCGTCAATGCTGAGCGTTACATCCCTATTCACTCTAAGCTAAAAGAGTTCGGTGTGGTCGACTATATTAAAGCAGGTGGTGAAATATACACCTCTCAAAGCATCACACAACGTTTTAATCGTTTGATGCAATCTCTCAGTATGTCTAAAGAAGATAGCAAAGGCCTACCACTAAGCTTTTACAGCTTTAGACATAACTTTGCTTCTGGTTTGGCTTCTGGTGGTGTTTCAGAGCTTCACATTGAATGGTTAATGGGTCACAGCCATACAGGAACAAAACAACGTTACATAGATAGAGGTGTTGAACACGTTCCATCATTAGCGGAGAGTATCAATTGCTTAAGCTATGAATTCATGTAGAACTACAGGCGGCAACGTGGCCGCCTTATTTACCTTTTAAGTTTGCACCTCTCAACGTTTGCCAGTGTACAAAGTCATGATCATTGTTAACTCTTACAAAGGGGTAAGGCGCAGCAAAATAGACTAACTGATTACAGCTAGTACAAAGGTGTGGTATCTGATTGTGTCTCGTTATCGGGTGGTCTTGAGATACACGATAAAAACCTTCACCACATTCACAACGGTATTCTACGAGCAATGCAGATTTTAACTGTCGTGTACAATGGCTCTCAGTAAGTTTCATATTGACACCCTCACTTGCTCAAAATGCTAGGATATACCATCACTGTATTTATATACAGCATTCATTTATATTGAAAGCGTTTCGTATCTTTGTGAGAGTAACGTGTTTAACCTGAAATTATAATTAAGAGGGGATTAAAAGTGCCAAGTAAACAAGCAGAAGAACAGCATAGTAAACGTGATTGGCATGGTTCACACCTTGATTGGAACTTTTCCCCTCGAGCTTTCAGGTGGTCAGGAGAGTGTATCTACGGGGTGAATTTTCTACCTATTGCTACTGAGTTGAGAGCATGGATGCTTCAGGAAGGTCATCTATCCCTGTCACCGCCTAAACAAGCTCCTGAAAATGGAGGCTTCTATAACCCATATACGAACAGTGCAGTTACCCTGTCATTACTAATGAGTAAAGTTATTAACGAAGCTCATGATTATGCTCATGAAGTAGATCCGACCTGTGACGAGATAGAAACAGAGATAGAGAGGATTCGTTTATATAATGAAATTCTTCTGTATTCTGCAAGGATATGTGAGGTTGCAATTAAACAGCTTCTTTTTTGTACTGAGTTCCCACAAAAACTATATGGGCGAATGGCATTAGGGCAATTGCTTGAATCCCCCTGTCCAACCTGTAAACCATCGAAGGGTTTGAAAGGTCATCCTGTTTCTATGGTTGGTTCTTTGGCACACCCTTACCATTTATGTTTAGAGTTTGAACATTGTGCAATGGATCATATGAACCTTGTAAATAAACTAAGAAACTCTGAGGTAGCCCACTCGGATATTCAAGAGTTAAATATACGGACTTCCGAATTATCTAGGTTACAACTTAAAGAAGAAACTACGGACATACTTAGCGATTTTGCTCACATGCTTTCCCATGTTGAGAAGCTGGAGCAATGCATATTTCAAGACTTAGTTACTAAAGGTGAGTACATTAACCAGTTGAAGTTTAATGGTTTAAAAGCTGAAGACTGTATTTTTAGGTTAGTACCTGGAGAGGAATTGGTTTATGAAAGCTCCAACAAGTAACTTCCCTTAGTTACAAGAGTACTTGCTAAATAACATGAAGTTACACACCTAAACCAATAGCTTAAACCTTTCTTACAGGCACTAAAAAGGAGCCTATAGGCTCCTCTCATAAGGATTTTCTATACAACTCAGCCCTATCAGCCAATGCTTGCATGTATATATCGTCCTTCATTTTTTGATGAGATTTATTATCTCCAACGGGGTTGTATAGAAAATCCAATACATGAAAATATCTTGTGTTGGATTTTAAAAATGATGAGTAAAACAACAGTGTGTCACAAACCCTATAGAACTGTTCTTTTGCTTCCCAAATACTCCACGATCTAGATCCATCGAAAACATGAACATGGTGAATATTCTCATTTGCCACTTTTGGTTTAGGGAATCGGTTAGCAGTATCTTTACCAAAGAAACTATTCTGAGGTTCATAGTCCTTTTGGATATCTTCACTCGGCGCTGGCATATCCTCATCACTTGATGAACATTTGTAGTCTATAAAGTCTGTATAAACTTTCGTTAATGCTTCGCCGTCATCTAATTTGGCATCTAACGTAAAAACTAAAGAGTGACTCTCTTTATAGTCAAACTGCTGTCTTTTTATAAAGATGTCACTGGAGACTTCACTTTCCATTTTTCTAAAGACTGCTCCTTCGTTCGCCTAACGCTTTGTACAGCTTTTGCGAACTCTTCAGCCTGTAGAGCAGTTGGACGTGTTTTATTTGTACGTTTTTTCATGGTAAAACCTCCACACTTAATGTGTCCGTAAGAGTATAATATTTATACATTCCAATATCAACCAAGAGTATCTTGATAAAATGTTATAGCACAACCTATACCCGAGCATACTTCAAGGCAGCTTATCTAGAGTACAGGGGATGTACGCTAATTACTTTGTCCAAATCCTATTATGATCTCACAACCAACAACCTTTTCTTTGTTGTAGAGCTTCACAGCATCATTGAACGCTTGTGTGAGTTCTTCTTGTGTTGGTGGCGAAAAAGGTAAGCCTGTATTTTCAACAAATTGTTGTAGTACAAAAATCAAATGGTTGAACCCGCCTAGTTTAAGAATTTCGAACAGTGATCCATGTTCACTCAGAATGAAATCATACAAAACTTGGTGTGTTTCGGTAGAGGTTAGGCTGATTAATGGACAGTACACCCCTTTCTCTTGGATCTCTTCTTCACTGTAACCAAGGTGTGTTAAGTATCTGTACAGCAGTGAGATGTGCTCACCAATAAGTCGAATTTGCATAGTACACCTCTCGATTAAAGTTTAGGGAGAAGAGAAGATTTACTATCTTTTGGTGCTGTCTTTTCTGCTTCTTTGACAGCTTCAAGAGCTAAGACAATCTGCTCACTGTCTTTGATAGATTTTTCTAAATCTGTAACCATTGATAAGGCCATTTGAACCGCTTTCAATTGGACTCCTGAAATATCCTTGTTCTTACCCGTGGCAGCGTCGAGGATAACCTTTGTGAGCTTTGGGAATGCTTTCGTGAGATCACCTAAGCTTTTATTTTTCTGCGTAATCAGGTCTAGGATTTGATCTAACTGTTGGTCAAGAATTCGCTGGTTTGTATTTTTTGGTTGAACTGGGATGTTCACTGTTACGGCTGACATTGTGTTGTTTCCTTATTTTTTATAGTAGGTTGGCTTTTGTGTAGAGTTCGTGAGCTTCAATCTTTAGTAACTTCACTGTGTCTTTGAATCGACTAGAAACCTTGTAGACGGTTGTTAATGTCGGGGATGAGTTGTGTACGGCTGGCTGAAGTTCTACCACTTGCTTAGGTGTTAGATTCAAACCTAACAACCAGACTGTGATAACTGTACTCTCTGCGATCCGTGGTGTATCACCTATCAATGAGAACGTAAGAGCTCTTAAATCTGATTGAATTAATTCTGCAAGGCGTTGTTTTGTTGTCATTGGGATACCTTGATGTGCTGAAATATCATGAAAAAAGGTGTACTGCTTATTTTTGTGTAAATACACCAAAATTAAATATAAATTACCTATATTTCAGTAAGTTATGTGTAATTTGTGGTGTGCTGCTTAAAATTGGGGTATTTGGACTAGTTCGGGAAGGATAGAAATATTTCTATATGTCTAATTATAACATAAACAGCATATTTATTCATGAAAGCCTGCATATTTATAAAATAAAATTTGACACATAAGCATTTAAAATATTGGCTCTGGTGTAGATATGGCAAAATATCTAAATGGATAGATAAGGTAATGCTGGCAAGGTTTTGAAGTTCAAAATTGAGAGATCGACTCACTGAGCACGGCACACACGCCCAGATGTGAAAACCGTAGAAATGTAGAAATATTTATGCACCTTACCTGCATACAGAAGACACTCTATTCAAACACCCCACTCTATGTACGTCCGTACAAGCACACACAGCCGTTTTAGGACAACTCGATGCAAGTGTATTCTTCACACAATTAACCTTCTCTCAGAAGCGTACATAAGCTTTAAACACTACCCTTTGCAACGGTGTTGCAGCTACAATACATTGTCACGGTGTGACCAACATAATTTCATTAAACAATACAAAAATTATTATGTGCGCACCAAACCACAATCATACACCAAGCCTTATACAGTAAGGGATTCGAGCGTTTTACTACCGTAATAATAACATTTCAAGTGCGCGATAGATCCATTATGTTAAATTAGGCTGTTCTAATATTTATGAATTGAGGTTGAATGGTGTATTTTCGATAGTTTTCTATCTTTAAAGTTGGGAGTTTTGAACAAGAAAAGTTTGAAATTATTTGCACTATATTGGGGCATTGCAAAAACAGGTAGCTTTGTATAGATACCTCACCAACATCGTATATAAAGATAAATTAGAATTTACTAATGCACTGTTCATTATCTCCCTCCCTCTAAGCACATCCTAATCAACATCAATACAATCACACCAATTCACCGCTAAAACGCTTGTCTGAGCCGCATAGAAGCATTTGCTCACCAATTACCCCACACTCACACATCCAGTGCACAAATCGACTTAATATCAGAGTATTTGCATTTATATTGCACAAATGGGTTATATGCATTTCTTGAATTATTATTCAGCATCGAATGTTGCATTTTTGGTAAACTGATTACCATTTATGAAAAGTTTTAATCTGTGGGGTAAGAATGGATAGAGAGGTTTGTTTAGCAAGTAATAAGAAACCTATCGTTAATAGGTGTATTGCTTAATTTCACTAGTAATGACCTCTTTATCATCCACTATCGACTACTTTACAGAACCAACAACGGGTCAAGAATACGCCTAGTTACTGCACTTACATCGGCACAATCTCGGATAGATTTTACTTTTAAGGCTTCTTGATAATGTGGAAATACATGATCGTAAAAGTCATCTAAAGATGGTGCATTATTCAAATCTGTAATAACCCCATTATAAACTACGGTTTTCATCTGCTTATAAGTTTCATCCCAGTTTTTACTTCTATCACTTAGATTAGAATTAGCGATAATACTAAAAGCAGTTTCTGCGTTTTCTAGATAACTCCGATCTTCAATCGGTGAGCCGATATCATTTGAATATCTGCTGATAGCAGCACATGTCAGGTTAGACGCTGTTACTCCCAAGAGCACTTGGTTTTGTTCTTCCGTTAATTCTAAGCTAGGGATAGATACCGATTCATAGTCACCACAGCCTGATATTGCTATTACCAACAACGTTGTAACGTATTTTCTTTTCATCATAAGCCTCATCTATTAATCTGTGCATCTTACGGCACCGTGGGGATCTTTCTTACAGATTGATCCGTCCGACCCCCTCAAGTTTCCGTGAGCATCTTCTCGCCACGTATTACCCTTGTTATCTCTAATGATTCCGTTTACATCAGTCTTATATATTGAGCCGTCTGAGCCTCGTATAGCTCCATGAGCGTCAACCTTATACGTTGTTCCGTCCGATGATCTAACAGTGCCTTGCGTGTCCGTCCTGTACCTTGTCTCTACCCCATTGGAGTCCTTACAACGTGTTATTCCTATCGCATCGGTTTTACAGATGCTTTCTGCTTGTCCAGTAGCCGTAAGTAAGCACATAGCAGCCAGCAATAAACGTTTCATGGTGATGTCTCAGCGTTGAACAGAGTTAAAAGTATCATGAGGTTAAGTATAGCAATGTGTTGGATTACGACACTGCGAACTCTTTGAATAACACAAGATTTATGAAAGCAACACACAGCCCCTTTAGGGGTTAGATGAACACATCACACATGGAAAGTGAAATAGCTTGTCTATGAGCTTTACAGGTGGGTTGTATCGTGAATCTTACATACACATAGATAGCGGAGCTATAAAACACATTCACTATCACGAAGTGATAAACACACAACATGTGTAAGCGGAGCTTAAAGACAACACAGGGTTTCTTTTCTTAGTGAACACAGTGAACATAGAAAACACATAAGCGTAGCGTTGAGGACGAGGTTACGAGTCTCTTCTATATAACATATTAGTAAGCCCTTTAGGGCAGACGAACACAGTGAGTCTCTGATCTTACATATCTATATATTAATATTGTTAATACAAATATTACTGTGTTGGTTAGACGAACATGGTGAGTCTTGAGTGAGCACAGCGAACGAGATCTAACATATGGTGTTTAGGACGAATGTAATGAGTCTATGAACGTAGTGAAGATCTGACATATATTGGTTTGACGAGTTTACGAGTCTCTGATCTGACTTAGTATTATCTATATATAACATAGGTGACCTCTAGCGGGCAGTTTTGAGGTTAAGATTGCCTAAATTCAGGCACTTTTACTTATTGGTAGGATAAATCTGCCTGAAATCAGGCAAAGTTTAGATATGTAGAAATAAAAGATTGCCTAAATTTAGGCAGTTTCAAAACGATGTTACCTTTTAGAATTGCCTAAATTTAGGCAGAAATACAGACTGGTTTCACAAGAGTGCAAAGTGTTGTTTCAGCTAAGAGGAAGATTAGGTAGATCACGACATTTCAAAATTAATTGAAAATAATTTCACCTTACCAAACATCATTCTATAAATAGCATTCTGTTAATCTCCTATATTTTTTATGAAAAGTCTGTGTTTGGACAGATAAAACCACTCCAATAAATTTAATATCTAACAGTTAAACGATTCCTAGTGATAAGCTCTAAAATTTGCAAAATAATCTAGTTCATGAGATTATTGAAACATCGCTAGCACAAACAAAAACAGTAGTCAATGACAAATAACAAAAGTTCTTGACAAAGATCTCATATCTTGGTATGATTATTGTATAGTTTGAAATTAACCAATCAAATTACCCTGCTCTATCGGTCATCCTGACCACCTAGTTACACCTACTCCGTAAGGTGACATCACCACAATCTAACCTTTGCAACTGTGCCTTTACACGAAGGAATCACACAGGGGCAGTTTTCGTGTATCTGCTATATAAGGAAATCTTAAAATGAACGACATTATTAATAACATTCCCCAGCTCGATTGGGATTACATCCGATACCAACTAAAGCGACTTGAGCGAGATGAGATAAAGCGCACCGCTATTGTGAGAACATCATACCGCAACCCAGATGACCTGCTCTTGTGTATGCAAAATGACATCATTCTGGCTCTTTATTACCGTCAACAGAAACAGGAGACAACAGCATGCTAACACCAGAAGAAATCAGAGAGATTGAACTTGAATGCTACCTAGAAGAAGTGGAAGCCCTAGAGGGGCAGATTCCGTGGGAATGGTTATCTAAACGACCACAAGTTAAAGAGTTAGTAAAATCGTTAGGTCTACTACCGCAAACGCACTAATAGGAGTAACACTCGTGAAAATTCAACTCAAACACCCATACGACAAATTGGTTGGTGATTTGGCAGATCAGACAGGACTCAGCCCGACTCAATTAACAATCGAGCTAATGCAGCAATTACAACGTCAACTTTCTGAAACAAGTGCCCAAGTGGAGGCAAAGGAGAATACAAGTGGTAAGCGACTATAACAAGAATATTGGATTTGTTCAGATTGATGCTAGATATACGCTGGCAACTGGATTTAAGAATAAAAAGACAGGAGAGATCATTCCTTTTGATGGTGTGGACTTCAAGATCATTACCTTTATTACTCAACGTGAAGCCTACTTCAAGAACGTTAAACATTCTCCCTACTTCGAAAGCCTAGACAGGATTTGCACTGCTGTTACTGGTAGTTCATATCGTTCTAGTGGAAGTAACAGAGCACGTATAAAAAAGCTAATGCAGATTGGTTTACTTGATGTGGCAACAACTTCTAAAGGTTCGATTAAAAATGCTGGTAAGAAGTCAATCCGAAAGCTTGATAATGTGTTGAAAGATTACGATCTGGTAAACCCTGCCCTTTCTACTTTCGATACACCAGAAGCAACCGAGCAACGTAATGAGGCTAAAGCTGAACGATTAGAAGAACAGAAAAAACGAGAAGAAGACAGAAAGCAACCTTGTTACGGAACAGAATCATACTTCACCGAACACCCACACGTCGAATGTTATATGTTTGCTCTTACGGAACCAGATGGTTATGACGACGAAACAGATGCAAATTTCGGATTTGTCGATGATATAAACACTACAACTAACGATCCATGCCCTACTTACTATATGTGTGCTGCAGAGTTAGCAAGTTACAAACAGTGTTTAATGGTGGATGAAGAAACAGAAGAACGAGAGGACGCAGCAGTATATAGTTTTGTTCAGTCTAGTGATGGAAAGCCCGAACCAGTTAAACACATGGCACCTGTTGAAGCAGCAGAGGCAACAACAACGATTGTTGAAGCACCAACAGAAGTAACAGCACCGAAAGGTGACAAGTCCAAGCTGGTCAGCCTGATCGGAAACGTTGATGTTTCAGATATAGATGTTGAATCTAAAGGAGTTGGTTGGTTTGCTGCACCACTCGCCAGAAATGAACTTGATGTTGCAGATACAAAACGTTGGTTGAAAGTGTTGCATACACATTTCTGGGATGACTACTCACCAGATCAAACAATTGTAGAGGCAATACGTCAAAAGCTCACTTGTGATTGTTGTAAAGGTAAACTCGATAACTTCGGTTGGTGTCAAGACAGCAAGTGTCCAGAAAGCGACAGGCTACCGTTCTAAATGATAAAGCATCATCCCTTCCCTTTTAAACCCTCGTCAGTGCAACGCTGACAATTAGACCAAACGCTAGACCCACAACTAAAACAAACCTGATACATGCTTGAATGAAGCACAATGTAGGGCTACTTGTATGTATCACTCCAAACAAGAGGAAACAATGATATGAACACTAATGACACTTTTATTCTTTTAAAACCAGAAGAAGCGGAAACGCTGTTCATAACTCAAGATCGAGATATTGCCCTTGATATCTTAAAAAGCTCAACACCTGAATCATTAAGCTGGTGTGAACTCGAACTCAATGAAGAAGTTCAGGAGAGCATATACTTATACCTTGATGAATGGATCGATATGAACGATATCAAGATCCCATACAAAAGGATTGAACATGGTGGTTTTGCTTATGACCCAATTACAGTAGATGAGTTTGTTATTATCCTACGTGATTACCCCGATGCTGCAAGCAAACTGATTGAACTATCAGATTTAAGAAAATATCCGGTGTTGATGGAACAATTCTCACTATTGGCAACAGAACTTGAACGTGAAGTTTATGAAATCTATCAGAAATTCCCATTGAAAGATAAGTAACAGCAGCCCAATACAACCCTCTGTAACACCCTCAGAACCTATCTAAATAAAACCTAATATATTGCCCTATCTATACGTGCTGAAACGCTTGTAGACACACTCACGCACGTAATTTGGGGCAGAAATAACTATAAGGATAATAACGTGAAGAAATACCGAATCAAAGCAATCAGAAAGAGCCGTAAACGTTTTAACTTTTCATTATTGAACAAATAAGAGGTGAACTAATGGAAGACTTAAACAACAAATATGAACTTCTATACTCAAAACTCGAACCAGTTAAGCAAGAAAAGTTAAGAAATATTGTTGATCAATGGTTGCCTCAGTATAAGCAAGATTTAAATACAGTTTTGGAAGAACACCCAAACCTACACCTTGTACAGTCCCCAGTACTAGTGCCTGTTGGTGGAGGTGTTGCAGTGAGTAAGATGCGCTTTCAAACCTATCTCAAGAATTCAAAGACAGATACAATTTTTTTGTTAGATGTTGGTTTGTATTCATATAAAGAGAAAGGAGAAAAGGAGCGTGTACCATTTATTTTAAAATGGCTGGAACGAGCATTAACGCCACGAAAGAAGAAAAAAGAACCTAAGAACCTTGTTGAACGCTTCGAGTTAATGTTGAAATCCTTCGATAACGGCAGTGACTTGAAAAAGTGTCTTGATACCCTGCACGAATTAAACATAGTTTTACGTCCACACCTTAAAAATATAATGAAAGGTGTACGAGGTGCTCCTACCGTTTACGATTGGCGTTATAAATGCAATATATCAAAAGAAAAAATTAAGACTCTTATAAACAACCTAACAGAATAACTTTTCCTAGCACAACAAAAAGCAAAAGTATATATTATTTTCAAATTTATTATTGTATAAAAATCTATTATTTGGTATAATGGTTGCATAGAGTAAATAAAAAGACATAAGACTTCTTTTATATGTTACCTCTAGTGTTGCAATGCTTCTTCAAACATTCCTCATGTTTACTCAGCTTAATAGTAGTGACGGGCACCTCCTTTCCTTTAGCTATTGTTTTAAGTTGAGGTTTTGCAAGATTGAATTGTAATCAAAATGTTTACAATACTCTATATACCCCTATTCACCTCTCCAGTGAAATAAAAATAAGTTATACCCTTACCTAATTTAAATCAAACCTAATCAAATTAATGGAGACAAAACCATGCGAAAACGGCTTTTGTATAACTCTCCTGAAGCTTTACTCGATGAGCTTATTACAGGCAAACGAACAATCCAAAATACTTACATATTACGTTATCGAGCTTTAAACGTTTATGATGACTATGAGCAATTTCAGATCATAGACGAAGCTATAAAAATGTATCAAGCATCAAACAAAATAAAATTAATCGATTTCTAATCTATCCCCTACCAATAGCAGCAACACTATAATAATAAAAAGGAAGTAACATGAAGCTAAATGAGCTTATCGAACTGTACCCACATTTTACCAAACAACAATTAATTAGACTCCGCACCACTTTCAATAATATTAAATCTAGATGTAATAGTAAAAGTCATCATCATAAGCACTATCACCATGTTGATTTCAACTTTACAGCTTTAAATTCATTTATCGACTTCATTTTAAGTGAAAAAGAAAAAGGTCGAGATTATTTTCAGATTAAAGATCCTAATATTTGTCGAATCTTTGATCAAGGGGCGTATTCCCCGACCAATTGCATTATCCGGAGCAGAAAGGCCAATATTAGAGAAAGTTCTGGATATGAATTCAAGATTTACGACAGTCTGACTGGAAAGGTCGAGTATTTTAATAGTGTGAGGCTTTTCTATGAAATCAACAAGAATGTATTAGACATTTCACTCGCTACATTATATCGACGTATCAAAGATAATAAGATTATTAATGTAAACGATGGCGTAACATTTGGCTATATCAAAATTTCCTACATCAAATAACTATAACAAGGCATATCATGAATTACCTTTCAAAAGAAATCTTATCACGACCTCAATTAGCGAGTGTTGAACTTTTTACAACTGTTAGTGAGATTCTTGAAGATCGAGAACTTCGAAAGCAATTAGCCTCTGATAATAGCGGTTTTAAATCTACAAACACTTTGATTAATAAAATTGAATCATTACCTAACACGAAGGTTTTAAATGTAGAGGGTGCGTGTACTTACCGCAGCAATCCGTATCAAATGTTGTGTGGTGGGTGCAGTTATCAAGACCTTGTATCACAAATGGAAAGCTATGCAGCTAATGGAGTTAAAACCGTTGTCATGCTTGCCGATTCTGGCGGCGGTGAGGCTATGGGAGTGTTTCAAGCTGCAACCACAATCAAACGTATTGCCAAAGAGAATAATATTAAGCTCATTGGATACTGTGATGGAATGGCAGCCAGCGCTTGTTATGCACTTTTAGCGATTTGCGAGAGCATTTATACACATCCTATGGGTCAGCTTGGTTCTATTGGTGTAGTTGTTCAGCTTACTGATACATCAAAAGCTCTTGATATGGCGGGAATTAAAAGAATTTTCGTATCTGCAGGTGAGTCCAAAATTAGCGTGAATGAATCAGGGCACTTCAAAGATGAGTTTTTAGCAGACCTTCAGCAAAGCGTCGATGAACTTTATACAGATTTTATCAATCATGTAGCATCTAACCGCCCTATGTCAGCTAAACAAGTAAGAGATACGCAAGCTAAGGTTTTCTCTGCCAATAAATGTTTAGATATTGGCTTAGTCAATGGAATCAAAACACCAGATGAGTTTCTTCAGTTTTTGAAAAATTCAAAACTACATCAACCTGTTAATTCACAAACAAAAGCGTCTACATCAACCTCTAAACCAACTTCAAGTACTTTAACTGGCTATGAACGTGCTAAAGCCGTAGCACAAGCAAGTGTTAAGCCCGTAGTCAAGAGTGATGAGCCAGAACCAGAACTAACTTATGAGCAAGAAAAGTTAGAACACAAACTCAAACTTGAAGCAGCAGTTCGTAGAGCAGCGATGAAACGTAAACAAGAACAAGGTGGTTTGTAATATGGCAGAAGAAACCAAACTAGTTTTACAGAAACTCCGTACTCTCCAATCCCTAATTAAAAAACAAAATAAGGATAACAATAAATGAGCATTGCAACCGACACCTTACCAAATATCCAAACTGTTGAAGAACTTATCAAAGAATATTATCGCACTCAAGTGACTAAACCAGAACAAATTGATCAGGAACGTGTTGATAAGGTGGTTAATTTCAACCTAGCCTCTTATAACCTTCCTTTTATCAACACGTCCGCACCTAAAGCATTTAGTTCACGTAAAGATGAAATTACATACCTTTTAAGCGGTAGCAACCTTGTTAAAGAAAATAAACTGTGTGCATATCACCACGAATTTATCCGAGAAGGATTACAACAGCTTCTAGTGACTCATGATGAATTGTTGAAAGAAGGATATAAAACAGTCTCTAGTCAAGAACACAATTTATTCCATCAATTGAGTGTTAATAAGCTTATCATGAAGAAGCATGATTGCTTGATTAAGGAAGATATTAAAACTATCAAAGAACAAGTTGTATCTCTTATTAATGAACTTTATGAGATTGAACGTAAAGAAAAAATGGATGTTGTAAAAGCAACGAATTGGGCTCAAAACAAGCATTCTGAACAGCAAGCAGCTTATGATAAAGCTATTGCTGAATTAGCAGCTAGTGAAGCTAATAGCCTAAATGATATGTATGTTAATTTCTCACAATACTTTGATAGCATTGAGTCAAGAGATTATTGGTTCTTTGATGAGTTAAAAGATATGTGTGGAAACGCCTCAAACAAAGATATCGAAGAAGTTCTTACCCATTTAAATTTCATCCCTCTTCGTAAATATCTCGCTGATGATAAACAGCATAAACTTTGGGTGAAAGAAAGTGAAGCTGAAAATCTAGACTATAAGAGTATCCAATATAACAAATAAAATGATAACTGCCCCTTTTAACTAAGGGGTGGTTTATAAAAAGCCTATGGAATTTATACAACTACCTCCCCTCCTTCTGATCCTCATCCCTATTCTAATTATCAATACCCTATTTGGTAAACCAAAAGAGAAAGATCCTAAAGAGGATTATCGAACAGTATTGAAGAAGATAAAGAAGATTGTGGATGAAGAACTGAGAAAATAAGGAAGATTTATGATTACACCCACATATATTATGGATAACAACCTTGGAAGATTTTACGCCGATGCGTTTACTGAGGTGTTACCCAGTTATCAAGCTAATGCTACCAAATACCCAGTAAGCGATAAGAGCGTTATCACTTCAAATGTAGTTAAGAGCAACCCTACATTATCACTTACCTGTTACGTTGGTAAGAATCCCCTCTCAAATATAAATGGTAATTTGTTAAGTGTTGATGACAAACGCCCTTTGAATGCGCATGAAATTCTACTCAATTGGTTTAATAGAAGCACTAAATTAACGATAGTGAATGAATTTTATAACCTCAAAGATTACGTCATTGTTAAATACACCCCTAAACAAGTTGGGACAACAGATAGTATGGAATACCGTCTGATCTTAGAGCATGTCCGCAATGTCTCTTATGAACGAGGCTACTTATTAACGTTTGCAGATGAACAAAAGACACTCGATGCTCAACGAAAAACCAACAGCACTAATAGTGGCTTTAGTGGCAAGGTGAACGAATTACCTGACCTCTATAAAGACGGTTATGTGAGTTTGATGGGGCTAGAACAAAAATCGAACGAACAAGTGATTAAAGAATTTTTTAACAGAGAAGGTTAATAATTATGGCTCGACAACTCCATAAATTTACAAATACCGTTGCATGGAAATTAGATCGCCCCAGTTGGAACTCAGTATTAAAACAGTCCAAGCAGCTTGCAAGACAACTTGAGAAAGCTAACCCTGAAAATGTTCTTGGTGTTGGTGGTTCTCCTAGAGCTAGGCGACAACGACAACAAGATCAAGATTCTCACATAAAACATTATCGAAAATTACAGCTTGAACAAGAGAAATTCGAAGCTACCCAGAAGAAAGTGTTGCTACGATTTGCTCAATCCACAAGTACAATTCGTGATATGGGTGTTGCTGAGAAGAAAGTTTTACTGAACAAGCTCAAACAAGCTTCAAGCACAGAAGAATTGCTTCACCTTGAGAAACGATTGAAAAACCAAATCTCAGATCGCAACCGCCGCGAGAAACAAAGGACACGAGAACTTGCTAAACAGAGCGCACTTATAACCCATCAGCACAATGAACGCCGTAAGGCGGCAGCGTCATCACTCAAACGTGCTGGTATGGCAGCAGGTTTAACGGTTGGTAGTTTAGCCGCTTTAGGCGCACAGCAGAGTTTACAACGAGCTACCGAGCTGGACCAAGCCATTAAAAAGAGTGGTTTAGATGCTATCACGTTTCAAAATATTAGCGCCGCCTCAGAAAAGTTCGGTTTATCAATGGACAGCGTTTCAGACCAGTACAAAGACTTCGCAGACAAGCTCGGAGACTACCAACTAACAGGTGGAGGCGAATTCTCCGATGTGGCTGAGTGGTTGAAGAAGAACAATAAGATCTCCGAGGAGATGCTAAAAGAGCTAAAACCTCTCGAAGCAATGAAGTTGATTCAAGAAGAAGCTAAACGCCGTGGAACGGATATGAATAAGCTCACGTTCCTCATGGAAAGTTTCGGTAATGACGCAATCCTCCAGTTCAAAGCGATGGCTAATATTGAGGAAATTCGAGCACAACGAGAACGATTTAACCTCAACCTCACACAGCAAGATATTGAAACATTAGTAAAAGCACGTCAAAACATTTCGTTAATCGGGGAAGGGTTTGGTCGCCTAATGGATGAATTTCTTGTTGGGTTTGGTGGAGGTAATATCAACTCCATTATGACTGACTTAAAAGAATTACAGCCTACTTTCCGACAAATGGGTGAATCTGTAAGGTCTTTCGTTAACACAGCAGTTAAACATGGTGATGAGATTATCACGATTGGTAAAACAATTGCTTCAATTTGGGTCGGTTCGAAAATCTTCACTGTATTAAGCGGTGGCTTGAGTGTTGTAAATACATTAACAAATGCATTCAAAGGTTTATTCAAGCTTATTAGCCGTGCAGCAAGTGCACTAGGTCTTGGTAGTGCAACAAGTGCAAGTGTTAAAGGTGGTGCAGCCGCACGAGCAGCAGGTGGAGCACGAGCAGCAGCAGGTATGGCAGCAAGAGCCAACCCTTGGTTAATGGGCGGATACGCTGTATATGAGGGCAGAAAAGGCGGCTTGTTAGATCCTGAAAACTTTTTTGGTAAAAATAAATATACCGAGTTCTTAAATACAAATATCTTCGATCTACTTGGTCGTGCTGGTAAAGAGATTAGTTCAATTCAAACACAACCTCAAAAAGTAGATGTAAATCTTCACGTTCGTTCTGATGTTGATAATTCTGGTAACATCATCCCTGTTGTTCGTGGTGAAATTGACCGCGCTGAGGATGATCGAATGGTGGCATTTTATAGCAACCTATCACCTTCAAACTAGAATCTAAGATATGACATTACCCCACCAATAAGGTGGGGTTTTTTATGTCTAGAACTACACGTAAATCAACTATGAAGATTTGACAGACTCATTAAAATTGTCATACGCTGATGATATCAGTGGTATACAAATTCAAGCATTATCATGTAAGCCACTGATTTAATGGGCTGAGAGTCCCACTGTTTTTGTGGATAACTAAAATAAAAGTGTCATGGAGTGTTCCAAACTTGATAACACTCGCTGCGATTAAGTGTTTACTGGCGTTAACAATCTTTTCAACAAACTCATCACTACAAGTGCCAACGTAACAAATGTTGCAAGCGGTAAAGCTATCCACAATTCGGGGTGAATTTGTGCATTGAGATCGAACCCATATGTCATGACTGCGGCCACACAAATTTCCGCAGCGAATACCGCAACACCACTAGCAATCAACGCCATAATTCCGTACTCGGCCCACAGGGTTGTGTTGATCCGTTTCTTACTTGAACCTAATGTGCGATACAAACGAATCTCTTGTTGACGTTGGGACAAGCTTAACCTCAGTAGAGTAAAGATGAGCAGCAGACCAGCAACAACGCCTAAAAGAGCAAGGATGGTGATTGCTGATACGATTTGCTGAATCAAAGCCTGAATTTTCTCGCCCATAGTTCGGATATCTAAAACAGAGACCGTTGGGTGAGCACGTGACATTGACGTCAACAACGCTTCATTTCCTTCTTCAATCCTATAACTGATGAGGTAAGAACCAGGTAAATTAGCCATCACGTCAGATGAGAAAATAAAATAAAAGTTAGGCTTCATGTCACGCCATTCGACATAACGGATGGTATCTACTACTGCATCGTAATTCTGACTGTTTATTACAAAGCGCAGCGTATCACCGAGTTTGATGCCTAAGTCATTTGCTACATCCGCTTCTACAGATACACTCCCTTTGTTTGTCCATTCACCCGAAAGCACATCATTATATTCTGGTAGGCTATCTCCCCATGTCAGGTTTAGCTCTCGACGTATCGCGTCAGAACCTTCTCCTTCGTACTCAACCTCTTTGACGTTTTGACCGTTGATCTCTGTTAGTCGTCCACGAATTATTGGATAAGCTTGTGACCGCGTAACTCCGTTTTTATCTAGGGTTTCTAGGTAGTTATCGAGCTCATAATCACCAATGTTCAAAGCGAACACATTTGGCGCGTCTGCAGGTAAGGTTCTCTCCCAATCAGCGAGAATATCGCTGCGCACAAGCCAAATGATAGACAGCAACATCAAAGATAATGCCAAAGCACCAAACTGTAGACCGCTGGTTACTGGCGTCCGGTTGATACGACTCAACGCAAGCTTCATTGCAGGATGGGTTGACACACGTGCAAACAGCTTTGTGAGTATGACGCTAACTGCTGCGAGTACCACAAACAGTACCGCTATACCAGTGAGCACGATCCAAACTAAGGTGTTATCTGCATACAGTAAAAGCAATGGAACAACGGGAACTAGAACAAGTAACATTCGCTTCCAAGAACGTTGCGCTTTACCCTGCTGTAGCACTTCTAACGCGGGAGTTTTAATCAAGCCTAACAATGGTATACCGAGAGCAGGCACCGTAATCAAGACTGCTGAGATAAATGCCACCAAAAATGGTGTGACACCGTAACCAGGGAGTGGATCGGGTAATAAGTCTTTGAGTGGAATGCGTAATAAATATTCCAGCCCGCTCCCTAACAATAGACCGACGACACTGGCACTAATGAGAAGGATTGTGACTTGAATAAATAACCACTTTTCAATCCATCGGCGACTCGCACCAAGACTTTTCAACATCGCGATAGTTTGTGTCCGGCTGTTCACGTAATTTTGACAAGTAAGAACCAATGTTGTCGCTGCCATAATGATGACAATCGCTACGGTCAACGACAGATACTGCGTCGTGCGTTCAAAAACCTCATTACTACGACTGGCAGTATCTTGCGTGCGCCAGCGATCGCTCGGAGAAAGCTGCGTATCATCTTGTAAGCTATTTAGTGTTTTATCATCGGCTTGTAAAAACAGACGGTATTGAACTCGGCTCCCAACTTGAATTGCTCCTGTTTTATCTACGTCACTTTGATGAATGTATGCAGAAGGCATTTGTTGAAATGGATTAAAGCTCAAGCCTGGTTCCATCAATACTGCGCCTGATACAGTAAACTCGGCATCGCCTATCGTGACGCTGTCACCTGACTTTACGCTTAGTTGAGTCATAATCCGCTCATCAAGCCAGAGTTGGTTCTCTTTAACGCGACCGGCTGGATTATTTTCAAGAACGAGCTCTCCCATTAAAGGGTAATTATCATCCACCGCCCTTACAGAAATAAGCTGCATACCATTATCGCTAAATGCCATAGTGGCAAAGCGTGTCATCGTCGAACGGTCAAGGCTTTCAGTCGAGGCTAACAACGTGTCCGGAATGGGATTAGCAGACACAAACACCGCATCTGCCGTTAATGCGTCCTTCCCCTGCTTGACGATCACCTGCTCCATTCGTTCTGCTAATGCAGAAAGCGCAAAGATACTCGCAATCACGAGAATAAGAGCAACGCTAATAGGCCAAAGATTCCCCTGCCTTATTTCGCCGAAACTCCAGCGTATCAAACTTTTATTCGACGAGTGCTGTGTTGTACTGTTTTGCTCTGTGGATGTTGCTTCACTTGATGATACTGCAGACATTATATCTCCTCCTTAAGCTCACCCGCCTCCATACGATAGATACGGTCACATCGGCTTGCTAGATGACCATCGTGTGTTACTAAAATCAGAGTTGTCCCGTGCTGTTCATTAAGATCGAATAGCAGCTCAATCACTTTGTCTGCGGTTTGATGGTCAAGATTGCCGGTAGGCTCGTCTGCGAACAACAGCTCAGGCTGTGTCATAAATGCACGCGCTAGCGCAACTCGCTGTTGTTCACCACCAGATAACTGGCTTGGTAAATGGTCGACACGTTTTTCCAATCCAACAGCAGCTAATAATTCCGCTGCTCTTGCTTCATCTTCGGCTTCACCACGTAAAAGACAAGGAAGTGTGACATTACGTAATGCACTCAAACTCGGGATTAACAGGAAACTTTGGAAAACAAAACCTAAAGAGTCAGCCCGAATTTTCGCGCGTGCTTCATCGTCCAGTTTTGATAATTCATGACCTAATAAAGTAATTTCGCCTGATGTCGGCGTATCAAGACCAGCTAGCAACGTCATCAATGTTGACTTACCTGCACCGGAAGTTCCGACGATGGCGATTTTTTCTCCTTTTCGGATGTCAACATTTACGTCTTTGAGGATTGTTAATTGTTCTTGATTAGTAGAGACTTGTTTAGAAACCAAATTGGCTTGAACAATAGGTGCATTAAGTACAGGTGTTTGCATGATTCGTATACTTTCCTTAGTTCTATTTTTTTGTTTTTCCGCTACTGCACATGCGAGCGAAAAGCTACTTGTCTTGGGTGATAGCTTGAGTGCAGGCTATCAGATGCCGATCGAAGAGAGTTGGCCTAGCTTACTCCCTGATGCGTTGTCAGAACATGGTCAAGATGTAACAGTTATTAATGCCAGCATTTCTGGCGATACAACCGGCAATGGCTTAGCACGGTTACCTCAGTTGCTAACTCAGCATAGCCCTGACATGGTACTTATTGAGTTAGGTGCCAACGATGGACTGAGAGGTTTCCCTCCTAAACTTATTACGTCGAATCTTTCAAAAATGATTACCATGATAAAAGATTCTGGTGCGGACGTTGTCATGATGCAAATTCGGGTTCCACCTAATTATGGTAAGCGCTATAGCGATATGTTTTACGATATCTACCCTAAGCTTGCACAGCATCAACAAGTTGCCTTGATGCCATTCTTCTTAGAGCATGTTGTCACCAAACCAGAGTGGATGATGGATGATGGCCTTCACCCAAAACCAGATGCACAACCTTGGATCGCTGATTTCGTTGCTCAAGAATTAATTAAACATCTCTAATTTTAATGGTCTAGCTCAATAAGTTTTACGTAACTTTACGTTAATCTATTTTCAATTCCACTCATCGAGGATAGATAACAACATGCGAATAGAACCGTTAATTCAAGGTGTTGTTGCTCGCTCTGCGCACCCCAAAGGGTGTCATGCATCTATTAAAGAGCAAATTGAATACGTAAAACGCGCCCCACAGATCAAAAAAGGCCCAAAACGGGTTTTGATTATTGGAGCCTCCTCTGGTTTCGGCCTAGCGGCACGAATCGCCTTAACGTTCGGTGGCGCTAACGCCGATACCATTGGCGTCTCATTTGAGCGTGGCCCTTCAGAGAAAGGGGTTGGGAGTGCGGGTTGGTATAACAACGTCTTTTTTAAGCAAGAAGCAAATCAAGCCGGGCGTACCGCAATAAATATTGTTGGTGATGCATTCTCTGGTTCGGTGCGCAATCAAGTGATTGAAGCCATTGAAACGTACTTTGAGGGTGAAGTTGACTTAGTCATCTATAGCTTGGCAACCGGTGTTCGACCTAAACCTGAATCTGATGAGTTTTGGCGCAGTGTCATTAAACCTATTGGTGAACCTGTCACTGGCGCTTCTATCATGCTGGAGAACGATAAGTGGACAGAAACCACCTTAACGCCTGCAACAGAAGAGGAAGCCAATGCCACCATTAAAGTAATGGGCGGCGAAGACTGGGAAAGCTGGATTGACACACTCATTAATAACGACTCTATCGCAAACGGCTGCAAAACCATCGCCTTTTCTTACATGGGCCCTGACATTACGCACCCAATTTATCTCGATGGTACGTTAGGTCGAGCGAAAATCGATTTACACCAAACCAGTCATTCATTAAACCTCAAACTCGCCAACTTTGACGGCGGTGCTTACGCAACCGTGTGTAAGGCGTTGGTGACGAAAGCCAGTGTATTCATACCTGCTCTAAGTCCTTACCTGTTAGCGCTTTATCGAGTGATGAAGGAAAAAGGTACTCACGAACGCTGTATTGAACAAATGCAGCGACTGTTTACTACGAAGTTATACGATCAAGAGAAAGTGCCAGTTGACGGTGAACGCTTGATTCGAATAGATGACTTGGAACTTGAACCGCAAGTTCAACAAGAAGTCCACGCTCTTTTAGAACAAATGAATGCTGATAACTTTAAAGAGATTGGTGATTACCAAGGTTTTAAAGATGAGTTTATGAAGATCAATGGCTTTAACTTTGAATATGTCGACTATTCGCAAGACATTTCTATTGAATCGTTAATGTCGCTTAAGCCTTGATGCTTGTTATCTGTTTCAAGGATGAGATATGTGACAACTATTCCTAGTCCTGAACACTTTTCAGGACTTTTTTTTGTTTCGAGCCCTAGCCACCCTATACTTAATTAAAAAGCGAGAACAAAATAGAGCAGTCTGCATTTTTAATTCACAGGAAGTGAAACCACGTAAAGGATGACCTATATGGGGAGATTGCAAACATTAGACTACGAAATCCCTGAGTCTATGCGAAGAAGTTGGCAGGAAATCGTCAACTTACTGGCTCAAATAACGCACGTACCCACCACATTAATTATGCGTATCCATCCAGATCGCATAGAAGTAAATACATCCAGCGAAACTATAGGTAATCCTTATCGTACTGGCGATACTGAGTTGCTTGGCAACGGTTTGTATTGTGAGCATGTCATAAAACACAAAAGTGAACTTATTGTCCCAAACGCGCTTGAAGATGAAGAGTGGCAAAATAACCCTGATATCAAACTAGGTATGATCTCTTATTGCGGCTTACCGCTATTCTGGCCAAATGGAGAGACGTTTGGAACTATTTGCATGCTTGATTTTAAGGAGAATGAATACTGCGACACTTACCGGCAATTGCTTGGGACTTTTAAAGATTCAATCGAAGCGCAGCTTTCCATCGTGCATCAGCAACACAAACTTCAGCGTCTTAACAACGAACTCAAAAATAGAGTTGAGAATCGCACTACAGATTTGGCGCAGTTAAGTTATTCCCTAACGCAAGAGATTGATCGTCGCAGAGCCGCTGAAAAGCAGGTGAGCTACCAAAAAACACACGATCAAGGAACTGGATTCCTAAACCGAGCAGCACTCGAAAATATAGTCAGTGACACACTCAGAACGTTAGATCACAGTCAGCAATCATTAATCGTAATAAACATTGGTTTTAGCAATGCACGCAGTATCCAAACCCGTTATGGCTTTGAAGCTTTCGACGAAATATTGAAAGAGTTTCGGTATCGTCTTGGTAAGCGGGAGTCCAGACATTTTGTTACGGGGAGGCCTAGCTCCAATGATCTCGTATTGCTCGTTTGGGGCACAGACATCGATATAAAATTGCATCAGCTACTGAATGATATTACCGATATTGGTATGGGAAGTTTTTATGTAAAAGACACAGAGGTTCACCTAAACTCTTACATTGGTGTTGTACAAGCTCACCGAACCAGCAATGCTAAACAACTACTCCAGAACGCATGTTATGCCATGCTTTTGTGTAAAGAATCTGGCGAAGCGTATAGTTATTTCTGTGAAAGCCATTCAAATGAACTCAACAACCACAATCAACTGGAAAGCTACTTATTGCAAGCGGTAAGAAACGACGACCTAATGCTCTACTTTCAACCCAAAGTACACCCTCAAACCCACAAGTGGATTGGCGCAGAAGCGTTATTACGCTGGAGGCATCCAATACTTGGCGACGTATCCAACGAAGCATTAATACATATGGCTGAACAAAACGGGCTTATCTTTGAAGTTGGCTCTTTTGTTCTTCGAACCGCGATAGACAAAGCAAAACAATGGTCTGAGTTAATCGATAACTTCAAAATGGCCGTCAACGTTTCTCCCATTCAATTACAAAACGTAAATTTTGCAGAACAAGTGCAACACCTACTCGAGTCTTTTCATTTGCCAGCACACTTTCTCGAGCTCGAGGTGACCGAAAGCGCCTTAATTGCCGATGAGGTCGTAGCACGCACTACATTAAATAAACTGCACAAACTAGGCGTGACATTGTCACTTGACGATTTTGGTACAGGATATGCCTCGTTCAGCTATTTAAAGAAATATCCATTTGATGCCATCAAAATTGATAAAAGCTTCGTCCAGCAAATGGAAAAGTCGGACGATGACCGCGCGATAATTTGCTCTATCATACACATTGCGAAAAAACTGGAACTCCAAGTCGTGATCGAAGGCATTGAATCTCCCCAACAAGAACAGTTTCTCATTGGTGAGGGCTGTGATATCGGACAAGGTTTTCTTTATGGTAAACCTATGCCTTGTAATGAATTTGAGCAAAGTTTGTTTAATCAGCGCCTTTCTGGCGGGCAATACGCCTACTCTTCCTAAGCATTCTCTTTACTATGAGGGCGGTGGTTTCTATAATCGCCGCCCGCTTCTATTAAAAGGCCAATATCTTCATGGATCAGTTGACTGCCACGCTTAAGAAAATTGAAAAGCAGAACTACCGAGCTTATCAGCAAATCAAAGGTCAATACGACTTCACTGATTTCACTTTTTTTATCGATCATGTACAGGGTGACCCTTATGCATCGGCGTCACGTTTTCGTGCGACTCGCGCATGGTCTTTGACTGGTCTTGAGTGGCTAAGAGACGAGTCTCCTGCATTTCAAAGAGGTGCACGTGATTTTATTGCGCGTAGTTTTGAACAGTTTGCTAAACAAGAAAACTCAGTATCAATTTCACTGACAGGCCAAACTGTACTGGATAGCACCGCGGTGTTGTTTACTGAAGAAGGTATTGAACTGCGTTTTCGAGTTAACTTACCAGCCGAAGGTCGTTCAGTATTGGGGAAAAAAGCCAACAACATACTGACTTTCCACCTGCCTAAGTTTATCCGTCGAGCAACTTTAGAGCGTGAACTCGACAAAGCCGCTTTAATTAAGCACTGCCAAGTTGTTGAAGACCAAGATGCCCTGCGAGAACAGTTGGAGGCCAATAACTTAGTCGCGTTTGTCGCAAACGGCAGTATTCTTCCTCGAATTGCAGGTAATTGCGACCTTCCTATGAAAGAAGCCGTTGAGTTTAAAGCCCCTGAATCTCTACAAGTCACTTTACATGCGCCAAACAAGGGTCATGTCACAGGATTAGGAATTCCAAAAGGTATCACACTGATCGTAGGTGGCGGCTTCCACGGTAAATCTACCTTATTAAATGCAATAGAGCGTTCAATTTACGATCATATTCCAGGAGATGGTCGCGAATACATTGTTGCCGATAACAAGGCTATGAAGATTCGTGCCGAAGATGGCCGATGCGTACACCACTTGAACCTGTCGAACTACATCAACCATTTACCGATGGGTAAAGATACGGCGGACTTTTCTACTCAAGACGCATCAGGCTCAACGTCGCAAGCCGCTTGGCTTCAAGAGTCTATTGAAGCGGGTGCAAGCACATTATTGATTGATGAAGATACTTCTGCTACCAACTTCATGATTAGAGATGAGCGTATGCAGGCATTGGTGGCAAAAGGTGATGAGCCAATTACTCCTCTCGTCGACCGCATTGGTCAATTACGAGATGATCTTGATATCTCTACCATTATCGTTATGGGTGGATCGGGCGACTACTTAGACGTTGCCGATACCGTCATTCAAATGCACGACTACCAAGCCGTTGATGTAACTGAAAAAGCGAAAGAAGTTATCGCTCAGCACCCTACTCAACGCCATAACGAGTCAGAAGAACGTTTACAGACCTTCCCACCTCGAGCACTGAACCGCGTTGCGTTGATGAATATTCTGACTGACGGCAAGTTCCGTGTGAATGCGAAAGGCAAAGAGTCACTTCGATTTGGTAAAGAGTTTACTGATCTTAGCGCTTTGGAACAGATAGAGTCAGCCGATGAAGTCAACACAATTGGCTGGTTATGGTTCCAAATTGCTCAACTTCCAGGTTGGTGTAATCATCCAGCGAAGGAAATTGAAGAAATGCTGTCTGGTGAGTGGCATGCCGCTCTTCCTAAGCAAGGCGACTTAGCCAAACCACGCACACTAGACGTTATGGCTGCCCTCAACCGCATGCGAAAATCTCAGTTTAAGTCATCATGCTAGTTTTGATACGCTGACAGAGACAGTTCAATCAAAAGGCAGTTATAGTTAGCTGCCTTCCTTTATCTTTATTCTTAGCGAATCATTCGTTTCTCAGTACATTCCACGCTTCACAAAGAACTCTAAATCTTTCTGCATTGCCATTTTCTCGATCAGGATGCCAACGAAGCGCGAGTTTTCGCCATTGTTTTCTAATTTCCGCAGGCGTAGCGTCAGTGTTAAGTTCAAATAGTGACAGTGCCTTTGTCTTATCTACGCTGGCTACTGACGAACCACCGATGAACTTTTGATAAGTTGTCCAAAATTCATTCAACAGTCGACGCACTTCATCTTCGTCCGCTTCGTAATTGCGCCAATCTAAGTAATACTCACGCAAAGGATCATGAATATCGATCTTATGCCTCAAAGCTTCCATCGAAGACATGAGCTGAATATCCATGGCTTCGACTTGAAGCCAACTATCCGGATACAGAGTGTCTTGCAGTTGATATAATGCATTCATGAGCAGGAAATTTCTTTTGAATAAATCCTTATCGGGAGAGTCGTCCAGCTTTGAAATATAACCTTGTTCACCCAACGAGCTTGCCAAGGTGTGCACTTTCCAATTAGAGGGCTGTTTTCTCAGAATTTCTAGCATTGGCCAAAGCAGCGGATTTTCTATTGCATGAGGCTCAATACTACTGACAGTACGTTGTCCTTCCATTCATCCTCTCTGACACGAGTTTAGGGCCCCATTCTCGGCACAAAAAACATAGTTTCCATTTTGTAGCATAAATGCAAAAAGGCCGATAGTCATTCACCATCGGCCTTTGTAAGGAGATCACGTAAAGGTTAAATAACCCCTAGCTCACGTAAACGTTCCATAAGGTAGCTATGTGCAGTGTAGCGCTCAGATAACACCACTTCCGGCTTTGGATGCAGGAACAACGGTAATGAGATACGTGACTTTTCTTGACGGCCACCCGTAGGGTTGATTACACGGTGAGTCGTTGAAGGGAAATAACCACCTGACGCTTCTTGAAGCATATCACCAATGTTGATGATTAAGTTTCCGAAGTCACATGGTACATCGATCCAATCACCCTCTTTACTCTTTACTTGCAGTCCAGGCTCATTGGCAGCAGGCAAAACCGTTAACAGGTTAATGTCTTCATGCGCAGCAGCACGAATAGCGCCTGGCTCTTCTTCGCCTGTCATCGGTGGGTAGTGAAGCACGCGTAGTAATGTTTTGTCACTGTTATTGATCATTTCTGACAACGCGATAGAGAACTTCTCTTGAACGTCCTTAGGTGCGTACGCTTCAACCCAACCTAATAGCTCTTGAGCAAATGCATTGGCACGCTCGTAGTACTCTAAGATTTCAGCTTTAAGCTGCTCTGGGATCTGGCCCCAAGGGTAAACATGAAAGTACTCTTTGATGTCTTTCACTTTGTGCCCTTTCGCCACTTCAGACACTGAAGGTGGGAAATAGCCATCTTGGGTGTCTACGTTAAAGTGAAAATCATTCTTTTGATCTGAACAGAAAAACTCATGCCAGTTTTTGTAAATTGACTCTACAAGCTCTTGAGGAATCGGGTGGTTTTTCAACACACCGAACCCCGTTTCGCGTAGAGAGGTAACGAACTGTTGAGCAGCATCGTCAGCAAGATAATCGACAGTTTCCAGTTTCATGGCTTTACTTCTTTTTTATTAGACTGAATCATGGATTCTATGGATGGGCATGTTGTAAATCAAACTTTAATGAAAAGTGCACGCGCAAACGTTTTAATGTTGAGCAGTTTGCCAATAAATCAACATTTTCAGTGATCAAAAAACCCATTAAAATATCAATTGCACACCGTTCAATTAAGTGCAATCATTAACACAATCTATGGAGTCCCACTGTAAGATAAATTGAAGGATCAAGTAACTCTATGAAAAGCACCTCGACACTCTTAGGATTAACGATTTTTTATGCCATCGTGTTTTTATTTTCTGCGTTGGAACCTAACTCACGTGCAGTTTGGTTTGCGGAGATTATCCCGGCGACTGGTATTCTTGTTGCTATTTGGGCGATTTCGATTCGCTATCAGTTCAGTAATACGGCTTACTTTTTAATGTTCATCTGGCTCTGTTTGCACACTATCGGTGCGAAATATACGTTCTCCGAAGTGCCGTTTGACTGGTTTAACGACATGATTGGTTCAGAACGAAATAATTTTGATCGCGTTGCGCACTTTTCAATTGGCCTTTACGCATATCCGATCGCTGAATACTTGATAAACAAAAAACGGTTCAACAAAGCGTTCTCTTGCTGGTTTGCTTTGTTTGCTATCATGTCACTTGCTGCTGGCTATGAGATTATCGAATGGTGGTATGCGGAGTTGGCTGGTGGCGATGAGGGAATTGCCTTTCTGGGCTCGCAAGGTGACATATGGGACGCCCAGAAAGATATGTTGTGCGATACCGTTGGTGCAGTGTTGTCGTTATTCTTAATGTCGGCTCAACGTCGATTCTCTCAACCATTCTAAATAAGGGTTAAACCCATCAACAATTGGAACCTGTACGATTTGAGCGACCTCGTATTCGTGCAGGTTTTCTATTTTCTCTTCCACCAATTCATAAAGTTCTCGACGAGTTTTGATGACTAGCAACCATTCGTTGTCAGTACAAACCTCCCCTTTCCACACATAGTGACTTTCAATAGGCATCGTTTGAATACACGCGGCTAATTGAGCATCTAGCAAACCTTTAATGATCTGATCTCGATTTTTTTCATTACTGGTTGTACTTAAAACCATGCAATAGTCATGTTTCATACTCATTTTCTAGCCCTTTATTATTTCATCGTCACTTTGCCGCCAATCATTTTGTAAGCGGGGGTTCCTCTTACTAAGGCATCTCTTGCAAACTCTTGTCCGCAAGCGGGGCAAATACATGGGGTTTGTGTGAAATCGTCAACAATGCGCTCTTTGAAGCATTTAACCAGTGCGCCTTTCCCGCCTTTACGGTACTTAAATAGTTGAGTTTTACATTTAGAGCAAAAGATATCGACGGTTTTCGTCGGGTGTTTTTTATTCGGTTTCGCCATGGTTACTTTCTATATCCGGTTTGACCCATACATTATTAAAATCAAACCAACCTAAGGCATTACACTTTGCATTTTGTAACGCACCGCTGTGGTCTTTATTCACGCCTAGCCAGCAGTGAAACATAGGAATCACCTGACAGCTTTTTACTAATTGTCGTCCTAGCTCACGCGCAGGAAAGTCTGTGTGCATGCCGGCACGCCATTGATCGACAAGTTTAGCCCATTCACTAAAATCGTAACCTGAACTGAACTTCTCAATATCACTGTAATCCAGGAGCCAGCCCGCCAACGCGTCATTTCGGTTCGTTGCAATGCCCATAGCTTTCACCCAGATATCCACTTCCTCCGGTGCGGGCGGTTGAGAATCATAACGAATAAACTCAACCTCTATACCGTGCGGTTTTAAGAGTGTCTTGATGGCCTTGGCAACTACTGGAAACATCGGATGCTTTTTCTGATACGCTACGGAAATTACCTTATTAGCCTGTGGTACGCTGCCCGCTTCTGCTGGCCTAAGATCAATCCAACCAGGCTTAAGGCCAAAGGCTTGCAATACTCCCAGTTCCATCACTTTATCTTGTGGAACATGCGAGTAAATCTGGTGACTGTTGAGGGTTTGCGAGAGGAACTCTGCCCAACGTGGATCTTTTGCAATCCCAGTGTTTTTGTTTAGTAATAGGAATGTACAGCCAGGGTCCAGCTCGACTTCATCGGATGAACCTTGTTTATCCATCTTCGGCTTTGACAGGCTTGGATAAACCATTGAAGAATAGGCTTCATCGATTACCCACACCTCCACTTGGTCAAGTAAAGGGCGAAAACCAAAGTAGCCATCAAAAGCAGTCAAAATAAGACGCTTATCATCATTCATTTTAACTTGGAACGGCCCAGTCCCTATCGGTTGTCTATCGAAGCTTTCAGAACGCAAAGCACTCGGTAGCAAAATTTTTGCTTGCGACTCACTCAGAGCCAGAGGCAGGTAGCGATCAGGACGGATGAGCTCAATATCAACGGTCCACTCTTGTGGCGAAGACACCCGCTTTATGTGAGAAAACAAGTTCAAGCTATTTAACGCAAGCACACTTTCAAGAACACAACTGGTTGTTAACGGTTCACCGTTATGAAAGCGTACTCCACGACGAAGATAAAAACGCCAATGTGTATCAGAAATTGCTTCCCACGTGTGGGCTAAATCTGGTTGAAGTTGTTCATTTTCATCAAGGCGAGTGAGTCCGCTAAAAATTTGTCTGGCGATGTGCTGTTCAGAACGCCGCATCGGTTTCTGCGGGTTTAACATCGACAATGGTCGATAATAAGGCAAACGCACGACCTGCTCGCCCTGTCGATGTTGAAGCCCTAAATAACCTTGGATAACCTGCGTCAATCGTGCCGCATCGTTATCAAGCGCATCTAGAGCCTGACCGATTTTCCCTTCATCGAGATAACGCCTGGCGAGGTTTTCGCTGACGTCGCTTCGATTACGTTTAAAAACGAGTTTCGAAAGTTTTCCTCGACCCGCTGCCGGATGCCACTCAATCCAGCCCTCTTCTTCAAGTTTATTTAGAACAATACGAGCATTACGACGTGTACAAAACAACGCTTCGGTGATGTCTTCGAGCTGAACGTCCGTATCGTGACCGGAAAATTTTTCAAACAGTGTTTCGAACTGAACACGTAAACGAGGGCTACTCATAAAGAGGAAATTCTTATCTTGTTGTCGATAAGCTAAGTTTCCTCATTTTTACCAAAAAGTGCAAACATCACACTATAAATTATTGAATATCGATACCAATTTCTCGCGAAAGTTCGGCCAGTTGTTCCTCGCTGTCCAGCTTGATAGACCATTTGCACTCTGCTCCATGAGATAAAACAACGTTCGCTCCTCTACCCAGCAACTGAATTGCATCGGTTTGCGCTTGCAAGGTTACCATTGCACTGCCGGAGAGCTTAATCACTATTTCACGCTGGGTTGCAATGATTTTTCCTAATGAAAACTCAATCACCATCTTAGTTTATACCGACTTTGTTTTGTGTTGTTTCACAGCGATGGTCAAGCGACTGGTACACACTAAACGGCCTCGCTCATCAGTGATATCGATTTGCCACACTTGCGTTGAAATACCCAGATGAAGCGGTTTTGCCGTACCAATCACATGACCACTTCGCATGGCTCGCACATGGTTCGCGTTAATATCTAAACCGACGCAGTAGCTGCCCTCATCGACAGAGAAGTTTGCAGCCAATGAGCCTAATGTTTCTGCGAGCACGACTGATGCACCACCGTGAAGCATTCCTAAAGGTTGATGAGTAAAGCTGCATACGGGCATGGTTGCTGTAAGGGAGTCGTCAGTGAAATCTGTATATTTAATTTGTAGGTGCTCGATCAGGGTATTTTTTGACGTGGCATTCAGAATCTCTATGCTTACGGGCTTTTTCCATATACTCATTGTTTTACTCTTAGTTTCACAAACTGGTTTGTTAGGTTGTAACGATGTGCTAGGAAGCTAGCATAGACGCTACTTGGGCATAACTTCAAGACGTAACATCTCACCTTCTTTATTAATCAGATGAATAACTTGATCCATGCATCATGTTACTATTTGGGTATATACTATTGCTTCAAAACAAAAAATTAAATGGAGCCTGTTATGAAGGTATGGATGAAAGCCTCTGCTCTTTTAACTATCGCGGGTTTAACAGCGTGTAGCGCATCACCGACGGGTCGCAACCAGATCCTGATGTTTTCAGATCAGGAAATGTCATCGCTTGGAGCTAAATCTTTCGAACAAATGAAGAAAGATATCCCAATCAGCAAAGATCGCAAAACGAATGCCTACGTTCAATGCGTTGCCAAACACATCACTGACACCATTCCCGCTCAATCTGGATTTAAAGACTGGGAAGTCGTTGTTTTTGATAGTGAACAAGTCAATGCGTTTGCTCTACCAGGTGGGAAGATCGGCGTGTATACCGGGCTTTTAGATGTCGCGAAAAACCAAGATCAGTTGGCAACAGTCATTGGTCACGAAGTCGCTCACGTCCTCGCTGACCACAGTAATGAACGTCTCTCACAAAGTCAGTTAGCAAATGCAGGGTTGTCTCTAGCAAACGTTGCCATTGGCGCTTCCGAGTACAAACAGTATCAACAAATGACGATGGCGGCACTTGGTGTCGGTGTTCAATACGGTGTTATCTTGCCATACGGTCGTACTCAGGAATCTGAGGCTGATATTGTCGGGCTGGAATTCATGGCAAAAGCAGGTTTCGACCCACGTCAAAGTGTCGATTTATGGAAAAATATGAGTGCTGCATCAGGTGGTTCTCAACCACCTGAATTCTTCTCAACCCACCCATCGCACAGTACGCGCATTAAAGATTTACAAGCAACCATAAATAAGCTGCCTGCGTATAACGCGAAAGCACCAAGATGTGGCTAATTCATTGCTACTATCGTCTACTACTTAAGCTTGCCAAATAAAAAAGCTCCCTAGGGAGCTTTTAATGATTCTAATCAAGTGCCCAATATCTGTAGCGGCAAACTTAACAAACTATCTCCGAGAGTGGCAAAATACCAGATGATAGAAACAAAACCTCCGACAGAGACCAAGTACCAAGCCAGTGAGAATAGCTGCCCATAACGGGTTAATGGCAATAAATGGCTTTGATGTCGAGCTCTCCATTCCATCACCACTTCCAACATTCCCATTAACAATAAAAACCCTAGCAACGTCAGACCGAAATAGTAACTGATAAAAATGCCTAATAAAGCGGTCGCAATACTGCCAGCTAACCCGACCCAAGTATTCATTGAGAAGGTAATACTTTTGAGCACATGGCCACCATCTAATGGTAAAATAGGCAGCAGATTAAATAGGTTTAGCAAGGCGTTAAACACAGCAAGCCCAGCGAAGATCACCTCACCAGTCATCCAATAAAGCAAAGTAAAAACAATACTAAGTACTAAACCGAAAAATGGTCCCATGATTGAGATAACCACATCCTGCCAGCGCGTGTTTATCTTTTCGTCACTTAGCGCCAAACCACCTAGGAATGGAATCAAATAGATCCCTTTGGTCTTCATTCCAAAATACTTCATCGCTCTAATGTGACCATATTCATGAAAAACCAAACAAGCGATCAACGCTAGCGCGAACTCGATGGAAAATAGCCAAGAATATGCAGCGAGACTTGCAGACGCTAACGCCACTTTAATAACTTTCGCACTTTTAAGTGCTTTCATCCCAAGAGATACGAGGCCTATTACACTTAAACGCTTTTCGGATGGTGGCGTAACTTCTGGCACTTGGCACTCGATGTCTTTTTCATTTCGACAACCTTCGTTGACGAGCTCACCGTTAATTGTGACCTTGTAACTCAATTCAAACGGTTGCCATGTTAAAGAACACTCTAAATGACAGTTCAGGATTTCCTCACCCGCAGAGAGCCTAAACTGGTGTAGACAAGTCTCTGCGGTATTGTCACTGGCATCGATTTGAGACACCAACGTATTATCCCAATATAACTGCTGCCACCCAGCCATCGATCCTTCGAGCCTTAGCGAACGACCTAAAAATTCAACATTCAGTAATTCCAATGCGGTTCCCATTGCGTCTATTGAATAACTACATAGCGAGCGCGAATTATGCCTGTGAAGTGAAGAAACAGCAAAGCGAGCTATCTCTTGATTTGATCGTTATTTAACTATAAAGCTCGCAAAACAATTCTGGTCGTACCATTCTCTTCGAAAATATAACGATAATACATGCCCTTACAAGCCATCGTTTGACCTATGCATCATATTTAAAACGCAAAATACGCTCAAACTTTGACAAGTTATTAAACATACAATTAACATTACATTTACATCACCGTTGTATTTCGCGTATTAACAATTGGTGTAAGTACCACACAACAATTACAAGGACTTCGGTCCAGCATTATGACACCCTAGGAGGGTCAAGGATGAACAAGAAGCACTGCTCTCTGCTTACAATTTCAATATTGTTTGCGTGTAATGCCCACTCAGCGGGCTTCCAGGTAGCTGAACATTCGGCATCTGGTCTTGGTCGAGCATTTTCAGGTGAAGGGGCTGTCGCAGACAATGCCAGCGTCCTTGCTCGTAACCCTGCAGCAATGACACTTTTCAAAGAAGCTCAATTTTCGGGCGCGTTATCTATCATCGACCCTGAAGTCGATGTGTACGACACTGTAAACAATGAACACGCGAAAGATGTCGCCCCTTTACAGATCGTGCCAGCAGGTTATTACATCAGCCCTATCAATGATAACTGGGCTTGGGGTATCGGTATGTTCACAACATACGGTGTTGCTACTGACTATCCAAATGATATTTCCGCAGGTGATATGGCGGGTGACACTTCCCTACTTTCAGTAAACATCAACCCTAATGTCGCTTACCGTATCAACGAGTCTTTCAGTGTCGGTGGTGGTATCAACCTCGTATACGCTGAAGCAGAGCTGACTCGCCACAAAGGCGCACTCGCCGGTATTTTAGGTGGTAATAAGTCCGATAACCTTGTCGGCATGGAAGGTGAAACTTTCGCTTGGGGTTGGAATGTCGGCGCTTTATTTGAGCTAAATGAAAACAACCGTTTTGGCTTTGGCTACCGCTCTAAGGTTGATCTAGATTTTGATGACGGTGAGTTTAGTAGTTACGACTCTGGTCGAGCTTCATCACCAAAAGTTGATGGCCGTTTAAAAATCTCTCTCCCTTCAATTATCGAATTATCGGCTTTCCATCAACTGAATGAACAATGGGCTGTACATTACGGCTGGCAACAAACCGACTGGAGCACATTTAAAGAACTAAAAGCGACCAGTAACGAATGTAATGACGGAGTATGTTTCTTTAAACCTGAGAAATATGAAGACAACAATCGCTACTCCATTGGTGCAACTTACATACTTAATACAGACTGGACATTCCGTGCAGGCTTTGCGTACGACGAACAAGCAGGTGAAGCGACATTGAGTATCCCTGACAGTGACCGTTTTTGGTACAGCGCGGGCCTAACTTACGCAATGAGTGAGAATTTAACTTTCGATGCAGGCTTTGCACTTGTTAAGAGTAAATCAGGCTCTTTCACTGAGACAAATGCTCTGGGTGAAGAGATTAAGTTTGACTCAGAAGGTACTGCTTACATCAGCGCGGTACAGATGAACTACACCTTCAAATAATGGGATTACGGAGTAAACCAATGAAACACACGTTTAAATTATCAATGCTTTGTTCTGCAATCCTTCTTGCTGGTTGTGGTGATGATACCTCCAGCTCTGGTACTTCCGACAAAGTTCAATTTGAAGATGAAGTCCAAGCATTGCTTGATCGCGAAACATCCATCAGTTTTACGCTTCAAGGAGCGAACGCAGATGTACCGGCACCGTCTTACTTATTAATGGACACAAGCGATGGTACGCTTGGTCTGCCAACTGATGGCGATGATGCTTTAACCAACCCTAGAGCCTCGATGAATACGATGGATGGATGGTCAACGTCTATGCCAATCGTTCTTAACTTCAACGGCGACGGTTTTGCAGCGGGCATGCTGTCGTCTGGTGTTAAAGTCATCAAGATTAACCAACGCTTAACCGAGTGGGACGGTAAATCTAACCCAATCGAAGAGGTACTCGTTCAGAATCAGGACTACGTAGTTCAAGCAAAAGGTAACTCTCTATACATCCAGTTCTTGGCTGCACTTGATGAGTCAAGCGAGTACATTTTTGCGGTCACACAAGATGTTACTGACGTAAATGGTGAGCCAATCGGTACATCAGCCAGTTACGCGACAGGTAAATCGAAAGAAATCGTTTATGAAACTGGTGCTCTTGCTTCTGTTCAAGCGGTGACACAAGCGGTTGAAGGCATTTTTGGTTTAGCTCAAGTTGACCCTAACGACATCGTTTACTCCTCATGGTTCAGCACCCAGTCTGTAGGTGATACGTTAGCGGCAATCAAAGGAGTAACCGCTACTGGTTTTTCTACTGGCGCAAACACACTAAATACCGTTTATAAAAATGACTCAAACGAAGGTTCAGTAGACTTATCAACGGCCTACACAATAACGCTCGGTGAAACCCAAGACTTCAGCACTGCGCTAGACTCTGACGATGACTTTAGTAAATACATTAGCGATCTAGACGCAGCTAAAACGGCAATTAAAGGCCTTTACATGCAATCAGGTGCCGATGTAAGCGTGACACAAGGTGTGGTAAGACTGCCTCATTACCTGGAAAAAGGCGCAAGCTGGAACATGCAACCAATGGAATCTGCGATGCCAAGCCTAGCGAAGCTAAGCGCAGCATTAGCGGATCCGAACGAGCAAGCAAACATGGTTCAGCAGCTATCAACAGGCGTTTTTGCAAATGATCCTGTTGATGTGACAAAGCTTGCTACAGATCCTACAGAGCAGCTAAAACTTGTTGGAGCTAAGCTTACTCTTACCGATGGTACCCAGCTTGATAGTGAGCGTATTATTACTCGCTACTCGCCTGTTCCCGTAGTGAAATCGGTTGAAGATGTCGAAGTACTGGTCTTCACACCTAAATCTGGCGTCGCGACAGACGTTGTGATTTATCAACACGGCATCACCTCTGCGAAAGAGAATGCGTACGCGTTCGCGTTCAATATGGTAAAAGCAGGTGTGGCAGTTATCGCTATTGACTTACCTATTCATGGTACGCGCAGCTTAGATGAACAACGTTCCGCAAATGCGAATGTACTGGCTTATCTAAATCTTTCCAACTTAGCCGTTGCGCGTGACAACCTACGTCAAAGTGTTCTGGATGTGTTAGGTTTGCGCGCTAGCTTGGTAGTATCTGCTCAAGGCGGTCTTTTAGCTGGAGGTCCTCTGCAAGGCTTCAACCCAATGACGGGTTCAAAAGTCAAAATGTTAGGTCATTCACTTGGCGGTATTGTAGCTACATCTGCCGTCGCAGCAGCAAACAATACATTGGGCAGCCCTACTGCGGATGCGCTGTACACCTTTAGTTCTGCATCAGTACAGAACTCTGGTGGACAAATTGGTAATTTGTTACTGGGTTCAGACAATTACGGCCCTCAGATCAAACATAACCTCGCTTATGCAGCATCAAAAGACTATGCGAATTACGCTGATGCATCATGTGCGGATCTAGAAGATAAAACATGTTACGAAGCATTTGAGGCTGCGGCAACGGAAGCTCAAGTAGCAGCACTAGAAGCAGGTTTCTCACAATTTATCTATGCAGCACAGACTACACTAGACACTGTCGATCCGTTCACAAACGCTTCAGATTTAGTGGCATCTGGTTCGCTAACGACACCATTCTTTATGACAGAAGTGGATGGCGATAGCACAGTACCAAACAGCGTTCCAAATGCACCATTCGCGGGTACTGAACCGCTTGCTAATAAGCTAGGGTTGAAGACTGTGAACAGTACGGACACTACTGTGAATGCAACTGCGAGCTTTGTACAGTTTAATGCTACTGCATCGCACAGTACTTTTGCTTCGCCAAATGGCACTCTGTCTGATATTGATCATCATGTAGAGATGCAGATGGAAAACACTGACTTCTTGATGGATGACACACTAACAGGTGTCACTAACACTTCTGTTTTGAAGTAATCGCAACACCCTTCCTACCAAAGCCCAGTTTCTACTGGGCTTTTTCATTTCAATTGTATTCAAACCCACTCATATTTCCTCTGCTATAGTTAAAACGATGTCTTTGCCTAACTCACTTGTTTAAAAGGAAAACTCTATGCGCGTATTGACTGTTATTGCCACTGTATTACTTCTTTCTGCATGCGGAAGTAGCCAATATCTGATGTCGACAAATGAAGGGAAAATTATTACCTCTTACGGTAAACCAGACCTGAACGAGGAAACGGGTATGTACGAGTATGAAGACATGGATGGTAAAGAAATGAGTATTTCAAAAGAACAAATTGTCCAGATTGTCGAACGTTAACGACAGGCCCTCTGTAAATTAGAGGGCTGTGTTCTAGCCACCCTCTCTCTACATTTACCTCTTTTAGGCTTGTAATCGTTGTAGAAATTGACACAACTAATTCATAAGCCAAAACAATTAATAGTGTCTTTTATACTTCCGTATTATTTATTTAGCGAATATTTTACATCTTCACCTTAATCAGGTTGGAGTATTGTAAAATCTAGTCTTTAATTCGCTAACACCCTTTTATTTCTCAGGATAAAGTGGATAATACCGCCACAAAATAACATTACTAAGGTGAGTCCTTATGTCTATTGAAGCTACTCTGCTTGCGCGCTGCGAGTCAAAATGTGAACTGTGTTCTTCTGAATCTCAACTAACTGCATACGCTGTCCCACCTCACGGTAATGTGACGGTTGATACTGCCATCATGGTTTGTGATAAGTGTCTGGGTGAGATCGATGAGCCAAAAGACATTAACCACTGGCGTTGTCTAAACGAAAGCATGTGGAGCCAGGTTCCTGCTGTACAAGTGACTGCATGGCGCCAACTCACTCGCCTAAACACAGAAAGCTGGGCTCAAGATGCTCTTGACATGATGTACATGGAAGAAGAGCAAATGAACTGGGCAATGAAAGGGATGTCTGCTGACGATAAAACGGTTGACTGTAACGGCACTGAACTTAAGAAAGGTGACGATGTAACAGTAATTAAAGACCTACCAGTAAAAGGCACTAACCAAGTAATCAAACAAGGTACAGTGATTCGTGGTATTAGCCTTGGCGATGATCCAAAGCTAGTTTCGGGTAAGGCAAATGGTGGTCAGTCGATGTACGTGATCGCAGAATACTGCCGCAAGAAGTAATATCGCACTTCAGTCATGTCAAAACGGGGCACCAATGGTGCCCCGTTTTTCTATACAACACTTAATCTACTATCATGTCTACCTCCTCTAGAGTGTTTCTTTTCTAGGGCGTAGGTTGAGTAGGCATGTTTTACAAATAAAAAAATACCGGCTCATAGGCCGGTATTTCTTACACTATTTCAATATTAACGGTACATACCGATGTCTTTTTGAATATGTGCTGACAAGTCTTCTGCGTAGTAACTGCGTGGCGCAGTGTTATCTACAAATAGAATGTCCAGTAAGTGAGCAATCAGTCCTTTGAAGTTAACCGCGTAGGTTTTCTTATCCATAGAGGTTGGTAAAGCTACATTTGTCATTTGCATTGCTTGTGCCATGATTGCCTCTCTTTAAAAGCAGTAGTCTGTTTAGTTGGTTGTATATTAGTCAGTTTCTTATTGTTTAAGAAATGACAAATTTTACCCATTCAAATTAGAATTTCTAATAAAACAAACTCATTACAAAACTCAAAAATACAAATGAATAATAACGGCATAAATAATCACAATTGCTGTAATTACATTGAATAACTGAACATTACCTGCATAATCGCCCCTTAAGCAACAACATATATTTAACAATATTTTTCGTTATTTCTTTTGATTTTAGTGCTTACTTTATATTTTTTGATTAGTAATATTAACGCTAGTTTGACGCTTCGCTTTATTTTTTAGGAGTGATGCCACCACTGCCGATGTCATCACAACAACTAAAAATGTGAGAGACCATGTTGTCGGAATCTCATATTCTGTTCCAACCAATAGCATTTTTACCCCGATAAACATCATGATTACTGATAATGCTGGTTTTAAGTACACAAACTTGTCTAACATTGCTTGAAGAACAAAGTACAGCGATCGCAAACCCAATAATGCAAATACGTTCGCGGCTAAGACTAAAAATGGCTCTCGCGTTACCGCGAATATAGCTGGTATAGAATCCAACGCAAACATAACGTCCATTACTGCAATGACACCAACAACGATCAGCATCGGTGTTGCCACCCACTTACCAGCTTGCTTTAAGATTAAGTGATTTCCTTGGTAGTCATCTGTAACTGGCAATACCTTTCGAATCAACTGCTCCGGATATGGATTAACCTCTTCTGCTTCGCCTTTGTCGCGAGCTAGCTTAACACCTGTCCAAATAAGGAAAGCAGCAAATAAGTACAATACCCAGTGATACTGTGCAAGTAACTGAGCACCAACCGCAATCATGACAGCGCGTAAAACTAGCGCACCTATCACCCCCCAAAGCAATGCTCTCGGACGCAAGTGCTCCGGCACACTGTATTGTGCAAAGATGATGGCAAACACAAACAAGTTATCCACGCTTAGCGACTTCTCTAGTAAGTAACCAGTTAAGAATGAAATCGTTGCTTTGTCGTTCGTATAAGCGCTATGTGGCGCGTAAAAGTCCCAGAATAAATAAATAGAACCTGCAAAAACAAAGGCAAGCAAGAACCAAAAAACACTCCAAACGATGGCTTTTTTCATCGTGATAACGCCACCACGTGTTTGATAGATATCAAGCGTAACAAGAACAAGGGTAAATAAACCAAAAGCACCATACATCGCTAATGATTCTTGAAGAGGCACCGATTGGCTCAATTGGGTGGTATTTTCGATAAGAGACATATTTCCTCCCATGGCGGAAGGACTTCGTTTGGTGACCTTCCGCAGACAATAACAACCAACAGCCACATAACGATTATGTGCTGCTAGTCAATGAATGCGTTGGTCTCGTTGAAGTGTTGACGTGAATGAACCACGTAACACCTTTACTTACCGGATAAGCTGATGCTTAACGAGATGACGATAAGTAAACTTGCGCTAACTACTCCCCAAACGCCGACATAATAACGCCGAGCGTCAGGCTTTCCAACAAAAAAGCCTTGTCTTATCGAAATAAAATTCTTATCAAAAATCAGGAAGCACTATAAAAAGAAAGAAATGGATTCAACCACCTGAACTTTAGTAAACAGACAAAAAGCAGCAAATGGCTCAAGACAAACTCTTCATTGGTTAGAGCCCTAACGGGGAAGATAGATACAAAAAAGGAGCATTACTGCTCCCTTTTGTAACATCCACATTCTTAGCAATTCAAAAGCCGCTTAGAGGCACAAAGTAGACCAGTGTTGACCAAATTGCGATCCAGGCAACCACGACTGCCGTATCTGCCCAATCTTTATTCCACATACTGCCACCCTCATCAACCCATGTAGTAAGTGGAGAGCAGCAAAATCAATACCAGTATCTATTATCGACGTCGCTTTGTGTAAAGTTTGTGACTTTGATTCAAACAGTTTGGCTCATCGGTCAGGAGTTCAATAAAACAATCAGCCATGGACAAACTGGTCACACGCCCTTCTCCTTTCATCTCCTGCAATGCGTCATACCCCTCTTTCCCTTTCATCGTATAGGCAGAAGAAGTCCCTCGATACCAAGCATCATCTTGAACACAAACCCATTGTTTGCCATCAAAAATCACTAATGATTGAACTCTTTCACCTTTTGGGGCATCTGCGTGGTACTCGAAGTTTAAATTGTAAGTGTACGGATAACTGCCAGATCCAGTGCCTTCTACGCCATTGTTGAGTGCATTATTTATCGCGCCTTCAAGTGCACAGCGAATAGCACTGCCTTTTACATCGTAAAAGCCGATAGGAACGGCAAAAGGCAACAGCCGTCCGGCAATGTCTGCCACTGTGATGTTGCCAGGGTTCAAAGAGGTTCGCACGCCACCCGCATTATGAATTGCAAATTGAACGTCATATCCACGTTTGTTTAAACAGTGCAGAAATGATCGGGCAACGGAGGAAGCCAACTCACTCTCACCAAATTCATCGGGAATTCTCACATGACGCTTTTTGGTGTCAACACTAGCAATGACTTGTGACTGTAACTGCCTGACCTGAGGAATATATTTATCGCTCAGGATCGCTTGAGTTTCCGGGTGTTTCTTACAAACCACGACATTCGGTTGACCATGGATGAAGTCGCACGCGGTTTCGAATACACCTTGGTCGAGCTGTTGGTTTAGCGTCGAGTCCCAAAAAATACGTCGACCAAGCAACAGTTCATTTTGTCCACTCAACATCGTTGCTTTACCGTGTTCATCAAACTCAATGACGCAGTGCCCCATTGTCAAAGCATGGAAACCCGCTTGCACCACATAGGTATCATTAATTTTGATACCGTAGGGATCGTCTTGTCCTAACCCTATTGATGAAAAATCACCTTGCAACCGGTGGCTGTGTCCACCAACAATTATACCAATACCTGCGACTTGCTCAGCTAACTCTAAATCACCTTCATAACCTAAGTGGCTCAGAAGAATAATATTTTTTATACCTGATGAATGGATTTGTTTTACGGTCGCCTTGGCGGTTTCAATTGCTGAGTGAAAAGGCGTGTCTGCATCAGGGTTTGCGATGTCGCTCATTTTATCTATGGATAATCCGAAAATCGCGATCCGCTCACCATGGAATTCTTTAACAATGTATTGAGCGCTCTGTGTATCCGGTTGGTAACTATATACATCCTTGCAATCACTGATACGGTGAGGTTTTTTAAGTGATTCATTGGATAAATCCCAGTTGCCAGCAAGCAATGGGAACTGAGTACGTTGGCAAAACAATGCAACTGGCTCATTCCCCATATCTAATTCATGGTTACCTAACGCCATTGCATCAATCTTTAATGCGTTCAATAAGTCGGCATTGGCTTTGCCTTTAAATAGTGAGAAATACAGCGTGCCTTGGAAGCAATCTCCGGCATGGAGGAACAACATCCCATGACCTTGGCGCTGAGCATCATCTCTTAACTGCTCGACTCTGGTTGCGATACGAGAAAAGCCGCCAGCACTGACATAGGGTTCTAGCATGAGTTCATTGTTTATCTTAAGCTTTAACTGTAATGACGTTGGTTCAAAGTAGGAATGTGTGTCATTGATGTGTGCCAGTTTGATTCTCACTGGCTTATGATTGTTATTCATCTTCATCTTCTCTTTTTTCATTCCTTATAATAATAAGAAGTGAATCATGACAGAATCATGAATTTTATGAAACTGCGATTTAGGATTTCATGTTTAAGTGATCACGATGCTGTCCCCCAGCTTTGAAAGCAAGCCTCGCTTGTAACGGTCTCTATTCAGTAAGAGGCTCTCGTAATTTTGTGAACTGAGCTTAACTCAAAAATTCCGAATTCATATATGCTTAGGAGTAGCAAAATAACTCTCGATAATTCAAATAATTGCAAGGAGGATTGAGATGAGACTAGAACGCATCGAAATCTCCGGGTTTAGAGGCATCAAACGCCTTTCACTCTCTTTTGACGAACTCACCACGCTTATCGGTGAAAACACGTGGGGCAAATCATCATTGCTCGATGCCCTTTCCATCGCACTACCTGCCAATGGCTCATTGTATCAATTCAAACTGAAAGATTTTCACGTTGACTACTCAATTTCTCATCCACAAACACAACACTTACAGATCATTGTTTGTTTTAAAGCACAGGATAAAAACGAAGTAAAAGCGGGACGCTACAGACGCATAAAGCCTACATGGTGCACCAACGAAGAGGGTGAGCAAGTCATTTACTATCGTATTAGTGCGTCTCGCGATGAGCACGGCATTAATACAGAGTACGCGTTTTTGGATCATAACGGCAAACCCAAAAAACTTCACCACTCAGAGAAACTCGCTATTGAGTTAATGACACTTCATCCTGTAATCCGACTACGTGACTCCCGACGCTTCCCAGATTTAAACCATGTCAACGGCGATGGTAAAAATGCTCGGATTGAAAAACGAATCAACAACACCTGTCGACGCTTATTGGCTATGCCTGGCCATGTGAATAAAGGTGAGATTCGTAGTAGCCTCGACTCAATGCAAACGCTTGTTGAACACTATTTTGCGTTCAGAAGTGTCAGTAAAGGTAACCCACGCAAACCTCGTGATGGTCTTTTCTATACAAGCCCTTCCTCTGATAAAGGTTTGAGTCAGTTCTTGAAAGAAACCAATGACAAACAAAGCCGCTTGCTTTTAATGGGGTTACTCAATGCCTATCTTCAAGCTAAAGGCCCCACCGATTTAAGGCGCTGTGCGAGACCAATACTGATCATTGAAGATCCAGAAGGTCGACTGCATCCAACTCATCTAGCGAGAGCGTGGTCCTTATTGCAATTGTTGCCAATGCAAAAGATATTAACCACCAACAGTGGCACGTTACTCGGTTCTGTTCCACTGTATTCAATTCGACGTTTAATTCGGCTATCAGACAGAACCATCGCTAAGAGTTTAAACTCAACAAAGTTTGGTCGAGATGAGTTGCGCCGAATTGGTTTCCATATTCGTTTTCATCGTTCAGGCGCATTATTTGCGCGGTGCTGGTTACTTGTTGAGGGCGAAACCGAAGTTTGGCTTTTTCATGAACTGGCTCGTCAATGCGGGTATGACTTGGCTGCCGAAGGGGTTCAAATCGTTGAGTTTGCTCAATCAGGTCTAAAATCACTCATCAAAGTAGCAAAAGAGTTTGGTATTGATTGGCATGTCGTTACCGATGGCGACCCAGCAGGGAAAAAGTACGCGCATGCAGTGCGAGCACAGCTCGACCATGATCAGGAAAGGCATCGACTTACGGAGTTACCCGACCGAGACATCGAGCACTTTCTGTACAACAATGGTTTTGAACTTTTCTTTAAGGACATCATCAAAGTTCCTCATGACCACCCTATCCCTGCTAAAAAAGTCGTAAATCGTGTTTTGAAAAAACATGCAAAACCGGACTTAGCTTTGGCTATTGTTTCTCATTGTGAAGAGAAAGGCATGGAGTGTATTCCTGTTCTTCTGCGCTGGACACTTAAACGCGTTGTTACCATGGCCAACGGCAATACATGAGTTAGACGTATTTTACACTCAGCGTATTGTCTTGTAATACAAAAAAAGCACACCAATTTGGTGTGCTTGTATCAAACATCATTAATTTTGATTAAGGGTATTGAGAGGGATAAAACTCAATACACAGTGGATACCAATAAGATCGGGGGTTCACTACTGTGCTTGCTCAGCAAGCGAAGAAGAAGTAGCGGTTGATTTCGTATGCAACCATAGCCCTGTCGCTTTCATTAGATAGCCAAACACACCACCTAGCAACAACGATGGAATGACAAGTTGCCAGTTTCCGTCAGCCGCAAATGTTGCGCATGAACCAATAAAAGTACCAGGGATGTACGCGAGCCAAGCCTGTTTAGCTTGAATACACATGAAGAATGCCACAATAGCGGTAATCACATAGCCAATAATTTCCAACCCCACGTAAGTGGAACCGTGAATAATTACCATTGCCCAGAATACGCCTGTCATATTGGTGATTAAGCTGATGCCTAGTCCTTTCAATCCGCTCGTTGGCGCTGCAAAGTAGCTCGTGCAACCTAAAAAACCAGCCCAAGAAAGCAAACCTAAAGAGATGGCGATCCAACCCCATACGCCAGATAAAATTCCAGTAGTGATAGAAATAGCTAAAAGTGTCGTCATGGTAGTCATACCTACTCGGCTATTATCGTACCTATATGGTTCAATAACTGCCTTCATACATTGAAATCAAGGACACATGTTAGATACATCAGCTCAGCTTATCGGTGATACTGATCACAATAAGATATTATTATTTTCACAATTTACATTAAAAGTTTGACGCAACCGATAAATCAACAGATTTTGTGAATAAACCCAACTCATCTCGTAGGCATGTTTAATCAACCTTTAAAGAACTGAAGGCTTCCCTTTCATCATTCGCAGCCCCTCTCTTTTAATGCAGTCGACTAATGGGTTTTCTGCCATATCTGAGCGCCATATAAATGAAAGCGTCCTTTCCATTTTTAACTCAGGTACATTTAATGCCACAAGATGACCTGCTTCTATATATCGCTCTACATCTAAATACGGTAAGCAAGTAAGGTACTGACCATTAGCAACTAAACTACGTAACACCGGAACGTGTTCATACTCGCGCCACACATCCAAATCTTCAATAAGGTGGTGAATGGAACTATCAAATGTTTTTCGTGTGCCAGAGCCATGCTCTCTTAGTACCCACTTCGCTTGCTCTAACTGCGCAAGGCTAACAGACTGATTACGCGCAAAAGGATGATGAGAAGCTGCGACAACAGTAAGATGATCACGACACCATACTTCTTGGTGTAAACGGTTATCATCACAGCGCCCTTCAATAATCCCTAAGTCATACTTGTAATCTAATACCCCATCAATCACCCCTTTTGTACTTTGTACACCGAGGGAAATACGCATTTCTGGAAAGTCATTATCAATGATACTGATAAGGTCGGGAACTAAGTGCTCTGCTGGGGTTTGACTCGCTCCCATACGAATCTCACCACTCAATAAATGTTGCTCATAGAAGCCCATTTCAATCTGCAATGCATCTTGTAGCAAGCGTTTTGCTTTTGGTCGTAACCACATCCCCCAATGGGTTAACGCCATTTGCTTGCCTTGCCTCTCAAACAACGGCCTGCCAAGCATCTTCTCTAATTGCGCAAGCGACATACTCGTCGCTGATTGTGTTAAAGCCAATTTTTCTGCGGCTTGGCTTACACTGCCGGTATCTGCAACTGCGTCGAAAACCGCTAATTGCTTAAGTGAGTAGCGCAAAGTGTCCTCCATTATTAGTGGGTATTTCCCAATCCCCACAATTGTTAAAGCATGCCCCAATAAGCAATAGAGTTCATTTTACCTAGCCCCGTAAAGTTATCAATTAATTTGATGAGGTTTCTAAATATTATCAATTTTACCTTACTAACCGTTCTCCCTATTCTGAGTATGCGGTTCGGGAACACCGCAAGCCTCAATGGTTTTGAAACCGAAGTCATTGAGGCTCTTAATAAAAACAACAATTTCATTTTTGAGTTAATAACCAAGGATTTTTTATGCGATTACAAATTAAGGAGTCAATATGGCGGTGACCAGTTTTCAAAATCACCAGTATTTTTCTCCAAAAGAGATAATGGTTGAAGCGGAAAAATTTGCGTTAAGTAAGGCAAACAAAACCAGCAGTATGACATTAAGCCTCGCCATTATGGCCGGCGCGTTCATCGGGTTAGCATTCTTGTTTTACATCACGGTGACCACCGGCAGTACGGGCGCTGGTTGGGGCTTGAGCCGCCTAGCTGGTGGACTCGCATTTAGCATGGGATTGATCCTCATCGTGATCTGCGGTGGTGAATTATTTACCAGCTCCGTCCTATCCAGTATTTCTTGGGCCAATAAGCAAATCTCGTTCGGTAAGATGCTTTCGATCTGGGGCAAAGTTTACGTTGGTAACTTTATTGGTGCGATGTTCCTACTTGCGTTGGTTACTGCTGCTGGTCTTTATCAGATGGATGGCGGTCAATGGGGATTAAATGCGCTTAACATCGCACAACACAAACTTCACCACACTCTCATTCAAGCGTTTGCACTCGGTATTCTCTGTAACCTGTTGGTCTGCCTAGCGATTTGGCTGACATTTAGTTCTGCAAATGCAATGACAAAAGCAGCAATGACAATTTTGCCTGTGGCAATGTTTGTCAGCAGCGGTTTTGAGCACTGTGTTGCGAACATGTTTATGGTTCCACTTGGTATTGTTATCGCGAATTTTGCACCTGAATCTTTTTGGGCATCTGTCGGTGTGCCCGCGTCACAATACACAGACCTAAACATTAGCCACTTTATTACCGCTAACTTAATTCCTGTCACGCTTGGCAACATCGTCGGCGGAGCGGTATTAGTTGGCCTTTCAAACTGGTGTATTTTTCGCCGACCAGAACTAAAAGCAGCGAATATTTCTTCTATCACTACAACTACAACTACAACACTGTCGTCAGTTAAGGATTTCACCATGAAAAATGCCTCTTTTGTTAAAGACATTATGAACCAAAAACCAGTCACCATTCGTGCAGAAACGCCAATTGCAGCCGCGCTGGATGTGTTACTTGATAACAACGTAACTAGCGCACCTGTTGTAGACGTACAAAATCGATTAGTTGGCTTCTTCTCTGCTCACGATGTGATGGTAGAACTATGGTGTGAGGACTACATTCCGGTGAAAGACCAAAAAGTCGTCGACATCATGAGCCGAGATGTGGTCGCAATTGACGCTGGTGATCGCCTCGTTGATGTTGTGGAATTCCTATGTATCGATAAAGAGCAGTTGTACCCAGCGAGCAGTATGGGTATTGCCACTCGCTTGACGTCTTTGTCTCTCGAAGAACGCGCTAAAAGTATCAAAGTAAGTAAGCCACAAGTGCTTCCTGTGCTTGAAAATGGGCAGATGGTCGGGGTGGTTACTCGTACTGAAGTATTAAAAGCACTACGCCCGATTTTTGGTGAGCGTTTAAACCTAGTGGAAAAAAGCGAGTTAGAAACAGCGTAATTCGCTAAACATTTACAACGTCTATTGGCTTTCAATCGCTATCACTGACTGGTTTATCGATGTTAGTGATGTGATTAAGATAATAAAAAAGCGCTCTTCAAGTGAAGAGCGCTTTTAGTGTATCTAAAAGGAACTAATTACTTCTTAATACCTTCGATATGAAGTTCCATATCGACGTAGCTTGAAGCACCCATTACTGGGATGTCAAAGTCAGCAAGCTCTAGGCGAGTGTTGCCAACAAAGCCAGCGCGCTCGCCGCCCCATGGGTCACTGCCAGCACCAACGAATTCAGCCTCAATAGTAATAGGCTTAGTAACACCGTGTAGCGTTAGATCACCAGTTACATCTAGTTTGCCATTGCCTTTATCAACCACTTTTGTGCTCGTAAAGGTTGCTTCACTGTATTTACCAGCATCGATGAAGTCACCACTACGAATGTGTTTGTCACGTTCAGCATGGTTTGAATCTAGGCTGGTTGTATCAACAACAACATTTACTTTTGAGTCAGCAATGTTGTTTTCATCAAAAGAAAAGTCACCAGAAAATGTATTGAAACGACCTTTGATGAAACTGTAACCCAAGTGGCTAACTTTAAAGTTGATTGAAGCGTGAGCACCTTTGGTATCGATGACATAATCTGCAGCTTGCGCACCAAATGGCAGTGCCATAGCGATAGCTAATCCTGTAGCGAAAAGTGACTTTTTCATTTTGAAGCTCCTAACATTTTTCTTAATGTGTTGTCTTTATCGATAAAGTGGTGTTTTAGTGCAGCAATAGCATGTAAGCCTGCAATCAGGATGACTGCCCAAGCTGCATAGAAGTGAATCTCACCTGCAATATCTGATTGGCCTGGGAATAACTCTCCCGCTCCTGGCACGGTGAACCAATTAAACACTTCGATGCCGCGTCCATCAGACGTTGAAATGAGGTAACCTGAAACAAAGATGGTGACCAATAGTAGGTACATGACACCATGCGCTGCTTTAGCAGCAAGCACTTCGTAACGTTTGCCTTCTACCTTTGGTGACGCCGTCACATGTTTCCATACTATGCGTACCAAAGTTAAAATAGCGAGTAAAATACCGACAGAGCGATGGTAATGCGGCGCAGTTCGATACCATTCGCTGTAATAGCTAAGGTCGACCATCCACAAACCCACTGCAAATAGACCAATAATGCACAGCGCTGATAACCAATGCATCACGCGTGCAGTAAGGTTGTAATTCTTTACCAGTGTATCCATCTCAAGTTCCTAGATATATTCCTAAGTTAATGCTGAGCAAGAAACACTACATTAACCTATTTACGTCATATGAAACAGATTATTTACCATCATTTACATCCAGCCAATGGTACCGTATCTATCAAGTTGTTCGAATTTTTTGAAGGAACTTTAAATCGTTTGTAAAACTGAAACTTACAGCTTAATTTCTTGTTCTATCTCATACAGCTCTTCGGAAACTTCTAACATTCTGCGTTCAACCAGTAACTTAGCATCTTCAACACCCTTGTTATAATAAATTGGTCCTAGTTTTTCTGTAATAAAATCAATTAGAAACTCACTATCGAACTGGCCAATTTCAACATCTAGCTCGTCTTGCATGTAATCTTGAATGGCGGTGGCCAACGCCTCTTTTTGTGCGCGTTCTAGCTTTATCATTTTTTCCCTTTCAAATTTTTGTTCAACTTCTGCTTCTTTCGTATTGCTCTATTAAAGATTAAACACGGTCATTTGTGAGAAATTTGGTGTTTAGATCAAGAAGTTGCCGAAGTAAATTAGTCTATTCTCAAAAGACTATGCTAACCTTTTGCAGTTCGTTTTGTAATTATTAAGGGATATTCTTTGCTACTCGACCTAGTTATTCAAAGTGTTAATGATTTTCAAGACGACTGTCTTAAGCTGTGTGAAAAGCATTACCCTGCGGTGCATAACCAAGGCATGAGTGAGCATCATCTTGGTCTCGCGTTTTCAAGAAGGATGGAACATACTTTTCGTCACTTTGGATACAACTGCGTGATAAAGCCAATCGAAGTGTTGGATTCTCCAGACCTTCCCCATCACTATCGAATTTCATCCGACATCGGCACTGTCTGGGTTCTGAGTCACCATATGGTCAGTGCCGGAAAATCTTGCCGGGAAAACTTACTCTCATCAATTACGGAATGGCAGAGTGAATATGGCTATGCCTTACAGCCTAATGACCTACTCTTTTTAGTTTGTGATCATTGGATAAGTCGCAGCAAAACGAGCCGAGAATTGCTTCATTGGTGGATGGGGGAACTACCCGATCAGATCAACGAATACACAGAACAAGGAATCACACTGTACACCAGCGAGTCGCAACTCACGCAATCGTTGGACACTCGATTCGGTATTAGCCCTTGTTACATTAAGTTTGGGCATCCTTTACGGCGTTCGAACAAACAGCAGTTAGTCAGAAAATATTTGCAGTTGTATGCCGTACTGCAATGGTAGCATCAAATTGAAGTGCTGAGATTATCAATTATTTCATCAATTTGTTTGATATCACTCGACAAAACTACCCATCCATTACCATCGTTCTTGCTTGAGTTAATGAGCACACTTAGATTCATTGCCAATGAAATAGAAAAATTAGCGCGATAACGCTGATGTTGAGACATTGATTTAGGTTGTGGTAACAATGATGAGCATCTCGCAACTACTTAGTTGCATCCGGAAAGAAGCCGACGGGCAGTATATTGCGAAATACGCGAACTTCACTCTCCGCAGTGTCTTTCAACCCATATATAAGAACGATATTTCCATCGTTGGCCTTGAAGCACTGGTAAGAATTAGCAATGCCAATGGCACCATGGTTAGGCCAGATCAGTTTTTCCAATCCAAAGCGACTCCCACTCAAGATTTGCTCAATGTTGAACGCTTAAGTCGCCTAATCCATATCAAAAATTTCTCTCAGTCTCGCTTTCACACAAAACAATTGTTTCTCAATGTATTACCGGTAGCGGCAGAGATACTAGTCAAAGACATCACTTATAACCGACTGCTAAAACAAACCATTTATGAATCGCATTTGATGAATGAACAAATCGTCATGGAGTTACTTGAATTGAAGGTGGAGGATGAACTCTCTTTGTCTCAAGCTGCTCGGGAGTTAAGTCTTGAAGGATTTAAATTAGCGATTGACGATTATGGCGTCAATGCATCGACAACTGAGCGAGTGAGAAGCGTTTGCCCAGATATAATCAAGATGGATCGCTCTTTATTGCTAAGGTATGAAAACGGTGATTTTAAAGCGCTTAACGATGCATTATCACTCGCAAAAGCGTTATGCTCTAAAACCGTTATCGAAGGAATTGAAACCGAGCATCAACTTCGCTTAATGAAAAAGCTCGGTTTCGATATGTATCAAGGGTACCTACTTGCTATCCCCCAAACGTTAGACGTCTATGAAGAGGCAAAAACAGCCTGACTATGTAAGAACAAAAGTTTGCGCGGTTTAGCGAGAGCTACGTGATTTACCACGATTCTTATGAATCGCCAATTTTGCTTTTAGCTTACGCTTCTCAGATGAACGACTACGACGACGCCCATTTTGTTCAGGCTCAACTTCTTCTACAAGACTTGGTTCGAAACCTGCCAGCCATTCTTGGGGTAAGCGTTGATCAAGCAGATTCTCGATAGCTTGCAACAAGTACTCCTCATCTCTACTCATCAGAGAAACCGCCAAACCTGACTTTCCAGCTCTTCCAGTGCGGCCAATTCGATGGACATAATCTTCTGCTTTGAATGGCATATCAAAGTTCACGACTTGTTCTAGCTCTTGAATATCTAACCCTCGTGCTGCCACATCGGTTGCAATCAAAGCACGTACCTTACCTTGTTTAAATTCATCCAAAGCTCTTTGGCGGGCACCCTGTGATTTATCACCGTTGATAGAAACCGCTTTGATGCCATCTAACTTGAGCTCTTTCGCTAACTCATCACTGCCTTGCTTCGTTTTTGTAAATACAAGCACTTGCTGCCAATTCCGCGAGCCAATTAAGTACGCTAGCAATTCACGTTTCCGTTTTTTATCCACTGGATAAACCATTTGTGTTACCGTTTCAGCAGTCGTATTTGCTGGTGAAACTTCGACTTCAACTGGCGATTCCATGAGTTTATACGCAATAGTTTTGATTCGCTTCTCAAATGTCGCAGAGAACAATAGGATCTGTTTCTCAGCAGGCAAACGTCGGAAGATGCGCTGCAAGTCAGGCCAAAATCCCATATCTAACATACGGTCGGCTTCGTCTAACACGAGCATACCGGTTTTAGAGATGTTTACGTTACCATTAAACAGGTGATCCAAAAGGCGGCCTGGCGTGGCAATCAAAATATCAGCGCCCTCTTCTAACTTTCTCTTTTGTACGCCAATGCTTGTACCACCATAAACACACACGATGCGAAGTTCTGTTTCTGCCGAGTACTGATTCAAATTATCAAATACCTGCTGTGCAAGCTCGCGTGTTGGAACCAAAATCAATGCTTGAGGTGTGCCGTTAAGTTTCTTTTGCTGAACGGTTTGTATGATAGGTAAACCAAACGCAGCCGTTTTTCCCGTACCAGTTTGTGCAGCAGCAAGTAAGTTTTTTCCTGCAAGGACGTGTGGAATTGACTTTTCTTGCACTGGTGTTGGCGTCACGATATTTAGATTGCCTAGCGTCTCGATTAGCTTTTGTTCGATGCCTAAATCAGCAAAATTAACAGACATGTGTAACCTCATTATTTTTGGAGCGCAGAGTTTACCAGAGCCCCTAAAGCCATACTACTTTTCTATCTCATTGAGTTGAGTCATTAAGCTGTTGCTGAAAATCATACGACTGGCGCAAAACATCTCGATAAAGTGACGAGAACTTCTCTTCTAATTCGGTGTAATCACTTTCAATCACTTTAAATGTTGTGGTTAAGTCTGCCATTCTAGGGCTTCTTTGCGACATCCGATGTAGTGCAAATTCTATATTGTCTAGATCTTGATAGGATTGAAGCCATCGGCCATGCCACATTCTGCTGTGGAGCACCAAAAAACGTGGCGGCAAATGTTCATGAACCTCTCGGTTTACTCTCTCGTATGCCGTTTTTACAAAGTGTTCGAGAGGCACGGAATGAAAGTCGTTCCAGTGTTTTGCGAGGCAATGATCCCAAAACATATCCAAAGCGATAGGTGCAAAACGTCTCGCAACACCAGTGAAATGAGGCTTACATTCGTTGACGATTGGATGATGATCGGTAATACGGTCAACAAATCTATGTAATCTGATGCCATTTGAGATATCGCGTTCATACAGCTTGCTTGGATCTCCTTTTACGAAGTCTCCAAGCAAGTTTCCCAACAAATGGCTGTTACTGTGATCTGCGATATGCAGGTGGGCTAGAAAGTTCATTCGACGCCAGTTTTGGCCTCTAGGGCTTGGTGTGACATGAACCTAGTATAACGTCAATTACGACGAGATGAGAGTGTTCCGCTATTCGGCTTCGTTGTCTGAGCCAACGTATTCCGACAAGATAATGCCAATTTCAAGCGCATCTAGCAGCTCTAGGCTCTCATCGTTTTGGTATTGGTCGCTCATTGTGACCTCCTTTATTTTAAGCTCTCTTGCTTTTACTTGCTGACGGCCTGGCTCTTGCCATATCCACATCAGCAACTCCTTTTTATAGTCTTTATATGACACATTCATGACAGCGAGAAGTAAAGATTTGAAAACCTATGAGCACAATCAAAAGTAAACGATTGCAATTAAGTTTCATATCCGCTTAACACTTTAGAGAAATGACTCTTTTATCAACATTCATGTCAATTTAAAGATATAACATACTGTTATAGGCGTCCTTAGATCTCATTTCTTAAACTAAATTTAGTATTCGTTACATATTTTGCTGATTAACTTCGCATATTTTGTTTCGATATAGCAATAGATTTGGTCAATATCTTTTATCTCTAATGGAGCTTTAAATGAGAGAAGTTGAGTTTAGAACGATAGACAGGCTGTTTATCAAGATGTCTATCAACGACAAAATGTGGGTTATATTCCTACTATTTTTAGTAGCCCTCACTTCAGTGGCTGGAAGCCGCTACTTCAATGAAATACAACAATTTGAGCAGCAAGCCATCTCGGCGAGCGAAGCGAAGCTTTCTGGTATCGTTGATGCTCAATCAAACCGCGCTACAGAAATTGACGGCGTATCGAAATCGAACCGCGTAAGCGAGAGTTCTTTTGTCGATGGGTCTGTCACCGCTTATGCCAAGTTGCATTCTGGGGAAGTGATTAAGCTGACTCAAAATGTGTCCACACAATACGAATCGTTAAAATCATCAGCTCTATCGTCACTATTACTCAGCTTCTTATGGGTTATTCCTTTTGCCCTATTCTCTTACTGGGTGGCAACGTTTATCGGAGGAGCTCTGTGGGTTTTATATACAACAACCGAAAAAATTGGTGACGGTGACTTAACCTCTCGTCTTGGTTTCCATCCAGGTCGAGATGAATTCGGTACCATCGGCTGTGCGCTAGACAAGTCTATGGATACCTTAAGTGAACTGGTTAATAGTGTTAAAAATAATGCAACGATGTTGAGCGAGACATCTTCTGCATTCGAAAAAGATATGCAGTTGAGTGAAACCCAGATATCTCATCAATATCAAACGCTTGATTCAGTCGCGACAGCAATGGAAGAAATGACAGCCTCTGCAAAGGAGGTATCAAGTATTTCTCAACAAGCAACGACGCAGTCAGACCAAGATGCCCAGAAGATCGAACTAAGCAGAAGCCGTGTACAAAACGTGATTGGCGAGATAGAGACGTTATCTAGCTATATTGAACAAGCCTCTACGTCAGTAACCAATTTAAACGAGAATACGACGCAGATTAATGACGTGATCACAACGATTAACGCCATTTCAGAACAAACTAATCTGTTGGCACTAAACGCAGCAATCGAAGCAGCCCGTGCTGGTGAACAAGGTCGTGGATTTGCAGTGGTTGCCGATGAAGTACGTACATTAGCAAGCAGAACTCAACAGGCAACAGTAGAGATCCAAGCCATGATTGAGAAGCTTCAAATTGAGAGCCAGAACATTGCTTCAATCACCAACCGAACCGTTCAGCAAGCTCAAACCAGCAGCCAGCTTATTGATGAAATCGGCCATGATGTTACCTCTATTGCCGAGTCAGCACGCTCATTAATGGACATGAGCATTCAGATTTCCACATCTGCTGAAGAACAAAGCGCAGTTGCTAACGATATTGCATCGGAACTTTCAGAAATTCGTAGTCAATCAAGCACAATCAGAGAAGTGGCGGAGCAATCTACCGCTGGCGTCGCTAATCTCACGCAAGCCTCCGTTTCTCTTGGTGAGATATTACAACGCTACCGCACCTCATAACATTGTGGAACTTATGATCAACAAGGGCTCCTTAAGGAGCCCTTTTCTTTAAACCGTGTTCAACTATTACCTTCGATATTTTCTACGACATCCAAGTGGATATTTGAAGTGAATCTCAAGTTCTCGCTGTACCGGATGAAATAATGTTCTTAAACAAAGCGTTCCGCTATGCTTGATCTTGCCAATTCCAATTTGCTGCTGGAAAACAATATGAATAATTACAAAGACACAAAAGACATAGAGAACCTGAATTGCCCACTCTGCCAAGGAGATGAATATCTCATTTCATCGGATGGCGAGAAATTCACATGCGCTGCTTGCGGATTTCATACAAAAAACTTCTCATCTATCCAATGTCTACATCAAACGCCTTACCTACAGTCTAAACTTAAGCACATCCACAGCTTGAGTCCGGTTTGCCATTAGTAGGTCAAACAGAGCAGCCACACAGCTGCTCTTTTAATTCATCTAAATGATGGATGCGAATTACACGCTCGTCATCAACAAGATTGATAGCTTCACCATTAAATAACTGTATCGTTTTTATACCGGCGTTTAGTCCCGCCTCAACTCCTTTAGGCGTGTCATCAATATAAAGACAGTCACTTGGTAAAAAGCCCATGCTCATAGCACTGTACATGATTAAATCGGGCTCAGGCTTCCAACTATTCGCATCGAATGCCGAGAACACTTTCCCTCGGAAAGCATCGAGTAAACCGGTTAACTCCAAAGCGTATTCAATTTTATCTTTAGGTCCATTAGACGCCACACAATATTCGATATTATGCGAATCCAAAAACTGAATTAATCGTTTTGCGCCATCCATCGGCTGTAAGTGACGCACAAAAAGAGACTGGACTTCTTCTCGGTATTGCGGCTCTAAAACATCAATTGGGACTTTGATATCTTTCAATTCTTTAGTATCTAAAAGGATGTCAGCGAGCTTTCCTCCTTTAAAGTGAGAAACGCACTCTTCCATCGTTAACTCAGCCCCATGCTGGTTAAATACATTGACGAGCGCTTGGCAACACAGTCTTTCGCTGTCGACCAACGTACCATCACAGTCAAATATCACGCACTTAATATTGGTAATTGCCATAGCCATCTCCAGACGTCTTAAAGGCTCAAGCCCAAGCGATTTTAAGAATGTTTGGATTAATCTTATTTGAGTTTGGGATTGTTGAAACGACGAGCTTGGCATTTCATGGAAATAGAAGGGAGCAATTACAGTTTTTCTAAGCAAGATCACCCAACGTCATCTTGCTTTACTTTTTATGCACATTGATGTGTAAGTTAGTTTTCGATAACCACTGAGTCTAACAGTTTTTGCTCGGTGCTTAGTCTTTTAGCCAGATCAGCCACAAACGAGCTTTTGTATTTTGATTCAGAAACAGCAACATCAGAGATGAGTGTATTTCCTTCGAGATGGCTAACAATAGCAGCACCAATTGGGACTCCAGATTTAAAACCAACATATAATTCAAAATCTGGCGTGAGGATAATCTGTGTCAGATATTCAATGATCATATCTTTATCATACTGCTGTTCCCAGCGCTGAGATTGCAAGATAGAGAACATAATGGTCAGTCGATGAAAATCGACCAGAAAAATATCGTCGGGGTTAAATTCAGAGTCACTTTCCAGTAGTGTGTCTTTGTCGACTACTTGATACGTTGCTTTTTCTAGCGTTTTGAAATAGACATCGCGCCCTTTCAAACTCTCTGGTGTCGGAAATTCAACTTCGACCAGTTCATACAGCCATGTATTTTTACGCTCGATACTGGCTAACTGTTGTTCATTCATCTTGATACCTTCGTTTAGAGCAGTACATTAGCATGAAGCCCGCAACAAACCTAGCGCACATAGACCTTTCCGTGGCTAAATTTTGTTTTAGGTGCAAACCTCTGATAGATTTCATCAATATCTTTCCTAGTTAAGGACAAAAATAATGAAAAAGATGCTGTTAAGTGCATTGCTTGCTACTACTCTAGTTGGTTGTTCAGATAACGATGTTGCTGACGTGGGGCTCGGTTGGTTTACTTTGAAAGACATCAAAGTCGGAGAGTTGAAAGACGAGGTGGTAACAGGTGTCACATGTCACATCGCCTCTATCGAAGCGGATTTCAGCTTAGCAGATCCAAGTGATAGCTCAATATCATGTCGTCAGACTGGCGAAATCACACCGGAAATGATTGCAAAAATAGATAAGAGTAAGTCCGGTGAAATTGTATTTAAGAAGTCAAAAAGCATTTTCTTCAAAACAATGAAGGTTCGCCGTATTTATGATGCCGATAACCAAACCTTACTCTACTTGTCTTATACAACAAAAGAGACCGATGGTAGTTTTAAACATAGCCTTTCGACAGTCCCACTTTGGGGTACCAAGGCTTACGTTGAGCCAACTGAAGTGAAAAAGTAACGCGGGTAAATTTAGTTAGCGCGGAGCAGGCTCTTTCCGGGCGCTGCTGAGCAACAAGTTTAAAAAACAACCCATTGCAATACGACAAGCGTCATAAATTGCAGCTGCTTTGGTTGCTATTTACTCAGCTCGCTGATTTTTTCAGCGAGCTGACTTCTTTGTAATAAATCGCCACGATTTTCATTTTTTTGTGATACAATCCCGCCTCTTTTTTTTCTCACTCAAGAACAAGCATGAAGTTTCCTGGTCAGCGTAAATCTAAACACTACTTCCCAACTCACGCTCGAGATCCATTAGTAAACCAAATCCGACAGGCACCTAAGCTATATCGCCCAACTATTGTTGGTGTCGGTCAAACCATTGTAGATATCGAAGCACGTGTAGATGACGCGTTTTTAGAGAAATACAACCTGAGTAAAGGACATTCGCTCGTTCTTGAAGAAAGCAAAGCAGATGCTCTTTACGAAGAACTGGTTGAGCAAGGCCTGATCACACACCAATACCCAGGTGACACGATTGGCAATACTCTTCACAACTACTCAGTTTTAGCCGATAGCAAATCCGTTTTGCTCGGTGTGATGTCTAAGAACATTCAAGTCGGTTCTTTTGCTTACCGCTACCTTTGCCGTACGTCTTCACGCATGAACCTTAACCATTTACAAACGGTAGATGGCCCTATTGGTCGCTGCTACACCCTAATTTCTCAAGACGGTGAGCGTACATTTGCTATCAACGAAGGTCATATGAATCAACTACTTCCGGAAAGCATTCCTGAAGAGATCTTTGAGAAAGCATCAGCCCTGGTTGTTTCTTCTTACCTAATGCGTGGTAAAGAAGAAGATCCAATGCCTAAAGCGGTACAAAGAGCGATCGACTTTGCTAAGAAGCACGATGTCCCTGTTGTACTTACGTTAGGGACGAAGTACGTTATCGAAGGCAACGCACAGTGGTGGCAAGAATACATTCGCGAAAACATTTCTGTTGTCGCTATGAATGAAGAAGAAGGTGCGGCGCTAACAGGTGAAACAGAGCCGCTAGCTGCTGCTGATAAAGCACTTGAATGGGTTGATCTCGTACTGTGTACGGCAGGACCAAATGGTCTGTACATGGCTGGTTACACCGACGAGAAAGTAAAACGAGAAACCACACACGACATCCTTGAAAGCTCCCTCGAAGCCTTTAACCAGTACGAGTTTAGTCGTGCGATGCGTAAAGAAGACTGTCAAAACCCAATGAAGGTCTACTCTCACATCGGCCCTTACCTTGGTGGACCACTAGAGATTAAGAACACTAACGGTGCAGGTGATGCAGCCCTTTCAGCCTTACTGCATGACATGGCAGCAAACTCTTTCCACCAAAAAGAAGTGCCTAACTCAGAAAAGCACGAAGTACGATGCTTAACCTACTCCTCGCTTTCTCAGATCTGTAAATACGCAAACCGAGTAAGCTATGAAGTGTTGACGCAGCACTCTCCTCGCCTATCGCGAGCGCTTCCTGAACGAGAAGATAGCTTAGAAGAGACTTATTGGGATCGTTAAAACGACAGCTTTAAAGCTAAAAATATATCAAGGTCACCATTTGGTGGCCTTTTTGTTTTTATCTAGCACTATAACGAGTAGATTTCGTTAGTATGTCGCACAATACGAAGCAGTAAACTCTTTACAAGCCTAACCGAAACAGTACCATCACCAAGCAGACCTTTGCCTCACAATAATACTCGTTATAACTCAGGTAGTTTTTCAACGCTACCTGTGTGCCACTTTGGGGATTCTCCATGCAGTCAGATATCGAAATTTGCCGAAACACACCACTTTCTTCTATTGATGTTATCGCGGAAAAAGTAGGACTATTGCCCGAAGAGTATGACACTCACGGGAAGCACAAAGCCAAAGTCCACCCAAAATGTTTGGAACGACTCAAAGCAAATGATGACGGTAAACTTGTACTCGTCACTGCGATCACGCCGACTCCTCTTGGCGAAGGAAAAACCGTTACGACGATAGGCCTGGCGCAAGGTTTAGCAAAGCTTAATCAATCTGTTATTGCATGTATAAGGCAACCTTCGATGGGACCCGTCTTCGGTATTAAAGGTGGCGCAGCGGGCGGCGGTTATTCTCAAGTAGCTCCAATGGAAGAGTTAAACTTACACCTTACTGGTGACATTCACGCAGTGACAGCGGCGCACAACCTTGCTTCAGCCGCTCTTGACGCTCGCTTGTTCCATGAGCAACGCGAGGGTTATGATGCCTTTGAATCACGCACCGGGTTAAGAGCACTTAAAATCGACACGGCAAGTATTACTTGGAAACGAGTGATGGACCATAATGATCGTGCACTACGTAAAGTCAAAATTGGCCTCAATGATGCAGGAAAAACCATCAATGGTTTCGAGCGTGACGAAGGGTTCGATATTTCAGCTGCTTCCGAGTTAATGGCTATAATTGCACTAGCCAAAGATTTAAAAGATTTACGTCAACGTATCGGGAAAATTGTCGTAGCGTACGATTTGAACGGAACCCCCGTCACTACGGAAGATCTACAAGTTGCAGGAGCAATGGCAGTAACACTAAAAGAGGCGATTGCACCAACACTGATGCAAACTCTAGAAGGTGTTCCTACGTTGATCCATGCAGGTCCATTTGCAAACATCGCCCATGGAAATTCATCCATTATCGCGGACGATATTGCGCTAAAACTGTCAGGTTACACGGTAACTGAAGCCGGTTTTGGTTCGGATATGGGATTTGAGAAAGCGTGTAACATTAAAGCTGCTGCCGCCAACAAAGCCCCGGACTGTGTAGTGATCGTAGCAACATTACGCGGCCTCAAAGCGAATTCCGGACACTACGATTTACGGCCAGGTATGGCTATTCCAGATTCCATTTTTAATCCGGACCAAGCAGCATTGGAGGCTGGGTTTGAAAATTTAAAATGGCACATAAATAACGTTCATAAATACGGTTTACCTGCTGTCGTTGCCATTAACCAGTTTCCACAAGATTGTGTGAAAGAGCTTAAAGCTCTTGAAGAGCTGATTCACCAATTTAATCCCGAAGTTAAAGTAGCCATCAGCACCGCTTTTTCGCAAGGCGGACAAGGCGCAACGGAACTAGCTCAACATGTTATTGATGCGTGTACCACGCCTGTAGAGTTTTGTCCGTTATACAACAAAGAGCAATCATTACTCGAAAAGCTCATGGCAGTATGTGAAGCGGGCTATGGAGCAACCAATATAGAAATGACTCCTATCGCGACTGAGCAGCTCAAACATTTTGAGCAATTAGGCTTTAACAACTTAGCGGTTTGCATCGCGAAGACACCACTATCTATAACCACGGACTCCGCAGTCAAAGGCGCACCAACTGGTTTTACCGTCCCAATCCGCGAGCTGCGCTTGTGTGCGGGCGCAGGATTCATTTATGCATTATCTGGAACCGTGATGACGATGCCAGGCTTACCTGATAAACCCGCATTTATGAATTTAGATCTTGATGATGAAGGAAATATCGTCGGTCTCTCTTAGTGCAGTGATAACGTATCGCTATCAGTGATAGTGAACATATTCATTGAGTGAGTGGTCTACTTACCTATCCACTCACTCTCAACAACTGTGAAAAGAGTTGTCTCAGGCCTTCTACTCTTGAATTGTTGATACAAAGCTCTCTTGCCTTACATCAACGCGCCTGTTTTAGACCTTTAGAGTTAAGACGCTAACCCTAAGCCTTGTTTAGCCATAGTTATTAAGCTAGAAAACCCTATTTATCTTCTTGTTTTGTAGCCACTTTACATTGTAAATCCATACTTGTTGACCTCTCCTTTCTACAATTTTGCGCCAATTTGATGCACGGGCTATTTAGCGCTTCACTAATATGGTGCAGTTGTCTTACAGTGAAATTTTAACCTCCTTGATTTTTAAGGAGATATTCTATGGCTCGATTCTTGTAGTAGACTTTTCACTAATAAGCACATTAGCACATGCTTTTCAAAACCTCTGCGTTGCATACCACCTCCTTCAGGTTAGCACCGTTTTGATGCATGTCAGAAAAGGGAAAGGGAATACTATGGAAGACGCACTCGCCGTAATTTTAGCAGGAGGGATGGGGTCTAGACTCAGCCCTCTCACCGATGACAGAACCAAGCCAGCCGTACCTTTTGGCGGAAAATATAGAATTATAGATTTCACACTAACCAATTGTTTACATTCGGGTTTACGCAAGATCCTTGTTTTAACCCAATATAAATCTCATTCACTTCAAAAACACTTACGAGACGGCTGGTCGATATTCAATCCAGAGCTAGGCGAGTACATTACTGCTGTTCCACCACAAATGCGCAAAGGTGGTGCATGGTATGAAGGAACCGCCGATGCGATTTATCACAACATGTGGTTGCTATCGCGAAATGATGCAAAGTATGTGGTTGTGTTATCCGGCGATCATATCTATCGAATGGACTACGCCGCAATGCTTGAAGAGCATAAAGAGAAAGGTGCTAAGCTCACCGTTGCCTGTATGGATGTTCCCGTAGAGGATGCTTCAGCATTCGGTGTAATGGGCACCACAGAAAACGGGCTCGTTACTTCGTTTATAGAGAAACCTGAAACCCCACCTACTCTTCCTGGAAGCGCGACCAGAAGCCTTGTTTCTATGGGAATATATATCTTTGATATGGATGTTTTGAAAGAAGCGCTTGAAGAAGACTCAAAACTCGATTCATCAAGCCATGACTTCGGAAAAGACATCATACCTAAGCTAATTGATACCGAATCCGTTTACGCTTATCAATTCTGTGGCAGTAAAGGGCGCGTCGATAAAGATTGCTATTGGCGCGACGTGGGTACCATTGATTCCTTCTATGAAGCGAATATGGATCTACTAGAACCTGTGCCGCCAATGAACCTTTATCAGTCTAATTGGGCGATTCGTACTTACGAGCCGCAGTTTCCACCAGCTCGTACTGTATCGTCGGCCACGGGTAATGAAGGCATTTTTATTAACTCCATCATTGCTACCGGTGTCATCAATTCCGGAGGCTCGGTACAGCACTCCATTATTTCCTCTAATGTACGCATTCAAGATAGTGCAACGGTAGTCGATTCCATCATTTTTGATGACGTAGAAGTCGGTGAAGGAAGTCAGTTGGTCAACTGCATAGTTGATAAACATGTTCGTATTCCGCCACATACTCAAATTGGCATCAACAAACTTGAAGATGCGAAGCGATTTAAAATCTCAGACAAAGGTATTGTCGTCATACCTGAAAGTTACCAATTCGATTAAACGACAAACTATCACAACAAAAAAGCGCACGATAATCATCGTGCGCTTTTGTTTAAGTGCCTGTAAACATTAGGCTATAACAAATAATCCATAATAATTAGATGTTACATACCGTTGACCAGCTACCATCTGTACCCGGTTCAGCCGCTGTCCACCAGTTCGCTTGGTAAACCACACCGTTGTGGATGATCTTATCACCTTGGTTAGCGTGGCTTGGATTACCTGCCCAATCCGTTTGTGGCAGAGCTGGGTATGTCACTAAACCTGTCGTATCACACGTACCTGGTTCAGTGGTACCACCACCCGTGCCCGCATTGAGATCACCAATTGGTAGATCTGGCTGTTCAAACTTAAACGCAAACTCTTTACCACCAGAAATCACTGAGTAGTTAGCCGGACCAGAGATTGGTAGATAGTAAACCATATCAAGCTCGTAAGTGCCGCCCGCTGGCAAGTCTTTCCATGCTGGTAGAGAGAACGACACACGGTGCATTACGCCATCTAAGCCACCAATGTTGTTTGCTCGAGTATGTCCAGAAGCAATCACTTTCAAACCACCACCTGATTGGTCTTTCGCATTGTCCGGCGCAGATACTGGGATATCGAATTGGAATTCAGTACCGCCAGGGATCGCTTGACCAGTGTTGTTCGTAAACGTGATTTTCGGGTTAATTGGGTAGTTTTGGTCGCCAACTTTGAAGCCGCCAACACTAACAGTAATGTCTACTGCTTCAGTTGGTGTTGGACCAGTCGCTACTTTGTTACCGTAAGGCGTCGCAGACTTAAACTTGTCGTAGATAGCTTTGGTCATAGTGTTACCCATGTGGTATTCACCATTACCCGCCGCACAAGCTTGTTCAGTTGCATCTACTGCCGTACGATTACCATTTGCATCCAGTACGTAACAGTTGTAGTCACCGGCTAGTTCCCAGAACATGATACCGCCGATCTCTTTATCGATAACGTAATCGGCTTTCACCTCGATAGAAGCTTTATCTTCCGTAGATAGGAATACGCTCTTCTCTGCGTTCCACAACCAAGGTGCCACAGCAACGCTATCGTAATGACGAGTATAAGTACCAACAAACTTATCTGAAGGATCGTTGACAGGGTCAAGACCGTAAGCAGCTGCGTAAGAGCCCCAAATACCGTTTTCTAGGTTCTTAGCATGCCACATTGGGTTAGAACCAGCGCCCATTTCGTTTCCTTTAGGGTCGGTATCATGCCACATGTTGTCGATACCAATAGCGCCGTGACCACAGTTGTTCTTCTCACCTTCACCTGTGCCCGGTTGGCACTCTGCTTGGTTTGGTAGTGCCGCTCGGCCCCAAAGGCCATTGTCGCCACCAGTAACACCTTGCCAACCACGGGTGTAGTAAGGAACACCAATGTTGATACGACCTGCTGGCATAGAGCCACGGAAGTAATGGTAAGCCCAGTCTGTGTTCAAGTAACCGATACCACCGTATGCAGCAGTGCCGTATACGTTCCACTGCGCTAGCTCAGAGTCTTTACCTGTATCGAATAAAGCCGCGTTATGACCAACGTGATCATTCCAAGCCCCATGCAAGTCGTAAGACATGATGTTTACGTAGTCTAGATACTTAGTTACATCGAAGGTTTCCATCCCACGTAGCAAGTAACCTGAAGATGGTGCTGCGATAGTCAGCATATAATGAATACCATCTTGCGCGGATGCCGCATCAAGTTTCTCACGCAATACTTTCATCAGCTCTTGGTAAGACGCCCATAAATACTGACGACGTGGTTCCATGAAGTCTTTGTCGTAAGGGTTACCAGCACCAGCCATTGACGTCGGGTATTCATAGTCAATATCTAGGCCATCGAACTTGTACTGACGCATCATTTCAACGGCAGAAGTTGCGAACTTCTCAATACCAGCATGATTAATAGAACCGTCCGCATTCGTCGTCATGGTGTAGAAGCCACCATCAGCTACACGATCGCCGTTCGTATCGAAGTGACCGCCCGTTTCAGCCCAACCACCAATCGAGATTAGCGTTTTAACATCATGTTTTTGCTTGTAAGTTGCTAGTGCACCAAAATGACCTTTAAAACCAAGAGCAGGATCTACCTCAACGCCTGGCCAAGTTTTACCTGTAGCAGGGTTGTTAGGATCATTTACGTCGCCAACGTTTACTTTGCCGTCAGAACCAATGCTCACAAACGCGTAGTTAATGTGAGTAAGTTGTTCCCAAGGAATGTCTTTAACAAGGTAAGTCGATTGTGGGTCGTCACCTGATCGCCAACTGGTGAAGTAGCCGATTACACGACGTGGGTGATCAGCCCCCATTTTCTCACGGCCTTCTTCGTCATAAATAGAACAGTAAGGAACATCTACACCCGTTGTTTGATAAAGACCATCAGGACGACAATTAGATGTCACTGCGCCGCCGTTTACTGTTAACGTCGCAATTGCAGAATCTGCTGTTGCTCCAGCATCATCGGTTGCTCTCGCATAAACACTTAATGAGCCAGCTTGTGAAGGGGTTACATCCAGCGTGTATGGCGCTGTTGTAGCAGTGCCAGCAAGCACACCTGCAACATAAAAATCAACTTTAGCAACGGTACCATCCGCATCCGTAGCATTTGCAGTCAGTGTTACGGAACCACCCAGGTCAATAGAGCTCGCAGAAAGCGCGACATCCACTGTCGGCGCTTCGTTACCAGGTTGCGCTGATGCCACAGTTAACGTCACAACACTTGCCGTACTAACGGCACCTGCATCGTCATAGGCCTTGGTAGAGAACTCGTGCTGTCCTTCAGTTGCTGTCCACGATGCAGCATACGGCGCAGACGTTGCCTGACCAACTAATACACCATCAACAAAGAACTCTACTTTGCTAACAGTCCCATCAGTATCTGCCGCATCTGCAGCTAGGTTAACAACATCACCCGCAGTCACAGAAGCCGACGCAGAAGGCGATGTCAGAGTAACCGTCGGGACTTCATTCTGAGGTGGTTCAACCGGTCCAGTGCCATCACAAGCGCCAAGTGTTTCCCACTCGCCCCACTCACCAGATTGCGCTGGATTGTTGTTTTGCGTCCAGTAACGCGCTTTATAAGCATTACCTTCATGCTGAACTTGGTCGCCACCGTTATAAACTTTTGATGATTGCCAAGTTTCTAGAGGGGCACAGTCAACTGCTGCGTAGCTATTGAAGGCCATAAGACAAGAAGCGGTGAGTGTGCTTAGTGTGAACACGTTTTTCACTGCGTTGCCGTTTTTAAGGTGCATAATCGCTCTTCCTTAAGTTATTGTTAAAACAATACTAAATGCGCTAAACGAAGCGCATCTATACTTTTATTTCGACGTAAAATAACTTAAGTACAAGTTGGTGATTTCACACTATCTATTTACGAGTTTTCCACACCGCCTCGCAACAATCCACTAAATGATTGCAACAACGTACCTATTATTTGGCACCAGTAACTAATTTTATAACTCAAATAAATATGTCACTCGCAAATTAATAAAAAAGGTAAAAAAAGTCGCCATTTTGAAATAAAGATCACTAAGCCTTTGTTGACCTTGGCGTTTCATTAAAATGCCGCTTGTACTCGCGACTAAACTGTGATGGGCTCGTGTACCCGACCATTCTCGCTGCATCATTAACACGTCTCCCCTCTAACTGGATCAATTCGCGCGCTTTGTTAAGTCGAACTTTCTTAATATATTGCAACGGAGATTCAAGCGTGACATTGCGAAATGCTTGATGGAAAGCAGACACACTCATGTTGGCTTCTTCAGCCAATGCTTGTACGTTCAACTGTTCATGATACGCTTGATGTACACGATTTAGTGCTTTAGCTACCCTCGCGTAAGAACCTTCTTGATGTGCTAGGTCAAATAAAACATACCCCTCTTTGCTCACCAAAGTACGATACACAATTTCCTCAAGAAGCAACTCGCCAAGCATGATGACATCAAGCTCGTTACACATTGCTTTCATTAACCGTTTGCACGCATCCAACATACCTTCATTCATACGTACCGACTTAAGGCCGCAACGGGTAGCATCCAGACACTTATTACTGAATTTTTCAGCCTCTAATTTTTTAACGAGTTTATGAAGAAGCGTTGGCGAAATATCTATCGAAATGCCAAGTAAAGGCTCATTGTTTGTCGCAAACGCTTCGCACTCTAGTGGCATGGGAACCCCGACAACAAGGTAATCATCGGGCCCATATTGCACTGGTGTATCACCAATATGAATGTTCTTATGCCCTTGACCCAATACGATGATGCCGGACTGATAGACAAACGGCTGGCGATGATTCCCTTTGCTACTGCGATAAAACCATACGCCATCTATCGCTGTTTTCTTCATACCTTCTAGGTCATGCAGCCCCTGCTTTTCAACATATTGCTGCATGATATTTGCGAGAGTGTGCATTAGAGCGCTCCATCAATGACCAACGAGTTTGGTCTCTATTATCGTTTCGAGCACTATACTTCCTCTCGACTTTAACTTTCTAGCTCAAGAGCATTAATTTTGTAGAAATAGGCAAATTATTTGCAGAAATCGACCTGTTAACCATCATTAATCAGGACTAATATGCATGTATTCAATCTCCTTCACTGGAAGCAAGAGGGCTAATAATGAACTTTTCTTATGTAAACCCAACCAAGATTTTCTTTGGTCAAAAACAAATCGCAGCAATCAAAGAAGCTATCCCATCCGACCAAAAAGTTTTAGTGGTATACGGTGGTGGCTCCATCAAAAAAAATGGCGTGTACGACCAAGTAGCAGAAGCTCTTGAGGGACATGAATGGCTAGAGTTTTCAGGTGTTGAACCAAACCCAACCAAAGAAACACTCGATAAAGCAGTCGCAATGGTAAAAGAGCATGGTGTTGATTTTATTCTAGCGGTAGGTGGTGGTTCAGTCATCGATGGTTCCAAATACGTAGCAGCGGCATCAATGTATGATGGTGATGGTTGGGATATCATGATTGGTAAACACCAAGTCACTGAAGCGACGCCTCTAGCTGCAATTTTGACATTGCCAGCAACAGGCTCAGAGTCAAACATGGGCGCAGTTATCACTAAAAAAGAAACTCAAGACAAACTTCCGTTCATGTCTCCAGCAGTGCAGCCAAAATTTGCCGTGTTAGACCCAGATGTAATGAAAACACTGCCAGAACGCCAGCTTATCAACGGCATTGTTGACGCATGGGTGCACGTATGTGAGCAATACTTGACGCTTCCTACCGGTGCAATGGTTCAAGATGGTTACGCAGAAACACTGCTGAAAACTTTAAAAACACTCGGAGAACAGTTTGCGGAACGAGACGACGATATGTGGCGCGCAAACCTAATGTGGTCTGCTAACCAAGCATTGAATGGGTTAATTGGTAGTGGCGTTCCACAAGACTGGGCGACACATATGATCGGCCATGAATTAACCGCTCTATGGGGCGTTGATCATGCGCGTTCTCTTGCAATTGTCCAACCATCGTTACTTCGTAACCAAATGCAGTTTAAGCGCCCTAAGTTAGAACAAATGGGTCGCAACGTATTTGCTCTTGAAGCAGGTGAGGATTTAGCAGAGCGCACAATCGAAGCTATCGAAGCGTTTTATCATCAACTTGATGTCGCAACTAAGCTCGAAAACTATGGTGAGAGCCGTGAACAAGCTATCGATGCCATCATTGATCAACTAAACAAACACGGCATGACTGTTTTAGGTGAAAACCAGGCGATCACACTTGAACGTAGCCGAGAAATCTTAGAGTTAGCTGTCTCATAACTGCAACAATTCTTCACTGCCCTTCCTAGGGTTTAACGGTATTGTGACTTAACAGTCACAATACCGTTTTTTTATGCTATTTTGTAAGCCACATCACGTTCAAAACGAGGAGGCTTCTAAAAACAACGATTCCCTCCAGACAAAAAATCGGCCGTGTTGGTTAGTAAAGAGACAACTGTCCAGCTTTACACAAATAAAAATAATTGAGATCAAAGAACGAGTTAACTCGTTAATTAAGTTTTGATTTGTTGTAGTGATGTACTACATAATTTTGTCTGTTCGAGAAAACACTTTATGTGGCTAGTTGTTGTCGTATTAGCATTCATACATATCATCAGTATCCGTAAAGGCTCTAAATGGCTCTTTTACGTTTCTAAACCATTACCAGTGCTCTGTATGCTTGGTATTTTAATTCAGTCCCCGGCTTACCCAATGCCATATGCGCATTGGATTTTGATTGGCTTATCGCTCTCGTTGCTTGGTGACGTGTTATTAATGCTCCCTAGAGACAAGTTCATTACAGGATTAGTGCTCTTTTGCTCTGCCCATCTCTCCTATAGTTATGGTTTTGCCATCATGTCAGCGTGGCATTTTACACCTTGGCTCCCAATTGCCTTGTTCGGACTCGGTATATGCGTCTACTGGTTGTTCCGACCGGATCTCGGTAAAGAAAAACGGCCAGTTGCTAGTTATATATTGGTACTGATGACTATGTGCTGGGCTTCGATCGAGTATTATTTGAGTGGGAAAACACAATCCTCCTCTTTTGCAGTGCTCGGAAGCTTTATCTTTATTATCTCTGGCATCGTATTGGCTTTCGAACGCTTTGGAGGACGGTCAATATTTTCACGACAAGTTGTCATGGTGACCTACTATTCTGCACAGACACTAATGGTTATGTCTGTTGTTGCGATTGTTGTTCGTTATCCGTATCTCGTTGAACTGAGTTAGTCATACTCTAGACTCTAGACTGCACCAACATTAAAGAAACATGGATGTATCTTGTAAGCGATCTGAATAGAGTCTTAAAATCATCGCCTAAACATTAGCTTATTCTTAATGAAATTACGCGCACAACTTGCTATTGTAAAAGGATATTTTTCCGTTATAGCGTGCCCCTTTGAAAGAGAATACTCCCGTCGTTGAGTTTAGCGACGTAAATAAGTGGTATGGCGATTACCACGCTCTAAAAGACATCAACTTCTCCGTGCATTCTGGCGAGATCGTCGTGGTGTGTGGCCCTTCAGGTTCCGGAAAATCAACGCTCATTCGTTGCATCAACCATCTTGAATCGATTCAAGAAGGCCAGCTTCATGTGTTCGACCAGCCTTCTCACGCAAAATCTCTCAAGCCCGGTAAAATCGGCATGGTGTTCCAACACTTTCACCTTTTTCCTCACTTGACTGTACTGGAAAACCTCACCTTAGCGCCGATTCGCACACTCAAATTATCAAAACAAGAAGCTGAAAAACGCGCAAAACATTACCTAAAGCGAGTCAATATTGAAGAGCAAGCGAGTAAGTATCCTATCCAGCTTTCTGGCGGTCAGCAGCAACGCGTCGCGATTGCCCGCTCCTTGTGTATGGAACCGGATTTACTCCTGTTTGACGAGCCAACTTCAGCGCTTGATCCGGAAATGATCAACGAAGTGTTGGATGTCATGGTTGAGCTGGCTCAAAGCGGAATGACGATGATTTGCGTCACGCATGAAATGGGATTTGCCAAAAAAGTAGCGAACCGCGTGGTATTTATGGATGAAGGCCAAATCTTGGAAATGAACTCTCCAGTCGCCTTATTTGAGACACCACAGCATCCACGCACCCAAGCATTTTTGAACCAAATTTTAAGTTACTGATGATAGTTCGCGTAATCAAACCTGTCCTTCAAGCTATACTGCAAATGACGCTCCTCTTCATCGCGATTGTGTGGGTGTTGGACTCTGGTGCCGACGCTATGGGCTATCAATGGCAATGGGAGCGCGTACCTGATTACATCGCTTTTTATGAAGATGGCGAATGGTGGCCGGCAGAACTTATTGATGGGCTATTGGTAACGCTTAACATCTCGGCTATTAGTCTATTTTTTACCTTAGTATTAGGGTTGGTTACCGCGTTACTAAGGCTTAGCGATTCGAAAGTCGGCAATGTTATTGGTACCACTTATGTCGAAGTAATACGTAACACGCCGTTGTTGGTGCAAATCTATTTACTCTACTTCGTGTTTGGCCCCGCGATTGGTTTGGACCGATTCAGCACCGCCGTTTTGGCATTGTCCCTTTTCCAAGGTGCCTACACCGCGGAAATATTCCGTGCAGGTTTAAACAGTATTCCTAAAGGGCAATTCGAAGCAGCACAAACTCTCGGGCTATCACCGTTTTATACCTACAAAGACGTAATTTTGCCTCAGGTTTTACAGCGCACATTACCGCCATTAACCAATGAAGTGGTTTCTTTGATCAAAAACTCTTCCATTGTAAGCGTGATGGCGATTTTTGATCTAACAACACAGGCACGCAACATCGTCTCAGAGACGGCGATGCCGTTCGAAATTTGGTTCACCGTGGCAGCAATTTATCTTGCTCTCACTCTGTCACTTTCTGGCTTGTCTGCATGGCTAGAACACAAACTCGGAGCCAGTTGGCGCAAATTATAAGGAGATAACATGAAGTTATTCAAAGCGACCATTACTGCATTATTAGGGCTAGCCATCGCTATGCCTACAATCGCGAAAGAAGATGTCGCCACACCCAATGTAGATCAAATCAAAGAACGAGGCACTTTGCGCGTTGGTATGTCAACATTTGTACCTTGGGCAATGCGTAACAAGCAAGGTGAGTTAATCGGTTTTGAAATCGATGTTGCCAAACGCTTAGCACAAGATTCAGGTTTGAAAGTGGAATTCGTACCGACTGCGTGGGATGGCATTATTCCCGCACTACTGGCGAAAAAGTTCGACGTGATCATCGGTGGCATGTCTGTTACGCCTGAGCGTTCCAGAAGCGTCTTGTTTACTGAGCCCTACTCGCACTCAGGCGTTCAAGTAGCAGCAAACAAAGAACTCGCCTCTGGTTTTAGCGAATTCTCCGATTTTGACTCACGACGCATAAAAATAGCGGCCCGTCGTGGCGCATTCACCGTTCAAGTCGCCAGAGAAACCTTCCCGAAAGCGAAGATCCTGCAATTTGATGACGACGCGCAAGCGTTCCAAGAGGTACTGAATGGTAACGCCCACGCAGTCATTGCTTCTAGCCCAAAACCAGAACATGAGACAGTGAAACACAGCGACAAACTATTCCTTCCATTCTCTGAGCGACTATCAAAAGGTAACGAAGCCTTTGCAGTTCGCTTGGGGGAAGAAGATAAAAAGGCCTTTTTCAATAAATGGATTGAAGCAAGAACCCAAGATGGATGGTTAAAACAACGTTATGAATACTGGTTCTCGACATTAGATTGGCAAGATCAAGTCGCGCAAGGCCAGTAATCTAAATGGCTCGTGGACGCCGCGAGCCTATACTCTCCAATCATCCATTTTACTTTTCCATAACTTATCGGAGTCAAATTTTTGGGCGAACACACTACCACTCGCACAGCACCCGCGAAATCCAGCACAGGCTACCTTTTACCGCAATTAAACACACTAGACTGGGTACTACTTGTCATGTGCGGTATCGGTGGTGTTTGGCTGTACCATCGGTCCACTATTGGTGTGCATTATTTGTGGCAGTGGAAAGAGGCGCTTGAATTACTTTTCACGCCTAGAGCAGATGGTGGTTTGCCCTACTTCTTCCAAGGTTTGATTTCGACGTTAAGGCTCAGTGTTTGGGGCATAAGCTTCGCATTAGCGTTTGGCACTTTGTTAGGCTTAGCACGCTTCTCTCGTTCCGTTTGGTTGCGCACACCTGCCAATGCGTTTATCCAGTTAGTGAGAAACATCCCTCCGTTGGTATTTGTTTTTATTTTCTACTTTTTCATTTCTAACCAATTGATCCCGTTACTTGGTTTGGAAGATCTTCTACGAAACTACAACGGCGAACCAAATGCGCTACAGCACTTTCTGTTTGGGCCTTCGAACCTTTGGGAAAACCTTGCCTCTGGCGTGTTATGTGTCGGCTTACTCTCTTCTGCCTACATTGCAGAAGTTGTGCGCGGTGGTTTACAAAGTATCGACCAAGGTCAGTGGGAAGCGGCTGACTCATTGGGCTTGTCTCGATGGGTGAAATACCGATTTGTTATCGCGCCACAGGTGCTTAAATCAATCACACCTGCACTTGCCGGTCAAACCATCTCTTTGGTGAAAGACACCTCTATTGTTTCACTGATTTCGATACAAGAAATGACGTTTGTTGGGACAGAGATGGCAAATTCATCAGGGTATATATTTGAAATTTGGTTGATTGTCGGCCTTGCTTACTTCTTAATTTGTTTTGGTCTGTCACTTATTTTTCGCCATATTGAAGCAAAATCGGAAGCCATTTCAAATTAACTCAACCGCATATGTAATTAGGCACATTTGATTCTTCAAATCAGAATTGCACCCTGTTACATTGACAAGATGCTAAATTTTCGGCGTTTTTCATGGAGTTAAAGAATCAATCCGACTACGAGCGATACATAAAACAAGATAATCTTGGTGAATATTACGTAGTTCTCAATCAATTCACTTTTCACAGTGTTTATCAGCCAATTTTTGATAGACGCCAACGTATTATTGGTATGGAAGCCTTACTGCGTATTCGTGGCATTGATGGTTCCCTAATTCGTCCTGACGTGTTTCTGGCCAGTAATGGTCTTGATCCCTACTTTCGCTTATGTGTAGAGTTTTTATCCAGAGCAATGCACATTCGAAATTTTGCACGCTATTTCGCGGGGACGCCGATCAAACTGTTTCTTAACGTCATGCCTCAAACGCTACTCACACTAACCAAAGACATGGGCTTTAAAGATAACGGCCTGCTTTACAAACGCCTTTCCGAACTTGGTATGAGCCCAACAGACGTAGTTTTTGAAGTAGTCGAAGAGTCATGCGGAGATACGGATTTATTAATCAAAGCCGTACAGTTAATGAAAGCGAATGGTTTTATCTTTGCTATCGATGATTTTGGCGCCCAACATTCTGATATCGCACGTGTTCAGCAGCTCTGCCCTGACATCATCAAAATCGATCGTTCCTATTTGCTAGACTACTGCGCCGGAGAAACCTTTTCCATACATAGCGCCGTTGATCTAGCGGATCATATGGGAGCAAAAGTCATTATAGAAGGGGTTGAAGAAGACGTGCAGCTACAAGCTATGTATCAACTTAATTTGGATTATTACCAAGGCTTTTACTTAGGAAAGCCTTGCGCCATTCATCACTGGACAGATAGCCTAAACATCGAGACGACAGTGCATTAACACTGCCCACTTACAGCACAGTGAAACCAAAAAAGCGCCGATATAATATGCTCGGCGCTTTTTAGTTTTACTCAGATGTCACTTATTTAGTTAAGCGTTCATTTCCCTAGAAAAAATCAATAGAATTACGTCCGCTCTTCGGATCACGAGTGGCTTGCGGTTTGTCTTCTTTTTTGCCTTTCTTAGCAGACTGAGACAACGCTTCTTTCTGCGCTTTACGCTCTTTATGTGCCGCTTTACGGCCTGTTGATTTAGGCCCAGAGGCTTTAGGTGACTTACTTTGACGAGACTTATCTTTACGAGAAGACTGTGCTTCTTTTTTCGCTTTCTTTTCTGCTTTTTGCTCTGCCGTTTCAGGTTCGGTTACTGGCGCATCGCAAACCACAACATAATATTCCTGGTTAAACTCAAAAAAGTCACCATCATACATCTTGCGGCGCTTACGTGTTTCTAGTTCACCATTCACCGCGACGTAGCCTTCCTCGATGATATGTTTTGCTTCGCCGCCACCGCTGACCAAGTTTGCGATTTTAAAAAGCTTGTACAGTTCGATTGGATGCGCATCAACATCGATGCCAATCGCTTCGATCTCAATCTCTTCGCCTTCTAAATACTCTTCGTGGTCGTAATCTTGGGTCATGTTATTTACTCTTCATATTTGATGCTCTGAAGTTTAAACGCAATGCCCCAAAATAGAAACCTCAGCCAATGCTCTATCGCAGGTTCTTTGTGGCTTTTGAGCACGTCTTGACCTATTTAACTGACCATTCGCAAGCTGTTACGTCAATGCCAACTTCAAACGAGGCTGCAATTACGCAACCTGAAGGTATATACTCTCTAAGTTATTGTTGAAAAGAGCGAATACTTTGTCTCAACCAAGTAGAATTACCTTTGTCACTGCGAACTTGTTTAATTTTGTCGCACCGCCTAACGCCTACTATGATTTCGAGAACATATACTCGTTAGAGCAATGGCGAGACAAACTTTCGTGGACGCAACGTCAAGTTGAAAAACTGGAAGGCGACGTGATTGGCTTACAAGAAGTGTTCAGTATCGAGAAGACCCAGGAATTTTTTTCAACCATCGGCTACCCCTACTTTGCGACCGTTGACACCCCACATGTTGAGGATGAGTACATTTACTCAAGCCCTGTTGTGGCAATCGCCTCTCGGTTTCCAATAGAAAAAGTACAAGCGGTAGAGTTTGACTTAGCAACGCTTGAGCCTTTTGGAGTAAGTGTTGCTCCAGAGTTCAGTCGCAAACCTATCTATGCCCAAGTAATACATCCTGTACTTGGTCATATCGCCGTTTACGTAACGCACCTGAAATCTCAACGCCCGGCCGACTCAGAACAACCAGAAACGTCTAGCACGATTATTGGGCGCTGGTTATCCACCCAGCAAAGAGGCTGGGAAGCAGCGATGTTAAGAGACGCGATGCAAAAGAGGTATCGAAAAGAACCAATGCCGACAGTGTTAATGGGCGATATGAATCAACCTATCACTCCTATCAGCGTTAACAGCGCATTGGTATCCAATACTGGTGACAGCGTCACTGAATTACAACTCAAAGATGGTTGGTTATTGCAAAGTGACACCCTGAAGGATGAACGCCCAGCCACGCATTATCATTTTTCCACTGGGAATGTACTCGACTATATCTTGCTCTCACAAGAGTTTGACACCTTATCAGATATATCGGTTGCCGAGGTTGTTGACTATCAGGTGTCTAACCAACATCTGATCAACCCGATTTATGACAGAGATAAAAACGCTAGCGACCACGCATTTGTGGCGCTGACTGCTGAAGTAAAGCTTTGAGCAACCTATTTAGTTACTTAGTGACGTTTCACAATTTTACGCGGGATAAGTTCTACGCCAGGCTTGTAACGCTTGGCGGAAGCGTTGAGTGCTAACTCCATTGCGCTGTCCGCGATCAACTCAAACTGTTGAGGCAAAGAGTTGATTTTCACAGGCAAGAAGTCCAGCAGTCGATTATCACCAAATGTTGCTAAACGCACCTTTCCCATCAGTTCTGGTTTTTCTAGCATTACATCCAACACACCTTCTAACAGTGTATATGACGTTGTAACAATGGCATCTGGCAATGCGTTCTCTGTTAACCACCTCTCTAAGACTTTCTTGCCTTCTTCCCGGGAGAAGTGTTGTCCATAACCCACTGTTGCCATTTTACAACCTTGTTGAGAAGCAGATAGAAAACCGAGCTCACGCTCTTTTGAGACTTGAAGATCTTGCAATGCACCGATTAAGCCAATGGACTTAATATCCTCTGACAGTACTGACTGAGTGAGTTCAAGTGCGGCATCAAAATCTTCGCTGATGACACAACAAAAGTGCTCATCATCCATTGGACGGTCTAGCGCGATAACTGGCGTACCAGCATTTTGCAACTTAAGATAATACTCGTTTGCAGTGGGCATACCACTTGCCACAAACAACGCATCAATGCGACGACTGACTAATGCTTCCGCCACCTTTTGCTCTGTATCAGGATCATCATCAGAGCAGCCAATCAAAATTTGGTATCCCGCTTTCCGGGAGTTCTGCTCTATCAGCTTTGCAAGACGCGCATAACTGGTGTTCTCTAAGTCTGGGATGATAAGCCCAAATGAGCGTGAATTACCTGCCCGCAAGGAAGACGCCGCATGATCTGGCTTATAATTGTACTCATCTACAACGGCCATCACCTTTTTCTGAGTCTTCTCGCTGATGCGGTATTTCTGCGCTTTTCCGTTAATCACATAACTTGCAGTTGTCTTAGAAACACCCGCTAATTTGGCTATTTCATCCAGTGTCATATTCTAAACCTTATTCTGTGCGCGCGATCATATTAATACATCAACGATCTTTCGATAAGTTGAATTATAAGCTGAACCGATTCAGTATAAAAGCTGAAAGGATTCAGCAAAACTTAAAAATTGACGTAAATCACCCGAACACGCAACAAACCAATTTGTGAGCTAGGCTATAGGACAGCGGCAAAGGCTCGTTTGTTAACGTCAGTTTTTAAAACAGTTTTTCTGAGTCTTTTAAAAAATTTACCAACAAGCTGAATCGATTTAGCTTGAAAGATAAAAGGTTTGAGGATTGAGTAAGCGCTCAGAAGAAGCGGCGTTCAAATTCTCACACAGAATACATTTTTAAATTGATACCTTAAGGCTGGAGAAGCACCATGCTTAAGCTAAATAAGAACGACATTACCCTCTCGCAATCAGCGACAGATAAGTTTGAAGCAATAAAGAGTATTGCTCATAGCCTGACTGATAAAGGCCTAGTTGAACACGGTTACGTTGAAGGCATGCTAAACCGTGAAAACCAAAACTCTACGTTTTTGGGGAACGGTATTGCTATCCCACATGGCACGACTGACACTCGCTCAATGGTGAAAACAACGGGTGTTGCTGTGCATCACTTCCCACAAGGTGTCGACTGGGGTGATGGCAATACTGTGTTCGTCGCTATCGGTATCGCAGCTAAATCTGATGAGCACCTTGGCATTCTTAAACAGCTCACCAAAGTGTTAGGCGCAGATGGCGTAGAAGAGCGTCTGCGTAATGCAAAAAACGAAGACGAGATCATCGCCCTACTGCACGGTGATGTTCAGCTTGAAGCAGACTTTGACGCTTCTTTAATTCAACTCATGTTCCCTGCGAGCGACATGCTACAGATGAGTGCTGTTGCTGGTGGTCTGTTGAAAAATACGGGATGTGCTGATAACGAATTCGTTGCTGATCTCGTTACCAAACAACCAACTCACTTAGGTAATGGCCTGTGGTTAATTGGCAGTGACAAACATGTCACTCGCACAGGCGTGTCATTTGTCTCGACGGCAAACGACTGCGAATATGAAGGTCAAAAAGTGCGTGCACTTGTCGCGTTTGCGGCATGTAACAATGCTCACCAGCCTATCCTAAAAACGCTTTCTAATATCGTGTTTAACAATGAGCACGGCAAGCTTTTAGATGCATCAGTAGAACAGATTCTTGCTTTGTTCAAAGGTGAAGAAGTCACAGCCGCATCTTCAGAAGAAGGCAATACCGCTGTATTTAAAATCAAAAACTCTCACGGCCTACATGCTCGTCCGGGGGCAATGTTAGTCGCAGAAGCGAAAAAGTTTGAATCCACTATACGTGTTGCCAACCTAGACGGAGATGGAAAAGCAGTAAACGCGAAGAGCCTAATGAAAGTTATCGCGCTGGGCGTTAAGCACGGTCACCAACTTCAATTTACAGCAGAAGGCCCTGATGCCCCGCAAGCCTTGGAGTCTATCGGAAATGCAATCGCTTCTGGCCTTGGTGAAGGTTAAGGATCCGATATGACAAACAAAACAAATAAGGTTGTCACTATTACGCTCAACCCGGCATTGGATTTAACAGGTTCAGTAAATGAACTAAACGTTGGTTCCGTGAGCTTAGTACAGCAAAGCAATCTCCACGCTGCTGGTAAAGGTGTCAACGTAGCAAAAGTATTGAGCGATTTAGGCGCAGACGTCACGGTTACCGGCTTTCTCGGTAAAGATAACCCTGAGCTATTTCATCAGCTTTTCAATGACATCAACGTTAAGAATGAATTTGTGGAAGTAAAGGGTGCCACTCGTATCAACGTTAAGCTGGTTGAGGCCAATGGCAACGTCAGTGATATCAACTTCCCTGGCGTTCAAGTAGCGGCCGACGAAATTACTCGCTTTGAGGAGACACTATTTCGTCTAGCGGAGACGCATGATTACTTTGTACTTGCAGGTAGCTTACCTGGAGGCGTAACCGCCGAACAATGCGCTGCATGGATAGAAGCACTGCATCAACAAGGCAAAAAGGTGTTGTTCGACAGTAGCAAAGCCGCATTGAAGTCAGGTATTGATGCTCACCCATGGTTGATTAAACCTAACGATGAAGAACTTGGTGATTTTGTTGGCGAACATCTAGCAACGCCAGAACAATGCCAAGAAGCAGCGCAAACGCTAAGCGATAAAGGTATTGAGAACATCGTAGTTTCTATGGGTGCAGACGGCGTGATGTGGCTTAACCAAGGCGAATGGTTACGTGCTCAACCACCACGAATGAATGTAGTGAGCACCGTTGGCGCAGGCGATACGCTGGTCGCTGGCTTGTGTTGGGGCCACATGCAACTGATGCCTAAAAACGATTTATTGCGCTTCGCTACGGCACTTTCTGCTTTGGCAGTTAGTCAAGTTGGCGTAGGGCTAACCAGTCAGGAAGAACTGGAAAATATCAAGCGACAAACTGAAGTTAGCGCGCTTTACCCTATTACAAACTTAGAACAAAACTAAGGAACAGAAGGTTATCGTATGAATATTGCCATTATTACTGCCTGTCCGAGCGGTGTAGCAAATAGCATCCTTGCGGCAGGATTACTAGAACAAGCCGCCGCAAAATTAAACTGGAATGCCAAAATAGAATGTCAATCAAGTGTGGTTGAACCAACACTATTGACGGAAGCTGACGTTGAACAAGCCGAAGTCATTGTCATTGCGGCAAATACTAGCGTCGACACTTCTCGTTTTGTAGGAAAAAAGGTTTACCAAGCGGAAATTAGCGAAGTAGCAAAAGACGCAACTGCGTTTCTCCAGCAAGCGGTTGAAAACGCCACTTTACTTGAAAAAGCAACCACACTTGCAGCCCCTATCACTACAGATACAACATCAGCAGCGAAGAAGATTGTTGCAATCACGGCATGCCCTACTGGCGTTGCGCATACCTTTATGGCGGCAGAAGCTTTAGAAGAAGAAGGCAAGCGTCGTGGCCATCAAATCAAGGTGGAAACTCGTGGTTCAGTTGGCGCTAAAAACCAACTGACTGAGCAAGAAATTGCAGACGCCGATCTGGTGATCATTGCTGCGGATATTGAAGTGCCACTTGATCGATTTAACGGCAAAAAGATGTACCGCACGAAAACAGGTCCAGCTCTGAAGAAAACAGCCGAAGAGATGGACAAAGCATTCGAGCAAGCCACTGTGTATCAGCATTCTGGTTCAGCTAACTCTTCATCTTCCACCGAAGAGAAAAAAGGCGCTTACAAACACCTGATGACCGGTGTGTCTCATATGCTGCCTGTGGTTGTCGCAGGTGGTCTGATCATCGCTCTATCTTTCGTGTTCGGTATTGAAGCATTTAAAGAAGAAGGCACACTAGCAGCAGCCTTGATGAACATTGGTGGTGGCTCTGCATTCGCATTGATGATTCCTGTACTTGCTGGCTATATTGCGTTTTCAATCGCTGACCGTCCTGGTCTGGCTCCTGGTCTTGTTGGTGGTATGCTAGCAAGTTCTACTGGCGCAGGTTTCCTTGGCGGTATCGCAGCTGGCTTCATTGCCGGTTACGCAGCGAAACTCCTCGCAGATAAGGTGAAACTGCCACAATCGATGGAGGCGCTTAAACCGATTCTGATCATTCCATTTGTGGCAACATTGTTCACCGGACTTGTCATGATCTACATCGTAGGCGGCCCAGTTTCAGGCATCATGAACGGCCTGACTGACTTCCTAAACAACATGGGATCTGACAGTGCAGTACTACTGGGTATTATCCTTGGCGCAATGATGTGTTTCGACCTAGGAGGCCCTGTCAACAAAGCCGCTTACGCATTTGGTGTTGGCCTTTTGGCTTCACAAACTTACGCGCCAATGGCGGCAATCATGGCCGCAGGTATGGTTCCTGCGCTAGGTATGGGTTTAGCGACCTTCATTGCGAAGAACAAATTTGAACAAAATGAACGTGAGGCAGGTAAAGCATCATTTGTCTTGGGCCTTTGTTTCATCTCTGAAGGCGCAATTCCATTTGCTGCGAAAGATCCAATGCGCGTGATTCCATCTTGTATGGCAGGTGGCGCACTTACTGGTGCCCTATCGATGCTATTCGGTGCGAAATTAATGGCACCACACGGCGGTCTATTCGTGCTGCTAATTCCTAACGCAATTTCACCAGTATTAATGTATTTAGTGGCTATTGCAGCAGGTACAGCGGTAACTGGCTTTACTTACGCATTCTTAAAAAGCAAAGCAGAAGCGAAACAAGAAGTCGCAGCTTAATTAGAGCGACTCCGGTTAACAATGCCACCCTCGAATTTGGCATTTAGCACCTCCCTTTAATTCCGGTTAAGGGAGGTGTTTTTTATTCCGCAGCCGGTACGGCTACAATGTCTACTTCCCCACTGCTCATATCCACCGTTGCTTGATAAGCGCTATGCGGGTCACCGTAGTGCTTGAAGGTAAAGTGGTAAACGTTAGCTGGCGTCCACAAGGTTTTTGACTCTGCGGGCAGAATGTCATAGCCGTCTTGCTGATAAAGCTCTGTCGCCATTACATTTGCGATTGCCGCCTGCTGGTTAGCGTCTCGATCCACCTTTTGCTCTAGTGACGGGTTACTTGGATAAGACTCACCGTTGTAACTCATGAGTCGATATGAGCCATTACTCCAAACGATAAAGTCCTGCCAACCATTACTGTAACTGTCGGCTAGTACAATAGGCGTGCGAGTTACCGACATTCGATTGATAACGTTTCCCTCATTATCAAACATATATGCAGCACAGCCACCACTACCACAGAAATAGCGATCTTGAAGCAACACTATGTATTCTGCCTTGCCGTCGCTGTTTAGGTCGGCGCTACCCGATAGATAACGTAGATTGTCTTGCTCGAGCGACAGCCCTTCAGGGGCTAAAACCTTACTATCAATCCAACTGGAAATGACTTCAGCACTAACACTGTTGATTTTAGGGAAAGGTTGTTTGGTTTCTGTCGGCATGCTATCCGTCGCGGTGCAGCCAACCAAGGTGAAAGAACCAACGAAGAAGAGTCCGTTTAATATACGCTTATTCATGTAATCTCAATCTTTGATGTGTCGTTACATGAGTATACGCATGATTTGCATTGTAATCGTAAGAAAATCATTAAAATCAAGCAAATGAATGGTTTGGTATGTATTAGTAAGATCAAAAAAGCCCCGAAGAAAACCTTCAGGGCTAGGCAGGAAGCTGGCAAATAGCCAGGAGTCCCTATGCAGTGGTCGGTTTTACCCTAAACAGAATTGCAAACATCACTGGCACCACTATCAGTGTCAGTACAGTAGCAAAACCAAGACCTGCCATAATCGTTATTGCCATCGAGCCAAAGAAGGCGTCGAAGACCAGTGGAATCATCCCCAAGATAGTTGTTAGGGCAGCCATACTTACCGGACGAACGCGGCTTATCGCACTATCGACAATCGCGAGGTAAGGATCTTTACCTGACTCCAACTCAAGGTTAATTTGGTCAAGCAACACAATACCGTTTTTCAAAATCATGCCACTTAGGCTTAACAAACCAAGGAATGCTGTAAAACTGAACGGCATGTTCGTGGTAAGCAAACCAAAAGCAACGCCAATGATCGCTAACGGAACGGTGAACCAAATGACCAACGGCTTTTTGATTGAGTTAAACAATAAAATAGTAATGATGAACATCAACAAGTAACCCATCGGCAATGAACCGAATAGGCCTTCTTGTGCATCTTTGGATGATTCGTACTCACCACCCCATGTGATTTCGTACCCTTCTGGAACATGCAATGCCATCACTTTAGGCTGTACACGAGCAAATAAGCTTGCTGCCGTGTCGTCACTCAACACATCATGGTCCGCGAGAACGGTTAACGTACGCTTACGGTCACGACGCTGAATTAGCGGCTCACTCCAATCCAGTTGAACGCCATCAATCACTTGATCAACCGGAATATACGTTTGCAACGAAGGACTCCAAATGGTCACGTTTTGTAGTGATTCAAAATCTACGCGTTCTTCTTCAGGAAGACGTGTCATAATTGGCAACGTATGTGTACCATCACGCAAGTAACCTAAGGTGCTACCACCAAACGCCATTTGCAGTGTGCTTGAAAGATCTTCTTTCGAAATACCTAAGCGACGAGCTTTAGACTCATTGAAAGCGGGTACAAGTTCCTTGGTGCGCTCTCGCCAATCGTGACGAATGTTTCGAGCACCAGGGTCGGTATGAAGGATGTCTTCAACTTGCACCGCCAAGTCACGTAAAACTTGTGGTTCAGGGCCAGTAATACGCGCTTCGATCTTAGACGCTGGTGATGGACCAAATTCCATCAATTTAAACTGGAACGTAGGCGCATCAAATGTTTTCGCCAGATTCTCATCTAACTTATGCAGTAAACCAAACATTTTCTCACGATCAGTCGCGCGAACTTGGAACTGCGCGTACGCTTCGTAACTTTTTTCTGGTTGATAGGTTAAAGCAAAACGCTGTAGGCCCTGCCCAATCGAAGCAGAAACAAAGTCAATATCATCTTGCTGACGAATGTAGCTTTCGACCTCTTCAGCTTTTTTAATCGTTTCACGGATGTCAGTACCCTCTGGCATCCACATATCCACGTAGAACATCGGCGTATTCGATGGTGGGAAGAACTGCTGTTTTACATTACCAAATGCCACGACAGCACCCACTAATAGCGCCACCATGCCAGCAACGGTAAGCCAGCGGAATCGCAATGCAAATTTCAGTGATGCCCCAAATACGACAAACAACCAGCCTTTATAAGGATCATCTTCGCTAGTACCCTGCTCTTTGTTTTCCTCTTTCAACAAAAGATCGGCAAGGAAAGGCGTCAGTGTAATAGCGGTAATCCAGCTTAAAAATAGTGAGAAACACAGCACCCAGAATAAAGAGCCCATGAACTCACCTGTCGCATCTTGCGACAAGCCGATAGGTGCAAAAGCCGTAATTGCAATAACAGTTGCGCCCAGCAAAGGCCATTGTGTTTGCTTTACAATATCGACAGCCGCTTGAACTTTGGTACGCCCTTTCTTTAGGCCAACCAATATTCCTTCCACGACAACAATCGCGTTATCAACCAGCATACCCAAGGCAATAATTAACGCGCCAAGAGAAATACGATGCAGTTCGATGTTGTTGTAATTCATCAAAATGAAGGTACCAAATACCGTCAATAACAACACAACTCCAATGATGACACCACTGCGTAAACCCATAGTAAACAGCAACACAATGATTACGATCGCCACTGCCTCCGCTAGACTAATTACAAACGCTTTAACAGATTCATCCACCTCATTGGCTTGATTGTAAAAGTAGTTCATATCGATGCCAGCAGGCTTGATAGACTCAAGGCTCGCGAGCTCCGCATCCAAACGTTCACCAACCTCAACCACGTTCACACCCGATGCAAACGAGATACCGATATTAATCGCTTTTTGACCGTTAAAGAGTACCACGTTGCCTGGCTTCTCTTGAATACCGCGAGAAATCGTTGCTACGTCTTTTAGACGAATTAGATTTCCTGTGTCACGGCCATGAATGATCAGATTTTCTAGTGCTTCTACAGTGTTTAAGGTGCCGCTTGGGCGAATAACAAGGCTTTCGCCATTGACCATCACTTCACCTGCTGAAACCACATTGTTTTGCTGGTTCAACAAGCTCGAAACCACATTCATGTCTAAGTTCAGTGCAGCAAGGCGATCAAGTGAGATCTCAACGAATAGCATTTCTTGCTGATCGCCCGTGATGTCTACCTTACCAACACCATCAACAAGCTCGATTTCACGGGTCAGGTAATCCGCATAACGTTTCAGCTCTACATAGTCGTAATCGTCACCAGTGAGCATTAACATCACGCCATAAACGTCACCGAAATCATCAATGATCTGTAAAGACTGAACACCTTGAGGCAATGATGGTCGTAAATCATTAATTTTACGGCGCATTTCATCCCAAATTTGCGGCAGTTCATCAGGACCATAGTCCATTTCCATGCTCACCGTTATTTGAGACATACCATTAGAAGACGTAGAGGTAATTTTGTCGATATAAGGGAGTTTTCGAATCTCTTTTTCTAGAGGATACGTCAGCTCTTCTTCAACTTCTTTTGACGTCGCGCCAGGGTATGTTGAGATGATCATGGCATCTTTGATCGTAAATGCCGGGTCTTCTAATCGTCCAAGCTCCAAAAATGACGTTAAACCACCAACAGCAAGGATAATAATGAACAACCAGCTGATGACTTTGTTTTTTATTGAATACTCAGCAATGTTCATTATTGGTTATTCTCCACAACATCCACATGTTTACCTTCGCGTAATTTACGCAGATTTGAATTAATCAGAATATCGCCCTGGCTAACACCTGACGACACAATGGCTCCATTGCCATTCACTTGAGAAATCATGACAGGCACTCGTGTGACAATGTCACCTTCTTTTTTCCACACAAAGAACTCATTCCCTTCACTGCCTGCTTGAAGCGCCGTGACAGGAACACTGTAACCATCAATAGAGGTAATGCCCGCCTTCACCATATCGACCAAAACGCTTACGCTGGTTCCCGGCAATATCTCTGTTTTTGGCTGTGGCATCGTCAAGTACATTTCGTAGGTTTGAGTTTCAGCGTTGGGTTCACTTGTGTGCTCTAAATAGTCCAAAGCAAATCTGCCATCGATGCCGGAGAAGGTTGCTCTAGGCTTGTAGCTCATGCTGTCTGAGTTTGGGTCTACCATCGCTAAAACATTGTCGGAAAGCTCAATACGCACGTAAACCAAATCGTTTTGGTATAGGTTTAACACGGGTTCACCAATTGCCACACGCTCAAAACGTTCTTTGAAAACATCAGATACTTTACCGGCGAACGGGGCGAATAAACGGGTGTAATTCAATTGATTGGTCGCGTTATAGAAAGTAGCCTCAGCTAGCTCTTTATTGGCGGTTAGCTCATCAAGTTCCGCTTTTGAAATCATTTGACGTGCATGCAAGTCTTCACCGCGTTTAAGCTGACGAATTGCAAGTGTGTATTGTGCTTCTGCGTCATTCACGGCTTGCTTCTCTTTGCTATCATCTAGCTTTGCGATCATTTGCCCCTGCTTCACAACGTCACCCGCTTTAACCAATACGTGCTGAACTTCCCCAGCGCGGCGAAATGCCATTGGCGTTTGCTCTGCAGGCACTACTATGCCTTTGAACGCGCGATGTTGACTTTGTACTGGTGCATCCACCGAGATAGTCGACACAAAAAGTGACTGCTCGACGATAGCTTGGTTTTCATTTTTGCACCCTGTTAAAACTGCAAGTGCAATCGCAGAGATCGTAAGTAGAGAACGTTTCATTAAATGCCTCCCTCACGAACCCAAGCTTTCACCACTTGTCCTTCAACCAGTCTCTCAACACCAGCAATAACAACGTAATCATTGTTATCAAGCCCGGCTTTCACACCACCTGCTGCGTCAAGTGACACAGTGACTTTATTGACCTGCTGCGTGCTTCTGTCCATTACCCAAACTTCACCTTGCGTCCCATTTTTGTTGACCCAAGCAGACTGAGGTAACGTCATCGCGTCCGATACATGTTGTTTAGCAATGTGTACCTGCCCAGTCATACCTGTCAGCAAATTGCGATCTTCTGGTCGAGTGATGGTCACGATCGCCTCATAACTATTGGTATCGATGTTTGGCTGCGTCGAAATTTCTTTAAATTGCCCAGGAATACGTTTTCCTGGCTCGCTATCCATCGTCACCCACATATCGGAGTTTTGCAGTGACTCAAGTGATACAGATTCCGCATAACTTACTGGCAAGGTGAAAGATACATCCAACGTCGTGTTATCAATGAGATTCAAGATCTCCTGCTTCTCTGCTACTACTTGAAACGGGTTGACATAGGTATATGACACAATGCCATCAAACGGTGCGTGAATTTTGGTATAGCTCAAATCGGTTTTAGCTTGTTCGTAGTTCGCCAATGCCGCTTTATATTGAGTTTCTTTCTGATCGTACTCATCAGTACTAATGAGTTTTTTTCCGTAAAGGTTTTTCGCGCGGTCCCATTGTGTTTTCGCTAACGCGTACTGCGCTTGAGCGGCATCTAACGCAAGCTGAAGATCTTTAGGGTCTAACGTTGCGAGCACTTCACCTTTTTGGACTTTTTGACCCATGCGTACACGTAATTCATCAACCTCTCCACCAACCTGAAAAGAAAGCTGCGCGCGATGTGTTGCATCAATACGCGCTAAAAAGGCGTGCGAGTCTTCAAGTTCTAGGTCTTTCACCGCCAGTAATTTTACAGGTTTGATTAAAGGTTCAGACGGCTCAGAAATGGCTTTATTACACCCAGTTAGCATCCCAGAAAGACTTAATGTCACCACTGCGCCAACTAAAGTGCGCTTTAAATATTGTTTTCGCACCCGCTTTCTCCGTAGGTTTTATATATTACACAGCCGTGCAGTATAAGCAGAATTTGAAATTGATCAACATATTTTCCAGGTGGATAGCAAATTAATTAGTCAAAGCGTTCGGTTTCTGGTAAAAGTAAGCGCGTGATTAATATTCGGGAAAATTCGAACTATGAATGAAAGAAAGCAGGGGCGTAGAAGTGCTGAAGCAGCAGAACAAACTAAGTGTCTGATCCTTAAAGTGGCAGCAGATATGTTTTGTGAACTTGGTTACGAGCGTGTCTCGCTGCGCAATATCAGTGAAAAGGCTGGTGTTTCACATAGTTTGATCCGTCACCACTTCGGCAGCAAAGAGAAAATCTGGCAAGCGGTTAGCGATGCAATGGACGAGTTCATGCAGTGCTATATGGCTGAACTCATCAATGAAATGCCGGAGAACACACCTTCGAATAGAAAAATTTATCTGTTTATGGTTCGCATGCTAGCATTTGCTCTCGTCAATCCTCACCCAGTACAGATGATCGCCGATGCCATTCGACAAGGCGATGACGGTGCTCTGCTGCAGTATTTCTTAAAGTCAAAAGATGAGTTCGCTGCAATATTTACCGGAATTTTCGAGCAGTACAACAGCGAAAACCCTAATGCACAATTTGATCAGTGGGAATCAAAGTGGCAAATGTTGATCTTCGCACATGGTGCTGTCAGTCTCGCGCCAATGATGCAAGAAACATGGCCGGATATTGCAGATAATCGCGAAAAACTGCTGATCAAGCATTGGGAATTGTTTAATACCATTATGGCCTCTCAATTTGGGATCCCAAAAGAAGAGATGATTCATCCGGAAAAGCTTGAAGATATCGTTATTGATATGTGCTGTACTATTGATGAAGCAGTAAACTAAAAGCAAACAAGCGAAAAGAAGACATAAAAATGCCGAGCTACAAAGCTCGGCATTTTTGTTTCAATTCGTTTTAACCACGGTAGTAGCGTTGTGGTACGAACGGCATTTTTTCAACTGTCATTGGTAGCATTTTGCCACGCACTTCAGCGAACACTTCAGTACCAATCGCCGCCAAATCCGCACGAACATACCCCATTGAGACTGGCTTACCTGCATTCGGGCCCGCCGTACCGCTGGTTACAACGCCAATTTTAACGCCGTCAGCATCAAACAGTTCAACACCTTCACGCACTGGCGCTTTGGTTTGACCTACTAGACCCACACGCTTACGCGCCACATCTTTAGTCTCAATCTGCTTAAGAATAATGTCTGCGCCAGGGAAACCACCTTCACGTTCACCACCAATACGACGAACTTTTTGGATACCCCATAGCAAGCTCGCTTCAACGGGTGTTGTTGTTGTGTCTAGGTCATGACCGTATAGACAAAGGCCACACTCAAGACGAAGTGAATCACGAGCACCAAGGCCAATCCATTCAACTTCATCTTCCGCAGTCAGTTTACGTGCTAGCTCTTCCGCTTTGTCAGCAGGAACCGAGATTTCGTAACCGTCTTCGCCTGTATAACCACTACGGGAAACAATGCACTCGGCGCCTAAAATATCGACTTTACGAATATCCATGAACAGCATTTCAGAAACTTCTGGTGCAAAACGCGCCAATACAGCCGCCGCTTTAGGGCCTTGGATTGCAAGTAGAGCTCGGTCTTCGATAATTTCTAGCTCAACACCAGATGGTAAATGCGCTTGTAGGTGTGCGATATCTTGCGCTTTACATGCTGCGTTCACAACCACAAACAGATGATCGCCTAGGTTAGCCACCATCAAGTCGTCCATGATGCCGCCCTCTTCATTAGTGAAAAAAGCGTAACGCTGTTTACCAGACTCAAGATCCACAATATCCACTGGGACTAATGTTTCTAGGAACGCAGCTGCACCGTCACCAATTAGGCGAAGCTGTCCCATGTGAGAAACATCAAACAGACCTGCCGCATCACGAGTATGTAAGTGTTCCTTCTTTACGCCTAGAGGATACTGAACAGGCATATCGTAACCCGCGAACGGGACCATTTTGGCACCAACTTCAACGTGAAGTGCGTGTAGTGGTGTTTTCAGTAGTTCTTGAGTCATTTTCGTCTCCATTTAGATAGACCCGAGAATGCTATCGGCATTCGATGTGTTTCCAATAATAAACATGGCTCATTCTATTTTGCACGAACAAGACGTAGATCGACTTGCAAAAGTGTGACTCTTAACATTTTAATCACAACAAATCGTACAAAAAAAGCGCTTTAATGAGCAAGTTCTCATCAAAAAAGCGCCTTTTCATCATAACGACCACCAACAGCAATCGTTTGCTTTCATTATAGGAAATTTACAAGTATTTATCACTATTTGGCTGTCACCCACAAAATGAGCGCATCTTCCTCGCTAACACTGGTCAACATATGTCCCATATTTGCATCGTAATAAACGCTGTCTCCCTCGCTTAAAACAACAGGTTCGTAAAACTCAGAATAGAACATAACCTCGCCAGATAAGATAAGTAAAAATTCTTCGCCGTCATGACGAACCCAGTCTTTATATTCATCAAAACTACGAGCTCGAATTTGGCTCTTAAACGGCATCATTTTCTTATTGGAAAGTTGTGTCGCGAGCAGTTCATGTTCATAGGTTTGTGTTGGGTGTGGTTTACCTTCATTCTTCTTGGTAACATCCCTGCGCCCTGTCGCTACCTTTTTTCTAGGTGGCTCAAAGAGTTGTGGCATGTCAATTTGTAAGCCTAGTGCCAATTTTTGCATCGCTTGAAACGTCGGGGAGATCTGCTCATTTTCTATTTTGCTCAGTGTAGATCGAGCAAGCCCGGTTCGCTGACTCGCTTCTTCTAATGTGATACCGAGTTTCGAGCGGATATCCTTAATACGCTGGCCCAGTTTTAACGGCTCGATATTTTGGTCATGTTGCTCTTTTGCCAACGTCATCGATGGGTATTCATCGTAAATACTTTCTGCCATAAATCCCTCTATAGATATCCATATTTTTTGTCTTACTCGCATTGTGCATGAAGCACATAGTGGATAGAAGTCCACCAAGTGAATTAAAGCGTGCTCTTGTTAACAAATTTTGAAATCTTGTTTCCTATAGGAAATTTTTGGTTGATTGTTCCCGTCACAGGCGCTATGTTACCAACTTGTTAGATGTAGAGATGCATATTTCCGTAAGAGATTGGTAAAGGAAACACGCCATCCAACGGAGTTTTTGCCCAAATTTAGGGCCGGATGTTCACTCTGTTCTGCTACGCAGTTCAGCTGTTTTTGAGGACAAATGAACCACAACCGCAAATCATAACTCATCTATTGCGGGTTCATTTTCAGATTTGGAAGGTCAACTACCATGAATAAGAGTTACCCTAACCACAGCTTGGAAAACTTTTTCTCTACCAACCTCTCTGCGACAGATGATGCTGTCTTTGCTGGAATTCAAGCGGAATCCGCTCGCCAAAACGAACAAATCGAACTTATCGCTTCCGAGAACATTGTTTCTAAAGCGGTAATGCAAGCTCAAGGCACATGCCTAACAAACAAATACGCTGAAGGTTACCCAGGTCGTCGTTACTATGGTGGTTGTGAGCACGTAGATACAGTGGAAGCCATTGCTATCGAACGCGCAAAAAAACTTTTCAATTGTGAATACGCAAACGTTCAACCACACTCAGGGGCACAAGCAAACGGCGCAGTAAAGCTGGCACTGCTTCAACCTGGTGACACCATTCTTGGTATGTCTTTAGACGCAGGTGGTCACCTGACGCACGGCGCACGCCCTGCACTTTCTGGTAAATGGTTTAATGCAGTTCAATACGGTGTTGATCGCGAAACACTAGAAATTAACTACGAAGATGTTCGTGAGCTAGCACTTGAGCACCAACCTAAAATGATCATCGCAGGTGGTAGCGCTATTCCACGTACTATCGACTTTGCAAAATTCCGTGAAATCGCAGACGAAGTAAATGCAATTCTTATGGTCGACATGGCGCACATCGCTGGTCTTATCGCAACAGGCGCACACCCTAGCCCATTGCCACACGCACACGTTGTTACGACTACAACACATAAAACATTGCGTGGCCCTCGCGGCGGTATGATTCTTACTAACCACGAAGACATCATTAAGAAAATCAACTCAGCCGTATTCCCTGGCCTACAAGGTGGCCCACTGATGCACGTTATCGCAGCCAAAGCGGTCGCATTTGGTGAAGCGCTTGGCCCTGAATTTAAAACTTATATTGATTCGGTGATCAATAACGCAAAAGTCCTAGCGGAAGTATTGCAAACTCGCGGTTGCGACATCGTAACTGGTGGCACAGACACGCACCTAATGCTGGTTGACCTTCGTCCGAAAGGGTTGAAAGGCAATAAAGCAGAAGAAGCTCTAGAGCGTGCTGGGATCACATGTAACAAAAATGGCATCCCATTCGATACAGAGAAGCCTATGATTACATCGGGCATCCGTTTAGGAACGCCTGCGGGTACAAGCCGCGGCTTTGGCGCTGAAGAATTCAAACTCATCGGTAATTGGATTGGTGACGTACTGGACGGTTTAGTGAACAACCCTGAAGGTGACGCAGAAGTTGAAAAACGCGTTCGCAAAGAAGTAAAAGAACTTTGCAGTCGCTTTCCTCTATACCAGTAAACGATTTTTTTGAAATCATAATAATTCCTGACAAGTTATTCGGAGATTAAGCAATGGACAAAACACTGAAGTTTGCAGATAGCCACGAGTGGGTACGTGACAACGGTGACGGCACAGTAACAATTGGTATTTCTGAGCATGCACAAGAAATGCTAGGTGACGTGGTATTCGTTGACCTACCAGACGTAGAAGACGAAGTTGAAGCAGGTGAAAGCTTCTCTCTCGTTGAATCTGTAAAAGCAGCGTCAGACATCTACGCACCAATCACTGGTGAAATCGTAGAAATCAATGAAGAACTAGAAGACAGCCCAGAGCTAATTAACGAAGAGCCGTACGAAGGTGGCTGGATCGTAAAAGTGAAGATGTCTGATGTATCTGAACTAGATAACCTGAAAGACGCAGACGAATACCTAAACTCTATCGAAGAAGAGTAATTAGGATGTGACGAAAGCTGTTCCCTAGCCTGTTTAGAGAACAGCTTTTTTTCTAGGTTCGGACGTATAATTTAATTTATCAGTAACGCAAATCCGTTACCCGAACCAAGGAGTAGGTAAAGGACAATGACTGAATTACTTCAAAGCCTCAGCACACAAAACGAGTTCGTTGCTCGCCACAATGGACCAAACAAATCTGACCAACAGAAAATGTTGGAAGCGATCAACGCAGTTAGCCTAGATTCGCTTATCGACGAAACCGTACCAGCACAAATTCGCCTAGAGCAACCAATGAGCTTGGCAGAAGCGAAAAGCGAAGCAGACATGCTGGCAGCAATGCGTAAGTTCGCCGATCAGAACCAAGTTAAACGTACATTCATTGGTCAGGGTTACTACAACACCTTCACGCCGAACGTGATTCTACGCAACGTGATGGAAAACCCGGGCTGGTACACTGCTTACACCCCTTACCAACCAGAGATCTCACAAGGTCGTTTAGAAGCACTTCTAAACTACCAACAAATGGTGATGGATCTTACTGGTATGGAAATCGCGAACGCGTCATTGCTCGATGAAGCAACGGCAGCAGCAGAAGCGATGACACTTTGTAAGCGTGCGGGTAAAAGCAAGAGCAACGTATTCTTCGTTGCTGACGACGTTCACCCACAAACCATCGAAGTGGTAAAAACTCGTGCGAAATTCATCGGCTTTGAAGTCTTGGTTGGTTCTTTAGAATCACTACCAGAGCAAGACGTGTTCGGCGCACTAGTTCAGTACCCAAGTACAACAGGTGAAGTTCGTGACCTAACGGACATCATCGCTAAAGCGCAAGCAAACAAAACACTAGTGACTGTAGCAACGGACCTTCTTGCTTCTACCCTACTTAAACCTGCAGGTGAAATGGGCGCAGACGTAGCAATCGGTTCAGCACAACGTTTTGGTGTGCCGATGGGTTACGGCGGTCCACACGCTGCTTTCATGGCAACGCGTGATAAGCACAAGCGTACAATGCCTGGTCGTGTTATCGGTGTTTCTATCGATACCAATGGTAACCAAGCACTGCGTATGGCAATGCAAACGCGTGAACAGCACATCCGTCGTGAAAAAGCGACATCAAACATCTGTACTGCTCAAGCACTGCTAGCGAACATGGCGTCTTTCTACGCGGTTTACCACGGCGCAGAAGGTCTACGCACGATTGCTCGTCGTACGCACCACATGACAGCCATCCTAGCCGCTGGCCTAACTAAAGGCGGCTTCGAGCTTGCTCACAACAGCTTCTTCGACACCATTACTATCAACACAGGTGCACAAACTGAAGACCTATACGCGAAAGCACTAGCCGCAGACATCAACCTACGTAAGTTGGGTACTCAGCTAGGTGTGAGCTTCGACGAAACCACAACCGTGGCAGATGTAGAAGCCCTATTCGCAGTATTCGGTGTGAAAGAAGAAGTCGCAGCACTATCAACTGAAATCGCAGGCAACGAGTTTGCAGCCATTCCAGAAGCATTGCGCCGCACAACAGAATATCTAACACACCCTGTGTTTAACACGCACCACAGCGAAACACAGATGATGCGTTACCTAAAACAGCTAGAGAACAAAGACTTCTCACTCACGCACGGCATGATCCCACTGGGCAGCTGTACGATGAAGCTGAACGCAGCAGCAGAGATGATTCCAGTAACTTGGCCTGAGTTTGGTTCGATCCACCCGTTCGCACCAGCAGAACAAGCAGCTGGTTACGCAGCACTCGCAAAAGATCTTAAAGAAAAGCTATGTGAAATCACTGGCTATGACGCATTCTCACTACAACCAAACTCTGGTGCATCGGGTGAGTACGCAGGTCTTATCGCGATTCAACGCTACCACGAAAGCCGTGGCGAAGGTCACCGCAACGTATGTTTGATCCCAAGCTCTGCGCACGGTACTAACCCTGCGACAGCATCTATGGTGTCAATGAAAGTGGTTGTGGTTAAGTGTGATGAAGAAGGCAACATCGACATCGACGACCTAGCAGCGAAAATCGAGAAACACAAAGACAACCTATCAAGCATTATGATCACTTACCCTTCTACGCACGGCGTTTACGAAGAGAAAGTGAAAGAAGTGTGTGAAATGGTTCATGCCGCTGGTGGTCAGGTTTACCTAGACGGCGCTAACATGAACGCGCAGGTTGGTCTAACATCACCAGGCTTCATCGGTTCAGACGTTTCTCACCTAAACCTACACAAAACCTTCTGCATCCCGCACGGTGGTGGCGGTCCGGGTATGGGTCCTATCGGTGTGAAATCTCACCTAGCTCCTTTCCTACCAGGGCATATTGAAGACGGTGTACAAGGCGCAGATTTCGCAGTATCAGCAGCAGATATGGGTAGCGCTTCTATCCTACCTATCTCTTGGGCTTACATCGCAATGATGGGCGAACCTGGCCTAACAGATGCAACAAAAGTAGCAATTCTGAACGCAAACTACGTGATGGAAACACTTCGCCAACACTACCCTGTTCTTTACCGTGGCAAAAATGGCCGCGTAGCGCACGAATGTATTATCGACATTCGTCCGCTGAAAGAAGAAACAGGTATCAGCGAAGAAGACATCGCGAAGCGTCTAATGGACTACGGTTTCCACGCACCAACTATGTCGTTCCCTGTAGCGGGCACGCTAATGGTTGAGCCAACGGAATCGGAAGATCTAGAAGAGCTGGACCGCTTCTGTGATGCGATGATCGCTATCCGCGAAGAAATGGAGAAAGTGAAAAACGGTGAATGGCCACTGGATAACAACCCACTTGTTAACGCGCCACACACACAAGTTGATCTTTCAGCTGAAGATTGGGACCGCCCTTACTCTCGCGAGATTGGCTGCTTCCCGTCTAAAGCGACCAAATCTTGGAAATACTGGCCAACGGTAAATCGCGTGGATAACGTATACGGCGACCGTAACCTAATCTGTTCATGCCCAAGCATCGATAACTACGAAGATTAATTTTTGTAGTCTCTAAATCTACAAAGGCGAACCGTTTGGTTCGCCTTTTTGTTTTTGCTGTGCCGCCCTAACATTTGTTGATACATCAAGAAGGAATGATGGCTAGTTATTGTTTGCGCAAAAGTGATTTAGAAATACAGTGACTTCTGAGAACCTTTGAATTAGCACTAATATCTCAGAGCCTTAAAAGCTTGTTGGAAACTCCTCATGAACACTATGTTATGCAGGTGCTATGTAGTTTCTAGTTCAGTTGCAGTAAGTCCCATTTATTACCATAGAGATCTTGGAACACCACCACTGTCCCGTATTCTTCCACACGAGGCTCTTCATTAAATACAACACCATTTTTCTTCATCAACTCGTAGTCACGCCAAAAATCATTAGTTTGCAGAAACAGGAAAACACGACCACCTGTTTGATTTCCTACTGCATGCGTTTGTTCCGGTGTACTCGCTTGAGCTAAAAGTAGGTTTGTACCATTGGAGTTTGGAGGAGAAACTTGAACCCAGCGTTTACCACCACCTAGGTTGGTATCTTCAACCAGAGTGAATTGAAGTTTCTGAGTATAGAACTCGATAGCATCGTCGTAATTTTCAACGACTAGAGCAATGTTTCCGATTTGCTGCTGAACAGTTTTGGCCATGATGATTTCCGCTGTGTCAAAACGCTAATTGTACGCTATTTTGAGACTTTTCCAGAAAGCACGTAACGCCTTGCAAATGTTTAAGGCACACAATACGAATGTTTACGCACGGCGCCTTTGTCACTAGAACCGACAAACAATATAGCTGCCACCAGTGTCGAATCTTGATTGAGCAACTTATTAAAGCCTTAGCTATAACTCAAGAGCAAATCTCTAACCTAATAACGAAGGCTGCTCGTATACCACGGTATTATAGTTCTTCTAGCTTTCCCTTAGCTAAATCTTCTTGTTGCTTAAGGAACATGAAGAAGTTTGCCTCACTGATAAACGGGTTACCGCTTGTGCCGAGCTTCTTCCTATTTTCAAAAAGGAAATTTTTATGTGGATGGTTCGAAAGGTTAACGTTCACAATAGGTGCCTGTAGTGAAATTTTTCTAATTTTCTCCATGCTACTCAGGAACTGGCCAATAACTTCTGGATCATGGCTACTTACGCTATGCCCACCAACGATAAAAGCACGATATTGTTCGCCATTATCTTCAACAGTGAAGTCTAAGGAATAATCACCTTCCGTGTGGCCAGGTGTGAGATAGAACTTAAACTCATGTCCACCAATAGCCATAGAGCTATCGCTTTTTATCTCTATGTCTAAATTTGGAGGAAGGAACTTGTTCTCACCTTCGCTTTTGTTTGATTGCTGTATAGATAGTTCATGAGCGCTTTTGGTCATCACGACTTTGGAACCATACTTCTCTTGAAGTAACTGGGCGCCTCCAACGTGGTCAGAATGCCCATGAGTTACCAATATGTGCGTTATTGGCTTATCTTTTAGCCCTAGCTTCTCTAGGTTGATAGGTATCCACTCAGAGTAAGGGAAGTCAAGCGTATCAATGATAACGAGTCCGTCGTCTGTAGCAATGGCATATGATGAGACCCACTTGTCTCCTACATAATAGACATTATCAAACATTTGAAATGGTTCTACATAACCGTTCTTATCATTCATTGCAGGAACATATTGACTTAAGGAAGCAAAGGACGAAGCACTGAAAAGTAAACCTACAATAATTTTTTTCACGAAATCACACACAAATATATCCTTAATAATTTCTTATAGAACTTCGCGGATGAGAAAGCTCTAAACGATTTTCAGAGGCAAATACAACTGCAAATACTTTCTACTTAGCTTGAGCTTTAGCTGACCGAATCACTTGTAAACTCGAATCCCATTAACTGCCTATGTATTCATGATTCTTTTAGAGGTTAAATAAATGAACTCAATTGAAGCAGAGTCATGAAGCTTCACTTGAGGTTACCGGCACAGCACAATGTGATAAACCTCTTTCAAGCAAACATTTGAATGCGATTTTTCCAATTTAAGACATGTTCAATAAATGCATCAACTCTTGCAGGCCTTTTATCGCGGTCTCGATACATAATGAATACTTCTTTACCCGAGCATTGCCATTCTGGCAACAAAGGCAGCAGGTTATGTTGATCATGATTTAGCTCATGAAAGTAATAGGTTGGAATCCACGCAATTCCTAAACCATGGATGACGGCGTCTCTAACTAGCAGTACATCATTTGAAGTGAATTGAAACTTTAGCGGATGATCAAATGTTTCATTGGTGATTTGATTAACTAACTTCCATTGGCTGTCGTTGTTTACCGTAATTAGGCGATGATGAACAAGTTGTTCTGGATGGGTAATCGGTTGGTGTTGTTCTAAATAGCTTCGTGATGCACAAAGCGCAAATGGAATCGACCATAATTTCTGAGCAATCCAGTCTTGTTCAATAAGATCACCAAGACGAAAACTAACATCGACACGGTTAGATACAAGATTGATTTTTTCATTCTGTACATCTAAATCGATACATATCTTCGGATGTTGCTCTGCAAATTCATAAACGCACCGCTTTAACCACATCTGTGTCATGTTAATTGGCGCTGATATTTTGATCGTTCCGCTTAAAGACTGACGCTCAGTCGCAATTCTCGATGTCACATTATTTAAGCTAAGAAGTAACGGCTCACAGAGTTGATAATATTTTTCGCCATCAGTTGTTAACGCAAAGTGGTGTGCACTGCGGTTAAATAGTCTGCAATTTAAGTTTGTTTCCAACCTTTTTAACTTCCGGCTTAGCGTGGCTAACGGGACATTAAGACGCTCAGATGCTTGTGTTAGGCTTTGATAGCGAGCAACAGAAACGAATAACAAAAGGTCATCCAAAGAGTGACGTTCCATATTTGGGATTAACCCTCTTAAATTTGGCTATTAAAAATCAAATATGAAATATATAGCATTATCGCGTCAAGTTAATTTTTTCAGGAAGATCTATGTCTAAGCATTTATCAATTTGGTGCGGTGTTGTTGTCGCTATCTTTTTTTGGTCTAGTAACTTTAACGTAATAAGGGCTATTAATAGCGATGTCTCTCCTTTGGATTCAGCGACGTTACGGTTTTCCGTTGCAGCTTTAATACTCTTGTTGATAAGAGGTACTAAACGCTCTCCATATGGAGCCAAACTCACACGAAAAAGTATGTTGTCGTTGTTTGTTATAGCAACCGTGGGTGTAACTATCCAAAACTTCTCTATTTTTTCTGCAATGAGCTTTACTACCCCTGTTAACGCAGCGGTTGTTCAGGCAAATCTACCACTTGTCACCATCTTGTTGTCGGGCTTTATTCTCAAAACTTCCATTTCGGTTAAAACTATTTTAGGTGCACTAATCAGTTTTTGTGGAGTGGTAATCGTCATTACAGGGGGAAGTATTCATTCTATTAGCAGCAATAGTAATATTGGTGATCTATACATGTTATTTGCTTTAATTAGTGGGTGTTTATACACAATTCTAGCGAAGCGTTTAACATCTCATATCCCAGTAACTCAGCAGTTACGTTGGGTGTTAAGTATTGGTGCCATTCAAATGGTCGCTATAGCGATGTACCACGGCGACTTTAGCCGTAGCTTAAATGCCATAACATTTAAAGACCTAGCATTAATAGCTTACATGAGCCTGTTTGGAACTTTGATTGCTTATTACTTTTGGATGAAAGGCGCTATCGTTCTTGGTCCAGGTAAGATGTCTCCATTATTTAATATTATGCCGGTATTCACTCTACTGATTTCGTTCATTTCTGGTGATCAGGCTCAATGGGAAAATGTTTTAGGCGTCTTTATCGTTGCGGCTGGTGTGTATATAGGTAACTCAGCACCTTTTGCTCGTTTACGGAGGGTGGCGGAGCAAAAATAGACGCCAACCTTAAGTCGCATTATTTAGAGCAATACTTTGTTAATTGGCATAAGTTTTCTTGATTTCCAATAGGTACACTTTTCGCTTTCGTCGTTCACTCTTTTATCTGACTTTATTGAGTGCATGTCGAAAATCTTCAATCTTTTGCTAAGAGCGTTTTTTACTATGTAAAAAACAGAGGAGAATGACCATGAAAAAACGACTCAACTATATTGAAGTAGCGCCAAAAGCAATAGAAATCCTATACGCTCAGGAAGCTTACTTCCATGAACAATTTAGCCAATCAGAAACTATGAACATGATCATATGGGAACTGGTTAAGTTACGCATATCGCAAATCAATCAATGTGCATTTTGTATCGACATGCATAGTAAAGATGCGCTTAAGTTAGGTGAAAAGCCGGAACGCATATGGGGGCTTAGTGCATGGAAAGATATGCCATTCTACAGCGATGCAGAACACGTTGCACTAGGTTGGGCTGAATTACTAACTGCTGGCCTACCAGTAGATGATGATACCTATCAGCTGACCTTGAATACCTTCGGAGAAGAAGCTATGGTCAACCTAACAATTGCAATCAACGCGATCAATAGTTGGAACCGAATAGTTAAGACATTTAAGCCAAAGGTTGGAGTCTATAAACCTCGATAATTCTATTTGACGGTTCTTACTTGTAAGCCACTGCTTATACCTCAACTTAATAGGATGAAAAGTACATGTGTATCACTTTCTCATTTAAGTTGAGGTTAAATAGGATGATTCATTTGAACTTAGAATTTGATATTTTAAAACCTCAAAAGGCTTTAGCTGGCTATGTTCAAGCCATTTGGTCAGCATCCGTCAAACCTGATACGACGCAAACCGTACGTAAACAATTACTCAGTGATGCTGGTACAGGTGTGGTATTCATTTTACAGAATGAAGTACAAATGGATGGTGAGTGGCAGACGCCGGGGGTTGTCCTACTGCCTATAAGCATTCTGGCACATCAGGTCTGCCTACGGCCAGGCGCGATGATGACTGGCGTACGCTTTCATCCTGCTGTTGGTTATCAACTATTTGGTAAACGTCTAGAACAGCTATTGCGGATTCAAGACGACCACCCTTTGGCTTCTTCTGCGCTAGCAACATTTGAGTCTCTGCAAACAGCGCGTTCGCCATATGCAAGGATTTCTACGTTATATCGCTGGGTTCAAACACTGATTGAGGAATATGAACCGCAGTATGTCGGCCACATTATTGAACAACCTACAGGGACCATCAGTCAGCGCCAGAGAGAGCGCAATTTTCAGAAATGGTTGGGGATTACTCCTAAACATTACCAACGCATTAAACGAGTGAAGCACACTTTAGAGCAACTCCGAGCGCAACCCGATCTTACTTTATCGGAGTTGGCGCTGGAGCAAGGTTTTTCCGATCAAGCACACATGACTAGAGAGTGTAAGCAGATTGCGCGCATGACACCGAAGCAGTATGTCCGAAAGAGAAACCTCTAAACCTTATTAGCTTTCTACATCAAACCCCATTGATTCAGAATCGACCATATACTTGTTACAATGTTCGATCATATATCACCTACTTTTTCGATCGCTCATTCCAGCTTGATGTGAGTTGGTTAGCTCGCTTTTGATGCCGCGTGCCGCTCTACCATAAACGCGATCACTTCTTCGCTTAAGCAAGATTTGCTGATGTATTGGCGTTGTTTACCAAGGTGAAGGATAAAGCCCAAATCAGTTTGTTCGAGTTGGTCGATATCATTCCAAGCGAGGCTGCGGTCAACTTTACCGCTTTTGTAGCGTACGCCATCTGCATTCACTTCAAACACCACTTTACTGCCGCGACTTGAGCTGATGGTTTGACGCCACAGCCACCAAGTTCTTTTGAAGTAAACGCTGCACGCTTCAATCACACTCAATACGATAAAGAACCAACCGACATAACCGTTTGGTAGCAGTTCAAACTCCAATAAAACCACACCAAAGACAAGAAACAATATCCCTTTTAGGTACGCTTGTGGGAACTTCGTTGGCTGGCTAGTTTGATCATAACACTCAGCAAAGAAAGGTTTGTCGAGTGTGTATTCTGTAGTGAATTCGAAATCTTTAGACATGTATGGTTACTTCAAGGCTTCTGTAAATGAGTAATCTTAGTTGCACTCTCGCAACGCCTGCATTGTAGCGCTTCTCGGGATTTATCTTTAGTCCTTTTGATTCTGTTTTGTAAATCAATGATACCGCCACGCAAAAAGACCTCGGTGCACTTGCCAAGATCAAACAAGGCGAACCATTTGGCTCGCCTTGTGAATTAATGACCTATGTAACTTCTTGAGGTTTTTACTTTAGAGGGTCGTTGTCTGGCAACGCACTGTGTATCCATACTGCCAGCCGGTGTTTGATGCTTGCGCCATCTAGCTTGCTTTCCGGTAGTGGCGTGATCTGTTTGGCATCGACCAAGAATAGGTAAATCGCTTTTACTCTTAGAGGCTGTGGTGACTGAGGAAGGTCAAAGCCTTGTAGCTTCGCCATCTTCCCACCAATCTCTAGTGCCTTCTTAACCAGTTTGTCTTCATTGTGAAGCTTGGAGCTTTTTGACATTGATAAATCCTCTTCTTCGCTTCAATTAAGAATACATGAAGTGTCACGTATGGCGTGTTAGTAAGCTCGCATATTGATAAGTTTATGCCTTCTTACCGAGTAACTGATTGAAAAACGACCTTAATTCGTCATCACCAAGATTGAGCAGGTAGTCACCAACATACCATTCAACAATCGATTGATTTGGATGTGCCGTGACTTACGGGTTACCAAACCAAATGCCCTTTTCCGTGGCAAACGTGTATTGGAGTTCTTTCAACTCTTCACAGCTAAATGGCAGGATAAGGTGCAACATGTTTGCTTGAGGCTGGATTAGTCTTACCGCCAAAGGTGGGAACTCTTCAATGATCTTGTAGATTTGTTTTGTTCGCTCAAACAGAGCCCGCAGCTGCGCCAACCTTTCATCGAACGGCATTGCTGCAGACACTACATAAGGTGTTCTATTAATGATTTACGCAGAACAAAGATCATGCTCACCGTAAACAAGCCATTTAGGTAAATATGCGGCTTCTGGAATCGTCCAGCCATACTTATCGTATGCTAATGCAGCAAGACCAGTCAGTTTCAGAGAAACATTTCCTTTTGGCGAATAGCGAACATCTTCATTCATGTAGAACTGGTAATGCGCCTCTAACGCATCCCTCAGTGCCTCTTGATAATGTGCCTCATCGCCATCGATAATGGCAACAAACACATTCACAAATGGAATAAACAAAGAGTGTACATATGGCACTCTGGTTGATTCTAAGTATTGCGGGGAGGATTTCTCCATCACAGTTTGCAATAACTCTGGTAACGCTGATGAATTGCTAAATACACCGTTAACGAACTCGACTAGCGCAACATCGAATGGATCTTTTAAACGCACTAACGACTCATCCATGATGGTCATCAGCTCTACGCAGCGCCAATCTCTCGCGGCCATCGCTAAACAGATTTCATCCAACCAAGCATCCATCGTTCCCCCTGCAATAGAACGGTTACCTACTTCCGAAAAATGTCGGTGCCCAACGGAGAATTCAACCACTTTGTCTGAATGATTGGCCAGCAAGTACACGTTATTCAGTAACTCAAGCGCTCTTTTTATATAAGCTGGCGAGGCCTGATGTTGTCCGTATTTTGAAGCAGTGAAGAATGAATCAAGCGAATACCAAGCGTCGCCTTTCATTCTTTTGAGAGGTTGCTGATAAAAAGATTGTTTTTCATCAAGCATTTCTTCCCAGAAGTTGTAAAAATCTTCATCTTCCTCACGAAAAATACGCAATTTTCTTTCTTCAGGTATATCTAAATAGTGATTTTTTATTATTTCCATCGTTCCCTAGCCTCGCATTATAAGTTGTTCTAATTTTTTGCTGTGATGATATTCATCCTCAAAATCAAGCCGTGAATGATGCCGAAGTTGATTTATAAAATCAATTTATAATCAGTATGTTGTATCGAAAGTTAATGCTTAATTGAAATGAATCGAAAAGCCGAAAAACATTTGAACTATAAGGCTACCGCACAAGCCGCGATGGGTAAGCCAGAACGTACCAGTCCATAAACAGTGGACGACGAACACTGACTTTGTGGAGTAAAGATAGACAGATATTCACCATTGTGTTCGCCTTTCTTTTTCTGTCGCTTTCGATAATACTCTTGCGCAATATTACTCAGCTGGAAAATTTTATGCCTCAAGCAAAC
>NZ_JAWOQR010000090.1:0-1298 GCF_033337445.1 Vibrio sp. YT-15
AAAGAGCGCTTGAGTGCCAATCACAGTATTTATTACGAATATAACTTATGGAGCGAGATTAAGAATTTAACGTTCTTTGAAAAGTACAGCATCATGGTCGCGGTCTTTATTTACGTATTGAGTACCGTAGTACTGTTTTATGTCAACATGCACACCGAACGTCGCTACTTTAAAGATCTTGCTGCAAGAGACCCAATGACAGGGCTGCTCAACCGCAGAGGAATGCAGGCCGTTTGGCGTAATAAAATGACGAAGAAGAACGTGGCATTGGCTGTGTTCGATATCGATAACTTTAAGACTATCAATGATACTTACGGCCATGATGTAGGTGACTCTGCGATTCAACTGGTCGCGAAGTGCATCCGAGACAACATTCGTCACAGTGACGTCGCATCTCGCTTTGGTGGCGAAGAGTTTATTCTCGCGATATACGATGAAGATATTGAAGGGATGAAGCACATTCTCGAACGAGTCAAAAAAGCGATTGATGAACGATCACGACGAGTCACGAAGAATGGATTTACCGTGTCGGGTGGTGTGGTCTTTAGCTCTGCAAGCAAAGCAGAAAGCTTTGATGAACTGTTCAAGGCGGCTGATGAGAAGCTCTATGAAGCGAAAAGTACCGGAAAGAACAAGATTTGTTATTAGTTCGAGGCGCGCTTGCTAAAAGGCCGTCTGACAAATAGCTAAAAGGGCGATAATATCGCCCTTTTTTGTACTTGTCGTTCAACCATTGCGCACAATTCGTGCATGTTGAGTGCTTAAGCCACTTGGCTTTGACGCGATTGGAGTTCATCGCGGTAGCGCTGGATGTGCTCAACAATCGGTGCTGCTTTATTAAATGTTCGGATTTCGCGGAATAATTCGTTAGCTTCTGGGTAAGATTGGCGCAGGTAAGCGAACCATTGCTTCACGCGGTTTGGATAGTACAAACCTTTATCACCCTTCATTTCAAACTTTGAGTAGTAGATCAGCAGGTCGACCACATCAGACCAAACCATTGGCGTGTGGTTGTGTTTTACCATGTTACCTAGGTTAGGAATGTTGAACGCACCACGGCACACCATCAGAGAGTCGACACCAGTGGTTTCAATGCAGCGTTGACCATCTTCGAAATTCCAGATTTCACCATTGGCAATCAAAGGGATGGAGAATCGCTCGCGAATTTTATTGATGTATTCCCACTTGATTTCAGATGCTTTATAACCGCCTGGCTTAGTACGTGCGTGAACGGTCAGTTCATTCGCTCCCGCAGATTGAATCGCATCCACGATTTCAAAACAGTCTTCAGGGTTTTC
>NZ_JAWOQR010000091.1:0-1294 GCF_033337445.1 Vibrio sp. YT-15
TCATGTTAATCACGAGGTAGCCGTTATCGGCACCAGAGGTGATCGCACCCATAGAGGAAGATAGCGGGCATACCCCCGTCGCAGCGATAAGGAAGCAGCCAAAAAATGGGTCGCAGCTATAAATCAGATATTCGTAGCACGTCTTCAGGTTGCCAACAGAACTGTTAAAACCGACCCCAGCAATACCAATACCGTTATCTGTCTGAGCCGCCGCAATACCTGCGACATGGGTGCCGTGTCCAACCACGTCCTCTAACGTATCACTTTGATAATCGGTGACGAATTTCTGCTGCTCAACACATTTTCCGTTCCCGAGCTCAATGCTACTCACGCTATCCCCTGCCATACGACAATCAATACCGGAATCGAGAATTGCTATCTTGACGGCAGAACTACCTTTCGTCATATCCCAAGCTTCGGGAGCATTGATATCTGCACCAGGCAAGCCAGAGGCCTCATCCAGATACGGACCAAATAGTGGGTCATTCACCACGGTAGAATGTACTTGCCCAGTATTATTGAGCGCCCACTGCTCAGAAAAGTAGTCACTAGCATAGATACTTCCACCGAGACCTTCATTGGGAACATACTGAACAATGTGGATGATATCAGGTTCTGCATACAACACATTCGGGTTCTGGTTAAAACGGGCTAACTGTGCTTCCACTGTTCCAACGGGCACTTGCAAGACATGTACATCAATGCCGGAAATGACTTTGAGCGCTTCGGCTCTGCTCTCACGCATCAACTCCCCTACGTCAGACGCCGCTGCACCGGGACGGAATTTAACGAGAATACGATCCACGGCATAAGCCGGAGGTGGAGTTGTATGAACGGGATGAGGATGACTATCGAGGTAAGCCTGCGGTATAGCAAGGCTTTCTGGAACTGCCGCCTGCACAATCGCAGACGACAACAATAAAATCGGCAAGGATAATGAATGATGCATTGCACTATAGTCCGTGTTGGATAAGTCCCTTCCTTGACTGAGGAACTCCATTTGCCAGATGAAACGGCAGCGGGTACGGCTCAGCCCCCATCAAAACCTTTTAACTTAGAATAGAAGTCTAATGATAATTTTACCAATAAGGGGAATATCTAAGGCATGCAATAGACCGATAGCAACGGTGAGGAAATGGGCGGGAGCTAACTATTTTCTTTGAAAAACCAGAAAATGTTTCTGGTCGGTAAAACACTGTCACCACATCAATTTGGGAAGAGAAGAGCGTTCCAAACGCATTTTGGGACAGAAGTGAGTTAGATTAAATCGGCTAGACTCCCACTTTCAGATAAC
>NZ_JAWOQR010000092.1:0-1288 GCF_033337445.1 Vibrio sp. YT-15
AAAACTTGGTTAGACTGCGGGCACATTTGTTGTTGATAAAGATTCTCATCCATGGCTTATCTATCCGCAGTTACCCTGCTTTGGGCATTTTCATTCAGCCTGATCGGCGTTTACCTTGCTGGTCAGGTTGATTCTTGGTTCTCCGTGTTCATGCGTGTGGCACTGGCCAGCGTTGTATTCATTCCTTTCCTTAAATTCCGCGGCGTAAGCAAATCTCTGATCGCGAAACTGATGATCGTCGGCGGCTTTCAGCTCGGTTTGATGTACTGCTTCTACTACCAGTCTTTCTTACTCCTTTCTGTTCCAGAAGTGTTGCTGTTCACTGTATTCACACCGATTTATGTGACGCTGATTTATGACTTCCTGAAAGGTCGTTTTTCGCCTTGGTATTTAGTCACTGCGCTGATCGCAGTCGCGGGTGCCGCATGGATCAAATTCGCTGGCATTAATGAAAACTTCCTAATGGGCTTTTTGGTCGTGCAAGGAGCAAACCTCTGCTTTGCCATCGGTCAGGTGGGCTACAAATACATCATGGAAAGTGAGCCCGTCGATTTACCACAGCACACCGTGTTTGGTTACTTCTACTTGGGTGCGCTTTGTGTAGCAACCGTGGCTTTCGCGCTCATGGGCAACCTCGACAAACTGCCAACCACCGCAACCCAATGGGGCATTTTGACCTACCTTGGTTTGATTGCATCAGGCTTTGGTTACTTTGCGTGGAACAAAGGGGCAACCTTAGTGAATGCCGGCGCGTTAGCGGTAATGAACAACGCGTTAGTGCCAGCAGGCCTGATTGTGAACATCGTAATTTGGAACCGAGACGTCGACATCGTGCGCCTCGCGATTGGCGGCGCGATCATCATGCTATCGCTGTGGATTAACGAAACGTGGGTGAAAAAACGCGTTGAAATGAGCTACGCCAATAAATAACGTGCCTTTCTCGACACATATTCCAGCAATAAAAAACGCTCTCCAGTTGGAGAGCGTTTTTTTTAATTCAATTAATGCACTTTGGCTTGCGAGCTTGCGCCCATCAACGCATTAGGCGGCGTTGGTAACAACACTTCCAACTTCGCATTGCGGGCTTCCAGTTTGCGTTGACGCTTGAGCAACTTCTGCTGCTTTTTTGCCACTTTTAGCAGCTTTTTCTGCTGTTTGTAGTGTTTTTTCAGTGCCTTTTTCGCTTTCTTAAGCGCTTTTTTATCGGCCAAATCAAACAGTGCAGGAGCCGCCATCGACACTGGTGTCACCACTTTCGCGGCTTGTTTCTTCTCTTTCACTCGCTCGA
>NZ_JAWOQR010000093.1:0-1283 GCF_033337445.1 Vibrio sp. YT-15
ACCTTGCCTTGTCAATAACTGACGCTTAAAGAGCGTATCCAAAATACCCGCACGAGTCGCTTCCGTACCTAATCCATCTGTGTCGCGCAGAATTTTTTTCAACTCTTTATCGGCAACATAACGAGCAATTCCCGTCATCGCTTGCAGCAGAGTAGCTTCAGTAAAGTGTTTTGGTGGCTCAGTTTTTCGGTCTTTAATTTCACCTTCACGACATGTTAACACCGTGCCTTCACTTAACGGTGGCACCGCATCAATACCTTCGTCTTCTTTATCCGTTTTTCCCATCAGCGCTTTCCAACCTGGCGAAACAAGTTGACGACCTTTGGCAATGAAAATGCCACCAGCGATGTCGAATACCAATTTCGCTTCGGCATAGACAGCCGCAGGATAAAACTGCATTAAATATTGGCGCGCAATGAGCTGATACACTTTCATTTCGTTGCCAGACAGTGCATTAACGTTGGCTTGCTTAGGCGTTGGAATGATGGCGTGGTGAGCATCGACTTTTTTGTCATTCCACGCTTTCGACTTAATCGATAAGTCGGCACCATTCACTGCGCTTTGCAGTTCTTTGGCGTTGTTTGCAATAGCGGATGTAACCGTTCCAGCTTGAGAATAATGCTCCAACGGCAAGTAGCGACAATCAGAACGCGGATAAGTGATCAGTTTGTGCTTTTCGTATAGTGCCTGACAAGTATCTAGCACCTGCTGCGCACTCATGCCATAACGCTTTGCTGCATCAATCTGCAAAGCAGATAATGAATATGGCAATGATGCAGATTGCTTGGTTTGCTTCTGCTCTGATTCCTTCACTATCGCTGGCTGGTTCGCGATCCGATTAGCGACGTTTTCGACTAACTTGCGATTTAATACTCGCCCTTCTTCATCCTGCCATGGTTTGCAAGCCTCACTGGGTTTCCAGCGTGCGCGAATATCAAACGCCCCATTTTGGTCTTGATACGGGATCAATGCGTGCAGCGTGAAGTAATCTTTCGGAACAAAGTTTTCAATTTCTTCATCTCGACGGACGACAAGCCCTAGAACCGGAGTTTGCACACGCCCAACCGAGAGCACACCTTGGTAGCCAGCCTTTTGTCCCAGCAAGGTATAAGCGCGAGACATATTCATTCCGTACAACCAATCCGCTCGCGAGCGCGCAAGAGCAGAAACAGACAGAGGAATAAAATCACGATTGCTGCGCATTGAGCTTAGTGCGCGCTTCACTGCAGATAAGTTCAAGTCAGAAATCAGCAAACGCTGTGTCGCTTCTTTCTTAGTTTTGG
>NZ_JAWOQR010000094.1:0-1279 GCF_033337445.1 Vibrio sp. YT-15
ACAGAAGTACACTTTTACGTTGTCTTGTTTGAGTGCGGCTTCGATTTCATGCAGGTTTACAAAGCCGGTAAAGTGGAAGTCTTCACCTATCTTGTCTTCTGCCGTTGGTTGGTTATACCAAATGAGCGCGTTCATGTTTTCTTTCGCCGTGACTAGCTGGTTTACGTGCTCTTTAAAGGCGTGGTGTTTGCTGTTTTCTGTTGCATGTACCCAAGTCACTGGCGCGTGATGTTCCGTCAAGCTTTCTAGCATTGACAGTGTTGGCGTAAGGCCGACACCTGCAGAAATCAGCACCACTGGTGTATTGGTGTCTACATTCATAAAGAAATCACCCGCTGGCGCTGCGAGTTTTACTTTATCGCCGATGTTTAGCTCATCGTGCAGATAGTTGGATACTTTACCGCCTTGTTCACGTTTTACGGAGATGCGGTAAGTGTTCTCTTGAACCGAAGAAGATAGGCTGTATTGACGGATCTCTTGGTTTTCAAACTTATCACTGTTGATGTAGATGCCGAGGTACTGCCCAGGCTTGTACTTCGTCACTTTACTGCCATCCGTCGGTTTGAAAACAAAACTGCAAATGTGTTCACTTTCCAATTGTTTACCGACCAACTCAAACTCACGTAGCCCTCGCCAACCACCTTCTTGCGATGCATTCGCTTGATAGATTTGCTCTTCGCGCTGGATAAATACATTAGCCAATACGCCATAAGCTTCAGCCCACGCGTCTAAAACTTCTTGGCCCGGATTGAATAACTCATCAATCGTAGCGATCAAATGTTTACCTACGATTTGATACTGATCTTTCGTGATCAAAAAGCTGGTGTGTTTATGCGCAATTTTCTCCACTGCGCCAAGCAGAGCAGGCAAGTTTTCAATGTTAGCAGCGTATGCACAGATGGCATTGAATAGCGCTTCACGCGGATCGCCATTACGCTGGTTGCTCATGTTGAAAATGTCTTTTAACTCAGGGTTGTGAGTAAACATGCGGTCATAGAAGTGAGCGGTCAGTTTTGGTCCTGTTTCTGCGATTAGTGGCGCGGTCGCTTTCACGATCTCAATGGTTTGATTGCTGAGCATAAGAACTTCCTATTTTTAAGTTGTATTTGTAATGCATGTTTAAAGTTGTATCTCAAATGTATCTTTCGATCAAGAAAAGATTTACACTTTTGTCGATAGCGTAAGTTGGTTGTTTCGTCACTGACATTGAGCTATTAAGTCGCACTCTGGGAGAGAACATGCAGTTAACGAGCTTTACTGATTACGCGCTGAGAACCTT
>NZ_JAWOQR010000095.1:0-1276 GCF_033337445.1 Vibrio sp. YT-15
TGAGCAGCCGTTTTCGATTGTTCCCAACTCACGTTATTTGTATTTAAGCCAACGTCATAAAGAAGCGATCACGCACCTCAATGCGGGATTGGGCGACGGCGGTGGTTTTGCCATGCTGACCGGTGAGGTAGGAACAGGCAAAACGACAGTGGCCAAAGCCATGCTCGCGAATTTAGATGAAAGCACCAAAGCGGGGCTGATTCTCAATCCGACTTTTTCGAGCCGAGATCTGCTAGAAGCGATTTGTGATGAATTTAAGATCTCTTATCCGCAGGATGCGACGTTAAAACAGCTAAACCAAGTCATACATCATTATTTGCTGCGTAACCACAAGGTGGGTTGGCAGACGTTGCTCGTCATTGATGAGGCTCAGCATCTTGCTGCCGATGTACTTGAGCAACTGCGCTTGTTAACGAACTTAGAAACCGATACCAGAAAGCTGCTTAAAGTGCTGTTGGTAGGGCAGCCAGAATTGCAACGCTTGTTACAGACTACGCAGTTGCGTCAGCTCGCACAGCGTATCACTGGCCGTTATCATCTGTTACCTCTTGATGAGAAAGAGACTGCGGATTACATCGCGTTTCGTTTGCACACGGCTGGTGGTGATCAGCAACTGTTTCATCGCAGTTCCAGTAAGTTGATTGCGAAGTATAGCCATGGCATTCCGCGTCTCATCAACCTGATTTGTGATAAAGCATTGAATATGAGTTATCACCAGGGCAGTGTCGTTGTCGATAAACAGACGGTGCAACAAGCCTGCGAAGAAGTCATGCAGTTTCAGGCGGACATTTACCAGCAAGATAAACCTCGTCAGTCATTTACTTGGCCAGCTTGGGGATCGGCTGCTATTGGTGTAATGGCAGCGGTTGGTGTCGGCTGGGCTGCAATAAATTACATGCCAGTGAAGCCTAAGGCTCCGATGTCGGAAGTCCCCGTTGCTGCGTCTTCGTCTACTCCTGCTCCTCTTATGGCAAGTGAGCAGCTAACTGATGCACAGCGCGATATGCTGTTGGCGCAGAAACAATCCAATCTTGCCGTGAATGATCTTTACCGCCTTTGGGGATATCGAGCATCAGTGCGCGATAATCTTTGCTTGTCTGAGCCTCAATCCACCATGCGTTGTGAAAGAAAAATGGCAACGTGGCCCTTGCTGATGCAGCAAAATCGACCGGTTATTTTAGAGCTGAATTATCAAGGCGATGTTGGTTACGTGATTTTGTATGCAGTTGGCAACGATCAAGTAGAAGTGCTCAATGGCAAACAGCGTCTACGTTTA
>NZ_JAWOQR010000096.1:0-1269 GCF_033337445.1 Vibrio sp. YT-15
AAAATCGCTCGCCGGCATGAGTCAAACGCAGCGTGCGTGTGGTTCGGTTGAGTAGTGTCACGCCCATTTGCGCTTCAAGTCCGCTGATCTGGCGAGAAACGTGAGATCGAGAAACGGACAGAGCTTCCGCCGCTTTGGTGAAGTTGCCAAGTTGGGCGATCAAAACAAACGAGCGAATGTCGGCGAGATTAACTTTATTGAGCATAATGAGCGTGTTGCAAAAAGCGATGGGTTTAAGGTTATCACAATTATTTACCAATCATATCGGCAAGCAAGGTCGAACGACTTGAGCTTTACGACAACTTGCGTATTATTTTCTGCGTTTCCATCTTTATCTGACTTTTTATGAGCTTATTGATTTCACGACAAGGCACGCCTCAAAAGCGCGCGAAATGGCTGCTAGCAATGATTGGCTGGGTCATCGTCGTGTGTCTGATGCAAAATTCTGGTTTGGTTTCGGCATGCTCGATGAGTGATGACCAAACCTTGGTTTCTGCTTTATCTAACGATGATGCTCATGTTGTGAAAGCTGATAAAGTCAAAGAGCCGAGTAAGTGTGAACTGTCTGAAAAGTTGATTCAGTTTACCCAGCATCAGCTCGAAGCCTTCATTGTCGTTTTGTTCATTGGCATTGTTTTAGCCGCAGTTTGGCGATGCAGTGCCTTTGTTAACGCAAGGCAATGGACTGAGCCCATCTACGACAAACATCGAATTCATCTTACCTTTTGTGTGTTCCGAGAATGACAAGTGATTCTGGCCGAAAACGCCAGCCATTTTCTACACTTGTTATTAATTAGGAATCACTATGAATCACATTACTAAAGCGACTCAACTCGCGTCCATATTCTTTATGGCGTTGGTGTTGGGTTTGTTCTCTCTTAATCTCTCGGCGCAAACTACTGACACGGGATGGATGACCAATCCACAGCATCCGCCTGTGCAAACGCGTTTTGTTTTGACTGGTCAGCAAGATCCGCAAGCAAAAACGCTCACTGGTTATTTGGATGTTAAGCTGAGCGGAGACTGGAAAACTTATTGGCGATCGCCGGGCGAGGGTGGTGTCGCGCCATCGATAGATTGGCAAAACTCGCAAAACCTGAGCAAGGTTGATTGGCAATGGCCATATCCGCAAAAGTTCGAGTTATTGGGCATTGAGACTCTCGGTTACAAAGGTGACACTTTGTTCCCAATGACGCTGCATATCGACAATATGTCGAAACCCGTCACGATTGATGCAGTGCTCACGCTCTCTTCCTGCACCACCATCTG
>NZ_JAWOQR010000097.1:0-1268 GCF_033337445.1 Vibrio sp. YT-15
GGGGTAGATCGGCCAAATTAATAATGAATTGGCGTTAGCATTGGAGATAAAAACAAAAAGGAAGGTCGCTATTAATAATGATTTTTTGAGTATGAATTCCATTTCATCCCTCCGAAACATCACTTACCACTCCAAGGTCAGCGTAAGCGTATCCATATAAATTCCGGCTATTTCATTCCCATTTATTATTGCCTTTGCCCAGATAGGAAACTGAATATTATCTGGGTCTTGATTGGTATCGACGGAATATCGTGTATCGATATCAAGCACTTGTGTGTAATCCAGATCCTGAAACAAAAAGTAGTCTACCGTCGTGACCTCTTCGCTATGCTTTAACTTGCGCACGCCATCCGATGAATTCAGCCCACCGTTTAGAGAAACATTCATCGCAATACCCGGAGTACAACTTAATGTAAGTGATGAGCTGTATGTGACACTGCCTTGTACTTCCGCTGCATAAACAGAAGAATGTTCACCAAAATCCAACGTTCCTATTTGTCCAGCTTGCGTTGCGCTCTCTTCTTGTACTGCGCCATTAATCAAACAGCCTGTGTCTACTGTTGCTGATACTTGAAAGGTTTCTGTCACATCAGCCAGCACAGTTGAAGAACACCAACTCATCACGACAAGTGAAAAGCCTCTAACAACCAGCGTCACGGTTTACCAGCTTAATGTCACACTGATTGTATCTGAGTACGATCCCGCAGTGCTGCTCGTACCGTAAGCTTTCGCAAAAAGCTCAATGGTCTGAGCCGTTGCGGTCGTAAACTCAGTAAGCGCCACCGTTCCATTTTGCACTATTTGGGTATTTCTGTCTGAATCGGTAAACAGCTTATATTCGATATACTCGGAACCATTCGACATCGCGTAGGAGCCAGCTGCTACACTTCCGTCATACAAACCAGTGCCAAGTGTAAAGGTCGGAGTCACACCGTTACTACAGAGCACTTCAATGCCCGTCGCGCTGCCACCATTGACCACAGCATCTTGCTCAGTAAAGATCGCTGGCACGTCGCCGAAATCAAGTAAACCAAAACCAATACCAGAAGCAGTGTCTACCGCATTATTTCCGTTGATCACACAACCTTGTACAAGGTTAATGGAAACATCAATGGTGCCGCTCACTGAGGCGCTGTTTGCTTGCCAACTGAATGACGTTAATAACAGAGGCATCATCAAATATATTCTTTTCATATAAAGCTCCATTTTCTAACATTCCACTGTATATCGATGATTGTTTTATTAGTTATAGCTCAAGTATGACAAAC
>NZ_JAWOQR010000098.1:0-1266 GCF_033337445.1 Vibrio sp. YT-15
AAAAATTCGGCATCGCTGCTCACGTGCGTAGTTTTGACTTTCATTATTGTCATTCCACTACTGTTTGTGTTTGCTGCAATTGTTCAACAAGGCTCCGTTTTTTCTCAGAACACGTACAAATGGGTCACCAATGGTGGCATTCAAGACATCTTCCAACATCCTTGGGTTATCAAAGGTCTATCCATTGTTAATGAGTACTTACCTTTCGATAAAATCGAGCCAAAAGCCATCGCCGAAAAAATCGGGCAATTTGCTACCACTTTTGGTTCAAACCTTGTCGCGATCGGTGCGAAAATTCTGGGTGATGCAACAAACTTCTTGATGGATTTTTTCCTAATGCTGTTTGTGCTTTTCTTCCTATTACGTGACCACGACAAAATCATTTCGGCAATTCGACATATTCTGCCACTCTCTCGTAGCCAAGAAGATAGAATCTTGACCGAGATAGAACAAGTTTCGAAGTCCGCAGTCATGGGCTCGTTTTTAACGGCTATCGCGCAAGGCTTAGCAGGCGGTATCGGTATGTGGCTAGCTGGCTTCCCTGGCCTATTCTGGGGCACCATGATGGGCTTTGCTTCCTTCATTCCAGTTGTCGGTACGGCGTTGATCTGGATACCAGCCGCCGCGTACTTGTTCCTCACCGGTGATATGACGTGGGCAATCTTCCTAACCGCATGGAGTGTAGTCATCGTCGGTTCGATTGATAACTTGCTGCGTCCATTGTTGATGCAAGGCAGCGCAGGCATGAATACCTTAATGATTTTCTTCTCATTATTAGGTGGTCTGCACTTATTTGGTTTGATTGGTTTGATTTATGGCCCACTGATTTTTGCGGTCACCATGGTGCTGTTTAATATCTATGAAGAGGAATTCAAAGACTTCCTCAACCAACAAGACAACAGCTAGCCGCTACTGAATAGTAAGCAACAGCTTCAAGCTTGGGCCAGATTGTGCGAAAATCTGGCCCTAATTATTTCTGATGAACCAAATTTATGTCTGCCTATATCGCTCCAAGCCAAATCGCTCAGCGTCAGCTAGAGTACTTCAACGGAAAACATGTTTTAGTTGCAGGTGAAGTCGAAGATATGTTCCCTCTGGAACTGACCGCACACTGTGAATCGGTCGAAGTCTTTACTTCAAACTACAGCTATTTCCGTCAAATCCGTCACTCAGACAAAATAAAAACCCATTTTGGTTCTGAATTTGATGTGGATACTCAAGCCGACATGCTCCTGCTGTATTGGCCAAAAGCGAAAGCAGAAGCCG
>NZ_JAWOQR010000099.1:0-1262 GCF_033337445.1 Vibrio sp. YT-15
CGCATCTTGGTGCATTTTGCCCAAAATGGTTTTTAGCGCATCCAACATCGCCGTTTCGCCTTTGAAATGCAGTGTACGCACTTCATGCCAGGAGTTGCGGTAAACCAAATCGACACTGCCGACTAAGTTCTTATGCTCAGGGCCAAAACTGAAGATATCGGTATTTTTCACATCCACTTTCAGTGAACGCCCCGACAGCTCCGAGGTAGGGTCATTTTCGAAGTTGATGAACATCGCCAACTGGCTGATTTCACACGGGCTCGCTAACGCTTGCATCGTCGGACGACGTTTACGCAGTGCAAAGGTATTTCGTAAGTCACTCACCATTTGGTAGAACTTATCAATATCTAGCTGTGCTTCACGCACCACGGCATGCAAACGCGTAGATTCGGTGATGAGGCCATTAAAGAAAGCCCACGAGACCAGTTTGCTCAAGTACTCGTGATGCTCAAGACATGGCTGACCAAGAATGCGATGTGCGATCAATGGTTGCTTGTAGAGATACCAACCCGACTTGTTCACCCCGCCTTCTTTAACTTCGATGAAGCTTAAATCTGGTTCATGTAAATCAGGGGAAATTTGTGGGTTCAGCAACGTCACTTTGCCCGGCAACACCTCAAACGCAGCGTACAACTTACGCGCAAGAATGCTGATGTCTTGCGGGCTGATCGCGGATGTGATGTCGTTGCGACGCGCAAACTGAATCAAGTTACGGTAGCTCTGCATCAATGCATCAAGCAACGCATGATGCACGACTTTCACCTGTTCAACTTTCCAGTTGCGGCGGTCATCGAGCTCGGCAACCACACTGTCATCCCAATTCCATTTCGCAATCATGTCGCTCAACGCTTCACGACGCCAAGCCACCGAACCGACATCGGGTTCACGCGACAGCTTTTCATGAGTTTTGAGATAAAAACAACGACGCACCAAATCCAAACGTGTATCGTCTTGTATTCGTTCTAAATAGCGCGTAACTTTTTCCAACATTAAGTAGTATGCGTCCATGCCATAGAGATCTGGCTCATGGGCAAAGAATCGACGCTTGGTATCAATACTTAACAGTTGTGTGTGCGGGTATTCCCACGAGTAAGCTTCTAGCAGAATGGCTTTTAATACCGACTTGTATGGCGAATCGATACTTTTGTACAGTTGCCACAAGTTCGAGCCAAAGTATTCTTCGGCAGGAATGCGGTTCAACTTACCAAAATCGATCCCCTCGCTACAGTCGATGTAGCCATCGCTGCACAATTGAGAAACGT
>NZ_JAWOQR010000009.1:0-212127 GCF_033337445.1 Vibrio sp. YT-15
ACTCAGAAGTGAAACGAAATAGCGCCGATGGTAGTGTGGGGCTTCCCCATGTGAGAGTAGGACATCGCCAGGCTTTATTTTTATTTTCACTTTTTTGAAAAGTGAAGACAAAAGCGGACGCTTGCTTATTAAAGCGAGTGATACCACTGCGGAGTGGTAGTTCAGTTGGTTAGAATACCGGCCTGTCACGCCGGGGGTCGCGGGTTCGAGTCCCGTCCACTCCGCCACTTATTTGAGCGTCGTCTCAATAAACACGAATTACAGGGGTGTAGCTCCAATTGGCAGAGCAGCGGATTCCAAATCCGCGTGTTGGGAGTTCGAATCTCTCCACCCCTGCCATAATCTAAAGCCTCAGCAGTAATGCTGGGGCTTTTTTGCATCTGAAGAAAAGAGAAGCTGACTAGTTGGAAGAGTTGTCGATTCCTCTGATACCAAAGTATCGGGGGATTGAAAGTTCATATCTCCGGGATATTGGTCCACTTCACCTATCCCCCATGTTCATAAGCTCTGGCTTAGGTCAGGGGCTCTTTTATTCCTAACGTATAGTTTCGACGTCAGGTGTATGTTTATCCAACGAATATGGCATACCTTTGCTTCAGATAGTTTTATTTTTTAGTAATGTAATTATTAAATGTTGATGTATCGCTTTGCTCTTTCTGTTTTACCTTCGAATTTTCATAACGCTTTTTCTTCGTTATCGAGCACATCTGATTCACAATCTATTGAAAGGTCAGTGGTTACATTGGCTTGGATGATTACTGACTTGGTTCCTGTTATCATCATGCATTGATGCTAATAATTAGGAAGTAAGTTTATGCCACATTTTCGATTCCGTGCTGTAGAGCCACAAGCTGTTCAGGCATTATCAAAACCTCTTACGGATGAACTTCAGCCTCTAATGGACTGTCCGCGTGAGGATTTTACTTTTGAGTATATCTACACTACGTTTTTCAATGAGGGTGAGGTGAGTGCTGCATATCCTTTTGTCGAAGTGCTTTGGTTCGACCGTGGCCAGGAAGTGCAAGATGAAGTTGCCAAGCTTATTACGCAACAAGTGCGCGGTATCGCTGGTGCCGACATTGATGTTGCAGTTATCTTTTCCGCCTTATCTCCTAAAGCTTATTACGATAATGGCGAACACTACTAAAGGTTAAAGGCTATGAGGCTGAGTTTCATTGTAACTTTGGGTTTATGTTTCTCAGCTTCAGTATGTTCTACTCCTTGGGAGTCTGCGGTTAATCCTACCCGAAACTCTTCCTCCTCTATTGGTAGTTATGCTAACGGTTGTTTAGATGGTGCATTACCCTTGCCTCTCGATGGCGTTGGTTATCAAGTCTTACGTAGTAAAACGAAGCGCTACTATGGGCACCCTAAAACGATAGAGTTTATTGAAAATCTGGCGCTTAAAGCTCATCAAAATCTCAACACCACTCTGTTGATTGGTGATTTGTCTTTACCTAGAGGTGGAAGGTTCTCCTCTGGTCATTCTAGTCATCAAACCGGGTTAGATATCGATATCTGGTTAAGACTTGCTGACCAACCGCTTTCTTATAACGAATTACAACTTCCTAAGCCCATGAGTGTGGTGGATTTAAAAGGTTATTCCATACTTAATCATCGCTGGGAAGAACGGCACTTTAAGCTAATTCGGTACGCTTCAAAAAGTAAGGATGTTGCACGAATTTTTGTACATCCTGTTATTAAGGAGCAACTTTGCTTGCAAGAAAACGGCAAAGATCGTTCTTGGTTACGTAAAGTACGTCCATGGTGGGGGCATCATTACCACTTTCACGTCAGGTTGTCTTGTCCTGATTCGAGCGACTATTGTGTTGATCAAGCACCACCTCCAGTAGGCGATGGCTGCGGTGTGGAGCTTGCAAGTTGGGCCCCGAAAGCAAAACCTATTGATACCCCTCCACGGGTAAAAACAACCTCTAAGCCCAAACGAAAAAAAGTCGTTCCACCTCAATGCTTGCCGCTTATCAATCCTAATTAGTGTTACTCTTCAGGTTTATCTGTACTTGGTGATCTCTTTTATGAAACTGGAGAAACATCATACTTTTGTCTACATTGAATAGTACCAATACAAAAACTAACCCAATTAGTTTTGGGGACATATTATAGAAATCTAAATTAAACAAAGAGTTGTAGTATGGGTAAGTTGTAACTTCTCTGTTTAGAAAAAGATCTTTCGTCACGATACTCTGGTTTCTTAGCAATATGTCTGTCAGTTGGCTAAAAAGCGATAACAACGCAGACAAGTGTGTAAGGCAGGGATATGCCCTTTTCCTGTTAGAAGAGTAAATCAAGGACAAAACCATGACTATGATTTGTGCAAAAGAATTTGCAGAGTGGTTAAGACACAGATTTAGCAGTGATACTAAAGGAGTCTCTTTGACTCGAGAGGATGTGAATCATCTGACTGGGCGTCAACGCCTTGATCCGGGTTTTGTTAATGATGTGCATTATGAGCTGATGCAATATGGGATGGCTTTCGTTACTGATACGAGCCGAGAAAACTTTTATTTAATACCTGTTTCTCAAGCGGAGAATTGGCGTGAGAGACTAGAGTATCATTTTGAAAAAGAGCTATTCTGCAATATTATCCCTATTGAAAAATCAGGTTGAGAAAAGGTTCAACTTTGATGTCAAAGTTGAACCTAATTGCTCTTATGCTAACCCTTGAATAATCACGAATTTTTCAAGCAACTGCTCTTCAGTTTCGACATGGTTCGGATCAGTGATTATGCATTTTGTAATTGGACACACTGACTGACAGGTCGGCTTTTCGTAATGCCCCTTACACTCTGTACATAGCGCTGGATCAATTTCGAAAATGCTCTCTCCCATACTGATTGCCCCATTGGGGCATTCGGGATCACACATGTCGCAGTTAATGCATTTATCAGTAATGAGCAAGGCCATGGTTACTTACCAGTCGGGTTACGGGTGTCCTGCCCTGAGTTTAGATTACGCATTAATAGGCCATATTCTAAATCTAGCTCTGCTGGTACTGGAATGAATACAAAGTGACCGTTTCCTTTCGCGTCTTCAATAGACTCTGATTTGCGGTTTTCCATTGCCTCTAGCGTGAAAACAATATTGCCTTTTGGCGTCATTAGTTCAAGGCTATCACCGACAAGAAACTTATTTTTTACTTCTACTTCAGCCATGTCACCACGACGTTTGCCAGTGAATTCACCAACAAACTGTTGAGCATCAGAGACTGAGTAACCGTAATCGTAGTTTTGGTAAGTATCGTGTGTGTGACGGCGTAGGAAGCCTTCAGTGTAGCCACGGTGAGCTAGGCTTTCTAGTGTACCCATTAGGCTTTCATCGAATGGCCGACCTGCTACAGCATCATCAATTGCTTTACGATAAACTTGAGCGGTACGTGCGCAGTAGTAGAAAGATTTAGTACGACCTTCAATTTTCAATGAGTGAACACCCATCTTAGTTAAGCGTTCAACGTGCTGAACCGCTCGTAGGTCTTTAGAGTTCATGATGTAAGTACCATGCTCATCTTCGTAAGCCGCCATTTTTTCTTCTGGACGGTGCGCTTCAGAAAGCAGAACGACTTCATCTGTTGGTTTGCCGCGACCAATTGTGGTTTCAGGACGCTCGTCTTGTACTTCGACAGGCTGTGCTTCCGTCGGGTCGAATTTCTCTACGATGTCACCAGCGTCGTTTTCTTTACCCTCTTCAACTTTGTATTCCCAGCGGCATGCGTTAGTGCAAGTGCCTTGGTTAGGGTCACGTTTGTTGATATAGCCAGAAAGTAGGCAACGACCAGAATAAGCCATGCATAATGCACCGTGAACGAATACTTCAAGTTCAGTTTCAGGGCAATGCTCACGAATTTCTTCGATTTCTTCTAGAGATAGCTCGCGAGAAACGATCACACGTTCCACGCCATTCGCTGCCCAGAACTTAACGGTCGCCCAGTTTACAGCGTTCGCTTGTACAGAAAGGTGAATTGGCATTTCTGGGAAAGCTTCACGAACCATCATAATTAGGCCTGGATCTGACATGATCAATGCGTCAGGACCCATCTCTACGATTGGCTTAAGATCACGGATGAAGGTTTTTAGCTTCGAGTTGTGTGGTTGAATGTTACATACCACATAAAGCTTTTTGCCTAGGGCGTGGGCTTCATCGATACCGATTTTTAGGTTCTCGTGGTTGAACTCGTTGTTACGTACGCGAAGGCTGTAGCGAGGTTGGCCAGCGTAAACTGCATCTGCCCCGTAGGCGAATGCGTAACGCATGTTTTTCAGGCTGCCCGCTGGAGATAGTAGCTCAGGCACGAATGCTTTCTCAGTTGTCATTGCTCAATTCTCTTTTATCTGATCACAAGTCAGGCCAATTCCACCTAATGGAAATGGGGCGCAAATTTTACGTCAAAATGTGAACTGTGACTAGGGTAATTGTGCTTCAGATAGAAAAACGCCCTCAAAAAAAGTGAGGGCGTTATGGTTAACCTTTATACAATATTATGCGTTAGGATTCGGTAAGCCGCCTAGCGCATCGTATAGGTTGGGAAGGAAAGCACTGAACTCTCCACACATTAGAGAGAAGTCTGCATCAAATCGAGCTGCTTGATCTTCACGTGGAATATCATCGTTTTGATCTTTCAATTCATCAGAGAATTTTAGACGTTTGATGCCCGCATCTTCCGTCATAATGAACTCAATACGATCTTGCCAATTAAGCGCAAGTTTCGTCACGACTTTATCCGCAGCGATGTGGTTGCGGATTTCATCAGTGGTTAGCTCTTGCTTCTTACAGCGAATCACACCACCTTCTTCAAGTACGGATTTTAGCTCAGCTTCGTCCATCATGCTGATACCTTGAGGTGTGTCACCGCTTTTCACCCACTCGGTTAGCGTAGTTTCAATCGCCACTTCTGGAATAGCAGGAACAACAGGTAGACTACCCATGGTTTTACGAAGCAATGCTAATACATCTTCTGCTTTTTTATAGCTGCTTGCATCAACAAGGATAAAACCTTCTTTTGGCATGATGAGCACGTGAGTGTGGCTGCTGCGGCTGAATGCGCGCGGCAGTAAATCCATTACGATGTCATCTTTCAGGTTGTCTTTCTCTTTCTTCTTCAGAGGACGACCTTCTTGCGCTTCCATTGCTTCTACTTTTGCATTCAATGATTCTTTGATCACAGAGGCAGGTAGCATTTTCTCTTCTTTCTTGGCGCAAATCAGAATGCGGTTTTCTGACACGTGAGTCATCATATCGCCATGTCTACCCATTGCACTGACCCAGCCAAATTTCTGTTTGTCTTGACTGCCACACGGGGTGAATCGGAATTCAGACAGCTGAGTTTCTAGTTGTTCGGCGTTAAAAGTAACCTCGCGGTTAACGCGGTATACCAGACAGTTTTTAAACCACATAAATCTTCTCTAGGCTTGATGACAAGGGACTAATCATAGGGAATTTTTGTGCTGATGTCTTAATAGAAATGAAAAATATCCGAATGAACCTCAAAAGAAAGTTATATGAAAATTTGTTTTCAAAGGTCACAAAAGTGTCATAATTGGTAGTGATAATGCTTATGCAAAGAGAGGCGCTTTGTCTCTTAAATTCATTAGCTCAACGAACATAAGGTTACTCAATTATGTCTAGAAGGATTCTGGTTGTTGAAGACGAAGCTCCTATTCGCGAAATGCTGTGCTTCGTACTTGAGCAGAAAGGTTACCAAGCGGTAGAAGCGGAAGATTACGATACTGCAGTAACCAAACTGGCTGAACCCTTCCCTGATTTAGTTTTACTGGATTGGATGTTACCAGGCGGTAGTGGCATTAACTTCATCAAACATATGAAGCGAGAGGAATTAACGCGCAACATTCCAGTTGTGATGCTTACCGCTCGTGGTGAAGAAGAAGATAAAGTGCGCGGTTTAGAAGTCGGTGCGGATGACTACATTACTAAGCCATTCTCTCCTAAAGAGTTGGTTGCACGCCTAAAAGCGGTGATTCGTCGCGTTACCCCTACTGCACTAGAAGATGTAATTGATGTACAGGGATTGAAGCTTGACCCTGTATCGCACCGTGTTACGGCTAATGATGCGCCATTAGACATGGGTCCAACAGAATTTAAGATGCTTCATTTTTTCATGACGCATCAAGAACGCGTATACAGCCGTGAGCAGCTATTAAACAATGTTTGGGGCACTAACGTGTATGTCGAAGACCGTACGGTCGATGTTCACATTCGCCGCCTGCGTAAAGCATTGGAAGCTGCAGGGCATGATAAGCTGATCCAAACTGTTCGTGGTGCTGGATACCGCTTCTCGACGAAGGCATAAATTAACACGCAGCTTATCGGTACCATTTCTGGAGTTATGAGTGGTTGAAAGATTAACGTGGAAAAAGCTGGCTTGGGAGCTGGCTTTTTTTTACACCCCATGGGTGATAGTAGGTTGGATATTCGGTTATATGCCGTGGTTGCTTTTGGCTGCTACGGCATTGCAGCTTGTGTGGCATTTGCATAACCAAGTACGTTTATCTTCTTGGTTATGGGATGAAAAACGCCTCACGCCACCGTCAGGTAGCGGTAACTGGGAATCTTTGTTCAATGGGTTGTATCGCTTACAACAGCGCCAACGCCGCAAACGAAAAGAACTTACTAATCTTATTCGTCGATTCCGAAATGGTGCAGAATCGCTACCCGATGCGGTAGTGGTATTCCGTGCTGAAGGAAATATTGTTTGGTGCAACAAGCTGGCTCAGCACTTACTGGGCTTCCATTGGCCAGAAGATTCAGGTCAACCTATCTCCAATCTCATTCGTACACCTGATTTTATCAAGTACCTCAACAAGAAAGACTTCTCAGAGCCATTAGAAATGCGTTCACCACTCAACGTCGAACGCATGCTGGAATTGCGTATCGTACCGTATACCGAGGGTGAGCACTTGATGGTAGTGCGTGATGTGAGCCAATTAAAACAACTTGAGGGAATGCGTCGCAACTTCTTTGCCAACGTATCTCATGAACTGCGTACACCAATGACGGTGCTACAAGGTTATTTGGAGATGACTGAAGACCCTGATATGGTCGTGGGTCCAATGTGGAGCAAAGCTCATGGTGTCATGACGGAGCAGCTTAACCGCATGAACAGTTTGGTGAACCAACTACTGACACTATCTAAAATTGAAGCGGCACCTATGCATGAGCTTGAGGAAGTCGTGAATGTGCCCGCGATGCTTGAAGTGTTAGAAAAAGAGGCGGTTAGCCTTAGTGGGGACAACCAACATAAATTGAAATTTGATGTTGATGCTAGCCTACGCGTGCTGGGCGATGATGACCAGTTACGTAGTGCTATCTCTAACCTCGTTTATAATGCCGTCAAATACACACCGCCTGGTGCGAACATTAATGTTCGTTGGTTCCAGACCTCTCAAGGCGCATGCTTAGAGGTGGAAGATAGTGGTGATGGTATTGAACCTCAGCACCTCCATCGACTTACTGAGCGTTTTTATCGAGTGGATAAAGCAAGATCACGTGATACTGGAGGAAGTGGTTTAGGGCTTGCCATTGTAAAACACGCGCTGAGTCACCATGACTCTCATTTAGAAATTCACAGTGAAGTAGGCGTGGGCAGTAAGTTTTCTTTCGTATTGCCTGAGCGTTTGGTGGTGAAATAATGGCTTTACGATTGGCAAAAACATTCAGTTTATTCGCGCTTGTTTGTTCCTGTATGGCTGGCGCTCAAGATAAACCATTGCCGAGTTATCATAAAACGACGGGGATTGTCGGGAACTTGCTCTCTGTTGGCTCCGATACACTTGCGGGTATGACAACGCTTTGGGTTGAAGAGTTTAAATCCATTTACCCGAATATTAATGCGCAAGTCCAAGCGTCTGGCTCTTCTACTGCCCCCCCAGCATTGACCGAACAAACAGCTCAGTTTGGTCCCATGAGCCGCCCTATGCGTTTAAGAGAGGTTGAAGCGTTTGAACGTGAACATGGCTACAAGCCAACTGCGCTCAGGGTCGCCATCGATGCAATCGGTATTTTTGTTCATCAAGATAATCCAATTCAAGGGCTTAACTTTAGTCAGTTAGATGCTTTGTTTTCTGCCACGCTACGCTGTGGTGAAAGTCAATTTGTCACAAACTGGCAGCAACTCGGTCTTGAATCACAGTGGGCAAAGCGAAACGTCCAGTTGTTTGGTCGTAACTCCGTTTCTGGAACTTACGGTTACTTCAAAAGCAATGCCTTGTGTGGCGGCGATTTCAAGACCCGAGTTAACGAGCAGCCAGGCTCCGCGTCAGTTGTGCAAGCTGTAGCGTCAACCATCAGTGGAATTGGTTATTCCGGTGTCGGTTATCGAGTGGCAGGCGTGCGCTTAGTCCCTGTGGCTAAAATGGGAAATGATTACGTGACTCCAACGCGAGAACATATTGTTAGTGGTAAGTACCCACTATCACGTTACTTATATGTTTACGTGAATAAGCACCCTGATTACCCATTAACACCAATTGAAGCTGAGTTTATTCGCTTTATCTTTTCTGCTCAGGGACAAGCGTTGGTTGAGAAAGATGGTTATGTGCCCATTACGGCAGACTTTGCAGAAGAAGAGTTAAAAAAAGTCGGCCTGTAAGCCGACTTTTTATTTAGGTATGGACAGTACGAGATCAGAAAGTGAGTGTCCACTTCGCGCTGTCCCAACGTTCTTGTTCTTCCTGTAAATCCGCGTGAAGTAATTTATTGTTTTCTAGCCATACTTCATCTGTGCAGGTGAGAATCCATTCGTCATTTTTGATAGATAAGGTGATATCAGGCAATGGATCTTCATTACGCTGCCCATTTAATACGATAGAAAGTCGTAATATTTTGATAAGGCTTATAACGTCACTCTGTTTATAGAGGTTGAAATCTGGTAGTTCTTGCAATTTGAGCGCTTTACGCTGGAAGCGAGCTAATGTTGCAAGCACTAATTGCTGCTCACGGTTGAAGCCTTGTAGGGTGGAGTGCAACAGAATATAAAAAGAGTGGCGATGGAAACTACGCAAGTTGATACTTAATCCGACTTCATGAAGCAACGCTGCCCACTCTAGTAAGTCAAATAACTCACTCTTTTTCTTAATGCCTAGTTCAGAGCGTACCTGACATAACATCTCACGTGCATGCCCCTTAACACGAGCGGCATGCTCTAAGTCGACTCGGTGCTTGTTGGCTAAATTTTCTGTGGTGCGCATGCGAATATCGGAGCGTGCGAAACGTTCTTCCATTTCGTACAACAGGCCTTCGCGTAGAGCACCATCGGAGAAAAACATTTGCTCAATGCGAAGCGCTTTGAAAATCGCGGACAAAATCGCTACGCCTGCTGCGAATACGGGTTTACGTTCTTCTGTTAGACCAGTCAGTTCAATATCTTCAATTGAATCAAATTTACACAGAGTTTCGATAAGTGTATCCAATCGACTCGCTGTGATCAGGCCATCTTCAAAACCTAATCCTACTAGCACTTCTTGAATCGCTTTGATGGTTCCTGATGAGCCGAGAGCAATATCCCAGCCCTTTTTACGATATGTTGAAGCGATGGACTCGAGTTTTTGTTCGGCCGCTAACATCGCCTTGCTGAAGTTTTTTCCTGACAGTTTGCCGTTTTTAAAGTATTGCTCTGTAAAACTGACGCATCCCATCTGTTTACTGTTGAGAAGCTCAGGCTCAAATTCTTGTCCAATAATCATCTCGGTACTGCCGCCTCCGATATCGATGACTAGTTTGGAGTTGGATTCTACTTGAGTGTGCGCGACGCCTAAGTAAATCAGGCGGGCTTCTTCTTCTCCAGGGATAATTTCTATTGGGAAAGGCATCACTTCTTTCGCACGCTCGATGAAAAGGTGGGCATTTTTAGCGCGTCTTAGTGTGTGTGTGGCGGCGATACGTACATTTGACTCATCAAGCCCTTGCAACCTTTCAGCGAACATGGCTAAGCATTCTAGCGCACGCTCCATTGCGGCGTGACTTAAGTTCAATTCACTGTCGAGTCCTGATGCTAAGCGAACACGTTGTTTATGACGACTAACCAGTTGTAGGTCACTGCCGACAACTTTGGCCACCACCATATGGAAACTGTTTGAGCCGAGGTCTATCGCGGCAATGTAGCGAGTATCTTGTTCAAGTATTTGAGGCATCTGAATTTTGTTTTCTAGTTTGCTTTTCTATATTTTTAAGATAGTCATAGATAGCGATTTGAGAGCGAACTTTTTTGCGATTACCTCGTGGTACGTAAGCGTTACTCATTTCTTTATCTATTAAACGAGCCTTTACTGTATCGGTAAAATGGATATTCGTTATATCAATAATTCTCTGTTTCAAACGTGGATCACGGACTGGTACTGCTACCTCGATACGGTGATCAATATTTCTTGTCATCCAGTCTGCGGAGGAGATATAAACTTGCGGATCGCCATCATTGTGGGTGATTACCACGCGAGGGTGCTCAAGAAAGCGGTCAACAATACTGATGATGCGAATATTGTCGCTGATCCCCTCAATGCCCGGTACTAATGAGCACATGCCTCGAATGATCATGTTTATTTTTACACCGGAAGTACTTGCTCCATAAAGCTTATTGACGATGCCTTTATCGACTAGGTTATTGACCTTGATCGTAAGAGCGGCTTTTTTCCCTAGCTTGGCATTCGCAATTTCATTATCGATTAAGCGGTAGATTTGGGTTCGAGAATTCCGAGGAGATACCATAAGGTGATTGAACTTCACTGGTCGGTATGGGTTCTCAATGTAACCGAAGACATTACGGACTTCATTAGTGATTTCTTGATCTGCCGTAAGCAGGGAGAAGTCGGTATAAATTCGTGCCGTCTTCTCATGGAAGTTGCCTGTGCCGATGTGTGCGTAGCGAATAATTTCTTCACCTTCGCGGCGGCTAATCATCAGTAGCTTTGAGTGAATCTTAAGACCAGGCGCACCAAAGATGACGTGCACACCCGCTTCGGTTAATACTTTTGACCATTCGATATTGGCTTCTTCATCAAAGCGAGCTTGCAGTTCGACGACCACAGTGACATTTTTGCCGTTATGCACCGCATCAATTAAAGAGTTCATCAAGCGAGAATCTTTCGCGACGCGATAAATGTTAATCTTGATACTAAGTACTTTGGGATCGAAGGAGGCTTGGCGCACTAACTCACTAATGTGGTCAAAAGTGTGATAGGGATAATAGAGCAGAATATCTTTCGCTTTAATCGCGTCAAAGCTGTTGGCATAACCTTCGAAATCGGCACATTTCATTGGCGGGAGAGGTTTATTTTCAAGATATTCTCGTCCAACATTTGGAAACCCGATGAAGTCTTTAAAGTTGTGATAGCGTCCGCCGGGGATAAGATTATCGTAGTTAGAGATATTAAGTTTGTTACACAGAAACTCTAACATTTGAGGCGGCATATCGCGTTCGTAGACGAAGCGAACGGGCTTTGCTGTCAGTCGCTGATTGACACCCTCTGACATTTGTTCAAGCAAGCTGTACTCGATTTCATTGCGTAAATCGTATTCAGCGTCACGCGTCATTTTCATCGCATAGCCGCTAAGCTCATCATAATCAAAAAAGCCTTTGAACAGCTCGTCCAAACAGTGGCGGATAATATTATCAAGTAAGATGATGGTTTTTCGACGCTTTCCTTTCTGTTCTGGTACCATCACAAAGCGGGGAAGGTGATCGGTCGGAATTTCGATCAGAGCGTACTGGTAATGTTCTTCTTTACGCAGTTCTACGGCGATGTAAGCGTACTCGTCTTTGAGAAATTGCAGAACATCGATCTCGTCTTTCATTAGGAGGGGAGTGATATGCGGCATTACCTCTCTACGGAAGTATTTCGCGATCCACTTTTGTTGCGATTCATCCAGTTGTTGCTCGTTGACCAAGAAAATGCGACGTCGCGCCATTTCTCGAATCAACTCGCTGTAAAGCTCATCAAATTGTTCGTTAAGCTTTAGTGCTTTCGACTGCATTTTGGTTAACAGTCGTTTAGGGCTATCACTGCCACCGCGCTCTTGGCTGATTAGGATTCTGCGCTTCACGTCCGCAAAGCGTACTTTGTAAAATTCATCTAAATTGTTGGAAAAGATCCCAAGAAAGCGAATACGTTCGATCAAAGGGACGGTTTTATCGGCAGCTTCTTGTAATACTCGTTCGTTGAAAGACAACCAACTCAGCTCTTTTTCTATATATAGTTTTTCTGCGCTCATAACCTTACCTAGCCAAAAGTGAAGTAACACGTACTCATCTTGGAAAAATGGATGAGTGAGAACATTATGAGATTTTCATTACAGATTTATTTCATACCACGCATTGCATAAGAGTTGTATTCTTTTCAGGTGTTTAATGTGATCTGTAATATAATTGTCATCTTAACGACATATTCTAGTACTAAGTCAAAAAAGGTAGAGATTTAAATGGCACAAGCCGAGTTTTCATTGCAGGAAAAAGATAAGAAACGACTGATAAAAGATCGTTTAGTTCGACTTGCAGTGACATCCGGTGGTGTCGGCGTACTCGCGGCGCTTATTTTGATCTTTGTCTACCTCGCTATGGTGATCATTCCGCTTTTTTCTGATGCGGAGATCAAAACCAACCAAGCCATTCGAGCCACTCATATTGAAACACCACTTGCGATTTCAGTGGATGATTACGCTCAGCTCGCGTTCGTTCTAACCCAAAGTGGTGAGATTCAATATTTGTCGATGGACGATCCTACGAAACCTGCGGTGTATTCACAGCAAATCGTCCAGAAACCCGTCGCTTTCTCTCAATCTGCTCCTGGGCTAGGTTGGTATGGATTTGTTGATGGGCAGGGTAAAGCGAACCTTTTCAAGCCAGAATTTAATGCCACATTGAGAGAAAATACACGTCCTCCGGAAGTGATTGAGCTAGACACCAGCATGGATCTGACACTAAGTACGCCTCAAGATCCTGTGACTCAGTTTGTATTTGCAGCTTCGACGCCCTTACCAACGGTTGTTTGGCAGACACAAAGCGGTGAAGTGAAAGCTCGCTGGCAAGTGGCTTCGTCTTTGGGTACGCCTCCTACAACGATTGATTTTACGTTCTCTTCAGGTTTTGATACGCCTCAGCAAATGTTATTGACACCTGACGGTGAAACGCTTTATTTGCGCGATGGCTCTGAGTTGATCGTGTTAAAGAAAACCGCACGTAAATTTGCTGTGCGAGAGGTGGTCGATCTCACTCAAGGTGATAAGAAGCATTCCGTTCGTACGATAGACTTATTGGCTGGTGCTTACTCGCTTTTGGTGACGCACAACGATGGTCGGGTGTCGCAATGGTTTGATACGCTGCAAGAAGAAAAACGCACGTTAACGCATATTCGTGATTTTAAATTGGCGTCAGAGCTTAAGTATTTGTTGCCGGATTCTCATCGAAAAGGATTTTATAGCTTTTACACCAACGGCACGTTGCAAAGCCATTATACAACCAGTGAAAAACTGGTGTTGTTTAAGCGTGCGTACAATCAAGCGCCCGCAATCGCAGCAATGTCTAACAATGAACGCTACTTAATCACTTGGCAAAATAATGCGTTAAATGTTGCGGAAGTGGACAATGCCTATCCGGAAATTTCATTGTCTTCATTATGGCAAGAAGTGTGGTACGAAGGGTATCCTGAGCCTGAATTTGTGTGGCAATCGACTTCGGCGAGCGATAACTTTGAGGCTAAGTTCAGCCTAGTACCTATTGCGTTTGGAACGATAAAAGCGGCGATGTTTGCGATGCTGTTTTCAGTACCGCTCGCAGTGCTAGGTGCTATTTATACGGCTTACTTTATGTCGCCACGCATGCGTCGTGTAGTAAAACCGTCGATTGAGCTAATGGAAGCACTGCCAACGGTGATCATAGGTTTCCTCGCGGGATTGTGGTTCGCGCCTATTGTCGAAGATCATTTGATTACGATCGTCGTTATGCTGTTTGTTTTGCCCTTGAGCACCATGATTATGGGCGGGCTATGGGCATTAATACCGCAACCTTTGCGGAATCGTCTGCCTAATGGTTGGCATGCTTTAGTGCTCATGCCTGTCATATTGGTACTGATTGGGCTTGGAGTGTGGATTTCGCCTACGATTGAGCAGACGTTCTTTGGTGGCGATATGCGCTTATTCTTAACCGAGCATGGTATTGGTTACGATCAACGCAATGCATTGGTGGTGGGGTTAGCGATGGGGTTTGCTGTTATCCCGACGATTTTTACCATTGCCGAAGATGCCATTTTCTCTGTACCGAAGCATTTATCGGATGGCTCTTTGGCATTAGGGGCCACGCCTTGGCAAACTTTAATCTATGTTGTCTTGCTTACTGCAAGCCCAGGTATTTTTTCTGCCATTATGATGGGCCTGGGACGCGCTGTTGGCGAAACCATGATTGTATTAATGGCAACGGGCAATACGCCATTAATGGATTGGAATATTTTGGAAGGATTGCGCAGCCTGTCGGCGACCATCGCCGTTGAGTTGCCAGAGTCGGAAGTTGGAAGTTCGCATTATCGCCTGCTGTTCCTAGCTGCATTGATTTTATTTGTGTTTACGTTTGCAGTAAACGCGCTTGCGGAGTGGGTTCGTCAGAGACTGAGAGATAAGTACCGTGCGTTGTAATAATGGTTTGAATAAAGAGCGAGTAATAACGTGTTAAATTGGATTCGTTCTGGCGCACCGTGGATATGGCTAACAGGCGGTGCAGTCAGCATCAGTTTGTTGTCGGTATTAGGGTTGTTACTCCTTATCGGCTGGAAAGGCCTGACTTACTTTTGGCCAGCGCCTTTGTATCAGTGGAATGTTGCAGCGCTGACTCCTGTACAAGGTGAAGTGCTACATGAAAATACTATTCTGATTGGTCAAGTGTATGAGCGCAGCTTTGTACCGAAGAGTTATTTGCCTGAAAGCGCAGCACAACAGTTAGAAGACGATGAAGATTTTGCCACGCGACTCAACATCAAAATCGCTAACCGAGAGTTGTATCCCGCCGATTTTATCTCCGTATTGCAAATGCAGTTGGATGAGCCCACGACGCCAAAAGAGTGGGCGGTGATAGAGCGCAGTAGCGGTGGTTATTTCTTTGGTAAGCTGGTGGCGTTTCAAGATGGCGATAATATATACACCAGTGATATTCAATCGATACTAAATAAAAAGCTTGATGATGCAGAAACTCTGCGCCATGAGATTGATTCTTTGGTGGTCGATCAGCTTAAAGAGCTTGGTTGGAAGCTAGAGCAGTTGCGATTAGAAAAGCGCAAGCATGAATTGAATGACACGCTGACAGAAAGCTTCTTAAAGGAAAATCAGACGAAAAAAGAGCAGATAGAAAAAGCGCTTGCGACGTTAGATTTGCAACTTGATGGTTTACGACTTCAGCTCTCTGACTATGCCTTGATTGCCGAGGATATGACGGGGTCACAAGTATCGATTCCGCTCGAAGACATTTTGGACTACTGGTATCCAAACCAAATGTCACTGCCTGATAAAGTCATGCATTGGGGAAAACAGGTTTGGAAGTTTTTATCTGAAGATCCAAGAGAGTCTAACTCCGAAGGAGGCGTGTTCCCTGCGATATTTGGTACGGTTTTCTTAGTACTCATCATGTCGATCATTGTGATGCCACTCGGGGTGATCGCCGCTATCTATCTACATGAATACGCTAAGAATAACGCTCTAACCAGAGTTATTCGTATTGCGGTTATAAACCTAGCGGGTGTTCCATCGATTGTTTATGGCGTGTTTGGTTTAGGTTTCTTCGTTTATACGATTGGTGCCTCTATCGACAACGTATTCTATGCGGAGAAGCTACCGGCACCAACCTTTGGTACGCCGGGTTTGTTATGGTCTGCACTAACTCTTGCCGTGCTGACGCTTCCAGTTGTGATTGTGACTACTGAAGAAGGTTTAACTCGTATTCCGAGCTCAGTACGACATGGTTCTCTGGCGCTTGGTGCAACTCAGTTCGAAACACTATGGCGTGTGGTTTTACCTATGGCGACGCCAGCTATTATCACAGGTTTGATCCTTGCGATTGCACGTGCAGCTGGCGAAGTAGCGCCACTGATGCTGGTGGGGGTCGTGAAATTGGCATCCAGTTTACCGGTTGACGGACAATTCCCTTATGTGCATTTGGATAGAAAGTTCATGCATTTAGGTTTTCACATTTACGATGTTGGCTTTCAAACCTCCAACATCGAAGCGGCGCGACCATTAGTTTATGCTACCTCTTTCTTACTCGTGACAGTGATTGTCGGGCTAAACTTAACAGCAATCAGTATTCGCAATAATTTACGAGAAAAATACAGAACGTTAGGACAAGATTAAGTATGTTTAATTTTGATAGTACATTAGGTTATGAGCCACCATTGGATGTTCATAATTTAACGGATGAACAAACAGCCATCTCAATCGAGAACCTTAATCTGTTCTATGGTCAAACTCAGGCGCTGCATGATATTTCGATGCGAATTCCCAAAGGGCGAGTCACCGCTTTTATCGGTCCTTCAGGGTGTGGAAAGTCGACGTTATTACGTTGCATCAATCGCATGAACGACTTAGTGGAAGGGTGTCGAGTCACAGGCAAAGTGCGTCTCCATGGCAAGAATGTTTATCATCCTAATGTCGATGTTGCGACACTTCGACGCCGAGTGGGGATGGTGTTTCAAAGACCCAATCCATTTCCTAAGTCTATTTATGAAAATGTAGTTTATGGCTTACGCTTACAAGGTGTAAAAAACAGCCGCAGTTTAGATGACGCAGTGGAGCGATCCTTGCGCTCGGCGGCGTTGTGGGATGAGGTAAAAGACCGCTTGCATGAGAACGCATTTGGTTTATCTGGTGGTCAGCAACAGCGCTTGGTCATTGCGCGTGCGGTGGCGATTGAGCCGGAAGTCCTGTTATTGGACGAGCCAACATCAGCGTTGGATCCAATCTCAACTTTAACTATTGAAGAGCTTATCAATGAGCTGAAGACTCAATATACTGTCGTTATCGTTACCCATAACATGCAACAAGCGGCGAGAGTGAGCGATCATACTGCATTCATTCATATGGGTAAGTTAATTGAATACTCTGACGCGGACTCGATCTTCACTTCGCCAATGAAGAAACAGACCGAAGATTACATTACGGGTCGCTACGGTTAAGTCGCGACTCTATACGGAATAAGGAACATCATGCACTTTGGACGTCATATTTCAGGACAATTTAACGTAGAGCTAGAATCGATTCGTACTCATGTATTAACCATGGGTGGCTTGGTAGAACAGCAGCTTTCGTATGCTATTCAAGCCTTGCATAAAGAAGACATCGAACTGGCGCGTAAGGTTGTGCGTGACGATCATAAAGTGAATGCGATGGAAGTCTCGATCGATGACGCTTGCACACGCATTATTGCTAAGCGTCAGCCAACGGCAAAAGACTTGCGCTTAATTATGGCTATCATCAAAACGATCACTGATTTAGAACGTATCGGTGACGTGGCGACACGTATTGCTTACGTTGCCATTGAAAGCCCATCATCAAAAGAACGACAATTCCAAGTGTCGTTAGAGCCTCTCTGCCGTCAGGCAATTAATATGCTGCATCAGGTTTTAGACGCGTTTGCCCGTATGGATGTAGAAGCGGCAGCAGAGGTGCACAAACAAGATGACAAACTAGACGCCGAGTATGAAGCGGTGATTCGTCAGTTGATGACATACATGATGGAAGATCCAAAAAATATCCCTAATATTCTGCAAGTGATGTGGTCTGCACGCGCGATTGAACGCGTGGGGGACCGCTGCCAGAACATCTGTGAATACATTATTTACTTTGTGAAAGGGAAAGATGTACGCCACCTAGGTGATCAAAGTATTGATGACGTACTGAAGTAACTGACTTCAACAAATAGACCAGCTTTTAGGCTGGCCTATTTATTAGAGAGAAGGAAAGCACGTCAATATTTATCAGGAACGAAGGTCTGATCATCAATGGGCGCTCTGACGTAACCTTCTTTATTGAGTTCAGGTAATTCGATGGGTGAGTACTCAAGTGCTTTGTAGTCAACCTGGCTTAGTAAATGACTGATACAGTTCAAGCGCGCTTTCTTTTTGTCATCAGAAGGGACGACCCACCAAGGGCAGTTTTTCGTGTCTGTATAGGCAAACATCTTATCTTTTGCTTCCGAATACTCCGCCCAGCGATGACGTGACTCTAAATCCATTGGGCTGAATTTCCAACGTTTGATCGGCGTATTAATTCGACCTAGAAAACGTTTTTCCTGCTCTTCGTCTGAAACCGAAAACCAATACTTAATCAGAATAATCCCAGATCGTTGCAACATTCTCTCGAATTCAGGGCAAGAGCGTAAAAACTCCTCGTATTCGTCTGGAGTACAGAACCCCATGACTTTTTCGACACCTGCTCGGTTATACCAACTTCGGTCAAATAAAACGATTTCACCAGCAGATGGTAAATGAGCGACGTAACGTTGGAAGTACCATTGCGTTTTTTCTTTTTCTGTCGGTGCAGGCAGAGCCACTACGCGACAAACACGCGGGTTTAGCTTTTCTGTAATTCGCTTTATCACTCCGCCTTTGCCCGCAGCATCACGTCCTTCAAACAGAACCACCACTTTTAACCCTTTGTGTTTGACCCACTCTTGAAGTTTTACGAGCTCAACTTGAAGGTTTTTGAGCTCCTTTTCGTATTCCTTTTTCTTCAATTTAGACATACACATTTCCTCACTCCTTGATAAACAATATGTTAGCACTCAAAAGCTATGCGCGTGAGGTTACGGTGGTCTATTTGAGAGCTGCTACGACATCGGTAATGGCTTGTGTACTTGTGATGGGGATTAAAAAATCATCGACATCGGATGCGCCCATTTTGCTTTGTTCAGCAACAAAGGTCATTTGGCTAGGGCGTGTGGTTTTGCCTGACAGATGGATTTCAGGAACTTGAGTGTCTTCTACTAGCTCACGTACGTTACTCGCATTAACGCCAGCACCCGCCATGATTGCTATGCGTCCTTGGGCTTGCTTAACCAAAGCTCTAAGCACATCGATCCCTTGTGGTGCTGAAGGCGCAAGACCGGAGGTTAAAATACGTTCACAACCTAAGCTGATCACTTCTTCCAAAGCTTTTTCAGCGTCACGACACTGGTCAAAGGAACGATGGAAGGTCACGCCTAAGCCAAGCGCTTGAGCAAATTCACACAGCGCAGCCGCGTAAGGCATATGAATATCACCGTCTTGAGTGAGCACGCCGAACACGACACCGCTCAAGCCTGATTGGTGAGCTGCTTCAATATCCCAACGCATCATTTCGATCTCTTCTTCATTGTAGAAGAAGTCACCTTGGCGTGGGCGGATCATGGCATAAACTGGAACACTAGAAAGCTTAGCCGCTTGCTGCATAAAGCCATAACTGGGTGTTAGTCCGCCTAAAGCCAAAGAGGAGCAAAGTTCAATCCGAGTGGCGCCGCCAGCAATGGCGTAGTGCAGAGATTCAATATTATCAATACAGACTTCTAGGTGAGTAACCACGTTCATTCATCCTGCTAACGTTACAAATAAGTGTTGTGGCTAAGATATTAACAGGGCCAGTAAGCAGAATCTGTATGGAGGGGATGATAAATAGAGGTAAAGTTTACGCTAAAGCGTTACCTCATTTTGGCGGTTTATCTGAAGGAAAAAGAAAGCCCAGAGCAGAGGCTCTGGGCTTTGATAGGACTTTACTTAGACTGATTGGCGTTTGCGGTTTTCCGCATTAGCTTATTGCTTTATATACATCCAACCATCACACCCGTTGAGCTAGGGTGAAGGTCTATTATTTTTTGCCTAGGTCAGCTGCGTGCTCAGATAGGAACGCTGCAACACCTTTTGGAGATGCGTCCATACCTGCTTTACCTTCTTCCCATTGTGCAGGACATACTTCGCCGTGCTTCTGGTGGAAGTTAAGAGCGTCAACCATGCGTAGCATTTCGTCGATGTTACGGCCTAGTGGTAGGTCGTTAACTACTTGGTGACGTACAACGCCTTCTTCGTCGATTAGGAAAGAACCACGGAAAGCAACGCCTGCTTCTGGGTGCTCAACGTCGTAAGCTTTACAGATTTCGTGCTTAACGTCAGCAACTAGTGGGTACTTAACTTGACCGATACCGCCATCTTCGATAGCAGTGTTACGCCATGCGTTGTGAGAGAACTGAGAATCGATAGAAACACCGATTACTTCAACACCTTTAGCTTGGAAGTCAGCTAGACGGTTGTCGAATGCGATTAGCTCTGATGGGCAAACGAAAGTGAAATCTAGTGGGTAGAAGAATACTACTGCTTTCTTACCTTTAGTGAACTCTGCAAAGTTGAAGTTTTCAACGATTTCACCGTTACCTAGAACAGCTGCTGCAGTAAAATCAGGGGCTTGACGACCTACTAGTACCATTTTTTTGCTCCTAAAAAGTATGGTTAGCTCCAAACCGAATTCAGTTGTGTCGGTTTGGTTCGTGTTTGTACGAGACAAACTATAGTACAGATTGTAGTATTGAAAAAAGCGAAATAAATAGATTGAGTTAATCGAAAAAAACGATAATAACAAAACTCTTAACTCGATCACTGGAACGGCGGTAGATACAAATACAGTTATGAATAAATGGCCCAGTTTGAAGCAGTTACACTATTTAGTCACACTGCATGAAACAAGACATTTTAGTGACGCTGCAGAGCGTTGTTTTGTCAGTCAGTCGACTTTAAGTAAGGGTATTCAAAACTTAGAGGAATTGATTGGTTGTCCCTTATATGAAAAGAAAGATAAGAAAAGTCCACTGGTTTTTACCCAAACAGGAGAAATGGTAGTAAAGCAGGGGCGAGAGCTGTTAGCAAAAGGGCAAGATTTGGTCGAGCTTGGACGTATGTGCCAAGGCGACGATATGCAAGGCCAGCTAAAAGTAGGATGTATACCAACAATTGCTCCGTTTTTACTGTGTGATTTGGTACAAGAGGTGAACTACCGTTTTCCACAACTGAATCTTTTATTAAGAGAAGACACGACGACAAACTTACTCCAAGCGCTCAGACATGGTGAGCTGGATGTGCTTATTTTAGCGTTACCAGTCGAAATTGATGGGATGGAAAGCCGAGTAGTGGGTAAGGATCCGTTTCGAATGGTTATAAGCGCTAATCAAGCCCAATCGGTCCCTGTGCCGATTCGTTACGCGGATTTACCTGACGAATCCGTCTTTCTACTAGAGAAAGAACATTGCTTAACGGAACATGCGGTATCAGCGTGTAAATTAACAGACAAAGAAAAAATCAATCCGTTTACGGCAACCAGCCTCCATACACTGGTGCAAATGGTTGCGAATGGTTTGGGAACAACGTTCATTCCTCAAATGGCTATCGACCATGGCTTGCTGCATAACCAGAATTTAGTCGTGATCGATCCTCCAGGTAAACAAGCTTATCGCGAAATCGGCTTAGTTTGGCGTCCGAGCTCGTCAAGAACGAAAACATTTAATCAACTTGCAGAAGTCGTTTCAGAGCTGCTTTAGCTATTAGTATTAGCCCTTACTTCTCCATTATTTATCTAAAAGCGCACTGGAAACAGTGCGCTTTCTAGTATTTTATTCTGTTGGTAAACTTTGACTTGTAAAATTTTACAGCTCTTCTTTGATGAAGCTTTCATAAAATAGTGAAATTTCACAATGTTAATTTTACACAAAGCCCTGCATACCTTGTTTGACCCCTGTTTAAATACATCTCTTCAGCCCTTGTGAATACAAGGTGTTTGTTTACCAGTCTATATTCATACGCTTGTTTGAAATGATAAAACGACTTTAAATTTAATGTAATTTTATTACGTAATAACTTACAAAATAAGGCGCTTGATAGATGGTTTTTACCTTGCGGAATAAAACTTTGAATTTTCTCTTTTGTTTATATTGGGGGTTTAACTAAACCCCTTGTTGATATAGCTTATTTAAAGGCCGATACGACTTATGTCTAGATTGAAAATACACGTAGCATTACGCAATCTATCGACATGGCTAGACGAGTTGAACACAAAGTTAAAGGATGTAATTTGTTGTTCATAACTTACAAATGTAGCTTTACGCTGACTGCCCAAGATTGATAAAGCACGTTAAGGATGAATGATTATGCTTGCTCAGACAGAACAAAAAACACAACAACTAAAGCAAACCCAAGGCATGCTTGAGGTGAATGGAGTCGTTGCTCCAGAACATCAAGCAATTTTCCCTGTTGAAGCCCAAACCTTTTTATCTCTACTGTGTGAAAAATTTGCCGGACGTGTTGAACAGTTGCTAGAAGCAAGAGAAGAGAAGCAAGCACGTATTGATGCTGGTGAGCTACCAGATTTTCTACCAGAGACACAAGACATCCGTGAAGGAAGTTGGAAGATCCTAGGAATCCCACAAGATCTGCAAGATCGCCGTGTGGAGATTACCGGACCAACTGACCGCAAGATGGTGATTAACGCACTGAATGCGAATGTAAAAGTGTTCATGGCAGACTTCGAAGATTCAATGTCTCCTGCATGGAGTAAAGTGCTGGATGGTCAAATTAACTTGCGCGATGCTGTTAATGGCACCATCAGTTACACCAATCCTGGCAATGGCAAACATTATCAGCTGGAAGATGACCCAGCGGTGTTGATCTGCCGTGTTCGCGGCCTTCATTTAAAAGAAAAACACGTTACGTGGCACGGTCAGATCATTCCAGGTGCGCTATTCGATTTCGCTCTGTATTTCTATAACAACTACAAAGCGTTACTTCAAAAAGGCAGCGGTCCTTATTTCTACCTTCCAAAACTGCAATCGCATCACGAAGCGAAGTGGTGGAGCGAAGTGTTCCATTTCACGGAAGACTATTTCGGTTTGGATACAGGCACCATCAAAGCGACTGTGCTGATTGAAACCTTACCAGCGGTATTTGAAATGGACGAGATTCTGTTCTCGCTTAAAGAACACATCGTTGGTTTGAACTGTGGTCGCTGGGATTACATCTTTAGCTACATCAAAACATTGAAAAAACACTCAGACCGAGTACTGCCAGATCGCCAAGTGGTAACGATGGACAAGCCATTCTTAAACGCTTACTCGCGATTATTGGTACGTACTTGCCATAAACGAGGTGCTTTCGCGATGGGAGGAATGGCCGCATTTATCCCAGCTAAAGACCCGAAACAGAATCAAAAAGTATTAGACAAGATCCAGACTGACAAATCGTTAGAAGCTAACAACGGCCACGACGGTACTTGGGTGGCTCATCCAGGTTTGGCTGACACTGCTATGGAAGTCTTTAGTGCTGTGCTGGGTGAACGCACCAACCAGTTGGATGTGAGCCGTGCAGAGGATGCGCCTATTACAGCAGCTGAACTGCTTGAGCCTTGTGAAGGCGAGCGCACTGAAGGCGGAATGCGCCACAATATTCGCGTTGCGCTGCAATACATCGAAGCTTGGATTTCTGGCAATGGTTGTGTGCCGATTTACGGACTGATGGAAGACGCAGCAACGGCAGAAATCTCACGCGCCTCTATCTGGCAATGGATTCAACACGGCAAGTCGCTAGACAACGGATTAAAGGTCACTAAAGAGCTGTTCGAGCTCTATCTCAAAGAGGAGATTGAAGTCGTGAAGCAAGAAATTGGCGAGCAGCGCTACCATGCGGGTCGATTTGAAGAAGCAGCAGACTTAATGGCAAGGCTCACGACGAGCGATGAACTGACCAACTTTTTGACAGTTCCTGGTTATGACTACCTGGATTAATAAAGAATAACTGTAACACCAATAACGTGAAGGATTTTCAAGGCAGATAGGGAAGTACTGCCTGAGAACGGAAACTCAACGCACACGCATAAAGTGCAAATTATAAAGAGGGATAGACCAATGACTAACTTAACTCGCCGCCAACAAATTGAAGCTCTTGAAAAAGACTGGGCAACTAATCCACGCTGGAAAAATGTGAAGCGTACTTACACTGCCGAGGAAGTGGTGGAACTGCGTGGCTCTATGGTGCCTGCAAACACAATTGCACAACGTGGTGCAGACAAACTTTGGTCACTGGTCAACGGTAGTGCGAAAAAAGGTTACGTAAACTGTCTTGGTGCGCTAACGGGTGGTCAAGCGGTTCAACAAGCTAAAGCAGGTATTGAAGCGATTTACTTGTCAGGCTGGCAGGTAGCGGCGGATAACAACACCGCCTCGACGATGTATCCAGACCAATCTCTTTACCCAGTAGATTCTGTACCGTCAGTAGTAAAACGCATCAACAACTCATTCCGTCGTGCAGACCAAATTCAGTGGGCTGCTGGTAAGACGCCTGAAGATGAAGGTGGTATTGATTACTTCCTACCTATCGTAGCGGATGCTGAAGCGGGCTTTGGTGGTGTGCTTAACGCTTACGAACTAATGAAATCGATGATCGAAGCCGGTGCCGCGGGCGTTCACTTTGAAGACCAGTTAGCATCGGTGAAAAAGTGTGGTCATATGGGTGGTAAGGTATTAGTTCCTACGCAAGAAGCGGTACAAAAGCTCGTTGCAGCTCGTTTGGCTGCTGACGTAGCGGGTACAACAACATTAGTTATTGCTCGTACTGATGCGAATGCGGCGGATCTCATTACTTCAGATTGCGACCCATATGATAAAGACTTTATTGAAGGTGAGCGTACTCAAGAAGGTTTCTACCGCGTTCGCGCGGGTATCGACCAAGCGATTTCTCGCGGTCTGGCTTACGCACCATATGCAGACTTGATTTGGTGTGAAACGGCTACGCCATGTTTGGAAGAAGCACGTAAGTTTGCAGAAGCAATTCACGCTGAATACCCAGATCAATTGTTGGCGTACAACTGCTCGCCTTCATTCAACTGGGAGAAAAACCTAGATGCAGAAACTATTGCTAAGTTCCAACAAGAGCTTGCAGACATGGGCTACAAGTACCAATTCATCACGCTAGCAGGCATTCACAACATGTGGTTCAACATGTTTGAACTGGCGCACGCTTACGCTCAAGGTGAAGGTATGCGTCATTATGTTGAGAAAGTTCAGCGTCCTGAATTCCAAGCAGCTGAAAAAGGCTATACGTTTGTTGCGCACCAACAAGAAGTAGGTACAGGTTACTTCGATAGAATGACCAATACTATCCAAGGTGGTAACTCTTCAGTGACAGCATTGACAGGTTCGACCGAAGAAGACCAATTCTAATTGGCAGAGAAACACTTCCTTAATCAGCGTCAGTAATGGCATTTTGAGCGGCAACCCTGCCGCTCTTTTTTCGTTTAACCGGTGTAAAAACGAAACTTACACCAAAGAGAATACGCTTGCGTACTACTCTTCCTGCTCGATTTCTTCAGGTTCCACTTCTTCTTGTAGTTCCAATAAGTTAATCGCAATCGTCACGAAGTCACTATCAGTAATAATGCCGACCAATCGACCTTTGGTGACAACAGGTAGACAGCCAACTTTATGCTTTTGCATATAGATAGCGCTCTCTTTGAGCCCCGCGATAGGCTCTGCCGTCATGATATTGGTGTGCATCATTTCGTAGAGCGGTGTGTCTAAAGTAAAAGATTGTTCAGCCTCATCTGGGTGCAAGCTCGATTCTTGAGCAGCAAGAATGTCGCGTTGAGTCACCAAGCCTTGTAAGTGGTTATTGGCATCAACAACCGGAATATGTCGAATATCAAGCGCATCCATCATGCTTTTTGCATCACGCAAGGTGTGCGTGCGCAGTAAGGTATGAGGATTACGAGTCATCATGTCTTCAACCTTGATCATAGAGACCTCCAGCGGCATTGTCCTTCTCCATTGTCCTTCTCTTAAATATAGAGAATATTTTTCTGTATATCTGGGAGCTAACTCGTTTTTCATCAATTAAATAGCACAATGCTGATGGGCTGCGTAATCTGTGTTTTATTGGTGTTTTTATTAATTTGAATAAGTCGGTTTGTGTGCGAGTCAGTTGGCATTTTTAGTTGATATTGAATGTGTCCCCAAGGTAATCCAATGAATTGAATCGCACATTTTTATTCGCTGGATTTTCCAAGATTCTTCTCTCGAAGAAGATACGTCCAGGCTTACCAAATTGAAGACAGCAACCTAGATGAAACGAACAACGTGTAACAAACTTATTGCGCTGGCAGTGGCGGCATTCAGTGTGCCATCAACACAGGCGATTGTGTTAGGAGATGAACAAACCGATCCTGTTGACCGCGTTACTTTGCGAGCAAGTAATATGGCAGAGTTTCCGCTGTGTGGGGGAACGATGCTGACAGAGCAATGGGTACTGACTGCGGCGCACTGTGTGGTGATGGGACAAGGAACCAATGAAGCAACCTATTATGTGACCCCGCCGGGTGAGCTGTCGGTGAATGCGAATGTGTATGAACTTAATTCTGCAGGGCTTGATAACTTCTATCCGGTGTCTCACGTTGTGGTTCATCCGGATTACACCCGGATTTCAAAAGCTGAGACCGACAGTAATGGCAACGTGAAACCTATCCAAACCGGTTTAGATTCAGACATCGCGTTGCTGTATCTCACGCGCCCAGTGGCAAACGCGAGCTTTGCTGACCTAGCGAGTAAAGTTGACATGGAGAGTATCGAAGCACGTTTGGCGGCGGACTGGAACGATAATTACCTGACCAATCAACGTGTCGAAAATGTGCAAGTGTTTGGATGGGGGTCTACTCAGCCGGATGCTTCTGAACCTTCTAATACGCTCAAAACCACCATTAGCACATTTTTACCCATCGACAAATGTTATGAGCGTTTAGAAATTGGCAGCAGTTTTCCGGGGGTCATTGATTCAAGAGACAACCAAACCAAAATTTGTACGCTACCAACACAAAACCATGTATTGGAGCCAGATAGCCATACTCAATATGGCAACTCTGCATGTAAAGGTGACAGTGGTGGCCCGTTGGTCGATGTGGCGACCGGCAAACAAATTGGTATTGTTAGTGGCGGCCCCCTTATTCTACCAACGTGTGGCTCTTTGACGATCCCAAGTTTCTACACCAAGGTGAGCCACTATTACGACTGGGTACAGTCTTACATCACTGCCGATGCGCCACCAAGTCGTTACATCATTGCGCCGAATTTTATCAAAAGTGCTAACAATGAAAGTGGTGACAATAAAGAGTGTCACGATGGCATTGCGACCAATAACTGTGATTTCAAAGGCTCAGATGATGAAGGTGGCAGTCTAGGGTTTTGGTTATTGGGTTTATTCGTGCCGTTATTCTTGTGGCGAAAGCGTGAGGTTTGATAGGGCGATTGGAATGCCAAACTAATAAGCAGCGGTATACGTTGCTTTGCTTTTTTCATGTTCTCTCTTTGGGGCTCAAATTAAAAATAGTGCCAAGTCATCGAGGCTTTTCACGTTTTATTACACTCTTCACCATGGCTTTTACTGCTATATTCTGGTGATTTGCTTGCTATTGCAGCATGTAAACATATACTAGTCTGCTGCGAAAAACTCGTCGCAATTTTATCGTCGCCTAGACGTGATTTGACCAATAGATAAGACAAGTAACATGCAAGTATCAGATTTCCATTTCGACCTTCCAGATGAACTCATCGCTCGCTACCCTCAACCAGAGCGTACCGCTAGCCGACTGCTGCAAATGGACGGCAATACCGGAGAGCTCATTGATGGCACATTTACTGATGTATTGGGCCAAGTTCAACCCGGTGACTTAGTGGTGTTTAATAATACACGTGTTATTCCTGCTCGTCTTTTTGGCCGCAAGGAATCGGGCGGTAAATTAGAAGTGCTAGTGGAGCGCATGTTGGATGAGAAAAGCATCCTCGCGCACGTTCGTTGCTCTAAATCACCAAAACCAGGTACAACCATTATTGTTGGCGAGAATGATGAATATTCAGCAGAGATGGTTGCACGCCATGATGCTTTATTTGAACTGAAATTTAGTTCTGATAAGACGGTACTAGAAATTCTGGAAGAAATCGGCCATATGCCGCTTCCTCCTTACATCGACCGTCCAGACGAAGATGCAGATAAAGAGCGTTACCAAACGGTATATAATCAAAAGCCAGGTGCGGTTGCGGCACCTACAGCGGGCCTTCACTTTGATGATGTTCTCTTGGAGAAAATCAAAGCGAAAGGTGCAGAGTTTGCTTACGTTACTTTGCACGTTGGGGCGGGTACATTCCAGCCGGTAAAAGTGGAAAATATCAACGATCACCACATGCATGCCGAGTACGTAGAAGTACCACAAGAAGTCGTCGAAGCAATTAAAGCGACGAAAGCGCGCGGCGGACGAATTATTGCTGTTGGTACCACATCTGTGCGTTCACTTGAAAGTGCAGCGCAAGACGCATTGCAAAAAGGGACTGAGCTGGCCCCATTCTTTGGCGATACAGAAATCTTTATTTTCCCTGGTTACGAATATCAGTTGGTGGATTGCTTGATCACAAACTTCCACTTGCCTGAATCAACACTGATCATGTTGGTGAGTGCATTTGCTGGATACGAGAACACCATGAATGCTTACAAACATGCGGTGGAAAACAAATACCGTTTCTTCTCGTATGGCGATTCAATGTTCATCAAGAAGAAAACGGCGTAGTTAAAAATAGATTTACGAGTGCTAGCAGTAAGCTAGGAAATAAAGCATCCATTGCTTTATCTCTCGCAAGGAAAAGCGACCGCTCCTTAAAGTAGGGTAGAGCCCTAAACACTCAGTCAGACTGTTTCTCTGACACCCGGAGGCATCGTGAAATTAAAATTCGATCTTAAGAAGAAAAACGGCAATGCACGTCGTGGTCAACTGACTTTCGAACGCGGCACTGTTCAAACTCCTGCGTTCATGCCAGTAGGTACTTACGGTACCGTTAAAGGTATGACACCAGAAGAAGTAAAAGGTACTGGTGCAGAAATTCTGCTAGGTAATACGTTCCACCTGTGGCTACGTCCTGGTCAAGAAGTGATGAAAATGCACGGTGACCTGCACGATTTTATGAACTGGCACGGTCCTATTCTTACTGATTCAGGCGGCTTCCAAGTATTCAGCCTTGGTAAGATGCGTACGATCACTGAAGAAGGTGTTCACTTTCGTAACCCAGTAAACGGTGACAAAATTTTCATGGACGCAGAAAAGTCGATGGAAATTCAAAAAGACCTAGGCTCTGACATCGTTATGATTTTTGACGAGTGTACGCCTTACCCAGCGACACACGATGAAGCGAAGAAATCGATGGAAATGTCATTACGCTGGGCACAGCGTTCACGTGACCACTTCGAGAAGCTAGAAAACCCAAACAACCTATTTGGTATTGTTCAAGGTGGTGTTTACGAAGATTTACGTGATGTGTCGGTAAAAGGTCTAACGGAAATCGGTTTTGATGGTTATGCGGTTGGTGGTTTGGCAGTAGGTGAGCCTAAAGAAGACATGCACCGTATTCTTGAGCATACTTGTCCTCAACTTCCTGAAGACAAACCTCGCTACTTGATGGGCGTTGGTAAGCCAGAAGATTTGGTTGAAGGTGTTCGTCGTGGTATCGACATGTTTGACTGTGTAATGCCAACGCGTAACGCACGTAATGGTCACTTATTTGTGACTGGTGGTGTGATCAAGATCCGTAATGCGAAACATAAAACGGATACAACACCATTGGATCCGCATTGTGACTGTTACACTTGTCAAAACTACAGCAAGTCGTACCTTCACCATTTAGAGCGTTGTAATGAAATCTTAGGCGCTCGCTTGAATACAATCCATAACCTGCGTTACTACCAGCGTCTGATGGAAAGCATTCGTAAAGCAATTGATGAAGATCGCTTCGATGAATTTGTTACTGAGTTCTATGAGCGTCGTGGCCGTGAAGTGCCACCACTAGCAAAAGAGCAGTAATTGAAAAACTAAAAGAATTAAAGCCTTTGGCATGTCGCCAGAGGCTTTTGCTAATAAAGTAGGCTAACGCACGTTATTTTTGAGAGAGCGATCTCTATTAGTTACTCTCAGACTTGAATCTAAAATGCGAAAGCCCAATTTGTTTGATTATCAATAAAATATAATGAGGATGTTTTAATGTTTATTTCTCAGGCTCACGCAGCAGCAGAAGGCGCGCCAGCAGGCGGTGGTTTTGAAATGCTAATCATGCTTGGCATGTTCGCAGTGATCTTTTACTTCATGATTTATCGCCCACAAGCGAAACGCGTAAAAGAACACAAAAACCTAATGGCTTCTATGGGCAAAGGCGACGAAGTTTTAACTAGCGGTGGCCTAGTGGGTAAAATCACTAAGATTGCTGAAGACAATGACTACATTTCAATTGAGCTTAACGCGAACAATGAAGTAGTAATCAAGAAAGACTTCATCACTGCAGTGCTACCAAAAGGTACGCTTAAGTCTCTATAAAACAGCTAAAGGATCCTCGCTGTGCTAAACCGTTATCCATTATGGAAGTACTTGATGGTGCTTTTTGCCATCATCACCGCTGCGTTATACGCACTTCCAAATATCTACGGTGAAGATCCGGCTATTCAAGTTACAGGGGCGCGTGGCGCCTCTGTAGATATGTCAACGCTGGATGCTGTCACTACTGCTCTTAACAAAGAGCAACTTTCTCATAAATCCATTGCTCTCGAAGATGGATCAATTCTTGTTCGTTTTAACGACACTGACACACAAATCAGTGCTCGTGATGTCATCAGCGAAGCGCTAGGCAAAGACACAATTGTTGCACTTAACCTTGCACCTTCTACACCCGATTGGCTAGAAGCGATTGGCGCGTCACCATTGAAGCTAGGTCTTGACCTTCGCGGTGGTGTTCACTTCTTAATGGAAGTGGATATGGATGCAGCGATGGAAAAGCTTGTTGGTCAACAAGAAGAAGCTTTCCGTAGCGAACTTCGTGACGCCAAGATTCGTTACCGTGCAATCCGCCCTTCTGGAAAAGAAGCGGTAGAAGTGTTGTTACGTAACGAAGAGCAATTAGCAGAAGCGAAAGCAACGCTAGAAAAGAATCACCCGGACATGATTTTTGTCGATTCTGATTCAAATGGCCGTTACGCTCTTACTGCCACCTTTACTGAGCAACGTTTACAAGAGATCCGTAACTATGCTGTTGAGCAAAACATTACGATTTTACGTAATCGTGTCAACGAACTAGGTGTTGCGGAACCATTGGTTCAACGTCAAGGTGCTAGTCGCATTGTAGTTGAACTGCCTGGTGTTCAAGACACTGCTCGTGCAAAAGAAATTCTCGGAGCTACGGCAACGCTTGAATTCCGTGAAGTTGATGATAAAGCTGACCTATCGGCAGCGGCAAATGGTCGTGCGCCAGCAGGTAGTGAAATCAAGATGGACCGTGATGGTCGCCCAGTTGTGCTTAAGAAGCGCGTTATTCTTGGCGGTCAAAGCATCACAGATGCAAGCTCAAGTGTTGATGAATATGGTCGTCCACAAGTTAACATCTCGCTAGACAGCGAAGGTGGTAATAAGATGTCTGCGTTCTCTAAGAAGAACATTGGTAAGCTAATGGCTACCGTGTTTGCAGAATACAAAGACAGTGGCCGTCGTACGCCTGAAGGCAAAGTTATTCTGGATAAGCATGAAGAAGTCATCAACCAAGCAACGATTCAATCGGCTCTTGGTCGTAACTTCCGTATTACAGGTATCGACTCTGCTGCAGAAGCACACAACCTAGCACTTCTACTACGTGCTGGTGCACTGATTGCACCTATCTCTATCGTTGAAGAACGTACCATTGGTCCATCAATGGGCCAGCAAAACATCGATATGGGTATCCAAGCATGTATCTGGGGTATGGTTGCCGTAATGCTATTTACGCTGCTTTACTACCGCGGCTTTGGTTTGATTGCAAACATCGCTCTAATGGCAAACTTGGTGCTTATCATTGGTGTTATGTCGATGATTCCAGGCGCTACCATGACGCTTCCAGGGATAGCCGGTATCGTGTTAACAGTCGGTATGGCGGTTGATGCGAACGTACTGATCTTCGAGCGTATCCGTGAAGAAATTCGTGATGGACGCAGTCCACAACAAGCAATTCACCAAGGTTACGCGAATGCATTCAGCACGATTGCTGATGCGAACATCACAACACTAATTACTGCAATCATTCTATTTGCGGTCGGTACAGGTGCGGTGAAAGGTTTCGCAGTTACTCTATCTATCGGTATCTTAACTTCAATGTTCACCGCCATTATTGGTACACGTTGTATCGTGAACCTGATCTACGGTGGCAAACGCGTTGATAAATTGTCGATCTAAGGCTGGGAATTAATATGTTTCAAATTCTAAAAGCAGAGAAGACGATCGGCTTTATGCGTTGGTCGAAAGTAGCATTCGTTTTTTCAATTATAATGATTGCTGCTTCTATCTTCACTTTGTCAACCAAGTGGCTTAATTGGGGTCTAGATTTCACTGGCGGTACGCTTATCGAGGTAGGTTTTGAACAGCCAGCAAACCTTGAAGAGATTCGTGCAGCACTAGATTCCAAAGGCTTTGGTGATGCGACAGTACAAAACTTCGGTAGTGCTCGTGAAGTCATGGTCCGTCTTCGTCCACGTGATGACGTTTCTGGTGAAACGCTAGGTAACCAAATCATTGGTGCTATCAAAGATGGTACTGGCGAAAGCGTAGAAATGCGTCGTATTGAGTTCGTAGGTCCCAACGTTGGTGATGAGCTAACAGAAGCTGGTGGTCTAGCGATCTTGGTATCGCTGATCTGTATCCTGCTTTATGTATCGATGCGATTTGAATGGCGTCTAGCGGCTGGTGCGGTAATGGCATTGGCTCACGATATAATTATCACGCTAGGTGTCTTCTCGTTTCTACAAATTGAAGTTGACCTGACCATCGTAGCTGCGCTACTGACGGTTGTGGGCTACTCACTCAACGATACCATAGTTGTATTTGACCGGATTCGTGAAAACTTCCGTAAGATGCGTAAGGGTGAACCTTCAGACATTATGGACGCCTCAATCACTCAAACGTTGAGCCGTACATTGATTACATCTGGTACGACGCTGTTCGTGGTAATTGCACTGTTCATGCAGGGTGGTGCGATGATTCACGGCTTCGCAACCGCACTTTTACTCGGTATCACTGTAGGTACTTACTCTTCTATCTACGTAGCATCAGCACTGGCTCTAAAACTGGGTATCCAGAAAGAGCACTTGATGCCACCTCAAGTAGAAAAAGAAGGTGCAGAGTTCGACGAAATGCCATAAGGCAGATTGAGAACCGAAAACAAAAACCGCTGAACAATCAGCGGTTTTTTTGTATCTGAATAGAGTCGTGAGTTTGCCGAACCTCATTGTATGGAGAGCCTTACATTGCAGCTAAGTAGATACGGTTCGGTAGATACAAAAAAGCCCAGCTCAATGAGCGGGGCTTTCTAAAGTCATCAGCGTGACGGGCTATATATGACTTTCAAATCTTACTTAAGGATCGCGCTGTTACCGTTTTCGCGAATGTGCTTAAGGATAGATTTTACGCCACGAGCGCTTGAAGCAACGATGTTACCAGACTTCATGTAGTCAGTGCCGCCAGCAAAGTCAGTTAGGATTGCGCCAGCTTCACGAGCAATAAGCTCACCTGCTGCCATATCCCAAGGTTTTAGGCCTAGCTCGAAGTAACCATCAACACGGCCAGCAGCCACGTAACAAAGGTCAAGAGCAGCAGAGCCGCTACGACGGAAATCAGCACATTCAGTGAATAGCGCACCAACGATCTTGATGTAAGACTCAGCGTGTTGTTTCTGCTTGAATGGGAAGCCTGTTGCTAGAACAGTGCCTTGAAGGTCTTTTAGTTGAGCAACACGAATACGTGCACTGTTTAGTTGAGCGCCGGCACCGCGTTGTGCAGTGAATAGCTCGTTTTGCATTGGATCGTAAACACAAGCAACTTCAGTTTTGCCCTTAATACGAACAGCGATAGAAACCGCGAAAGTTGGGTAACCTTTTACAAAGTTAGTGGTGCCATCCAGTGGGTCGATGATCCATTGTACGTCTTTATCTTTACCTTCGATAAGACCTTGTTCTTCAGCAACGATACAGTGCTCAGGGTAAGACTGCTTGATAGTATCGATGATGATGTATTCTGCTTCTTTGTCTACGTTAGTGACAAAGTCATTAGTGCCTTTAAGAGTAGATTCTACTTTATCAGTGTTTTCTAATGATTTAGCAATATGATTGCCTGCCTTTCGCGCAGCGCGAATAGCAATGTTTAGCATTGGATGCATACGAATTTCCCAACGGATGTTAAAGAACAAATGAAAGCGGCGGCGAGTATACCAGAGATAATTAAAAAGGGAAGTGGTTATTTTTTGTTCTAAATGCGGCTGGTTGAGTGTACAGAGCATACTGCGGACGAGAACAATAACCAAGAATGAGAAGAGAGGTCTGCTTGCCTCTAGGGTGTCTTAAAAAACTATGATAACATTCTGCGGTTTTAATTTAGGTAGCAAACACAGATGTTGGATCAAGTAAAAATTGTACTCGTAGGTACCTCTCATTCAGGCAATATTGGCTCAGCAGCTCGAGCAATGAAAGTGATGGGTTTAAACCAACTAGTATTAGTCGATCCACAATGTGAAGTGGATGAACAAACTCTTGCTTTAGCTGCGGGTGCTGGTGATATTGCTCAAAATGCAAAGATTGTCGGCACATTAGAAGAAGCGGTTGAAGATTGTGGCCTTGTTGTGGGTTCTAGCGCCCGCTCTCGTACATTAGAATGGCCAATGCTCGAGCCACGTGAATGCGGTGAGAAATTTGCAGTTGAAGGCCGAAAGCATCCGGTTGCGCTCGTGTTTGGCCGAGAAAGAACTGGTTTGACAAACGAAGAGCTACAAAAGTGCCACTACCATGTTTGTATTCCCGCTAATCCTGAGTACAGCTCGCTTAACCTAGCTATGGCTGTACAAACTCTCAGTTACGAAGTGCGAGTTGCACACTTGAACTTAGAGCAAAGCCAGTTTTCCCCAAATGAATCGGAAGAATACCCGCGTCATCGAGAACTCGAAATGTTCTTCGAGCATCTTGAAAAGGTGATGGTTGAGACCCAGTTTATTAACAAAGAGCAACCTGGACAGGTGATGAATAAGTTGCGCCGTTTGTTCTCTCGTGCTCGACCAGAAACCCAAGAACTTAATATTCTACGAGGCGTTTTGACTTCGATAGAAAAGAAGTTCTGAGTAAATAATAACCACTTTAGGTGTAAGGATGAATACCTGAGTAAAATGGTCAAATAAATACTTGACCAAATTACTCAGGTATGGAAAAATCTTAACCATTACAAACCATGTGGATACGGTGTGGTATGAAACTTACATCTAAAGGAAGATATGCGGTGACAGCCATGCTGGATGTGGCACTGCATTCGCAACAAAACCCTGTACCTCTGGCTGATATTTCAGAGCGTCAAGGGATCTCGCTCTCTTACTTAGAGCAGCTATTTTCAAAATTGCGTAAAGCAGGTCTCGTTGCCAGCGTTCGTGGTCCTGGTGGTGGTTACCGACTTGGTGCCGACGCTCACAGTATCGCTATTGGTACCGTGATTGCTGCCGTTGATGAGTCAGTAGATGCAACCAAATGCCAAGGTAAAGGAGATTGCCAAGGTGGAACACGTTGCCTTACTCACACGCTGTGGCGTGACCTAAGCTCTCGCATTAGTGACTTTTTGAATAACATCACTCTTGGTGAGTTGATGACAGACAATGAAGTACTCGAAATTTCTGATCGTCAGGACATTGATCTGGCGGTAACCCATGGGCTATCAAACAAAAATACAACCGCCGCGCCCATCGGTGTAAACGTCCGCTCTTAGCGGTCAGCTTTTTACATTGGAGTAGAGAATGAAACTGCCGATTTATCTTGATTATTCCGCTACATGTCCAGTTGATCCACGTGTTGCTGAAAAAATGGTTCAGTACATGACAATGGATGGCACATTTGGCAACCCAGCGTCACGTTCGCACCGTTACGGCTGGCAGGCAGAAGAAGCGGTCGATACTGCTCGTGAGCAAATTGCTGACCTTCTAAATGCAGATCCTCGCGAAATCGTATTTACATCTGGTGCGACAGAATCAGACAACCTTGCGATTAAAGGTGCAGCGCACTTTTACTCGAAGAAAGGCAAGCACGTAATCACTTGTAAAACAGAGCACAAAGCCGTTCTTGACCCATGTCGTCAACTTGAGCGTGAAGGCTTTGAAGTGACTTACCTTGAGCCAGAATCAAATGGCTTGATCGATCTAGAGAAGCTTAGAGCAGCCATGCGTGATGACACCGTGCTTGTGTCTATTATGCATGTAAACAACGAGATTGGTGTGGTTCAAGACATTACAGCGATCGGCGAACTGTGCCGTGAGCGTAAAATTGTTTTCCACGTGGACGCTGCGCAATCTGCTGGTAAATTACCAATCGACGTTCAAGAGATGAAAGTTGATCTAATTTCACTTTCTGCTCACAAAGTTTACGGTCCTAAAGGTATCGGTGCACTTTATGTACGTCGTAAGCCTCGTATTCGTCTTGAAGCGCAAATGCACGGTGGCGGTCATGAGCGTGGTTTCCGCTCTGGTACACTACCTACTCACCAAATCGTAGGTATGGGTGAAGCATTCCGCATTGCAAAAGAAGACATGCAAAAAGATTACGATCATGCTTTAGCGCTTCGTAACCGTCTTTTTGATGGCGTGAAAGACTTAGAAGCAGTGACGGTAAACGGTGACTTTGAGCAGCGTGTACCACACAACCTAAACATCAGTTTCGCATTCGTAGAAGGTGAATCACTACTAATGTCGCTTAAAGATCTAGCGGTATCTTCTGGTAGTGCTTGTACGTCTGCAAGCCTTGAGCCTTCTTACGTTCTTCGTGCCCTAGGCATGGATGACGAATTGGCTCACAGCTCGGTTCGTTTCTCGTTTGGTCGTTTCACGACTGAAGAAGAAATTGATTACGCAATTGAACAAATCCGCGTTGCAGTGACTAAGCTACGCGACATGTCTCCTCTATGGGATATGTACAAAGAAGGGATTGATTTGAGCACTGTTGAATGGGCTCACCATTAATCTCAGGGATTGAAATAGAGGATTCGAGGTAATTTATCATGGCATACAGCGAAAAAGTAATTGATCACTACGAGAACCCACGTAATGTTGGTTCATTCGATAAAGAAGATCCATCAGTAGGTAGCGGCATGGTTGGCGCTCCTGCGTGTGGTGACGTAATGAAGCTTCAAATCAAAGTGACACCTGAAGGTATCATCGAAGATGCGAAGTTCAAAACATACGGTTGTGGTAGTGCAATCGCATCAAGCTCACTAGTAACTGAGTGGGTAAAAGGTAAGTCAGTTGATGAAGCGGCAGCAATTAAAAACTCTGAGATTGCTGAAGAGCTAGAGCTTCCACCAGTGAAAGTTCACTGTTCTATTCTTGCTGAAGATGCAATCAAAGCAGCGGTTGCTGACTACAAGAAAAAACACCAAGAATAATTATTCCGTAATATAATGGGAGCTTTGACGCTCCCATTCCAATCGAAATTTAGACAGACTAAGGTGCAGTATGGCCATCACAATGACAGAATCAGCGGCAAGTCGCGTAAGAGCATTCCTAGATAACCGAGGCAAGGGTATCGGTTTACGTCTTGGAGTGAAGACGACTGGTTGTTCCGGCATGGCATACGTACTTGAGTTTGTTGATGAGCTCAATGAAGAAGACGAAGTATTTGAACTCTCTGGAGTGAAAATTATCATCGATCAAAAGAGCTTAGTGTACCTAGATGGTACTGAATTGGATTACGTGAAAGAAGGGTTGAATGAAGGTTTTGAATTCAACAACCCTAACGCGAAAAGTGAATGTGGTTGTGGTGAAAGCTTCAACGTCTAATTGATTGTCCTTCTGGGCAAACGAGTCCGGAAGGCTTTACTAGGACCCGAACTTAATGAATCACTTTGAATTATTTGGGCTACCAAGTCAGTTTAAGCTGGATGGTAGCCTTCTTTCTTCTCAGTTCCGAGAACTACAAAAACGCTTCCACCCGGATAACTTTGCAACGGGCTCAGAACGTGACCGTTTGATGGCGGTGCAAAAGGCGGCGCAAATCAACGATGCCTATCAAGTTCTGAAAAATCCTATTTCTCGCGCCGAGTATATCCTCGCAGAGCAAGGTGTTGAGATCCGAGGTGAACAGCAAACAATGCAAGATCCGATGTTCTTAATGGAGCAAATGGAACTGCGCGAAGAACTGGAAGAGATTGCTGACAAGTCCGATCCTGAATCGGCGCTTTTTGACTTCGACTCTAAGGTCAGCAAAATGTACAAACAGCATCTGGCAAGCGTCGAGCAAGAGCTTGATGATGGTCTATGGACTGAAGCCGCAGACCGAGTTCGTAAGCTAAAATTCATTGCCAAACTAAAGAACGAAATTGAGCTAGTCGAAGACAAACTCCTCGGCTAGTAAGCGTGACAAGGACCTATCATGGCACTACTTCAAATCGCAGAACCGGGCCAAAGCTCGGCACCTCATGAGCATAAGTTAGCAGCGGGTATCGACTTAGGTACTACCAACTCTTTGGTTGCTTCTGTACGTAGCGGCGATGCAACTCCACTTGCGGACGAGCAGGGCCGTACTATTTTACCTTCAGTCGTTAATTACGCTGAGGAAACGTTAACGGTCGGCCACGAAGCCAAAGCCAAAGCAGAGTTTGAACCAGAGAACACGATTATCTCTGTAAAACGTTTGATCGGTCGTTCATTAAAGGACATTAAGTCCCGTTACTCTTCACTTCCTTATCGTTTTAAAGAGAGTGAAAATGGCCTGCCAATTCTGCAAACACCTCAAGGTGACAAAAACCCGATTGAAGTATCTGCGGACATCCTAAAAGTATTGGGTAAGCGAGCTGAAGATACGTTAGGTGGTGAGTTAGCTGGTGTCGTTATTACCGTTCCTGCTTACTTTGATGACGCGCAACGTGCAGGTACAAAAGATGCGGCGAAATTAGCTGGTCTTCATGTTCTCCGTCTACTTAATGAACCAACCGCTGCGGCAATTGCTTATGGCCTAGACTCTGGTCAAGAAGGTGTGATTGCGGTTTACGATCTAGGTGGCGGTACTTTTGATATCTCTATCCTACGTTTATCGAAAGGCGTATTTGAAGTATTAGCAACAGGTGGCGACTCTGCATTAGGCGGTGACGACTTCGACCATCTATTTGCCGATTATTTAATGGAGCAAGCGGGTCTAGAAGCTCCGCTTTCTGCAGAAAAGAACCGTACACTGTTGAACATTGCTACTGAAGCTAAGATTGCTTTCTCTGAGCAAGACAGTGTTGACGTTGAAGTTTTTGGTTGGAAAGGCACCGTGACTCGCGAGCAGTTCGAAGATCTGATTCGTCCGCTAGTGAAGAAAACCCTGATGTCTTGCCGCCGTGCGCTGAAAGATGCGGATGTAGATGCGGAAGATGTACTTGAAGTAGTCATGGTCGGTGGCTCAACACGCACATTGCTTGTACGAGAAATGGTTGGCGAATTCTTTGGCCGTACACCACTGACAAGCATTAACCCAGATGAAGTCGTCGCAATCGGTGCGGGTATTCAAGCTGATATTCTCGCGGGTAACAAACCTGACTCTGAAATGTTGCTTCTTGATGTGATTCCACTGTCGCTCGGTATTGAAACCATGGGTGGTTTGGTCGAGAAGATCATCCCCCGCAACACTACGATTCCCGTTGCGCGTGCGCAAGAATTTACCACATTCAAAGATGGCCAAACGGCGATGAGTGTTCATGTGGTACAAGGTGAACGTGAAATGGTTGATGACTGTCGTTCACTTGCTCGCTTCTCGTTAAAAGGTATTCCTCCGATGGCAGCGGGTGCGGCACATATTCGCGTGACTTACCAAGTTGACGCTGATGGCCTTCTTTCTGTTACGGCAATGGAGAAGAGCACTGGTGTTCAATCAGAGATTCAAGTAAAACCTTCTTACGGCTTAAGTGACAATGAAGTGGCGGATATGTTGCGTGATTCAATGACGCACGCAAAAGAAGACATGCAAGCTCGTGCCTTAGCTGAACAGCGTGTTGAAGCCGACCGAGTGATAGAAGGTTTGATTGCAGCGATGCAAGCTGATGGTGATGACTTACTATCAGAACAAGAGAAACAAAACTTGATTAAAGCCATCGAAGCCTTGATTGAGCTGCGTAATGGTGATGATGCAGATGCGATAGAGCAGGGCATTAAAGATACCGATAAAGCGAGCCAAGATTTCGCATCACGCCGTATGGATAAATCGATTCGAGCTGCGTTGTCAGGTCAATCAGTAGACGATATATAAGAGATAAGTAGTTATGCCTAAGATTATTGTATTACCACACGACGATTTGTGCCCAGAAGGTGCAGTGTTGGAAGCAAACTCTGGTGACACCGTTCTAGACGTAGCGCTAAAAAACGGTATCGGTATTGAACATGCGTGTGAGAAGTCATGTGCGTGTACTACCTGCCACGTAATCATCCGTGAAGGTTTTGATTCACTCGAAGAAAGTGAAGAACTAGAAGACGACATGCTAGATAAAGCGTGGGGTCTAGAGCCTGAGTCACGCCTAGGGTGTCAGGCGAGAATTGCTGATGAAGACTTGGTGGTAGAAATTCCTAAATACACACTAAACCACGCTTCAGAAGATCACTAAAACTATCTTCCCAATATAGGGAAGAAGCAAAAGGAAGATGAGCAATGAAATGGACAGATTCTCGCGATATCGCGATTGAACTTTGTGACAAGTTTCCAGATGTCGATCCAAAAACAGTGCGTTTTACCGATCTTCATCAATGGATCATGGAGTTAGATGAGTTTGACGATGAGCCAAACCGTTCTAATGAAAAGATTCTAGAAGCCGTTATCATGTGCTGGATGGACGAAGCAGACTAAGTCTGTAAAACACAGCCTAGTTAACAATTCTTACTAAAAAAAGCGGACCTTTAGGTCCGTTTTTTTATCCAATTGACATTTTTGCCCTACATAATGCTAACATCCGTGAGTTATTAAAAAGAAGCAGCGTAGGCAACGCTGCTATAAGACAAGGAGAAACCATGTCTACACAGATGTCTGTATTTTTAAGTCAAGAGTCGGCAGCACCACATTGGGGTGAAAAAGCACTGCTTTCATTCGCTGAAAACGGCGCAACTATTCACTTAGGTGAAGGTCATGATCTCGGCGCAATTCAACGTGCAGCTCGTCAGCTAGATGGCCAAGGAATTCGTTCTATTTTTCTTTCTGGTGATAACTGGGATCTAGAGAGCGTATGGGCTTTCCACCAAGGGTTCCGTAACCCTAAAAAACATGGCTCAGTTGAGTGGGCAGCATTGTCTGATGAAGATCAAGCAGAGCTTCAAGCTCGTATTACTTCGACTGATTTTACCCGCGATATTATCAACAAAACGGCAGAAGAAGTTGCTCCTCGTCAGCTAGCGACAATGGCTGCTGAATTCATCAAATCTGTTGCGCCGAAAGGCACTGTGACAGCACGTATCGTCAAAGACAAAGACTTGTTGGCAGAAGGTTGGGAAGGTATTTACGCAGTAGGCCGTGGTTCTGAGCGTACTTCTGCGATGCTTCAGTTAGACTACAACCCAACTGGTGACGAAAACGCACCTGTATTCGCATGTCTTGTGGGTAAAGGCATCACCTTTGATTCCGGTGGTTACAGCTTGAAGCCTTCTACCTTCATGAGTGCAATGAAAGCAGATATGGGTGGCTCGGGTACTATAACTGGTGGCCTAGGATTAGCTATCTTGCGCGGTTTAAACAAGCGCGTAAAACTGATCTTGTGTTGTGCTGAGAACATGGTTTCTGGCCGTGCCCTTAAGCTTGGCGACATCATCACTTACAAAAACGGCAAAACCGTTGAGATTATGAATACCGACGCGGAAGGTCGCTTGGTGCTTGCAGACGGTCTTATCTACGCCAGTGAGCAAAAGCCTGAGTTAATCATTGACTGCGCGACGCTAACAGGCGCAGCGAAGAATGCGTTAGGTAACGATTACCATGCGCTAATGAGCTTTGATGATGAGCTATCGCATCAAGCGCTTACGGCGGCAAACCAGGAAAAAGAAGGCTTGTGGCCGCTACCACTTGCTGATTTCCATCGAGAAATGCTGCCATCTAATTTTGCCGATTTATCGAATATCAGCTCTGGTGATTATTCTCCAGGTGCAAGTACTGCAGCTGCATTCTTGTCTTACTTCGTTGAGGACTACAAAAAAGGCTGGTTACATTTCGACTGTGCGGGTACGTATCGTAAAGCCGCTTCTGATAAATGGGCTGCGGGAGCAACGGGTATGGGTGTTCGTACACTTGCTCGTTTCCTCAATGAGCAAGCTGGAAAATAAGATTGATTGCAGCACTCTCTTGTTTGAGTGCTGCTCTTACCCAGTAAGTCACTTTAAAAGCACAACTATTATTACAAGTACAGAAAGGAAATTTTATGGCTCTAGAAAGAACATTTTCAATCATTAAGCCTGATGCTGTAGAGCGAAACCTAATTGGTGAAATCTACAATCGTATTGAAAAGGCTGGCCTACGTATCATCGCTGCCAAAATGGTTCACCTGACAGAAGATCAGGCAAGCGGCTTTTATGCAGAGCATGAAGGTAAAGAGTTTTTCCCTCCTCTAAAAGAGTTCATGACATCTGGTCCTATTATGGTTCAGGTATTGGAAGGCGAAAATGCGATTGCACGTTACCGCGAGCTAATGGGTAAAACCAACCCAGAGGACGCGGCATGTGGCACTTTGCGTGCTGATTACGCACTCAGCATGCGTCACAATTCAGTTCATGGTTCCGATAGCCCTGAGTCTGCCGCTCGTGAAATTGAGTTTTTCTTCCCTGAATCAGAAGTTTTCTCTCGCTAACTCGTTCATGCATCACTTTTGCGTGATGATCTAGTTCGTAATAACCTCGGAATTGTCCGAGGTTTTTTATTCCGCGTTCTCCATTTCACCTGCGAGTTCATTCGTAATTATTCGCGAAGACGTTGGCTAATCTGAGCATCTTACAGGTGGGAAAGCTTAGTTAAGTGTGTTTGTTCTCACTGTTTTCTCTGTATCACTTCTACGCTTTTGCTGTCGGTTGTCTAATCATTATTCTCACCGTAAAGTCTGATTAAAATTTAAACGTTTTTATTTTAATGCCTTAGCAAACTCAGGGTCTTACACCCCTTGTTGTAGCTGCATAAAGGCTGTACAATTCGCGCCCTTATTCTTGTTTCAGTCATTGAGAGGCAACATGACCACTGAAAAAATCAATCTACTCGACTTTGATCGCAAAGGCATGCGTCAGTTTTTCGCGGAAGAACTTGGCGAGAAAGCGTTTCGTGCCGATCAGGTTATGAAGTGGATCTACCATTTCGGTGTAGATGACTTCGAAAAAATGACAAACATCAACAAGAAGCTGCGCGAAAAGCTTTTACACAAGTGTGAAATTAAAGCACCAACTGTAGCAGAAGCTCAGCATTCTTCAGACGGCACGATCAAGTGGGCAATGAAGGTTGGTGATCAGGATGTAGAAACGGTTTACATTCCAGAAGATGATCGCGCAACGCTTTGTGTATCTTCTCAAGTAGGTTGTGCATTGGAATGTAAGTTCTGCTCAACAGCACAGCAGGGCTTTAACCGTAACTTGAAAGTTTCAGAGATCATCGGTCAGGTGTGGCGTGCTGCACGTGAAATTGGTCTTGAGAAAGAAACAGGCCGTCGCCCAATTACGAACGTCGTGATGATGGGTATGGGTGAGCCGCTTCTTAATATGAAGAACTTGATTCCAGCACTGGAGTTAATGTTGGATGACCTTGGCTTTGGTTTGTCGAAGCGTCGCGTAACCGTATCAACATCAGGTGTGGTTTCTGGTCTTGATCAGATGACGGGCAAAATCGACGTTGCGTTGGCGATCTCTCTTCATGCGCCAAACGATAAGCTGCGTAGTGAAATCATGCCAATTAACGATCGTTGGGATATTCAAGATTTCCTAGCATCCGTTCGTCGTTACATTGCTTCATCTAATGCAAACCGTGGCAAAGTAACAGTCGAGTACGTGTTGCTTGATCATGTGAACGATGACATGGACCATGCACGCGAGCTGGCTGAATTGATGAAAGACACACCATGTAAGATTAACTTGATTCCGTTTAACCCGTACCCAGGTTCACCTTACAAGAAACCAAGTAACTCACGTATTGATCGCTTCCAAAAAACATTGATGCAATACGAGCACACAGTTACGGTTCGTAAAACGCGCGGTGATGACATTGATGCCGCATGTGGTCAGTTGGTCGGTGATGTAATTGACCGAACTAAACGTACGGCAATGCTGAAAGCGTCACGCGGTGCCGATACCATTGAAGTGAAAGCTGTATAAACGACCGGAATTCAAAAATAGCCAGAGCCATTCGCTCTGGCTATTTTGTTTATTGTTTAGGACATTTTCGCCAAGATTTGGGACTATCACTCTTCAACCTAAGGTTATTTGGGTATAATTTCGAATTCCTTTGTCAAAGTTTGGACAAAAGCTTGAGCTATCTGTTAGTTTGAGTGTAAAGAGTTTTTGTCTTCGTTGCGCATTCGCTTATCATGATATGTAACACTAACGATGACACCGATAATTCTCAGCATTTTCTCACATACGTTTTGCTGATTTTTGCAAAACGGGTATTCGCACTCAGATCGCTGAGAGTTTCTTAAAATTATTATTTTTGGTTAACGCGTTTAGGCTAGCTATCTTTAAAGAGGCTTAAGAACAATAACGAAAATACATGACCACGTTAGCCACTAAAACAGATTAAATACCGCCATTATGACAGAACACGAAAATACGAATGAAGTGCCACTCTCTATTGAAGCTGGCACATTACTGAAAAACAAACGTGAATCCTTGGGAATGAGCCAAAAGCAAGTTGCCGATCGCCTGAGGCTTCGCATTTCTGTGATTGAAGATATTGAAAATAACCGATTTGAATCTCAACAAGTCGCGACATTTACGCGTGGTTACTTACGCTCTTACGCTAAATTCGTAGGTCTTGATGAGAAGGTGGTTTTGACGGCGTTAGAGCAGACTGCCGATGCTCAGCCTCAAGAGCAAGAAATTGAAATGCAAAGCTTCTCTCGTAAAACAAAAGACGAGAAGCACAATAGCCGTATTATGCTCCTTACTTGGGTTATCGGGCTAGTCATTATTGGCATTTCAGCTGCATGGTGGTGGCAAAACCAACAAGAGAATAGCCTAACTAAGGAAGTAACGGATTCAAGTGTTGAAGCGCCGCAGCCCACTGCTCAAGAATTAGCTGATATCGATTTGATGACGGCTGAAGAGTTAATCGCAAGCACTCCTGAAGAAGTTGCTTCAACTAATGAAGGTGTTGCTGAATTGACTGAAGCACCCGTTGAGCAAGGGGCGGATCCTTTGCTGACTGAAACTGAAAATACAACAAGCGTAGATTCTGAAGAACCTGTTGCCGTGATTGAAGCGGCGGAAGAGGAACAGCCTGCGCCAGTAGTACCTGAAGGCATGACACTTCTTACTATGAAGTTTAAAGCGGACTGTTGGATTCAAGTAAAAGACACCAATGGTAAAACGCTGGTAAGTGGTACTCATAAGCCAGGACAAGATGTAGAACTTACCGGAAAAGCGCCATTTAAAGTGATATTAGGCGCACCGGAAGGGGTTACAATGACATTTGCAAGTGAACCTGTCGACCTTTCTGGGTATACTTCAGGCAAAGTAGCTAGATTCACTCTACCGTTATAAAAAATTATGCAACACGAATCTCCAATTATTCGTCGTAAATCGACGCGTATTTATGTGGGTGATGTGCCAATTGGTGATGGTGCGCCAATTGCAGTACAGTCAATGACTAACACTCGCACGACTGACGTAGAAGCGACAGTCGCTCAAATCCGAGCACTAGAAAAAGTCGGCGCAGATATCGTTCGAGTTTCTGTACCTACGATGGACGCAGCAGAAGCTTTCAAACTGATTAAACAGCAAGTTTCTGTACCATTAGTGGCTGATATTCATTTCGACTATCGTATCGCGCTGAAAGTTGCGGAGTACGGAGTTGACTGTTTACGTATCAACCCTGGTAACATCGGCAATGAAGAGCGCATTCGCGCTGTTGTTGATTGCGCTCGCGATAAAAACATCCCGATCCGTATTGGTGTCAATGGTGGATCTTTGGAAAAAGATCTACAGATGAAATACGGTGAGCCTACGCCAGAAGCCTTGGTTGAATCGGCGATGCGTCACGTAGATCATCTCGATCGTCTTAACTTTGACCAATTTAAAGTTAGCGTGAAAGCTTCAGACGTTTTTCTTGCGGTGGATTCATATCGTCTGCTGGCGAAGAAAATCGATCAGCCTCTTCATTTAGGTATCACAGAGGCGGGTGGTGCTCGAGCTGGCGCTGTTAAGTCATCTGTTGGCTTAGGTATGCTGTTATCTGAAGGGATAGGCGATACGCTGCGTATCTCTTTGGCTGCCGATCCAGTTGAAGAAATCAAAGTCGGTTTCGACATCCTTAAATCTCTGCGCATTCGCTCTCGAGGCATCAACTTTATTGCGTGCCCAAGCTGCTCACGCCAAGAATTCGATGTGATTGGTACGGTGAATGCACTGGAGCAACGTTTAGAAGACATCATCACGCCAATGGATGTGTCTATCATCGGTTGTGTGGTAAACGGCCCTGGTGAAGCAGAAGTTTCTCACTTAGGTCTAGCAGGTAGTAACAAGAAGAGCGCATTCTACGAAGATGGTAAACGCCAGAAAGAGCGCTTTGATAACGATGACCTTGTGAATAAGCTAGAAGCTAAGATCCGTGCGAAAGCAGCTATGATGAATGGCGAAAACCGCATCGAAGTTAAAGTACAAGATTAATCTCAACGAGAATTACGGTAAGTATTGTGGCAAAAACAATTCAAGCAATTCGAGGCATGAACGATTGCCTCCCAACTCAGTCGCCACTGTGGCAAAAATTAGAAAACACAGTGAAAAATGTAATTAGCGCATACGGTTATAACGAAGTGCGCATGCCAATCGTTGAAGAAACAAACCTATTCAGCCGCGCTGTTGGTGAAGAAACAGACGTCGTTTCAAAGGAAATGTACACTTTTGATGACCGTAACGGCGACAGCCTAACACTTCGCCCAGAAGGTACGGCGGGTTGTGTACGTTCATGTATCCAAAACAGCCTGATCAACCGTGATGAACAGCGTCTGTGGTACATGGGGCCTATGTTCCGCCATGAACGTCCGCAGAAAGGTCGTTACCGTCAATTCCACCAGTGTGGTGTTGAGGTGTTTGGTCTAAATGGTCCAGATGTTGATGCAGAGCTTATCATGATGACGGCGCGTCTATGGCGTGAGCTAGGTATCAATGAGCATGTCCGTCTTGAGCTGAACTCTATCGGTTCTCAAGAAGACCGCGCAGACTACCGTACTGCACTGGTTGCATTCCTTGAGCAACATATTGATGTGCTAGATGAAGATTGTAAGCGTCGCATGCACACGAACCCATTGCGTGTTCTGGATACGAAGAACCCAGACGTTCAAGCTATTTTAGGTGATGCGCCTCGCCTTTCAGATTACTTGGGTGAAGAATCTAAAGCACACTTCGCAGGTCTATGTGAACTTTTAGACGCCGCAGGTATCAAATACACAGTTAACGAACGTCTAGTTCGTGGTCTGGATTACTACAATCGCACGGTATTTGAGTGGATCACTGAGAGCCTAGGTGCTCAAGGCACTGTATGTGGCGGTGGTCGTTACGATGGCCTTGTAGAGCAATTAGGTGGTAAACCAACACCAGCGGTTGGCTTTGCAATGGGCCTAGAGCGTCTAGTACTGATGCTAGAAACGTTGGAACTGACAGACGTTCGTCGCAGTGTTGACGTGTACGTAGTCACAGCGGGTGAAGGCACCATGATGGCAGGAATGAAGCTAGCAGAACAGCTTCGCGAGTCTGTTCCAGGCGTTCGTGTGATGAATCACTTCGGTGGCGGTAACTTCAAGAAACAGTTTAAACGCGCAGACAAAGTTGGTGCTGTTGTAGCATTGGTTCTGGGCGAAAACGAAGTTGCGGATAATACCGTAGTACTGAAAGACTTAGCTGGTGGTGAGCAAGAGACTTACAACCAAGCAGAAGTTGCAGAAAAGATCGCAGCACTGATTTAAGTCTTTTAGTAATCTAACAAAATTACATCCTAGTTCGTAAGCTAAGGCTCCCAAATGTGGAGCCTTTAAACGAAATAGGAACAATGGCAGCTAAGCTGCCATTTACATGTTTTAAGAGGACAGGAAGTGGAACTTTACGATACTGAAGAGCAACAAGTTGAAGCCATTAAAGACTGGTGGAAGGAAAACGGCAAAGCCGTCATCATCGGTGCGGTTGTTGGCTTAGGTGGTCTATTTGGCTGGCGTTACTACCAGGATTCTGTGATTCAGGCGAGTGAAGCAGCTTCTCAAAGCTACACGACAGCAATGAATGCTTTGCAAGACAAAGGCACTGATGCTCAAGCTGACGTGAAAGCTTTCATTGAGTCAAATGAAGTAAAAGAATATTCAGTATTGGCTGCGCTACAACTTGCTAAAGCACAAGTTGAAGCTCAAGACCTTTCTGCTGCATTGGAGCAACTGAAGTGGGCGCAAAGCAACACTCAAGATGCTGCGTTGTTACCATTGATTAGTTACCGCATTGCGCGTATTGAGACGGAAATGGGTAACTTCGACGCTGCAACGGCAGAGCTGAGTAACGTCACTGATACAGCATGGACAGGTCGTATTGCTGAACTTCGTGGCGATATTGCGATTCGCCAAGGTGACAAAGATGCTGCGTACGCTGCGTATACTGAAGCTCAGCAAGCGGCAGATGCAAGCCCGACACTACAAATGAAATTGGACGATCTGGCGAAATAAGGACCGCATTGGATGAAAAGAGTCTTTAAGAAAGCCTTGCTAGGGGCGTTAACAATGGGAGTACTTGCCGGTTGTGCAGGTGAGAAAGACACCATTGTAATGGCGCCACTACCTCAGGTAAACAGTCAGTTTACAACCAGTAGTGAGTGGAGCACATCGGTTGGCGATGGTGTTGGTCATTACTTTTCAAAACTATCCCCTGTATTTGCGAATGATACATTGTTCGTGGCAAGTCGTGATGGCTTAGTAAAAGCGCTGGATCCTGAGAATGGTAAACAACGTTGGCAAACGGACCTAGAAGAAGATGTCATTGCTCGTCTCTCTGGTGGTATCACAGCGGCATACGGAAACCTTTACATTGGCTCTGAGAATGGTGAAGTCATCTCTCTTGACCAAGAAACAGGTGAAATTGTTTGGCGTGTCAAAGTTGGTGGTGAGGTACTGGCGAAGCCAGTTGCAGATTCAGGCCTTATTATCATCAATACTAGCCGAGGCATGTTGATTGCCCTTAATGAGAGTACAGGTGAGCAACGCTGGGCATTGAGTACAGAAGTGCCGAACTTAACTTTACGTGGCGACAGTACTCCGACTGCAATTGGCGGCGGTGTATTTTGGGGAACGGCAAATGGCCGACTCGCAGCTGCTATCGTTGAGCGTGGTCAGTTGATTTGGCAACAGCCTGTTGGTACGCCAAAAGGCGCGACAGAAATTGATCGTTTGGTTGACGTTGATTCATCGCCAATTGTGCTAGGCGGTACTCTTTTCACCATTGGATACAATGGTCAACTTATCGCCATTGACTTGCGTTCAGCGAACCCGATTTGGAAGCGTAATTACTCATCTGCGACAGACATTTCTACAGATGGTAGTCGCATCTTTGTGATAACGGAAAAAGATCATGTTGTTGCCGTTGATTCACGAAGCGGAACTGAGTTGTGGGAAAACAGCTTGCTTGAGCACCGACAACTTACAGCGCCAGTTATTGTTGGCAATTATCTCGTTGTCGGTGACACGCTTGGTTACCTTCACTGGATGGATCGTTCAACGGGCGAATTTGTTGCGCAGCAGTTTGTCGATGATAGTGGCTTGGCAGTTGGCCCGACGTTATTGTCGGATGGTTATGTGATTACAACTCGCAACGGCGATGTAAAGAAACTAACCATTAACGAATAATATCGTGATATAATTCACATTCGGCTCCTGGCTGGTGACAGCTAGGAGCCGTTTTGTTGTTTGAATTTATTAACCCTGACGTGGTTATAGGTAAAAATCTGGTTTGATTTGGCATCGAGCAAGTCGTTACCTATAACTACAGAAGAAAGATTATTGTAGAGGTTGTTATGGTACCTGTTGTAGCTCTAGTAGGGCGTCCGAACGTAGGTAAATCTACACTATTTAACCGATTGACTCGCACTCGTGACGCGTTGGTTGCGGACTTTCCAGGCCTAACGCGAGACCGTAAATATGGCCAGGCGAGACTTGGTGAAGAGCACGAATTCATTGTGATTGATACCGGTGGTATCGATGGCACAGAAGAAGGCGTGGAAACAAAGATGGCAGAACAGTCATTAGCCGCGATTGATGAGGCTGATGTTGTGTTGTTCCTTGTTGACGGTCGTGCTGGTCTGACACCTTCAGATGAAGCAATTGCTGCGCATCTGCGTAAAATTGAAAAGCCAGCGATGCTGGTAGTAAACAAAATCGATGGTATTGATGCCGATGCGGCGTGTGCTGATTTTTGGCAGCTCGGAGTGGATGATATGTACCAGATTGCGGCTGCTCATGGCCGTGGTGTGACCGCTTTGCTTGAGCGTGCTTTATCTCCATTCTTTGATGATCTATTAACAAGTGAATCTGAAGAAGGTGAGATTGAAGACCTGACTGGATTCGAAGACGAAGAGCCTCTTGTTGAAGATTACACTGAAGAAGACGCAGAAGCTGAATTCAAGCGCCTTCAAGAGCAGCCGATTAAGTTGGCGATCATCGGTCGTCCGAATGTAGGTAAATCGACACTGACTAACCGTATTCTGGGTGAAGAACGTGTAGTTGTATACGATATGCCAGGTACAACGCGCGATTCTATCTACATCCCGATGGAACGTGATGGACGCGAATACGTACTAATTGACACCGCAGGTGTTCGTCGTCGTGGTCGTATCAATGAAACGGTTGAAAAGTTCTCTGTTGTTAAGACGCTGAAAGCGGTAGAAGATGCAAACGTCGTTCTACTGGTGATTGATGCACGTGAAAATATTTCAGACCAAGACCTAAGCTTGCTTGGTTTTGCACTGAATGCTGGCCGCTCAATTGTCATCGCCGTTAACAAGTGGGATGGTCTAGACAGTGACGTGAAAGAAAGCGTGAAGAAAGAACTGGACCGCCGTCTAGGATTCGTCGATTTCGCGCGTATCCACTTTATCTCTGCGCTGCACGGTACTGGCGTTGGTCACTTATTTGAATCTATTCAAGAAGCATATAACTCGGCGACAACGCGTGTGGGTACGTCAGTACTGACGCGTATCATGAAGATGGCTGTGGATGATCACCAACCGCCAATGGTTCGTGGTCGTCGTATCAAACTCAAATACGCACACGCAGGTGGTTACAACCCACCGATCGTTGTTATCCACGGTAACATGGTTCGTGAATTGCCAGATTCGTATAAACGTTATCTGATGAACTACTTCCGTAAGTCTCTGGAAATTATGGGAACACCGATTCGCATTAACTTCCACAACAGTGATAACCCATACGAGAACCGTACGAATAAGCTTACGCTATCACAAGAGCGTAAACGCAAACGTATGATGTCGATGGTGAAAAACCGCAATAAATAATGAAATTCGAATACCCAAGTTTCTACTTGGGTATTTTTTTATCAAAAGTAATCGTAAAAATGACTATCACAGCAACAAAGACTCGTTTTTGTCATCAAACATGGCAATTAGAAGCACAAATACAGCTCGTTCAATCTACAGAAAAAGTGACTTACGTTATTACAGATGTCACGCCGTTCCATCCCGTTAGTCACATATGGCCGGATCACCCTGCAGACAAAGGAACGTTGAAGGTGGATGGGGCTGAGCATGACGTGGTAGATTGCCAAGTTGGGGCAGTGGAGCAGGAAAGTGGTGCTCTGTATGTGGGTAGTGACATCCCTGTAAAGCGTGATGCTGAAGGTTGGGTGTTTGTCGTCGTGCATGTTTTATCACGTACGGAATCATTTGCAATTAATGACTTGGTAACATTAGCGGTAGATAAAGACTATCAAAATGCTTTGAGTCGAGGCCACACTGCAGGACACTTAGCGTATTTGGCGTTGAATAAAGTACTATCGGAAGACTATTGGCGAAAAGACGCAGACCGCAAAGACCCACATGGTTATTATGACTTTAATAGCTATGCGCAAGTTACTAGTTATGTCACTCCAGACAAGTGCCTCGATACGTACCGTTTAGGCAAAACACTCCGTAAAAGAGGATTAAACAGTGCAGATATGCTGAATGACCTCCAGGCGATTGCAGAAAAAGTGAATGGCCAACTGGTTGAATGGCTTCAAAGAGATGCGATGATCACCATGGAATGCCACGGCGATAGATTAACGGATTCTCGCTATTGGAAGTGCGATTTAGGGGAAGGTCAATTAGCGGTAATCCCTTGTGGTGGAACGCATGCGAGCCATTTAAATGAGTTTGCTTTTATCCAAGTTAAACTCGTTAAGCTCGACGCTCAAACTATCGAAATGCACACCAATGTAAACACTGCTTTTTGAATAAGATCTTTTTATTAAATTCTGATTTTTCGTTTAATTAAATCTCTCTAGGGTTTTTTATTCTGCCTTAAATTGGAATGCAGAATATGTAACTTATGCTTTCGGTGTGTGGTTATATAAATATTCTTTTAAGGGGTGATCGCTGATCAAGGAGTAAATATCAGACGATCAGTATAAGATCCTACGTATCAAGTATGGTTAACGCCTCGTGAAACTTGTTGGGGCGGTGATGAAGATCAGCATACTTGTTCGTTATTTTGAGTAGCATGCGTTACTCGAAATTGCTTAGTTTAGAGAGAGGAACGGGATATGCAGCAGAACATTTGCCCGACTTGCAATGTCGAACTGGAATGGACAGGACAATACCATTGTGAACAGTGTGAATCGGATTTTAAAAAAGTAGGTTTTTGCCCTGATTGTGAGGCGGAGCTGGAGAAGCTGCAAGCATGCGGTGCTGCGAGTTACTTTTGCAATGTGTGTAATGAACTCAAGTCAAAATCACGTGTCCGATTTGAGTTCCAGAAAATCAGTTAACCAGAGTTTGTATTCAGTTAACGGTAGAGCGAACGTCGCCTTCGGCTAATCGAGTAATCAATACATCTCCCGATTTTACATCTGAAGATTGAGTAATCACTTTACCTTGCTCAGTTTGAGTAATTGAGTAACCTCGTTTCAATGTCGCTAGTGGGCTGACGGTGTCTAACTTCTCTGCAGCAATCGCGAGTTGATGGCGCATAGTCAGTAACTTGCGATCCATTGCATCCATGAGCTTTTGCTCAACACGTTCTAGCTTCGACTTCTGCTCGCTAAGGCGTGTTACAGGAGAATTCAATTGCAGCCGATAATGTTGACGCTCGATTCGCTGTTGACGCAAGGCAATAGAACGACTCATCGCTCGCTGTAAGCGCATGTCCAACTCATCTAACTGTTGCGTTTGACGTTGCAAGCGATAGCTTGGGTGCTGTCTCTCTAGACAGTGCACTAATTGAGCAGATTGCTGCTTTTGTTGTGCTAGGTAGTAACGCATCGCGCTCGCTAACTTATGCTGGCGGGTAACTAAAGCTTGATCTTTGTGGCTGTTATCACGGCTTACTAGCTCAGCGGCTGCTGATGGAGTAGGCGCGCGTACGTCGGCGACAAAATCAGCTATTGTCACGTCAACTTCATGTCCAACGGCGCTAATAATAGGAATTTGGCTTGCTGCAATCGTGCGAGCTAATATCTCGTTGTTAAAGCACCATAAGTCTTCTAATGAACCACCACCTCGGCCCACAATTAGCACATCACATTCATCACGGCTGTTAGCGCGACCAATGGCTTGTGCAATTTGAATGGCTGCGTCCTCACCTTGTACCACTGTCGGATAAATCACAACAGGTAGGGAAGGATCACGACGTTTCAATACGTCTAAGATATCGTAAAGCGCGGCACCAGTTTTCGATGTGATGACGCCAACACGTTTAGGGTGCTCAGGCAAAGATTGCTTATTGATTTGCGCGAACAACCCTTCTGCTGCAAGCTTCATTTTCAGCTCTTCAAACTCTTGTTGAAGACGGCCATCACCTTCCGGTTGCATGCTTTCGATGATCAATTGGTAGTCACCGCGAGGCTCATAAAGAGACAGACGAGCTTTTACTAGGACTTGATTACCGTTAGCGGGTTTGAAAGTAACGCGGCGATTATTACCACGAAACATGGCACATTTAACTTGAGCGCGAGAGTCTTTAAGAGTGAGGTACCAGTGACCAGAGACAGGAGCTGAAAAGTTGGATATCTCTCCGACGAGCCAAACGATCCCCATTTCGTTTTCAAGGAGTAAACGAACTTCTGCGTTGAGACGAGAAACAGTAAAGATGTTTTGATTGGTCTTGGAGAGCACAGCTAATCTCTTAGACGTGAGTATGGAAATTAGCGGCAATATAATACATAGCAAGGGGGTAATTGCAAGAAAAAAATTAAAAAATTTGTGGTCAAGCGATTGCGTTAACCGTATAATCCCTCCGCAATATCTAATCCAAATGTAGCTAGTTGCTAACGCAGGTTACCCTCATTATGCGAAACGATGAGATTGGATTGTTCTTTTTACTCCTCTAATTGTGAGATATTGCAAATGCTAAGAATTGCCAAAGAAGCGCTGACATTCGATGACGTACTACTTGTGCCAGCACACTCCACCGTTCTCCCAAACACAGCTGATCTTCGCACTCAGCTAACTAAGAACATCACCCTAAACATCCCAATGATTTCAGCGTCTATGGACACTGTTACTGAAGCTCGTCTAGCAATTGCGCTAGCGCAAGAGGGTGGCATTGGCTTTATCCACAAGAACATGTCTATTGAGCAGCAGGCAGCCGAAGTTCGTAAAGTTAAGAAGTTCGAAGCTGGTATGGTAACTGACGCGGTTACTGTAAACCCTGACGCGACCATCGCTGATGTTGTTGCACTCACTGAAAAGCATGGTTTTGCAGGTTTCCCTGTTGTCACTGAGAGCAATGAGCTTGTTGGTATTATCACTGGTCGTGACGTTCGTTTTGTGACGGACCTTTCTAAGAAAGTATCTTCAGTAATGACGCCAAAAGAGAAGTTGGCAGCAGTTAAAGAAGGTGCAACACGAGAAGAAGTGCAAGAGAAAATGCACGAAGCTCGTGTAGAGAAAGTATTGGTTGTGAATGATGAGTTCCAACTAACCGGTATGATTACTGCGAAAGACTTCCACAAAGCAGAACGTAAACCAAACGCATGTAAAGATGAGCGTGGTCGCCTACGTGTTGGCGCAGCAGTTGGTGCTGGTGCGGGTAACGAAGAGCGTGTTGCTGCTCTAGTTGAAGCAGGCGTTGACATTCTACTTATCGACTCTTCACACGGACATTCTGAAGGTGTACTAAACCGCATCCGCGAAACTCGCGCTGCTTACCCAGATCTAGACATCATCGGTGGTAACGTAGCAACAGGTGCTGGTGCTAAAGCACTAATCGAAGCTGGCGTAAGCGCAGTGAAAGTTGGTATCGGCCCTGGTTCTATCTGTACAACTCGTATTGTAACGGGTGTGGGAGTTCCACAAATCACTGCAATCGCAGATGCGGCAGAAGTGGCTAATGATTATGGTATTCCGGTTATTGCTGACGGTGGTATCCGTTTCTCAGGTGATATCTGTAAAGCAATCGTAGCTGGCGCATCATGTGTGATGGTTGGTTCTATGTTTGCTGGTACTGAAGAAGCGCCGGGTGAAGTGATTCTATACAATGGCCGTTCTTACAAGTCTTACCGCGGCATGGGTTCTCTTGGTGCTATGTCTCAAGGTTCTTCTGACCGTTACTTCCAGTCTGACAACGCAGCGGACAAGCTAGTACCAGAAGGTATCGAAGGTCGTATCGCATACAAAGGCCGTCTAAAAGAGATCGTACACCAACAAATGGGTGGTCTACGTTCAAGCATGGGTCTAACTGGTTCTGCAACTATCGAAGATATGCGTACGAAAGCTGAATTTGTACGTATCTCTGGTGCTGGTATGCAAGAGTCTCATGTACACGATGTTCAAATTACTAAGGAAGCACCGAACTACCGTCTAGGGAACTAATTACCCAACGGAAACGTTTGCTTTTTCCTTGAAGCATTAAGAAGAGGCGAGTACACTCGCCTCGGTTTTAATCACTTAGCCTTAAAAAGACTGCTCAAAATGACTAAAAATATCCATGACCAACGTATTCTGATCTTGGACTTCGGTTCTCAGTACACTCAATTAGTAGCACGCCGCGTACGTGAAATCGGCGTTTACTGTGAACTATGGAGCTGGGATGTAGAAGAAGCGGATATTCGCGAATTCAACCCAGATGGCATTATCCTATCTGGCGGTCCAGAAAGCGTAACGGAAGAGAACTCTCCACGCGCGCCTCAATATGTGTTTGATTCTGGTGTTCCTTTGCTTGGCGTATGTTACGGCATGCAAACCATGGCGGAACAGCTAGGAGGCAAAGTAGCGGGCTCTAACGAACGTGAGTTTGGCTACGCTCAGGTTAAAGTTTCTGGTGAATGTGCTCTATTTAAAGACCTTGAAGCAACTCAAGACGTTTGGATGAGCCATGGCGACAAAGTAGTAGAGATCCCAGCCGATTTCGTAAAAGTTGGTGAGACAGACACTTGTCCTTACGCTGCGATGGCGAACGAAGAGAAGAAATACTACGGTGTTCAGTTCCACCCTGAAGTGACACACACAAAAGGTGGCCTACAAATGCTTGAGAACTTTGTTCTTGGCGTATGTGGCTGTGAGCGTCTATGGACTTCGGAATCTATCATCGAAGACGCGGTTGCTCGCATTAAAGAGCAAGTGGGTGACGACGAAGTTATCCTAGGTCTATCTGGTGGTGTTGATTCATCGGTAGTCGCGATGCTGGTTCACCGTGCAATCGGCGACAAGCTAACGTGTGTATTTGTTGATAACGGTTTACTTCGTCTAAACGAAGGTCAACAAGTAATGGATATGTTCGGCGACCAATTTGGTTTGAACATCATCAAAGTTGACGCTGAAGAACGCTTCCTAAAAGCACTTGAAGGCAAGTCTGACCCAGAAGAGAAGCGTAAGACTATCGGTCACGTATTCGTAGATGTATTCGATGAAGAGTCTAAGAAGCTGAAAAACGCGAAATGGCTAGCTCAAGGTACGATTTACCCTGATGTAATCGAGTCAGCTGCATCTAAGACTGGTAAAGCGCACGTGATCAAATCGCACCACAACGTAGGCGGTCTTCCAGATGACATGGAAATGGGTCTTGTTGAGCCACTACGTGAGCTGTTCAAAGATGAAGTACGTAAGATTGGTCTAGAGCTAGGCCTGCCTTATAACATGCTTTACCGCCACCCATTCCCAGGTCCAGGTCTAGGTGTTCGTGTTCTTGGTGAAATCAAGAAAGAATACTGTGACTTGCTACGCCGTGCTGATGCTATCTTTATTGAAGAACTGCACGCAGCTGATCTATACAACAAAGTATCTCAAGCGTTCACGGTATTCCTACCAGTACGTTCTGTTGGTGTAATGGGCGATGGCCGTAAGTACGATTGGGTTGTGTCTCTACGTGCGGTAGAAACTATCGACTTCATGACTGCTCATTGGGCACACCTACCATACGACTTCCTAGGTAAGGTATCTAACCGTATTATCAACGAAGTTGATGGCATTTCTCGTGTTGTTTACGACATTTCAGGTAAGCCACCAGCGACTATCGAGTGGGAATAATTTTCCTCTAGACTGTTGAGTTTATAAGAACCAGCCTTCGGGCTGGTTTTTTTGTACTTCAAGTTTGTGAAGAGGTGGCTCAACTTTTTTGTGAGAGATATATACATGCGGTTAAATTAAATATATATTCATTTTAATTGTTTGATTATCATAAATGGTATTGCTATGGAACAGGCTGACGTTACCTCTCTCATTCCCATCCTTATTACTCTTTTCCTCGCGCTGACCACAAGAAATGTCGTTGTTGGTTTATTCGCGGGTGTGGTGAGTGGTGTCGCTATGCTCGAAGGGACATTTGTCGAAAAAGGGCCACTAGACTCGTTTAGTGCATTGATGAAAAGCTATCTACTGCCGCAATTAACTGACAGCTACAATGCGGGCGTCATTTTGCTCTTGGTCTTTATTGGTGGCTTTGTTGCCTTGATGGAGAAATCTGGCGGTGGTGTGGCGTTTGCTAAAAAGGTTACTCAATGGGTTGCGAGTAAATGCCAAGCTCAACTGTCCGCATGGTTCGGTGGTGTGGTTATTTTCTTCTCAGACCTTGGTACACCACTGATTGTTGGCCCTGTTTTTCGCCCTTTATTTGATAAGTTAAAAGTATCACGCCAAAAATTAGCTTTTATTATCGACTCTACTTCCTCTCCCGTCGCAATCTTGATCCCTTTTATCGGATGGGGCGTTTACATCATGGGATTGATTCAAAAAGAGTTTACTGCCCTGAATGTCAGTATGAGTGATTGGGATGCTTTCATTGGTGCGATCCCGTATCAGTTTTACGCCTTTCTTGCGATCGCGATTGTGCCGATTGTCTCTTTCTTCAAATTAGATTTCGGACCGATGGCGAAGGCTGAACAACTAGCAGAGCAGGGCTCCGACTTTGGGAAAGTGCAGGAGTCCATGAATGTGTTTACGCATAAAAATGCAAAATCTAGTTTTGTATGGGCACCTTTGCTCGTTATGCTGGTGGTTCTATGTACCATCCTCGTGCCACACGGTTTTCCATTTCAAAAAGTGGCAGGATCAACGTTTAGGGCTGCACTTTCTTCTGCATATTTCTTCGCGGCCTTCACTTTAATTGCGCTGATGGCGTTTTATGGAGTAAGAAAGCTTTCGGATGGTATTCAGGTTTATCTGAAAGGGATGTCAAACATGATGTCAGTGGCGGTGATTCTGGTATTGGCTTGGGCGCTTAGCTCGGTTGGGAAAGAATTAGGTGCAGCTGCATACATTGCTGAACAAGCTCAAGCCGGTTTCCCTTACTGGTTATTGCCAGCGGTTGCGTTTTTACTGGCCGGTATTATCTCGTTCGCTACGGGATCATCTTGGGGGACGTTTGCCATCATGATGCCATTAGTGAGCCCAACTGCCGTCGCGATTGATGCACCACTGTTGGTTTGTATTGGTGCGGTATTATCTGGTGGCTTGTTTGGCGATCACTGTTCTCCCATCTCTGAAACTACGATTTTGTCGTCGACAGGAGCGGGGTGTGAACAGTATGAGCACTTCCGTACACAATTGCCTTACGCATTACTCAATGGAATGATCGCATTGGGGTGTTTTCTTTTAGCTGGAATCAACGCCTCACCAGTGATTGTGCTTGCCGCAATTATTTCTCAGTGTGTGGTTTATTTTGTGCTGTCTAAACAAAAGTCAACCGCGAAGCTAGAGGTGGTTTCGGCAGAACAATAAAGAGAGAAGCATCACAAAGCGGAGGCTCACAGGGTCTCCGCTTTTCTTTTGAGTCAAGGTAACATTTTTCTTGTGACAAAATGTGTGTGAGGACCTATTTATTCATTTTGTCTCGCAGAATCAACGTACTTGGCTCGGTGTTTCGTATATATGATCCACTATATGTCTAGTTATTCCTCGTATATTGTATTGTTGAAATCCGGAGACTAGACATGTTTGCACTCAAACATCTTCCTCTTGCATTGAGTTGTGTCTTAGCAGCACAAGTGAATGCGAGTATGAATATTCAGCCCGATCCGCAAAATCCGAATGGTTATGTTATTGCTCGTGGTGACGTTCAAGCCGTAGAGCAAAGCAAAACTTCTGATCCTATGTATGCCATTTGGCCACAAGCATTAGAGACACGCCCGAACTCAGTGGTTGAAGCGATTGTTCCAGGGGCGACAACCAACCCAGAAAACGTGAAGCGTGTAGAGCGTGTATTCCCCGAAAGTGAGTGGGACTTCCTGACTCAAATGGCGGCACCTGAATACACTTACACGCGTTTCCTACGTGCAATTGGCAAGTTCCCAGCATTCTGTGGTGAGTACACAGACGGTCGTGATTCGGATGCGATTTGTAAAAAATCGATCGTGACAGCGTTTGCTCACTTTGCACAGGAAACCGGTGGCCATATTTCGATCGATAACGTATCGGATAATCCGCTAGGGTTGGAAGAGTGGCAGCAAGCTTTGGTTCATGTGCGAGAAATGGGATGGTCTGAAGGGCAAGAAGGTTACACAACAGGTTGTGGTCAAAATGACTGGCAAAACAAACGCTGGCCATGTGAACCTGGACAAGGTTACTTTGGACGTGGTGCAAAACAGCTTTCTTACCATTTTAACTATGGCGCGTTCTCTGAAGTGATGTTTGATGGCGATGCATCTGTATTGTTGAAAAATCCAGGCTTGGTTGCGGATTCGTGGCTGAACTTAGCATCGGCTATCTGGTTCTTCCTAACCCCACAAGCACCGAAACCAGCAATGCTACATGTGATTGACCGTACTTGGGTGCCTTCACAGCGTGAGCTTGATGCTGGCATTGGTTACGGCTTTGGTACGACCATCAACGTGATCAATGGTGGTATTGAGTGTGGGGAGCAAAACAAAGATAAAGGTCAACCTGTTAACCGTATTCGCTATTGGGAAGGACTTGCCGCTCATTATCAAATTCCAATTGAAGCCGATGAGACCAATACCTGTTGGCAGCAGACGCCTTACGGCAGCTTAAATCTAAATGGTGCGACAGACGTGCTTTACACCAACTGGGATGGTAACTGGAAATACTACTCAGATCGTCCTGGAGGTCACTCATTTGAATGTGAGCTTGTTGGTTTCCAAACGGCTTACTCTGCGCTAGTTGCGGGTGATTATGAGAAATGTGTAACTAACTTCTACCAATCTCATGCGGGTTGGCCAGAAGTTCGTGTAGTTGACAAGTTAGACCCAGTGGATCCGGTCGATCCGCCTGTAGGTGGTGTGGCAGCTTGGGATTCTGGCAAAGTATATAACACGGGTGATCAAGTTTCTTACCAAGGTGCTGTTTACGAAGCGAAATGGTGGTCACAAGGTAATGAGCCAACGAAAGGAGACCCTTGGAAGCTGGTTTCAGGCACTCCTACGGAGCCGCCTACAACGGAACCTGAACCACCGGTGATTGAGCCAGAGCCGCCAGTAACCGAGCCAGAACCACCAGTGACAGGCAATTTTATTCAGTGGGAGCCGGGTGTAACGCAAGTCGCTAACGGCGATAAAGTGACGTACCAAAACAAATGTTTTGTCGCAAAAAATGGCCCTGGAGTATGGGAAAGCCCAACGCAAAGCAACTGGTTCTGGGACGAGATTTCTTGTCAGTGATCGAGTAAAAAACAACCTAACCATCTATAAAGACTCTGCTTTTTTGCAGGGTCTTTTTTTATATATGTAGTGGTTTATTTATGGAATCTAAGTTTTCAATAACAGCTTTTCTCTTTTGTTCTGCAGCCCATTAAAATTCGCGCGCATTTTTTATCAACATTTTTGAAAAAAGGTATTTGTACATGTCGACAAAACTGGCTAACCCAGCACCGCTAGGTCTAATGGGTTTCGGTATGACCACTATTCTGCTCAATATTCATAATGCAGGATTTTTCCCAATTGACTCTATGATCCTAGCGATGGGCATCTTTTACGGTGGCCTTAGCCAAGTAATCGTTGGCATCATGTGCTTTAAACGCGGTGATACGTTCGGCACAACTGCGTTTACTTCTTACGGTCTATTTTGGCTAACATTGGTTGGTCTAATCGTAATGCCTCACATGGGTCTTCCTGCAAGCCCTGCAAGCTTTATGGGTTGGTACCTAGCGCTTTGGGGCATCTTCACTGGTTTCATGTTCATTGGTTCTCTATGTTACCCAACAGCGAAGCAAGTGGTATTTGGCTCTCTAACTATCCTATTCTTCTTGCTTGCTGCTCGTGATTTCACTGGTAGCGAAGTGATCGGTGCTATCGCTGGCTTCGAGGGTATCTTCTGTGGCGCAAGTGCAATTTACTTCGCAATGGCACAAGTACTGAACAACGAATTTGGTCGTGAAGTGTTACCTGTAGGTAAAGCAAAAATCGCTCGTAAAGTTGAAGCGGTTATCGCCTAAGCTGTTACTCATAATGAAGAAAGGGGGATTAACCATTGGTTAATCCCCCTTTTTTATGTCCTCAATCGGACCACTGCTTTTTCTTATTTATGTGATAACGCTATGTTGATGGTTGCTCAACAGTTTCTGCGCTATTGCTGTCTGCCGTTGGTGCTTTACCCGTTTTACGTCGGTACTTATCTTCCCAGTAATCTGCGCCTTTAATGCCCAGTGCAACAGGGTTAAATGTAAAATCGGTCACACCACGTTTTTGTTGCTCTTCGTAGTCGTTCAGTGCTTTGAGTGCAGGCTTCGACATAAAGAAGATGATCAAAATACCGATGATGTTTAGCCACGCCATCAGTCCTACTCCTACATCACCCATCGCCCATGCTAAGTTGGCGGTTTTCACGGTTCCGTAGAACACGGATGAAATAATGATGACTTTCAGAATAAACATCAGTCCATTTACTTTGAACGTACGACGAATGTAAGCAATGTTCGTTTCTGCAATGTAGTAGTAAGCCAGAATGGTCGTAAACGCGAAGAAGAATAGAGCGATTGCGATGAATGGTTTACCCACGCCAGGTAGTGCGCTTTCGATCGCCATCTGTGTAAACACAGGACCATTTGCACCAATATCCGCTGGTAGGTTTTGAACCAGGAATGTACCTTCAATCGCACCATTTACGTTGTACGCGCCAGTGATAAGAATCATGAACGCGGTTGCTGAACACACAAGTAGTGTATCGATGTAAATAGAGAAAGATTGAACAAGACCTTGCTGAGCTGGGTGATCAACACTCGCTGCTGCTGCTGCGTGAGGACCAGTACCTTGACCTGCTTCGTTGGAGTAGACACCACGTTTTACACCCCAGCCGATTGCTGCACCAACGCCTGCCATTGGTGTGAACGCGTCACCAATAATCATGCCGAAAATGCGCGGAACCTCACCAATGTTTAGAAGGATGATGACAAACGCAGTAATGATGTAAGCTAACGCCATAAATGGTACAACGACTTGGGTAAAGTTCGCGATACGCTTTACGCCACCAAAAATGATGAAAGCCAAAATGACACAAACAACCGTACCAGTGAAAATTTTAGCAAAACTGAAGGTACCAATAGCGGTTTCAATCATGTCACCTGAGCCAAATGCGGCTTCTACTGCGTTACCGATACTGTTCGATTGAACGCCAGGAAGTAGAACACCACAAGCAAAGATGGTCGCGATAGCAAAGATCCAAGCGTACCATTTTTGTCCCATTGCTTTCTCAATATAGTAAGCAGGGCCACCACGGAACTCGCCTTCGTCTTCTTCTTTATAAATTTGTGCAAGTGTTGATTCTGCGTATGCGGTTGCAGCGCCAAAGAAGGCAACGACCCACATCCAGAATACGGCGCCTGGGCCACCGAAACCGATAGCAGCGGCAACACCAGCAATGTTACCTGTACCTACACGGCCAGATAGTGAAACGGCAAGTGCCTGAAATGATGATATCCCTTTTGTTGAACTCTTCCCTGAAAGTAATAAGCGCCACATCTCAAAGAAGTGACGAATTTGTACAAAACGCGTCATGATTGAATAGAACAAACCTGCGCCAAGGCACAAATAGATCAGTACCGGGCTCCAAATAATTCCATTCAGAAAATCAACTAATGACTGCATGAGTATTTTCCCTGTTAGTTGTGTTTGTGGTTGTTTTTCACACAATACATTACCCTTTATGTAATGCAATTGTTAACTTTTTTAGCTACAAATCCTTTGTAGCGTGATGATGAACACAGAATGGAGAGTAGTTGTTAAAATTTGGTTCTTGTTGCTTATTTGCTCCTTTTAGGTAGAAGATTTGCCTGATGATTAATTATGCAGCACATTGTCATTTAAATGTGCTGCGATTTTGATGAGTTAAAAATGCCAGTGGTTATGCATTTTGTGGAGTAAGTGTCTGCCTGTTTTTTGTTCAGTCATGTCCTCAGGCGTAACGACAAAGGTTAAGCTCCGCATTATCCATCACTTTTGCTTTTTCACCTTTCATTACGCTTGCTAGCAATTGACCTGAGCCACAAGCCATCGTCCAGCCCAGAGTTCCGTGTCCGGTGTTAGTAAAAAGGTTATCGTATTTAGTCGCACCGATAATTGGTGTGCCATCAGGCGTCATTGGCCTAAAGCCGCTCCAAAACTCAGCTTGGCTGAAGTCACCACAACGAGGAAAAAGATCACGGATGACCATTTCGATGGTGTTTTTGCGCTTTTGTGGAAGGGAAGCATCAAACCCTGCTAATTCTGCGGTGCCAGCTACGCGAATTCTGTCATCAAATCGAGTCATAGCGACTTTATAGGTTTCATCCATCACAGTAGATCGAGGAGAGAAGTGTTCATCTTCCATCGGGATGGTGAGTGAATAGCCTTTGACAGGGTAGACCGGAATATCAATATCGAGTTGCTTGAGTAGCGCTGTAGAGTAGCTGCCAGAGGCCACCACATATTGGTCTGCTTTAAATTGTCCTCGGTTCGTTTGGACACCTATGATCTTTTTGCCTACTGTAACCCAATTGCTTACTTCAGTATCGAACTCAAATCGGACACCGTGTGCCTTAGCAAGCTCCGTTAGTTGTTGGCAAAATTGATGGCAATCGCCCGTTTCGTCATCAGGTAGATGCAAGCCACCAACCAGTTTGTCTTTCACAAGTGCAAGCCCTGGCTCTTGTTCAATACATTGTTCGACGTCCATTAGCTTAAATCGGGTTCCGCTTTGTTCAAGGAGCTGCATGTCCTTTTCAATAGCTTGCAGCTGTTGATGTGTTCGGAATACTTGCAAGGTCCCAAACTGACGCCCTTGATACTCAATGGCGTGTTCTTGGCGTAACTGTTCTAAGCAAATACGGCTGTGGTTAGCGATAGAAAGCATGCGAGCCTTGTTAACTTGATAGCGAGGTAGGGTGCAATTCGCGACCATTTTACTCGCCCAGCGGATCATGTCGGCATTCAGGGTGGGTTTGATTTTAAGTGGAGCATGCTCTTCCATTAACCACTTAATGGCTTTAACAGGAACACCAGGCGCAGCCCAAGGTGAAGAGTAACCATATGAGATCTGCCCGGCATTGGCGAAGCTCGTTTCCATGGCACTGCTTGGTTGGCGGTCAATGACGGTAACTTGATAGCCTGCTTGAGATAAATACCAAGCAGAGGTTAAGCCGATAACGCCGCTGCCTAATACGATGACTTCCATTGATGCACTCCACACATTTATCAGAGTGCTCAGTTTCTTTTCTTTACCTTTTGTTAACAATCGATATAAATTACACACTGCGTTTAGAAAAACTATAGGCTCAAGGATGAAAAGTAATCTGATAAGTGGTTTGTGCCTATTTAGCCAAGTCGCGGAGTACAGCAGCTTTACTGGTGCCGCAAGACATTTACACCTCACCACTGGTGCCATAAGCCAACAAATTATTCATTTAGAAGCGTTATTAGGTTTTACTTTATTTGAACGCCACTCTCGCGGTATTCGTTTAACCGTAAAAGGCACTCAGTTACACCAAGCGACGCAGTTTCACTTTTCGGAACTGAGCAAATTGCTTGATGAGCTCAAAGTAGAAAAGCAAACCAATGAAATTCGTTTGAAGTTGACGCCTTCTTTTGCTTTCAAATGGTTAGTCCCAAAGCTCGAAAGCTTCCATCATGATAATCCGGATATCCAAGTACAAATCTTTGCGGAAGGTGCGCTGGTAAATAGTGAGATAAAAGACTATGACGTCGCAATTGACTATGGTCTTCATCCTTATAGAAATGCTAACGCGGAGCTGATTTTGGATGAGCATCTGCTACCGGTGATGAGTCCAAAATACCTTGAGGATCATGGCTGGCTAAAAACGTTGTTTGGTGAGCAAAAAAACTCAATGCCAGTGAAGCAATGGCAAGAGGCGACGCTACTACACGATGCGATGCCATGGGAAAAAGCGACGCGTGACTATGAGTGGCTATATTGGGCGTCAGCGATGGGGTTGGATTTTAAAACCGATATCGGACACTTTTTTAATCGAACGGATATGGCGATGTCTGCAGCCGAAGCTGGCGTTGGGATTGCGATGGCTCGAATGGCATTGATTGAGGATGAATTGACGACAGAGCGTTTGGTTTCTCCATTCAAACCGATTCCTGCCAATGCAGGGTATTACTTGATCATGAACACACGTACGAATGCGACAGAAACGTTTCGTCACTGGTTACTTGGACAGTTGAATTAGCGTTTTATCTCTGTGATTCATCCCTACGTTATTTGTTGAAAAATTGGGCAATATAAGTTTTATAAGCAAGGTAAGTGCTTTGCTTGCCGCTATTTGAGTGATGAAAGACAGGGAAGAACATGAAAGACGAAACGCTATCTATCCATTTTGGTTACGAAACTGACCCGACCACCAAATCTGTCGCGACACCGATTTATCAAACGGTCGCGTACGAGTTTGATAACGCGCAGCACGGCGCTGATCTGTTTAACTTGGAAGTGCCGGGGAATATCTACACTCGCATCATGAATCCGACTAATGACGTGCTGGAAAAACGCATGGCAGCGTTAGAAGGCGGCATTGCTGGATTGGTCGTGAGTGCGGGGAGTGCAGCGATTAACTATGCGATTCTGACGTTAGCGCAAGCGGGCGATAACATCGTTTCTACGCCGCAACTTTATGGCGGTACTTATACCTTGTTTGCGCACATGCTCCCAAATCAAGGTATTCAGGTGAAGTTTGCTAAAGATGACAAGCCAGAAAGTTTGGCCGAATTAATTGATGAAAATACCAAAGCGGTGTACTGCGAGAGCATTGGTAACCCTGCGGGTAATATCATCGATTTAGAACGTGTGGCGGAGCTTGCTCATGCACAAGGCGTACCTGTGATTGTGGATAACACCGTTGCGACGCCAGTGCTTTGCAAACCCATCGAATTTGGTGCGGATATCGTAGTTCACTCTCTCACTAAATACGTTGGTGGGCATGGCACCACATTAGGTGGCGTGATTGTGGATTCCGGTAAATTCCCTTGGGCACAGCACAAAGACCGCTTTCCTGTTTTCAACCAACCAGAACCTTCTTACCACGGCGTGGTGTATACCGAAGCGTTTGGTGAGGCGGCGTTTATCGGGCGTGCGCGTACCGTACCACTGCGTAATACCGGAGCAGCATTATCACCGATGAATGCATTTATGCTTATGCAAGGGTTAGAAACGTTACCGCTGCGTATGGAGCGCCATACCGAGAACACACTCAAAGTGGCTGAATTCTTGGAACAGAATGACAAAGTCAGTTGGGTAAGTTATGCCGGATTGCCAAGTTCTGAACACTTCCATCTCGCCGAAAAATACATGAAAGGTAAGCCTTCTGCGATTTTGTCGTTTGGTTTAAAAGATGGTTATGACGCTGGTGTGCGTTTTTATGATGCTTTGAAAATCTTTAAGCGTTTGGTGAACATTGGCGATGCAAAATCATTGGCTTGCCATCCTGCATCGACGACTCATCGTCAATTGAGCGAAGCAGAACAAAAACAAGCTGGTGTGTCTCCAGAGATGATTCGTTTATCGGTGGGTATTGAACATATTGACGATATTCTAGCCGATTTAGAACAGGCACTAAACGCGTAAAACGATTCTGTTTTTAGCTTTGGGTTACCCATAGGCCAGCCTTTAAAAAAGCTGGCCTATTTTTATTTTATTGTTTAAATATCAAGGGTTTTGGTGTTTTTGGTTTGTGGTATTCCAAAAGCTCATAGAGGGTGAGATTTATTCTCTTGTCACGTTTGGGTTTGTTCCTGATTATGTGTGCAAGTATTACACATTGGAAGGGACTCAAATGTCTTACGTATTTCACCGTCATTGCCATGCCACGCTACCAATCATCGATAGAGGTGAAGGTGTTTATCTATTCGATAAGCATGGAAAGCAGTATCTCGATGCTTGTGGTGGTGCTGCGGTATCAAACCTTGGCCACAGTCATCACGCCGTTAAAAAAGCCATGTTGGAACAGATCGAGCGAGTGCCATTTGCTCATACTGGATTTTTTACTAGTGACAACAGTGAGCGCCTAGCAGAATTGATTTGTCAGCACATGCCTGAACAGTTCAACCATGTGTACTTAGTCAGTGGAGGATCAGAAGCGGTGGAGTCGGCACTAAAAATGGCGCGGCAGTATTTCGTGGAATCAGGTAAGCCAGAGAAAAAGCAATTCATCGCGCGTCAGCAAAGTTATCACGGCAATACCTTGGGGGCTTTGGCTGTCGGAGGTAATGAATGGCGACGTGAACCGTTCAAACCCATCTTACACCCGAGCCATCATATCGCCCCTTGCTATGCTTATCGTTATCAGCAGAGTCATGAGTCGGAATTGGATTACTCATTGCGAGCGGCGAATGAGCTAGAGGCAAAAATTCTTGAGTTGGGGGCTGATAATGTCATGGCTTTTGTCGCCGAGCCCATTGTGGGTGCCACCGCTGGAGCTGTGCCTGCAACGCAAGGCTATTTCAAGCGTATTCGCGAAATATGCGACCAATACGATGTGTTATTGATCTTGGATGAAGTCATGTGTGGCGTTGGACGCAGTGGCAGTTTTTTTGCGTTTGAGCAAGAAGAGGCAGAACCCGATCTGGTGTGTATGGCTAAAGGGCTTGGTGCGGGTTATCAACCTATTGGCGCGGTGGTTGCGAATGATCGAGTCTATCAAGCTATTGCTGATGGAAGCGGTTTTTTCCAACATGGTCATACTTTTATGGCGCACCCTGTGGCGTGCGCTGCTGCCGTGGCGACCATTCAAACCATCTTCCAAGATAATTTGTTAACGGCGGTGAATCGGCAAAGTGCTTTGCTGCGTAATGAGCTTACTTCTGCATTGGCCCATTTACCGTACATTGGCGACATTCGTGGTAAAGGTTTGTTTTTTGGCATTGAGCTGGTGGCGGATCAAGAAAGCAAGGCGCCTCTGAGTAAAGCCACATTGGCAGACAAACGCATCAAACAGCGAGCAATGGAAAATGGCTTAATGTGCTATCCAATGGGCGGAACGATTGATGGCGTTAATGGGCACCATATCTTGCTTGCGCCGCCATTCATTATTCAGCCTCACCATATTGATGAGCTAGTTGGCAAACTCTCATTAACGCTAAAAGAGGTAGCGAAGGAATGGAATTAGAAAATCGATGTATACGAGAGCCTATCGCTATTATCGTGGCCCCAAACGGTGCAAGAAAAACTAAGCACGATCACGCCAGCTTACCCATGACAACAGACGAACTGGTTGCAGAGGCTATCGCTTGTCAAACGGCAGGGGCTGCCATGATCCATTTGCATGCTAGAGACGCCAACGGACGTCATTCATTAGACATCGACGACAACATGGCAATTTACCATGCCGTGAAAGAAGCGGTGGGACAAAACATGATGGTACAGCTCACCACAGAGGCGGTGGGCTTGTATTCTCCGCCACAACAGATGGCGTTAGTTAAAGCTGTGAAACCAGAAGCGGCTTCTTTTGCATTGAGGGAGTTAATCCCTGATCGCGCAAGTGAGAAAGAAGGGCATGCCTTTTTCCATTGGGTGGCAGAACACAACATCGTGAGCCAAATTATTCTCTACGATGCAACCGACATTGAACGTTATTTCCAACTGCGTGATGCGGGCGTGTTACCTAAAACGCATCAGCATGCATTAGTGGTGTTAGGGCGTTATCACCAAGCTCAACAGTCTTCGCCATGGGATTTACGAGGTTTGAATTTGGCGCGTTTTGTCGAGGAAGAAATTCGATGTGCCATTTGTGCTTTTGGCGCGCGAGAGCAAGACTGTTTAGCGAGTGCGATGTTACTTGGATTCGATGTGAGAGTGGGGTTTGAGAATAACCACGTCGATGTGGCAGGCGAATTAGCAATCAGTAACGCGGCTCAGGTGGAAGCTCTACGCGATGTGGCGCATCGCTTTGCTATTCCTTTACACAGTGCGCAAAGTTTGCGTTCAGCTTTGAAGTAAATCTGCTCGCGGAAAAGAAAAAAAGAAGAAAGGAAAGTAAAAAGGCTCCATCAGAGCCTTTTCGGTATTTGTCGTTAGTTCTCAGTTTGCGCTACAGGTTGACGAGCGGGATGTTTGATAAACACCGCGACAACAGCCGCTATCGCTAATGCAAAACAGTAGTAAGAATTGGCAACTACTTCAAGTGGCGATAGGTTGAATACGGAACCTAGCAGCAGTACTTGAGCACCGTAAGGCAACACGCCTTGCACCACGCATGAGAAAATGTCTAACAAGCTTGCTGAGCGGCGAGGAGAGACATTATTCTCTTCCGCCAGTTGGCGAGCAACGCTGCCCGATACAATGATGGCTACGGTGTTGTTTGCCGTACAGCCATTGACCATTGATACCAAACCTGCAATACCTAGCTCGCTTGCACGACTGTTCGCATGCTTAGAGTGACTAGAGCCAAACGCGTGGATAAGGCTACTAACGAAATTTGTTAGAAAAGCAAGACCACCTTGGCGACGCATCAGTTCACTCAAACCACCAATCAGCATGGATAACAAGAAGATCTCTTGCATGTTACCAAAGCCTTTGTATACGTCTTGGGCTAGATTAGTTAGTCCGTAATTGTCAATCGATGCCAAGCTCACGCCGCCAGCCAAAAGAATGCCAATCGACAGAACCACAAACACATTCACACCAGATACCGCTAGGATCAAAATAGTGATGTACGGCAAGACTTTTAGCCACTCAATATCGCCAGTTTCAGGCACTTGAGTCGCGGTACTGTTGAAAGCGAACACTGCAATCGCGATCAACGCCGCAGGTAAAGCAATACGAATGTTCTCTTTAAACTTGTCTTTCATCTCACAACCTTGAGAGCGTGTCGCCGCGATGGTGGTGTCAGAGATGATAGAAAGGTTATCACCAAACATAGCGCCGCTCAGCACAACACCAGCGGTTAACGGTAAGCTCATTCCTGCTGATTCAGCAATCCCCAACGCTACGGGGGCAACGGCTGCGATGGTACCCATCGAAGTCCCCATTGCTGTTGCGATAAAAGCAGAAATCAGAAAAATGCCCGGTAAAATCATGCTGGTTGGAATAGCGGATAAACCAAGGTTCACTGTTGCATCAACACCACCAGAGGCTTTTGCTACCGCAGCAAAGGCACCTGCAAGCAGATAGATCATACACATTGCGATGATGTCTGGGTGGCCAACACCACGCATGAAGTGTTCGATTGAGCGGTTAAGTTTCTCTTTACTTAAAAGAAACGCAATGATGATGGCTGGTAATACCGCGATGGGTGCAGGCAGCTGGTAGAAGGCAAATTCCACGCCTTGCAAAGATAAGTAAGTGCCTACGCCAATAAATAGCGCAAGGAATACAATTAATGGGATCAGTGCGACCGCAGACGGTGCAACTGTTTTAGTAGTTTGTTGGGAACCGGACATGTAAACGACAATGTTAATGATAAGAGAGAAGAGCAGACTAATATCACATTTCTACATTGTCAACGTCTAGACGTCTAAATGGCTGTTTAAATTTTACACGTAAAGAAAAAGATAAAAGCTCGTGTTGCGTATCTCACTGATACCACGAGCTTTAGTTATGCGCTAATGAAGAGACTGTCGTTATTGCATTGATTTGGCTTTTTTGCGTTTAACAATACCTAAAACCATCCACGTAAATAAGACAGCAGCAAATGCCCATACCAGATATTTGTATTCGGTGTACAGGTTGCTCAACACGCTTAAATGTTCAAATGCAAAGTGAGTTAACAAGCTGAATACCAATACCCAAACCGTCGCCGCGAGGGCGTTACCGAGCAAAAACTCTCTACGTGGCATTTTCGCGATACCGCATGCAAGAGGCATAAATTGCTTCATTCCTTCAATAAAGCGGCTGACCACCAAGCACGTAGGGCCGTATTTCTGGATAGTCAATTGAAGCGTTTGCATCTTCGGGCCGGAAATGTAGCCTTTTTTATCTAACCACCCCTCAAAGTAATAACCGATTAAGTAGCCACAGGTATTACCAAAAAAGCAGCTCAGCCACGATACCATCATTACCATACTTAGGTTCATGACTTGTTCTGACGAGAGCAAAGATGCCGCGATCATCAGTGATTGACCAGGCATCGGGATACCTATCCCTTCTAGAAATATACTGACAATCAGCGCAACGTAGCCGTATTGCTCAAGCAAAGGCTTCATTGACATGAGAAGTTCGTTAATATGTTCCAAAAGCTTTCCCCTAATAAAAGCGGAACGAAGTTGGAGTGATACTCCGAATGTCCTATTGGGTCAATTCTTGTTTCTCACCATTGAGAAAAACTGACATGCCTCTGATAATTGCGCAGAATCAACCTGCAGCTGGCTTTACTCGCCGCCACGCTCTTTGGTAGCGGCGAATTAGGGAGATCCTTATGACTCTTTGGCTTTGGTGAATGCGCCATACAAATCAAGGCGGCGATGACGTAAGTTGGTGACAGAGCCTTCGGTATTAAGCTGTTTCAACTTAGTCAAATCAACATCAGCGAAGATTATCATTTCGGTGTTGGCGCTTGCTTCTGTCAAGGTCGCATCGTGTGGGAAATAGATATCCGACGGTGAGAATACGGCAGATTGTGCGTACTGGATATCGACATTATCAACACGAGGTAAGTTGCCGACACTGCCCCCAATTGCAACGTAGCATTCGTTTTCGATGGCTCGTGATTGGGAACAGATTCGTACTCGTTGGTAGCCATTTTTTGTGTCTGTCCAGAAAGGAACGAACACAATTTGTGCGCCTTGCTCGGCGAGCATTCTTCCCAACTCTGGGAACTCGCTGTCATAACAAATCAGTATGCCGACTTTGCCTGCATCGGTTTCGAACACCTGAACATTGTCACCACCGTCGATCACCCAGTCTTTTTGCTCATGGGGCGTGATGTGAATCTTATATTGAGCGTTTATTTCACCATCTCGTTGCAGTAAGTAGGCCACATTATACAACTTGCCATCTTCGATGACGGGCATACTGCCAGCAATAATGTTGATGTTGTAGGTGACTGCCATCTGCGAGAAGCGGTTTTTGATCTCTTCTGTAAAGCTAGCCAAAAAGCGAATTGCTTCGACGGAGTTTTGGTCGTTTTGCAAGCCCATCAGCGGCGCGTTAAAGAATTCAGGGAATAGGGCGAAATCGGCTTTGTAGTTCGCAAGAGAAGAAATGAAGAACTCAGCCTGATCGAGCAAGTCCTCTAAGTCATTCATGGCGCGCATTTGCCACTGCACAACACCAATACGAATCAGCGTTTTTTCTACATCATGTACGGATTGAATATCCTCTTCGTAGAAGAAGTTATCCCACTCCAGCAGAGTTGCGTAGCCTTTAGAAGCACTATCCTCTGGCAAGTAACCGCGCATAATACGTTTTACATCGAAGTCGTTTGCAAGCTGAAAAGACAAAATAGGATCGTGAAGCTCACGGCGTTTTATTTTGTCGATGTATTCAGCCACGCTCAATTCGTCAGCATATTTGTGGTAATTCGGGATGCGACCACCGGCTAAAATTGCTTTGAAGTTTTTACTCCGGCAAAGTTCTTTACGCGCATCATACAGACGGCGACCTAAACGCAGTCCACGGTAGTCCGGGTGAACAAATACATCGAGACCATACATGGCGTCACCGGTCACTTGGTTTTGGATGACGTTGTTCTCGGTGATGATGTCGGTGTATAGGTGAGGAAGTGAAAATCGGTTGTAGTCCACTTTGATTGTTAGCGCTGCGCCGACAATTTTTCCGTTATCCTCAATACAGATTTGTCCATCAGGAAACTGATGAATGAGATCCATGATGGTCAGGCGTGGCCATGAGCCACCAACATCAGGAAAAACAAGGTCCATTAATTCCGCGAGCTCTGGGTAATCGGTCGGCTCAATGGTGCGTAAAGAGAGTCTTGGCGTGTTGCTGTCCATATCCTACTATCCATTTATCCTTTTTAAATAGTATGGATGAGAATGCCATAAATTTGAGCAGACAGATACCGAAGTCTTTGAGTTGTTTTGGTTTACCTAAACGAGCTTAAAGAAATAACATTAACTTAGCTTGCTCTTCAGCCATTCGTGAAACACCGCTACTTTTTTAGCCGAAAGTCGATAATTTGGAATCATCACGTAATAACCATAACCGCTCTGTAAAGAAAGGTTGAGAACATGCTGAATGTCCCCTCTTAAAATCGAATACTGCGCCATAAAATCGGGAAGCAAGGCGAGCCCTTTTCCCATTCTGACAGCTTCGCAAGCTAGGTAAAAATGTTCGACGCCTACAGGTTGATAGGTAACGGGAGATTCTACAGTGTAGACAGCTTTAAATTGCTCCCATAGCTGAGGGCGAGTGATTTGAGGTATAAACGGATAATTACTAACAGCGTGCACACTCTCAATTGCAGGAGCATTTGTGCAACCGACTAATAACAATGTTTCTTCGCACAGTAAGTGGCTGTATTCATAATGTGTGGATAATGGAAGGCAGCGAATATGTAAGTCACTTTCGTTGCTCGAATCTTTGACGTTCCCATCCCCGGTACAGACTCTTACTCGAATGTTAGGATGTTGCTGGTGGAAGTCATCAATATTAGGTATCAACCAAAGGCTGGCAAAAGAAGGGGTTACGTCCACGGTGAGTAATTCTTGCTTTGAATCTGACTGGATTAAGTTGGCAGTTGCATGCTGAATAAGCTCCAAAGCTTCTGTGACTTGCGGCAGATAACGCTTGCCCTCTTCGGTTAACTCAATACCACTCGCCCCTCTTTGTATTAAAGGTAAACCCACCAATTGCTCCAGCGATGCGATTTGTTTGCTTACTGCGCTTTGCGTAATACATAGGGCATCCGCTGCTTTAGAGAAACTGAGGTAATTAGAGACCGCGACAAACGTCCTTAATGCTCGAATAGAAGGGTATTCACTGCCTTTTAACATACTTCTTTTCCATTAAACTCTGCTTAGGCAAAGAGTAGAATATTCACGGCTTGAAGCAAAGTAAGATGCAACGTATGTGTGATTAGCTTCCTTTCTTATAAAAACTAGCTAAGCGTTTTTTGACGGATTAATCTACAAGAGTATTTTAGATGTTTATTTAATTTCTTTGAAAAATCTACAAATTAACAAGAATATTTTTCACATCAGCGATTAACCCCAATTTAGTATTGTTTATATAAAGTAAACAGACAGCTCTTTTTTCTATTTTTGTTCGGCGATCTTTAGAGGATTGTCAGTATTCTATAAAATTAAATATATTTTTCATTAATTTAAAGTTGGCATTGCATTTGCTCTTTACTATTCGAACCTTCAATGGAACTTATATTAGGAGAACGAAATGAAAAGCAATGTTGTTACTTTGATTAGCCTTTTTTCTTTAGCAACGTTTAGTACTTTATCACATGCTGCGGACTCCAACGATCATGGTGTATATGTTGGCGCCAACTACGGTTACTTAAAAGTTGATGGACAAGATGACTTTGATGATGACAGCGATGTTATTCAAGGTTTAGTTGGTTACCGTTTTAATCCTTACTTAGCGTTGGAAGGTGGTTACATTGATTTCGGTAGCTATGGTAATAACCTAGCAAATGCCGAAACAGACGGCTATACAGCGGCTATAAAAGTTACCGCTCCCATTGCTGATCGTGTCGACCTTTACGCAAAAGGCGGTCAAATGTGGTACTCGACGGATTACAACGTTGCGGGCTTCCAAGGCAACAAAGATGATGAAGGTGTATTCGCTGGTGCTGGTGTCGGTTTTAAAGTTACTGATAACTTCTTAGTTAACGCAGAATATATGTGGTACGACGTAGAACTCAATGCGGAGAATGTCGCGAACGGTGCAAACACGGAAACAGACTTTAACCAAGCATCACTAGGTGTAGAGTATCGCTTCTAATATAGTTAGCCGTGCTGGACCCAATAAAAGTGCGAAGCAGAATAGCTTCGCACTTTTATTATTTATCACTCAAATAATTTAAGGCCGATGAAGCGTATATATAAAACGATGGCTAATTTATTTTATTGTTACTCCAGGGTGTTTAATACATTACTAGCATGACTGTCTAGCCTTTTTACTAACCTTGAAAAACAAAGCTTTATTGCTCTGCAAGTAATATTAGATAGGTCAATTTCCGCATTGTCTGACATTACATTTATGTGGCCTATAATACCGAGAACGTGTTCTTTACATTTATTTTTAGATCTGAAATTAGCTAATTGAACCCAAGTAGTAAGGCCTGCAGTCGCATCTGTTGTATTATATGACCCAAACCTGAAATTCTTAGTAAATTCAAAGGTGAAGAGCTATTTTAATTACCAGACCATCAGTCATCCGAGCGTTATATCTATTGTTGAAGTCAAGAAATATGTTACGTTCTAGGTAAGTTTAAGGCTTAGATTGTAGTGCCGATCACTCATTACTTGTAGCGGTATTGACATAACCCGGAATAGATTTTTTCCTAGTCCATGAGCGTGGAAGTCGATACCAGAACCTCCTTCTAACCGATACTCAATATCCTCCGTAAATAAATGGCCAAAGAGGAGACATAGGAACTGGAGTTGTATCATGAGTGCATTGTTTAATTTCCATACAAGTCAGAGTCTATATAACCAAATAAATTACATTGGCTGTTTACGTAGTAGTCATCGTTTTCTTCATCATCAAATTGAAAAAGCAAAGTACTTAAGAGGGTTCTCAGTGTCACAAGCAAGGTTAGCCATGTTATTTTTTACGTAATCCTCTATTTTATAACCATCAAAGCTTCCTTCCCAAATAATAGTACTTTCATCATTGCTGAGTTCTGCGACTAAAACAATAGTTACATAGTGTTCAATAAGAGGAGTGCTTATGATGTTTTTATTTTCATAGACTGGAGAAAACTCAAAGCGACCAGTACTGTCTGTGAATGTTGATAAGTCTATTGATTTCCCTGACGTGCTTAAACCAATACTAAGGCTAACCTTCAGGCTACTAAGGGGTTTTCCTTTCTTTGTTAACACACCATTGATTTGCGGTGTGTATTGATTAACGTGTTCGTCATTCAATTTACTTTCTTCAAAATTCATTACAATGCTCACTAATATGACTGTAATAATTCCAGCAACTTAATTTTTCACAACAATATTTTCATTTTGAAATTTAAAAATCTATATATGTTGTGTTTCTGTTCAATATCTAAGGTTACTTTGTGATTAGAGTTACATTATTTTTTGTAACTACTGTTTGTAGTCATTACATCTATAGAGTTGTAATGAAACAAGCGAGTAGGGACTAACAATGAATACATCAATCAATTCATCGAGGGAGATGAGTATAGACTTTAGACTTAGATCTAGTTATCTCTTAGAAAGGATAGGTAAGCAGAAGACTTTTAAGTTACAGGGCTTTTAGTACCATGCTCTCTGCCTTTTTGATTAGTACTTATGAACTTCTTGTTTACTGATTAATACTCAACGAGTTTGTAAACCTACATGGGCCAAAGGTATGCGGTAATCCATGTAGTAAGATTTCAGAAAGCATGAATGTTTGAAAAAAGAGACTATTTTAGTTGATACAAAAAAGGCCACCCGAAGGTGGCCTTTTCCAAACGTTTGGTGGGCTGGCGGGAGTTGAAATGGTTTCTAACTTTTCATAAATTCAGTAACTTATAACGATGTTACCAATTTGGTGTTGCATCAAATGTTACATCAATTTCCTGCTTCAAAAGGAACTGAACCCGCGTCCATGTATTCCTGAATTATTTAAAAATGCTAGTTTGTTATAGCAATTTAATCTAAAGCAATAGCGCTGATACTGAGTATTTTACCCAGCCTCACCATCCATTAATAGCGATTTTAACGCATCGGAAGAAGAAGGGAGTAGTCCGACTTTTAAGCCAAATGGTTTGAATACCTTATTGAGAATCTCTGTATTGTAGCTGCCCCGATCATTCTCTATATCTGAGAGTGTTTTTCTTGAGACATCGATAAGTCTTGCAAACACATCCTGTTTGAGTCCCAGTATCTTAATGCGTAAACTTTTCAACGCTTGGCCTTGTGTTAGCTCTCCAAGCAATAAGTGTTTGATGATTTTGTTTACCTCGGTTTTGCGTTCTGATGGACGAGTGGAGGGGGAGATTTTTGAGACTCTCTGACTTATTGAAGTTTTGGGTGATGTATTAACGACATGGCTCTCTGATATCTCGTGAGGTGCATCTCGATTGGCCCTTAAACGACCTATGACCTCTTCTACAGACTCTCTTTTTTCTGGAGCAATTTTATTCATAGCAGCCTCGCTTTATCAGATCCTCTAAAGCTTATGAATTAGTTATTAATGTTATGAGTAAAAAATTACTCATAACATTGATTCTTAGATGTTAATGAGTATTTTCTTACTCATTTAGCTTTTATCTAGATCTCTGAGGTGATCAAGTAAGTATTCTGTGTAGTAAAGCGGCATCACGATGTGTTCTCTCTCTGTTGCTGGAGAGCCTTGAGTACCTGTAAGTTTGATTGTCTTGTGGGGCTTACACTTCTCGATGTAGGATTGCAATGATTTCGCACGGGTTCGCTTACCGCTTTTTACTTCTACAGGTACGATTCGACCTAGGTCATCAGCGATAATGAACTCTATCTCTGCTCTTGCGTCTCCCCAAGAGAAGCTTGGTTCAATACCTAGCGCAGCGATTTCCTGTTGAACATAGTTTTCGGCGATATATCCCTTGTATTCATAGCCTTGCTGTTTGATTTCACGGTAACCAGTGCCGAGCATATGGTTCAATAGCCCTACATCAAAGAGAAACAGTTTAACCGTATTTTCCTTCTGATAAGCAGCTAAAGGAGAACGAGGCTGTCCTTCAATAGGATGATTTTTTAAAGCAAGCCGACACTTGTGAAGCCATGTGATCGCACTTTCATACTCAGCATAGCGAGACTTGCGTTCGTGAACTCCCTTGAATTTAAACCGTTTAACGGAGTCGTCGAATACCGAAGATAGTTGAGCGGGAATGCTTCGAAATACAGATTCGATGAGCTGTGCATCCACTTTTCCAGAGTACTTTCCGAAATCACGCATGTAGCCCTCAATTAAGTTCCTATGGACTTCAGACACGGCTTCAATGCGTTCAATAATACTGAGTTCTGAGTTTTCGAACCATGAGTTTACGGCTTCAGGCATGCCGCCAACAAAATAATAGTCGGTCAGTAGTTCGATTAATTTTGTATGAGCTGCTGGAGAATTCAGCTTTTGGTCAAACGCTTTTTGCAGTGCTTTTTCTCCAGATGCCCACAAGAACTCCCTGAAAGTCAGTGGCCTTAAATTGTGTTGCTCAACTTTTCCAACGGGAAAGGACGTGAGCAATCCGATATTTGAACCACTAGCAGCAACATAAGCTTTGGGAGCCTTTTCTGCAAAGTACTTAAGAGAGGTGACCGCTCTTGGACATTCACCAATTTCATCTAAAATAAGAAGATCTGTTGATGGCTCGAAGATTTCTCCTGTTAATAGTTCAATGTTGGTGATGACGTCATCAGGGTTTAGAGAGCCTGAAAAAGCTTCAATTAACTCAGGGCTTTCTAGGAAATCGATTCTTATGACATTTTCGAATGTACTTCCTAATAGCTCCTGTAATAAGAATGTTTTACCAGTTTGTCTAGCACCGTCAATCAGCAAAGGCTTCCTTGTCGGCTTGTCTTTCCAGGCGAGTAGGTTTTCAAGTAGTGTTCGTTTCATCTAGCCACCTCAGTTAAAGTGCTTATCTGGTTGAGTGTATATTACACAAAAATGCGCAATTAAATGCAAGATGTAACATTTTTTTGCGCTTAAAAGAGATGGTTTTGACATTTTTATGCGCGTAAAAGTGTTTAGAGTGATTTCTATGTGAATGATAGTGTTGGGGCTGTGAGGTGATGGATCTATGCATCATTTCTGTTTGGTTGCTTCACAAGGGCAATGATCACAGTGAGAAGGCCCTAGCGGGCTTTCAGATACCAAAGTTTCTTGCTGGCTAGCTCTTATAGGTAATAAGCTTTATTAGTAAGTAATCCACTAGTTAAGCGTACAGAACCCTTGGGATTAGAAATGAATGTGGTACTACCGCCTGCGATCACTTTCTCTACAGCATCATGTTGATGCCCTGCAACCCAGAACCTCGCTTTTGAGATCAACTCATTACTCAACCCTGCATGGTAGTAGGGGGCATAAACACTATTGGCATTTTCTTCTGTCGCGAAAGCTTCTTTAGAAGGAAGATGATGTGAAACAACAAGATCTACTTTCTCAGGGAGGTTATTGACGAATGCTTTGTACTGCTCTTCAATTATAGAGCTGTCAATAAACTTAGCGTCGTTCATCAACTCAGAATATACATTTACAAGCTCGACCGAATAGGTGTGAATGGGAAACCAAAGGGTTCCACCGAAGATAGTGAATCCGTTCAATTCAATCGACTCATTGTTCAAAAAGAACAGGTTTTCAGTGGTATCGCTATGAGCCTTAAGCTTTGCTAATACTGAATTCTTAGAAACGTTGAGAGAACCAGAGTTAGTATTAGATTCGCACTCACTTGTATATCGGTAGGATTTACTCTTATTGCTATACCATTCATGGTTTCCAGCAACCATGATGACCGCCTTAAAGTGGCGGCAAAGTACATTCTTTACGTATGCTATGCCTAATAGACCGTTTGCCGTGTCACCAGCAACAACCAACGTGGCTTCTTTATCGAACTCATGCCAAAAATCGCGGCGTATTCCGTGAGTGTCCAGGTGTAGGTCAGAAACAACGTAAAACTTCAAACTATCATGGCCTTAAGATTGATTGACTACTTCATGCATGGTACATGGATTATTTGGATTAGAGAAGTGAGCATATGCGCTAAGCATTTCTACTCAAGGTACTTGAAGGGTGCTTTTGAACAGGACAATGATTGGACGTGTTGTTTGATTTTTCGGCACTAAGATTTAGACACTAACTTTTAGTGTCTAAATCTTAGTTGTTATTAACAATTTGAAATTGTTAGTTTTTAGTTGAGGTGCTTTGATTTGGCAACATCGTTGAGGCTAGCAAAAGTGTTAGTGTGCTCCGTAACTACGGCAGGCATTTTTATGAGTGAGGCTTATATGAAGAGCGAGGTTAAGGCTAAAAAAGTGATAACGAGCAAGCCGACTAACATGATCGTGACGTTGCGCTAGATGGGGTTATTGACTTGCTCGATTACGATATCTCTACCAAACACAGGTATGGTAGTTTGAAGTAACTGAAGCCCTCACAGAGCAGCTGGAAGAGAGCATTGGTGACGAGCAGGTTGACCTAGACGGAAAGTATTAAGAATAACCCCTATTTGAGGTTGCACAGCATAAAGCTGTGCTTTTTAAGCGGCATACGCCGCAGTAACGAGTGATAGACATCATGCACAATATCTTTCTTGCAGTGTATCCTCTAATTCTTTGCCCAGAATAATTTCAAAGTCAGTAAATAAAGCGACGGGACGAGAAGTATTGTCTTTCTTCTCTATTTGGATAAACCCTTTCGATGATAGTAAGTGGAGTGTACGTGACAGTTTACGAGTATTATGACCGCTGATGTCCGCAAGTTCAGCTAGATTTTCAGGCTTTTCCCTACTCATCAGGAGCATTAGCTCGATATTTTCATTACACAGTAACTTTGATACTTCATCTAGTGATGTGAACCAAAATGTCGGTAGATACTTGCTATGACTAATGTTGCCTGCGGCCACACTAGTCATGTGCCTACGAATGAGGTCTTCTGACATAACTCCAATACGAGCTTTCATTACTATCCCTCCCAGAACGAAATAACAAAACCCTAGTGTATAAAACGCTGCTCTGAAAGAAAAAGTGGATAGTTATATTCAACGAAAAAACGATACCATCGGACACAACTTTCGAGATCGTGAGGATAATAGAAACAATGAAATCCTAGTATCATTGAGCCTTTTTTCGGGTCACCCTATCCTAAGGTCTACGAGGCTCTTCACTAGAAAAACACTTGTGTATTAGCTGACCAATCAAGACTAGAGAGTTGGTTTTCGTGTGACTCATGGGGGGGCAAAGTAAACTAGTTGCAGTGTTAGTTTGCTTTTCTTTTTATATGTTAGAATAACAGCATGAGTAAATAATCAATGCTTACAATGTCAGAACAATTATATTACAAGCTTTTAAAATCTACTTTTGAAAATGCACTGCTTCATCTTTACTTTAAAGTCAGCGCGTCTCAAAGCTTTGTCAAAGAAGAGCAACGCAACAAAATCCTCATTGATTTCTTAAAACCAAAATTGAAAGAGCAACGCTATTCACTTATCAAAAAGAATTTAAAAACCATCTGTTTAATGAAAAATAAGTTTGGGTCAATCGAGAAATATTTAAATGGGATTGTACAGCAATATAGTTCAATCAAGAGCAAGAGTGATGTAGACAAACTCTATGAGTTGCTTGAGCAGCTTGAGAAGGCAGGGTTTGAAACAAAGTTGATTGAAGAAACTCCAACACAGAATCAAGATGTTGTTTATTTAGATAGAGCACACATTAACAACTGTTTCGATGAGTATGACAATCACCAGGTTGCGCCCATTTCTTTGCTCATTCATACAGAACAAATAGTTAAGTTCACTCAATCCCTAGATGAGCAAGCTTATTTTGAATATGAAGTATTTCAAGTTAATAAATCATTGAAGAGCTATCACTATCGCTTACACCCTCGTTCCTGATTGCTGAACATATAAAAATAATAGTTCCAAGTATTTCGAATATTTCATAATGTAGTCTTGGAACTTTTCTGTACCAAATGTTTAGTTATTCGACTTTACCTTGATACATATTATAAAAATACTTCAAGAACAATATGTTAAGAATTACGCCTTTTCTACTATATCCTGGAAGAATCCTCATAGGATGTTGTTGGTTGCCAATTCATTGGTGCGGATAAGCATTACATTTTCCAATGTCAGGAACATCACAGGGCTTTGTTAAGTAATTCGGATAGATAACCAAACCACCTGAGCATTGTAATTTCTCATGTATATCTTCCTACCAAGCGACTGCCGCACTCTATACATCGTACTTTTTGAGAGTAAATGCTTGCAATAACGATATCGCTTTTTTAACTTTTTGTTCAAGCCGTAAAGCTTCTGGCAAACTACCGCTAAGATCGAGAGTGGCTTTTTCTTGTAGAGATTAGCGGAACAGCTCGCTTAACCCGTATAGTATTGTGACAACTCCTTGTATCATAAGCTCCATCACCAGATATCTCGATAATTCTTCGGCGTGTTTGATTTACAAAGTTAAGAAGGACTTCTGTATCGTAACATGAGATAAACTCAGTTCTTCTGCGATTATTTTGTGAGTGCAGCGTCGGATACTAAATGCAAATTTTCTCAAACTCTACGCATCCGTCAGTACCATGATTTTTGACCTTCCGTTTACCTTCGCCATAAACCTTGAGGCTGCCAGTATCAGTGGCTAGGTACTGTATTGCACCTCCAGTTTTTGTCTCAAAAGAGACCGCAACTTGTTTAACTAAAAGACTGATACAAATGAAGTATGAGAAGGTAAGAGTAGTATTAGACAACATAAACAAGGAATCGATAAACTGATTACATGCTAGTGTTGTTGTTTTTTTATTCACCTTCAGTACGGTAGTGATGGCTAAGTCGATGAATCGACGAGGTCTGCTACGGTTGATTAACGCTTTGTTGTACTGTTGCAGTTAGTTTTATTATAACTAGGTCTCGCATAGGCCTAAGATGATTAACTGATATACACGTTTAGCTGTTAAGTTATTGGTTTATTTTTAATCTAATTGCCCCCAACCAAACCGTTGAACTAAAACTTACCAAACTTGGAAAGGCTATGGAAGATAAATAGTTTATTGACGGTAGCGAAAAAATAAAAATAGGATAGACAATATCAAGTCAAATAAAGATATGATATTGTCTTAATTTATTAGTCGATTTGATAAGTTAAAATTTTATTTCATTATTCTTAATGAAACTTTCAAATATAATGATTTAAATTAATTGTATTTAACCTTTTTGTGTGAATTTAATGAAAAACCTATAGTCTTTAAAGATAAATCCACAATCTTTACAAAGAAATTTTTTCTTGATTATAATTTTCTCTATAAACTTTCTTTCTATTCTATAGAATCCAAAACTAGAACAGTTTCTACACTTCATCTAAACCTCTTCCATTAATACATTATTTTTAACAAGGAATTTGTTTACAATAGATTTCATACTTTCTGGTTTGCCATATAAAAAACCTTGAACAAATATACAGTCATTTATTTCTATCAAATGATTATGTTGCGCAACATTTTCCACTCCTTCTATAACAATTTTATATTCTAAGTTGTACAAAAGATTAATTATAGAATTTAAAAGTGAGTTGTATTTTAATTCATTTGGAACTCTATTTAAAAAACACTTATCTAACTTGACTTCATATAATGGCAATTTTATTAGATTGTTTAATGTTGAATAACCCTTTCCAAAATCGTCTAGGGAAAACCTAAACCCTAACTCAACCAGATCATTTATTATCTCAAGTTTATTTTCATTTTCGACAAAAAAAACATTTTCCGTAACTTCAAATATTATATCTGAAGTATCAATCATGTTTTTTGCTATTAATTCATTTAAATAATTTTTTAAGTTTTCATGTATCTGTTTGGGTGACAAATTTATTGATAATGTAACATCACTATGAAAATGTAATTTATTTTCGTAATAATCTTTAATTGCATAATCTATAACTCTAAAGCCGACAGAGTCAATTAAATCAGCAGACTCAGCCGTTTCTATGAAAACATCTGGAGGAATACAACCTTTTTTAGGATGTTTCCACCTAACCAAAGCTTCTAAACCAACTAATTGACGACTCTTGATATCAAACTTTGGTTGATACTCAGTATAGAACTCATTATTTCGACAAGCCCTTCTTAAATCATTTACTAGCTCAAATTCAAAATTAGCCGTCTGAAGTAGACCAGTATTATACTCAGTATAATGTGACGTTCCTTTTTTCTTGGACTCATACATAGCTAGATCTGAATATTGTAATAAAAGATCCAATCTATCTCCATCCTTTGGATATTGAGAAAAACCAATACTAGCAGTAGATTCTATTCTTCTATTTTTTATAAAAACAGGCTTATTTATTGAACGCGATAAATTGTTAATCTTACTTAAAATGTCAACATTACCTTGAAATATAACAATGAACTCATCACCACCAAATCTATATAATTTATCATCAACATCGATTTCTTCAGTGATATTGCTAGATATTTTCTTTAGAAACATATCACCAAACGAATGGCCTAACGAATCGTTTATATGTTTAAACCCATCTAAATCAATAAACACTAAATAAAAACTGTTGAGACAAAATGTTTTTTTAAAATCGATTTCCAAACTTCTTCTATTTGGTAAGCCTGTTAAGTAATCGGTTTTTGCTATACTGTCAATTTTTTTATTTGAATCTTTTAACTTTTTTTCTCTAGCAATATCTTATTATTATATGTCGTCAATATACGTGATATTTTTTTATGTAAAAAATAATATATAACAAATGAAATAGCCAGTAAAATAAAGAATGAGCTAACTATTGTTTTGATATCTTCATATAAGAACTCTTTAAATAGATATTTGAAATCATCGTTTAGTTCATATTTGAAGTTTTTAGCCATAGAGAGTGATATATTTATCCCATATTCACTTATGGTTTTGTTAATATAAAGAAACTCACTACTGCTATCTAATTCAAGAAAGTTGTTATAGATATAATCATAGAAAAAATAAAGTGAACTTTGACTGTTTAAGTATCTATTTTGTTTAACCTTTTGGTCATATATAATACCGTTATGAGTTGAGTAGACCCTATATTCAATATTGTCATCCAAACTTGAATTTTCTAAAAGATTAAATATTTCATCATGTACACGTTCGAGAAGAAACTCGTTAACATATCCACTTGCCAAATATAGTTGTGTGTTAGGTATTTGTTTTATATACGATACTTTGTTAGAACCAAATTTAGAAGGTACTTTATATCTATACACTCCACCATTGATAGGAAAGTTTTCAAAAAAACTATTAGAATATTTATCTTTAAGATTATCATTAAGTTGGTTAAAAATATTTGATTCTATAATGTTCTTATCTTTATAGTTTACTATAAAAACATAATTATCTTTGAAGGTTGAGTTAAACTTATTTACTTTTTCTTTTATAAAGTCTTCTTCTATACTATCTTCATTAGCAAATTCAATGATGGCAGTATTTTTCTTAACACTCTCGATAAGTTCGTTTTCTATTAAATTTATAATTGAATAAATAGAGGCTGAAATAGACTCTGCCTCTTCTATTAATGCATTTCTTTTTTCAACTAGTTTGTTTTCACTAAACTTATCAATATATAATGAATATTGCTCTAAATTACCTACAAATACTCTAAAAAAAATTATAATAAAAAAAGCCAAAAGCAAAAATAGATAAACGGATAAATTAATACGTGAAATCTTATTATTAATCACTGACATATTGATATTAGCTTTTTTTAAATAAATTAATGAAAATTTTTGGAGTCATTCCATAAACAATTTTAAACTTCTTTATAAAAAAAGAACTACTGGAAAAACCTAATAATTTCGAAGTTGTAACAACGCTTTCTGTAGATAATAATAATTCCACTGAGTTTTCAATTTTAACTTTAATCACTAATTCAGACATTGTCACATTTAGCTTAGACAAAACTAATTTAACATCTTTAATACTTAAATTTGACCTTTGACAAAGCTTATCAATATTCCAGTTTATTCTTGGATGTTTTTTTATACACTCTCTTATTTTTTCTAATGTTGGTTCATCTGATTTTATCTTGGGCAAGAAAAGATCTTTTTTAATTAGGTCTAACAGATAATTTTTATAATATATTGATGATAGCTCTAAATCGTTCTTTGTTTTTAAATAAATATAATAATCACGCTTGGACATGATTTGCTTTAAATGACTGAATGATATGACTTTAAGCTCTACTATTTCTTCTTCTACAGAATAATGAATAACTTCTCCTTTCGGAAGATAAAGGTAATCACCTGGTTGAAATATACATGAAAATCCGTTATACGATACAGCGCCACTCCCTTCTTCAATCTGGATAATATGTTCATTCTTATTGAAGTAAGCGCCTAATTTACAAGGTTTAACTTTAACTGATTTCATGATGCAAACCTTTTCGGTGGATTTTTATAATATCCCTGATAGTATATTTTGTTAGAACTTTTTAAATGTTGTTTTATGCTTGAGTCAACGCCATCAATAATTACGCCAACGTTACAAAATGGAATTAAAATTTGTGCTACATGCTTTTCTAAATCCTTAAATGAGTACTTTTTATCTATTTTAATATAATCCCAATCTATATAACCTAAACATTGATTAAAAGTTTCATCTTTGTGACAAAAAGAGTCTAAGCAAAATTCAATTCCATACTCCTTGAGTTTTTTTATTGATAGATACAAGTCAGGTAGCATATTATTTTCTATTTCATTAACTTCTATCACTAAATTTTTGTTATTAAATAAAGAAATTCTCGTTATGAATTTATCACTCAACAATATATTTGCGGTAATATTAATGCTAAATTTGTTTTTTTTATTGTTTTGAAGTTTTTTAACAATATTTAATGCTGACTCCATTATTATTTCATCGGATACAGTCATATCTAAAAACTGCTCCTCATAATATCCATCAGGTATAGTGTATAAAACCTCAGAGAAAGCCACATCTCCAGTTTCACTTGAATAAATAGGATGCAAAAAAATACTATTTGAAATGCTACTTTTTAAATCCATATCTCACTACACCTTTTTTAATATGAATATTGTTTTTAAGCGCAAGGTTAATCACCTCTTAAAACCTAAGCAACCAGTTTTCTATTATTAGCCATGATATCTATTATTATTTATCACCCTCAAACACACTGTCATTATATTGACATTAAATTGACCGTACATTAACAGATAGCTTATTGAACATTTAAAATCAAGAGTGCTTTAGTGTGGTCTATGTTTAAGGCTTTGTTACGTAACTCGATGAAACTAAGGCAAGAGGTGATGAGCTGTGCGACAACACAGTTGATCACCCTAGTCTTATGGAGAAGCCTCGTTACACAACAACTAACTAAAAACAGTACAGCAAAGTACTAATTAATCGTGGTTCACTCACTTTCTGGATTGATGAAGGAGTTATAAGCGAATGGAAGCAAAGCAAACAGAACAAGCGCGGCAGGCCTCGTAGATTCAGTGACCTCGCCATTACAGAGCCGCACCAGTTATCTTGGACCCTGAGTTAAGTGAGTAAAATCACTAACGAGGTGAATCATGACAAACAAGAAAAAACTTATTATCCATTCTTCCGAATTTAACACTTGAGATTGCGGAGAAAGTCGGTGCTGCTGTTGCCGCTAGATAACTATCTCTCCATGACTCTCAAATCTATGGCTAGCGTAAAGCCGCAAATAAAAACTCCAGTACTGCTGAGCGAGAAAAAGAGCTAGGAGTAGTAAAAAAGGTCTCCACCTACTTTGCGAAGAATCTAAAGTAGCTTGTGCTAAGAATTTATGTTTGAACACCTGCAGTATTTCCGTGTATCTCACATGGTAGAGGTGTTTGGCATATCGCGAAGCGGGTTTTACTACTGGATTAAGCATCGTCATAGAGACTGCCTGCGAGAACAAGCCCGTCAGGTATTAGACGACAAGGTCAAAGAGGCTTTTGATAACCGCAAAGGCAGGGACGGTGCTAGACGTATCCAGATAGAGTTAACTGATAACGGTAGCAGGCATAATGTGAAGACCATTGCCAGTAGCATGAAACGTCAAAATCTAGTAACGAAAGCTGTTCGTAAGTTTAAATGTACGACGGATAGCATTCATAAGTTGCCAATCGCTCCGAACTTGTTGGAACAAGACTTCTCTGCAACTGCCGCCCAATCAGAAATGGGCGGAGATATTACGTATTTGGCGATAAGTGAAGGTTGTCTATACTTAGTGGTAATCATTGATCTTTATTCACAGCAAATCGTTGGCTAAGAGGATGACAGCAACATTAGTCAGCGATACTCTTTCAATAACCTTATTCCATCGTAGCTTTCCTGAGCGAGTCATCGTTCATAGTGACCATGGTAGCCAATATTGCTCGAAAGGTTATAGAGAGTTGATTAGTACCTATAATCTAAAACAAAGTATGGATAGAAAAGGAAATTGTTGGGACAACGTTTATATAGAGAGTTTCTTTCATGCCATGAAGGTGGAAGCTGTATTATATGAGCTGATAATGTCGAGAGAATAGATGCGTCAATCGGTCTTCGAATACATTGAGGTTTAATATAATCGAACGAGAAGGCACAGTGATCTTGGGCGTCTAAGCCCAGTTGACTTTGAAAAGCCAAAAGGTCGCTTAATGCAGTGTCCAGTCTGGCTGGAGCTTCTTCTCGCATCTTCATTTAGTTGAACGGAGAACTATGTTCTCCGAATGACGAAAGGCTGAGTCAGGTATTATCCGACTCGTGTTTGGGTATATAGGCAAAGGTCGGTAGCGTTCAAACGCTACTGCGAGAACACTGTTCTCGCTCAAATCATCAAAAACTAAAGTTTGCTCATTTAATTAATAGATAAAAAAGCTCTCTTAGTGCCCAACTCTCTGGTGAAAAATGTGTTACCCATTATCTTCATGAGTGGATTTGTCAGAACCAATGGACTAATGAATTTAAGCTCTGAAACACTTTTGCCCCATTCAAAGTTAGAATTAGGGATCATGCTTGTATCGAATATCTGTTTTGCAATAATTATTTTTAATGATGCTGTTGATTTCAATTCAGCCTTTCACTTTTTATGTCATTGATTTTATGGACAATAAAAATCAATCAAGAAATAGATATCTATTATGTTCATATAGTGTATAGTGTCAGAAGCTCAAACGATGAGCTATTAGTAAAATATTTAGTTCAAGATCTTCTCAGTTTTTATTCGATTAAATTCGTCATATTTATCCTGCGATACCTTTTTCTTCATTCCTTATTTAGTAGCTTTCTTTTTAACTTAATCAATGTATCGAGATATATTATGTCAAATAAATCAACAGGCTTAGTAAAATGGTTTAATGAATCCAAAGGTTTTGGATTTATCACTCCTGATAACGGCGGTTCTGACCTATTTGTTCACTTCAAATCAATTGTTAGTGATGGCTTCAAAACATTATCTGAAGGCCAAAAGGTTTCTTTTGTTGTTGAACAAGGTAACAAAGGTCCTCAAGCGGATAATGTTACGTTAGTGTAAGATATTTATAAAAAGTCTCTTCTGTCGAGGAGACTTTTTTACTTTATTTTTTAATAAAGATTCTGAACGTTCGAAATACGAATAAAATAAATTTTTGGATCGATAAGATAAGAAGCAATATGAGAAAACCAGTAAGAAAATCAAGCAAGAAAACACAGAAAAACAACTTCGAAGAACGATTCGCTGCGATGGTAAAAGAATATCAAGAAGCGAAAGAAATTCTCGACTCTATGACTGAAAGTTCATCAGAATATTTAGCACAGAAAAAAGCATGCGATAAACTTTTTGCAAACGCGGAACGATACATTAATAAGAGATAATGAATTGAAATGGCTTTATTCTAATCTGAATAAAATCATCTTTCTTAGCATCAATAGGATGATATATGAGCAAGTTACCTAAACCGACACAAAAGCAGAAGCAATTTAGTATTAATCAGAAAGGGATTAAACGAATACCAGAAGAGTTGAAAAAAATGGGTGTTCGCAAACGCATAGAAGAGATTGAAGAACAAAAAAAGTGGGATAAAGAGTGGGGACTATGAGTTCACGAAACCTCTCTGAGCTTATCAATACGACACTCCTCTTACATTCCGAAAAGCTGAGCAACTTGGACCGAGACATGCTGACAGGTTTACGAGATCAACTTAATCGTGAGCAAACCTTGTCAGACAAACAATCCAAACTGTGTCAAAGGCTACTACGAAAAACGAATCATGATTGCTAACCAACGTCAGTCTTCACAGCTATCTACCCAGCTATCATCAAGCATCAAGCATCAAGCGTTATTCGACTTAGCATCTGATCCATTAAATCTCTAATCTTAATTAGTATTGCACCCTCTGGCGCATGATGCTCAGCTGAGCGCTTGGCGTTCGTTAGACTTTTCATGAAGATAGTTTCGCTATCCATCACGGTGTGTTTTAGGTCGGCATGGTCCTATTCCTTTTGAGGAGACGTAGTGGTGTGATGCTTTCAATATGGCATTGTTTCACGCTTAAACGTTCGAACTGACTTGGTTTCTGCCTAAAAGCTGGACTAGGCAAGCAACTGATTATCAAGGAGTATGGACGGCAAAAAACCATCATAGAATGGTTATTACCTCATCTCACAAACCTGAGCACTACGAGTATGTTTCATCGCTCCTACAGTTTAAGCAACTTAACGTTCCACTTGTCATAATATGATGTGTGCCCCAGATATTTCGTTGTTGCTATTTACAAAGCTCATCTGTTGAAGAGCATAGTCTTTCTATGAGCAACCTTGTACAAACCTTACATTCAATGTAATAAAATTTTTTTAGTGTATGATTCGCACTTTTTTAACTTAAACCAGATCTTCTTTCTACCGTGATTTTTCAAAGTAGTTCCTCTAAAACAACACCAGTCTCACCATTAGCAATCCTTTGGAGAAGGCTATTCATCTTTATTTTTTTATGTATTGATGTTTCTTTATTTTGAATAGATTTGTTTTTATTATTTCTATTCTCATTATTAAATATTTGATTAGACATATTATGCCCCTTTATAAAAAATTATAATTAAGGTGCACTGAACATAAGTATTTTTAGGATAGGTAATTAAGGAGATTACAGAGAGAAACTTGCTAGGGATTACGCTGGAAAACTATCTTTATATTTTATCTTGAAACAAATCTTTGTCAGAGCAACTACCTCGCCAGGCGTATGACGAGGCAGTGTAAATTCAATTGTAAGACTAAATAGTCGTTACATTTTCTGCTTGAAGGCCTTTAGGACCTTTACCTACAGTAAAGGAAACCTGCTCGCCTTCAATAAGCTTCTTAAAGCCATCGCCTAAAATGCTTCTGAAATGAACAAATAAATCATCGCCATTTTCTTGAGAAATAAAACCAAAACCTTTAGTTTCGTTAAACCACTTTACTGTACCAATTACTTGATTAGACATATTATGCCCCTTATAAAATTAAAATTAAGGTGCACTGAACATAGGTATTATTTTAGGATAGAGCATTAAGGAGATTACAGAGAGAAACTTGCTAGGGATGACGCTGGAAAACTTTCTTTATATTTTATCTTGAAACAACTCTGTGTCAGAGCAAAGACCACTATACAGATTAATTAAAAAAAATATACCTTTATTTTAAATTAATTTTTATATCATCTATTCAAACGCATTTTATCACAAAGGGTTCATCTTGATTCCGACGTTTTGCAGTTGGGAACATTAAGCAATAAATCAATACTGCCAAACGGCCTTTTTTGAGAGAGACTTGCTTGCGGCTGTCAAACTCGCCTTTGTCCAGAAGTGAGTTGTACGGTTTTTGGGGAGTACTGTTTTTGGCAGTGCCAGCATCTGCCTAATCGTGATCCGTTACAATCAAGTGTGTGTTTCTGCCCACCCTCTTCAAATCTCGAATCGCAGTCTTTTTCTTCGCAATCCGCAGGGGCCGATCTGAAGTTACTGTATTGTTGATAATATCAATATCATCACGTTTCGTATGTGTGAACTCGATAACGCCATAAGGGGTCCTGAACTCTCCCTTGCGTCCTGTTGTCATGATCGTAATTCTATTGTCAATCATCACTTGAAAAATGACACTGTATTCTGAAAGCGCCGATTCTAGAGAGATGTAGTTGTACTCTCCTCGTCGCAAGCATTTAGCAATATATTCAATAGTATAACCGCCCTTGTGACGACTGAATGAGAATACATAAACACTGTTGCACACCCGCTCTAGTACTCCTGCTTTGACTAAACGTAGCAAGCTTTGCTGGAATGCAGTAAGTGAATCATCAAAAAATAACCTTCTGAGATCACTCTTCCGATAAACGTGTATACCTTGCTTGTCAAAGTTATGCAGTCGTTCTAATGCAGTCTCGATTTTCACTTCAATGCTCATAAGTAGTCACAAAAAGTAAGTATGACATATATTTTTGTCCACTTGCGATTGAAGATAACAAGTAGTGATCGCTAATACCCTTCGAGATCCCTGATTTGTTTTTCCGAGTTAGGATCCTAACTTGGAATTTGTAGTGATGAATGTGGTGGCTATGAGACTAAGGAAATGGCAATACCAATAGTCAAAAGCTGATTCCCTATTCTCGGTTAGGATCCTAACTCGGAATTTATGGGGATGATTATGGTTGCTTTGAGGTGAAGAAATGGCAGTACTAAGCGCACAGCAAGACTCCGATGTTCATTCTAGGTGAGGATACTAACTTGAAATTTGTAGTGATGGACGTGGCTGTGATCAGGTTAGGAGAAACAGCAGTACTAATCGCAGCCAGACTCCGATGAGCATTCTCGGTTAGGATCCTAACCGAGAATTCATGGTGATGAATATGTGGTTCTTTGAGGAGAGAAATCGCAACACTAATAGCCCAGAATCTGATCTTTTTCATTTTTAGGTAGAAGTTTAACTAATTATTATTTTTCTAATTTAATAATTAAAAAACCAAACGGTTTTTATTTAATAATTAAATGTTAATGTGATTTTTAAAATAGTGATTAAAGGTCCTTTACAAAGATAATATTACTTGATAAATATAATAGTCATTGAATTTATCTATATATATCAAAAGGGTTGTCGATATGTCTCAAGTTTTGGTTTATTCTAAACGTAATCGTGAAATGAGTTATCTATCTACAAAAGAAGAACGTGAAACTAAGTCGAATAGATTTCAAGTCGTTTATAACGACATTTCCGATGAAGAAGCATTGCGTAGAGCAAATTCTATTAATTTAGATGAAAAGAACAGTGTTCCCCAATTTCATTCAAAAAGACAATTTATTAAAGAAAAGAAAGAATGTCGAGTTCCTGGTCTATATGGTTGTAACCGTTATAAGTCAAGAAAAAATGAGACATTCAACGTGTTCTAACATTGTTCTTTTTTTGCACAACGTTAAAGCCTGTTGAATTGCGTTAGGCAAGTGGTGAAAGCCTTGAAAATTCCGTTATTAAAGCGGGTGGCAAGTGAATTTGCCAAGATTGGCAATCAATGTGCCAACGCTGGCATTGAAAGTGCCAGTAGTGGCAGAAGAATTCTTGTAATAAATTAAGCTTAATTTGGCTTAATCTTCACTTTTTTAAAATCTAACGTTATATTAGAATTATAACTTTATAATAGTTATAACCGTTATAATAGTTATAACATGAAAAATTAATAAAATAAAATTTATTTTTTATGTGTTAATTTTATTGCCAAGGAAAATTAATAGTAACCTTGTTTTTATTATAGATGAATTAAATTTAGAGTAATGTTTGTTACTCACGGATGTTTATTTATTTTCTAGGTTTTCTTAAGGCAAAGTTACTTTGTCAAAATTATCGACTTAAGTAGTCAACTTTAGCGAGATGTAAATATATCTGTAGTATCAACAAGCATCCGTTTTCTGATACCAGACGGGAATGAAGTGTTTGCGGTCTCATAAAGTAGGGTTCGGATTTTTATGACACCTAGCAGGTTGATGATACCAATTGTGATGCCAAAAGGAGTGAGTAGTGAATAGTATTGGACGGACATTCGCTTATTGTCGTGTATCGACTAGTGAGCAAACTGTGTCAAATCAGATCTTAGCTATCAGAAATGCTGGCTACGATATTCAAGAACACCGAATTGTCCATGAAACAGTTTCTGGTAGTGTGCCTGCAACAGAACGACGTGAGTTCAAAATGTTGATTGAGCATAAACTAGAGCCAGGGGACAAACTAGTTGTACTTAAGCTTGATCGACTTGGAAGAGATAACATCGATGTTCAGCATACGATCAGTATGCTGTTAGAAAAAGGTGTTACGCCAATTTCTCTGGATCTGCCGACCGCTGATCTAAGCTCGGCGGAGGGACGATTGATGCTGCAAATGTTCTCAGCATTTGCTGAATTTGAGCGAAACCGTATTCGAGAGCGGACATTGGAAGGGCAGGCTAGGGCTAAATCTGAGGGTAAGCGGATTGGGCGACCAGAAGCCATCAGTACAACTCAAAAAGTTCAAGAATGTAGATCAAGGGGACTGAGCCAATCTAAGACAGCAAATGCTCTAGGCATCTCCGTCCCCACGGTTAAGCGGCATTGGAACAAGCGGCTAACTGAAAGAGTTCAATGAGAACAATGTTCCATGATACCGAGAGGCGGAGATCTACCAGTCAGTAGTAGTTATCAGCTAAGAGGTTTAAACGATATTGTAAGAACCTTGTTCTCGCTAGCTTATCGAATAATACCAAGTTCTCTCGCCGACATTCAGTAGAAGTCTTATCTTTCGCTAGTTTTGAGTAAGCTGCTAATTGATGTCTGATAATCATATCGAGAATGAACTGCTCTTTACTCAGAACAATGTTCTTATGGTAACCCTAAAATAGTAAAGATTGGTTATTTGAATAATTAATAAAAAACAGAAGCATAATAAATATGTTCTAATTACTGGTATCCGTCTCGTTATTTGCTTATTTCGTCTTGAAGCCGTTGCCATAGAGGCTTCAATTGTCTTTTGATACTTTTTGAGTTCATAATCTTGGCTGCTCGGTAGCCGTATGAGAGGAAGTTTCTTCTTCCTCTGTAAGAATACAGGCGATGGAGCTTTCTCTTGTAAAGCTGATTCTGTTCTGGTTCGCCTTTACTTTTACGTATTCTGTTCTCTTTCTCCATCGTTTTCTTGGCCAATTTAACACCGCCTTTCATTTTTTCTGAGTAGCGAGCGAGGGCTGTAGAACGAAGAAAGATAGAATGTCCATCGAATAAGAAACCTAGATATTGAAGCGGTTTCTGTTTGCCAAATTCGTCAAATGAGCAAAGTTGTCCATTATGGAATTTAAAATCTCTGATTTCTGTTTTATCGCTGTTTATCTGTACCTTTAGTGCTGTAATTTTACTATTAGCCAGCTTCTCAACAGTATCTCGATACTCTGATGGAACAATAAACAGCATATCGTCACAATATCTAAAGTACTTTCCTCCGATAGAGTCAACATAATTCTTCATGTGTTTATCAAATGAGAACATGTAGATGTTAGAAAGTAATGCGCTGATTGGAGAGCCTTGAGGAATGCCCATAGCACCATTTGGGTTTGGGTTTATCAAACCAGAACCACGAACTTTTTCTCTGAATTCAAGTGGGGTACAGACGCGATTTCTTCCATTCGCTTTTTGGTTGTATTGAGATATACCAAACGTTTTGAAAAGCTCATCTCGTTCGACAGTCGAAAACTTGGTTAGAGATCGAAAAACGTTGTAGTGATCTTTTGGAAGGTGTTTGACTTGGAGTAGTTTACTCCATTCTTCTTTTAGAATTCGATGGTCAAGAGTGTTAAAAAACTTAGAAAAATCGAGAGCGATAACTGAACACTCTTTCATTTTACGTATGTAATTAAAAGCATCGTCCGCGAAATGGATATTACTTTTTCCATCAAGCTTTCTAAATGCTAAAACCGATTCATGTAGTCCTGATTTTTCAACTTTTTGTTCGTATAAATTAGATAGTTGATTAGCGTAGTAAGCATAAATATGGCTATCTATATGAGAAGAGTATGCTACCTCTCTTGGCTTTGGCTTGCGGTAAAGTTTACCCGTAGAAGTATCTCTATCAAGTTTAGTTAGCTGGAAACTGTAGGAGATAAAAGGGAAAAATGCGTGCCTGGCAACAGATGTTGTACTCGTTACGATCTTTTCTGCTTTTGTTCCAGATACAGGTACATCAAAGTGAAGGTAATTTCGTTTTGTATACCAGAGTGGAGCGGACACCTTTTTCATACTTTGAGCGCACAAGTTCTAGCAAAACCCAAGAGGAGTGGACATGCGGCCTTTCCGTATATCCCCTTGGGCTTTAACTAACTGGCCTAACCAATCATCTGGCCCCGAAAGGCACTCGCCGCGATCTATTAGAAATGATGTATAATGTAATCTGCGATGGAGACTATATGATGATAATCGTACACCTCATGACAATGTTGTTGTCTTGGCTCAGCAAGCGCAACGGTATTGACAATCTGTCACAAACCTCCACGCCTTTCGCGTGAAGCTCCGACAGCATATTGATTTTTATATATGCAATCAAGTCTTTATTGGTGTCTTGTTTCTCATCACTTGCTGCTTTATGTTTCTTGTGTGGTTAGACTTTCTCAGTCGCCTTTGCTTGAAAATGAGCTTGAAATTTCCTATCCACTCTAATTTTCATAACAGAGAACAATGTTCTCTGAGTAACGAGTTGAGTAACAGGGTATTGGTGAGCTGGCTATTGATACTGCGAGAACACTGTTCTCGCTCAAATTATCAAAATCTAAAGATTGAGTATTTGATTAACAAATAAAAAATGCTTCGAGGAGAACTATGTTCTACTCAAAGCTTGTTACTTGAGACTTTGACTAACAGAATCAGTCTACTTTCTCTACAACCATGCCACTTTGCTCTGCAAAGTGAATCAATCGAGTGATATTGCTGAGGCTCCACTGGTTGGTGATGGCTATCACTTCATCGTTAGGCAACGTAATCAGCGCGTCTTCATCGCTGTGGAAGCGGCGAATTCTACCTTGAGGGATTTCATCCGCTAGGATGGCAATGCGTCGTCTTACTGGTTCGTTAAATGCGTTGAGCACATCATTCAGGCTTTGCGGCTGATGCTTCTCAATCCAGTCAGTGACTAACGCTAGGGCTAGGTGACGCTTTTTATAGGTATGACCGTTATAGCGATACTCTGAGTAATCTTTTTCGCCTTTTTGAACGCTTGTGCGCTGCTCGGCACGCTTCTCGCGGAACTTCACCTGGTACTCTTCTACCTCGGGTACAGGGATGATCTGTTCTGCATTGATCAATACATCTTCTTTGTAGCGATAGGGCGTGAGGCGCACACAACTGATATCGATACCTTTATCACGCAGCCACAAGACAGAGGTGGTTAGTTCTTTACCGAAGTCTGCTGATGCTAGAACGATTCGAACATCGTTACCAAAGTCATCCAGGCTGTTTTCATCCAGATCGACAAACTCCAGAATTGCTTCGCGGGCATCAATCTCTTGGCCTTCTTTCTTCAGGTACTGGGCATAGTAGTCACATGCTTTATCGAACGTCATGGTAGAGATCATCGCGGCATAGCGTAGCGCTTGCAGCTCCATATGCGCACCGATTTCATCCCGCTTAAGCTCGATGACGACTAAGTTGGCATTCTTGTCGATGGCTAACAAGTCAATACGGCGACGGCTGTCTTCCCAGTCAGAAAATTCCTCTGATATCACCACGCAATCAGGGGCGATGGCATCAATACAGCCTTTCAGCGCTTCTTGCAAATCGTGCCGTTCTTGCAGCCCTTCGGCTGCAAAGGTGGTCGGTGTCAGTGCGGTGAGGTTTTTATTGGCGATATTGTACAGGCTCATAGTTACACCGCTTGTTCGATCACACTATCAGTAAATTGGAAATGTGCATGCTTTCCTTTTTCTAAAGAAAGTTTGAGCTTATCGCATAGATCAATTAGCTCCTCTACTTTCTTCGCAATCAGAGTCTGTTCTCTAATGGGGGGGAGTGGGATTGGTGCCATTTTCAACTTGTCTTGAGATATGTTCATTTGACTTTCTGCCATGCCAGATTTAGATGATTCCAGATACTCTGAAGTAGCCCCCGCGTTTAGACACAGCGAAACGAAGTTGTTAGACATCCCAAGTTCTATTAGGTGAAAGCGAATAATTTTATCTGAGATCATAAGCTTAGGCCTTGTGGTTTGAACCAAGCAAGAGACTCCTACTCTGTTTTTGGGGCCTGCTCTAGTAATCAAAATATCTCCATTCTTTACCTCATATTGAGGTCGAGGTTCCTTGGAGGAGCTGAGAACTTTATTTTCATATTCTCTATACTCCATATTCTGAACGGCAGTTGTTTTAAGTACACCCCAAGTTTCGTGGTTTGGAGATGCCTCTGGTGGACAAGCTGGACTCCAACCAGCATCCATTTCACTAATTAATGAGTTCAAGTGACACCACTCCCACCCACTCGGCAGTTCAAACGGCTTTTCATCTTCAGAGATCGGTGGCAGCGCTTTTTGCTTTTTGATTTTCTTCTCTTTGACTAACTGTGCTTTTTCTTCCGCAATTCTTTTCAGTAACTCAGCAGCAGGTTCATCACTTGGATCTTGTGGAACCAGCTTACCCATCACCGCCAGTTGTAGGATGGTTTGCTTAAGCTGGTCGATGCTTTCTTCAGTGGTGAATAGGGTATCGAAATGCTCACTGATTCGCGCCCAGTTTTGCATTAACTCGTCAGCATCGGCAGAGTTAGTGAGTGTGTCTAACAGAGTTGTTACCAGCACTTGATGCGCTTCGATACTGGCTTCAGTTTGTTGCTCTAGCTGGTCGCAGAGCGCCATGAGTTCATCGACTTTATCAGCAATGTACTCCTGTTCTTCGAGTGGAGGAATCGGAATACAGGTATGTTTTATAGAGTTCAACGATAATTTGGGTTGAGCCATTTGGTTTACCGCATCATTGAACTGTCTCGTTACAAAGCTGGATTGCAAAACAGTTACTAGGTATTTTTTTGAAAGGCCACTGAACACTAGTTTTGCAGCATTTTCTGTTAGACTCATACCATCAAGGTGAGGTGGGATTGTACCAACAGCCCCAATCGTACCTGCTATCGTGACGTAGACATCTCCAGTATTAATTGTGTATCGAGATATTTGCTTAAAAACTTCTTCTGAAATATAGCGTAGGTCTGATTCATCTATAGATTGGTTCTTCATGTCAGTAACACGAAGATAAACGAAATCAGTTGGTTGTTCTGAGAGTTTATATCCTTTAGGAACTCGTTTACCTCCCAATACATGCGCTACTTGCCCAACACATATGGTCTCCCAGTGCAATGGGAAGCCTTTTGCCCTATCAGAAGAATAGGTTTCTTTATCTCCACGGATATTCCTTTCTTTGGACAAATTAAATTTTGCAACTATCGCATCTTCAACGCTTTTCTTCGCACTTCCTTTGAAATCTAGGCTTGCCGTGAGTTTCCCTTGGATTGCTAGTTCGATAATGAGTTCACGTAGCTTTTTAATTCCATAAAGCTCTAGCTTCTTGCTGCTACCGCGGCCAGAGATCGATTTGGTCTTAACTGCGGAAGTCCAAATATCAATATGTTCGGTGATTAGCTTATTCATAGGAGATTGGTCGGCTGCCATTATTGTTCTCCACCTTGCTTTTTACCTTGAATGGTAGAGCTAAGAGCATCACCGAGAATGCTTTTCAGTTGATCACGCAGTGCTTTGATGTCTTGTTGTTGCTGCTGATAGTTAGCCAGTAACTCTTCAGGATCATGGCTGACGACTTCGTCCTGATAAGGATTTTTAATATCAAGGTTAAAATTGCGCTCGATAATATCTTCAATCGACACTTTCCAAGCTTGCTTGGTCTCGGTGCGGCTAGCGAATCCATCGGCCTCGTTACCCCACCAATCGATCTCTTGCTGGAATTCCTCAAACTTCATTGGTTTGGTTTTGCTGTAGTTCTTCACGCCTTCTGGGTAGGGGTGCTCATAGAACCACACTTCTTTGGTCGGTTGGCCTTTGGTAAAGAACAGTATGTTGGTCTTAATGCCCGTGTATGGGTTGAACACGCCATTAGGTAAGCGAACAATCGTGTGCAGGTTACACTCTTCCGTCAGCATCTTTTTGATTTTGGTTTTTACGCCTTCACCAAACAAGGTGCCATCAGGTAGTACCACACCAGCGCGACCATCTTTATCCAATACTTCGACAATAAGCTGCAAGAACAGGTCAGCCGTTTCACGAGTCTGCATTTCGGCAGGGAAGTTTTTTTCAATCCCATCCTCTTCTGTACCGCCAAAAGGTGGGTTTGTCGCAATCACATTGATATTGCTGTCCCAGTTTGAAAGCGGCTTGTTAAGCGTGTTGCCGTGCTTGATCTGCACGGGGACTTCGATGCCGTGGAGCATCATATTGGTGATACACAGCAAATGTGGCAGTTGTTTCTTCTCTACACCATGAATTTGCTTTTGCAGCGTTTGGTGGTCGGCTGCACTGGTCACGTAGTTCTCTTTAACGTGATCGAATGAGCAAGCTAGGAATCCACCCGTGCCGCAGGCGGGATCCATAATTTGTTCGCCTAGCTTTGGATCCAGTCTGTTTACGATAAAGCGGGTTACTGCACGAGGGGTGTAGAACTCACCCGCATTACCTGCGCTTTGTAGGTCGCGTAGGATTTGCTCGTAGATATCACCAAACAGGTGACGTTCTTTAGAGTCAGTAAAGTCGATTTCGTTGAGCTTGTTAATCACTTGGCGAAGCAGTGTGCCATTTTTCATGTAGTTGAAGGCGTCACTAAATGCTTCTTTCACCACAAAACCACGTGGGTTGGTGTCTTTCGGTGCGGTTAGGTTTTTTAACGTCGGGAATAGGTCATCATTGATGAACTCCAGCAGCTCATCACCTGTAATGCCTTGGTTATCTGCCGCCCAGTTGCGCCATAGGTACTTGGCTGGGATGGGGTCGCGGTAATCATCTAACTCGAACTCTAGTTCTTCCTCTTGAGCATCAAACACTTTAAGGAATAAAAGCCACGACATTTGACCTAGACGCTGCGCGTCACCATCAACACCCGCATCTTTACGCATGATGTCTTGAATAGACTTGATAACTGAACTGATTGACATGAAGTTCTACTACTAAATGACTGAAAAAATTGAGGCAGATTATAGCAGAAATGGATCGAAGAAAATGAACTTATCGCTATGAAACTATGTTTGTAATTGTGGTTTAATAATGAATCAGTGATATAAATGAAATAATAAAAAATATAACCAGGTTGTCTAGAAAATGAAGGTTGAGTGTCCCCATTGTCACACTGACAATGTTATTGAATATGCAGAGAATATCTCGTGTGAGAAGTGTGAAAAAAGCTTCAAAGGCTTTAAATTTAGTAAACGGAAACTGGTGTCTGCCAGTACGGCATTGGTCGTGGGCGTGGTTGGTGGCTATAAGGTGAATGGTGCTTTTGATGAAGAGCGTTACCCATTAGAAGTAGAGTATGCCATCGTTGATACCTGCATAAACTCGTCAAAAAATATGGTGTCGGTGAGTTGGTATGAGAGTAAGCGAGAAACGTGTTTATGCGCTCTTTCACAAACAGAAAAGTCCGTGCCGTATTCCGATTACAAATCTGATCAAAACTTGTTTTTAAGTAACTTCAAGCTGAATGCAAGAAGTTGTTCATAATAGAAAAATGAGGCAGCTAGACTGCCTCATTTATATCTAATGTGTTTAGCGTTTAGGTGTGTTGCCACGACCTTTGCCTGAAGGTTTGCCAGTTGTGCTTGGGTAGTTTGGATTACCTTTCGGCGCAGTTTTTGGTGCAGAACTTGGTTTTGCCATGATGGTTACTCCTATTTACCTTGTTTTTGGTTGTTGGCAGCAGCGCGTTGAGCGCGGGCAGCGAACGAATCTTTAGAGACTTGTCCGCCATTTTGTTTTGCTTGATTCGCTTGAATGCGAGCAGCGGCTTCTGGGGTCATTGGTGCTTTGTTTTTAGACATAGTATTTTCCTTTTCGTTTATGAATGATTGTCTCCGCTGAGACCATTGCATAGTAACTAGTAGGGTAGGGACAAATGGGGACAACCCAAAAACAAAAGCAAATTCGAACTATGTTGGATGCGTTAGGCTGGAGCCATAAGCAACTGGCCGATGTATTATATGAAGAGCTTTATTGCTCTGAGTATGAGGAGCTTCATGATGTAGATCCCGAGGCTGTGAGCAAATTTCAACAGACGTTAAAAAAACAACTTCAACGTCCTTCTACACCAGAAGATAGGCTAGAACAGTACGTAAAAATCGTATCAGAACACCCAGAGTTTATTGCTTTGGGATTGGGAGTTGTTGTGCCTAAATACGTAGGACACACATGTTTAAATCAATGCCTTATAGATGGGCTTTCCGAGATCTCCAACACACTAGATAATGAAAATGAATGCATAGATGCTTAATATGTTAAATAATGTGTAAGTTATGAAATTGTTTTAGGTGGGAAATATTAGGGGGGCGCTGTGTACAAGGGGCATTGGTACGATGTTGTGGGAAAAGAGAGAACGGATCTTCGAGCTATGAGCCTTGATTTCGACTCATTAAAGTTGGCTATAGATGAAGCAATGAGCGTTTTGCCTGATACAAAACTGATCGTAATTAATGAGAATTTAGGCTGGGGTCTTATCTCTATCGAGGAAACCAAGCGGATGCTAATTTGTAAGGACTAGAAAGTTACCTTGCTATGCAGCTAAAACGAACTTTGTTGCTTTCCTCACTGTTTGATTTATAAGCAGCCCGTATCATAAAGCGTCTATGATACTTAAAGAGGTGCTTTGCATGACTTGCAGTTGTTGTAACAAACGTTTGAACGTAGGAATGATACACAAGAGAGACCCCCACACGGGCCAAAAATTTAAGTCCTGCCCCCATTGTTCTGATGCAAATGGAGGAGAGCATGTTTTTCATCCCTATCCATCGTCCTTTGGCAAAACTCCTGCTAGAGTGACGGCTAGGAACCCCGAAGGCTACCAGAGCTACTGTATCGATTGTCGCCGCCTAAATAAAGGTGAGCTATCTCATACATATATGAATGGAAAAACGTGCAGTAGTCTTGTTTAGGAATCGAATGAATTTATCCCAAGATGATGCAGTAAACTGGCTATCAATGCTCGATTCTGCGAGCGTTGATTTGCTAATAACAGATCCACCTTATGAATCTCTAGAGAAACACCGAAAGATCGGTACGACAACAAGACTTAAAGTCAGTAAGTCCTCAAGCAATCAATGGTTTGAGATATTCCCAAATGCAAGATTTGAAGAGCTACTACACGAAGTTTATCGTGTGCTCAAAAAGAATGCACATTTCTACCTTTTCTGCGATCAAGAAACGATGTTCGTCATTAAACCGATTGCGGAAAAAGTAGGCTTTAAATTCTGGAAACCAATTATCTGGGACAAGGTTAGTATTGGTATGGGTTACCATTACCGTGCTCGACACGAATACATACTGTTTTTTGAAAAGGGCAAGAGGAAGCTTAATGATTTGAGCATACCTGACATACTGACTCATAAACGGGTCTATAGAGGGTATCCAACTGAAAAGCCAGTAAGTCTCTTGGAAGTTCTGGTCGCTCAAAGTAGCAGAGAAGGCGAGCTAGTTGTTGATCCGTTTTTTGGCTCTGGCTCGACCTTGGTTGCAGCTAAAAACTTGAATCGTCGGTTTAAAGGGAACGATATTTCCCCGTCTGCCCATGAACACATCCGCCAGCGTATGGATTTTGGAACTTAAAAGGCGAATAAAGTTAACGGCTACCTGAAGGTAGCCGAGTAGCAATGCGGGGTAGTGGTGATTAGGCTGATTGATAAATCTCAGCTTCCAATTCAGAAATCGCTTCTAAGTATTGCTCTCTACCACCAAAGCACTTTTTGACGATTTCAGCAGGGCGTCCCATCTCGTCAAAAGGCTTAACTTTGAGTACATGAATATTTTCAATCTCTTGAACGCCTTTGTCTGCGTACTTGTCCAGTAGGTTGTTCAACACCTGCTGAGCCGTTTCACCGTACTTAGTGAAGTAGTTGCGCTTTTTGACGTTGTCAGCGCGTTCTTTTCTGGTGAGTGCTGGTTGGTCATACACGACATGACAAATCATGTCGAATGGATCGAGATCTTTGCCGACTTCCAGCTCTAACGCTTCCCAGATGATGCCTTCCTCTGCCAGTTCATCAATGATTGCTTGCTTTTTATCGGCATCTTGCCAGCGCTTAACGAAGTCATCCATTGAGGTGAACTGTTTTGCCATCGTCTTGCGGGTATAGTCTTTGAACGATTCGGTTACGAGTTTACCGTCGGAATCGTAGTATTGAACACGTTCGGCAATGGCTTTCACCGTTACACCGTTGACATGGAACTTTCTAACTCGATTTTCATCCTGCCAATCATCATCGGAATTGCTACCGTCAGAAGGAGATGAACCTGAGTCGTATGGAGCTTCTGATTCATGGATGCTTTCAGGGTCAATATCTTCCCCTTCAAATGGATTATGTTGTTCAAGTTCATCCTCACCATCGATGATCTCATCGAGTCCTTCATCGGTTTCGAAGTCTTCGGGTCTTGTTTCTTTAACTCGCTCGGGGACACCATCAAAGCGCTCATCAGCGAACAGTTCAGTCGCCTTTTTGAAGTCAAGAATGGTAAACCATAGCTTTCCGTAACGATCATCGATACGAGTACCGCGACCGATAATCTGCTTAAACTTGGTCATCGACTGAATGCCCTGGTCAAGAACAACCAGTTTGCAAGTTTTTGCATCGACACCTGTTGTCATAAGTTCTGAGGTGGTTGCGATAACAGGGTAAGCCTTTTTGGGGCTGATGAAGTTATCAAGCTGAGCTTTGCCGATTTCATCATCACCAGTAATTTTCATTACGTATTTTTCATTTTTAGCAACTTGCTCAGGGTTGCAGTTGATTAGTGCTCGTCGCATACGTTCTGCATGGTCAATGTCATTGCAGAAAACAATGGTTTTCGCCATCGGGTCGGTGCGCTTGAGGTAGCTGGTGATGGTCTGTGCAACCAGTTCTGTTCGCTCATCAATGACCATAGTTCTGTCGAAGTCTTTCTGGTTATAGATTCTGTCTTCGATGACTTCACCATGTTTATCGACTTGTCCTTTGGTTGGTCGCCAACCTTGTAAATCTACATCGATATCTACACGCACAACTTTGTAAGGGGCTAAGAAACCGTCTTCAATACCTTGCTTTAGAGAGTAGGTATAAATGGCATCGCCAAAGTACTCGGTGTTAGACACGATATCGGTTTCTTTCGGTGTCGCGGTTAGCCCTATTTGAGTCGCTGAACCGAAATACTCAAGAATCTCGCGCCATGCACTGTCCTCAGCGGCACTGCCACGATGGCACTCGTCAACGACAATAAGATCAAAGAAATCAGGATCGACCTGTTTGTATGCTTTTTGGTGCTCTTCTGGGCCAGTCAAAGCTTGATACAGAGCTAGGTGGATTTCGTAAGCGGGATCGACTGTTCGACCAGTGACTTTGGTCATAGCGGGGCCAAACGGCTGGAAATCGTTCCTCTTAGTTTGATCGACCAGAACGTTTCTGTCCGCCAAAAACAGGATGCGTTTTTTGGCTCGGGACTTCCACAGTCGCCAAATAATCTGGAATGCAGTGTAAGTTTTACCCGTACCTGTTGCCATAACCAAGAGTACACGGTTTTGTCCTGCTGCGACCGCTTCCACAGTTTTGTTTATCGCCTGTAGCTGATAGTAGCGCGGAGACTTACCGCTACCATCATCATGGTAATCTTGAGTAATAACTGGAAGGTGCTCGGTTTTATAGCCTTTCCAAACGCAGTACTTGTCCCACAGTTGCTGAGGTGTTGGGAAGTCTTCAAGTCGAATTTCAGTTTCGAGTTGAGCTGGGTTGGTTTTGTCGTGGAAGATAAAACCGTCGCCATTTGAGGCAAAGACAAAAGGGACTTCAAGTAAGCTGGCGTAATCTAGACCTTGTTGCATACCTTTGCCGATTTCATGCTTATTCGCTTTTGCTTCGACAACGGCTAGAGGCATACTCGGTTTGTGGTAAAGGACGATGTCCGCAGACTTAACCTTTTTCCTCGCCGCTGCCTGACCACGAACAATGACCTTACCGTCACGCAGTTTTACCTCTTGACGGATTTGAGACATATCATCCCACCCCGCATCTTTGATAGCAGGAAGAATGAATTTCGTGATGATGTCGGTTTCAGATAGCTTTGATTTATTGATTGTCGATTCCATGCGATTAGCCAGCTCAGTACAAATGCATTTCATGACTATACCAAAGGATGCATAAAAGCAGAAAAGATACTGACTTATCAGTGAAGTGGGTAACGGTATGCATGAAATACCAGATGCTATTCGTTGAAATAGTTATCCCGTTATGCAATAGCATAACGGGAAGTCAGTTAAGCAACGATATCTAGAGACTCGGTACTTAATCTAGTGTAGCTACGCGCCCTTTGAGTCAGAGAGATTTTCGCTTTATTTGTTGTTCCGCTAAATCTACCGATTTCAAAACCCAGAGACTTCATGAGTTGCCCAAAATACAGCATCTTTTTATTTGTCGTGCTGTTTTCGTTGAGTGATAGTGGGATGTGAGTATCTTTGTGCAGTGTCCAATTGACTAAGTCCCGATTTTCGATCATCAGATTAACAAACCCCAAAATCTGCTCCCTATGGATCATGATAGAAGGTGATTGAGAATTAAGCTGGTGTCCGTTGAACAGACCCTCATTGATTAAATTCGCCAAGCGGCGATATGTTGAGTACTTGCTGTTATCTTCGTTTGGCGCTGGAACAGAAAATAGCTTGTCGAAGAGCTTTCTGTTCTTAGAAAACAGGAAATGAAACTCGACATCCTCTTTCGTGACTTCAGTCAAATGATAGTAGCTTTTGATTGTATGCTTCGAGATGGCTGCGTTGTCACTGGCTGTGCGCTTATCAGCCATCATAAGCCGCTTCACGTCATGCTGGGTTAAATCGACAGATTGCATAATGGCGTTGACCAACGCCTCTCTGTAAGCTTTTAAATATTGCTTGTTCGTTTTAGACCCACAGCTCTGTGAGTACACTGAGGATGGTAGCGGATCAACATGAAAGCCGAGTTCCTTCAATGTTAGCCATAGATGTAGCCCCAGAGGTGCGGTGAACTGTGATTTCACGTTACCGAATGCAATCTCTAGGTGGTCTGTTGGCGCTGAGTGAATATTCGCATTGTAGACTCTTGCCCTTGTCGGGCGGCAGAAGAAGTCTTGATGGGCATCTACGGTGAAACAAATCTCCTTTGCTTTACGGAATCGACGTGCGAAGTTAACTAGTTCAAATGGATTTAGTGTTTTGTCACAGAATACGACAACTCTATTGGCAAAGTTTTTGACGATTGAGAAGCCTGACCCTAGACAGGGAGAAGCGATAATCGCTTTGTATTTGGAGATTTCTTCATTCGGGTTAGCCAGAAAAGCACGTTGTGCGTCCATTCCTTTATTCTCCCCGTGAATGACTAGCACACCGTCGTTTAGAGCCGCAGTCTCACTATCTAAACCTTGTTTGTCCTCATAACCAAGTTGTTTAACTACTCCTCGAAGTGTCACTAGCGAGTCAAAGAGAAACACCTTGTCCTCCAACAATTTGGACTTGAGATCATCCTGACTATAAAGATACTGATTTTTATCTGTGATAACTGCTTCAATTCCCAGATATGGGTTTTTGTCGCACTGGATTAAAGTCACGTCACCTCGTAAATCCTTCAAGAAGCCTAAACTAATATCGGAAAGATCAGCATCGCCCACAATGACTTGTGGAATGGAGCGAATAATCTCAGACAAGCAATGAAAGACGCGTTGTTTAGGCATTTGTAGTGAATGCTCCGAACACACGACAGTTGAAATTACTTTCTCAAACTCATCAATAATCAAGGTATCAGCATTGTGGCAATATGCTTGGATATGTGCTTTCCACACACTATTGACGACTAATCCCATCGCTTTCGACTGTTCAAGCTGAGTTAAGTTTTGAGTGGTATAGCTGACCGCATGATTTTGAATGCAGTATTGTTCTACTAAAGCCATCAGGTGAGAAAGATATACCACGGATTTATTGTTTTGCTCAGCTAGCTGAGTAATAGGGCCAAAGACGTGTTTCGTTTTACCAGTCCCTGTTGCAGATTTAATCGCAAGGGTTCGCTCATTGGCTAGCGCTTCACACACTTCTGGACAGTCGAGAGTTGAAGTACGGATTGTTTTCGTCGGCGTTCTAAGCTTCATAAAATCTTGAACTGACGAATGATAGTGGTGTAGCTGTAGTTCAAGGCAATCTAAAACTTTGCTTAGGAAATTATTGTCTTTGTGAAGACAGAAACGGTAAGTTCTCAAGCATGATTTAGCATCGGAACAGATCAGAGGAATTGTACGGACTAGTTTTTTAGCTAGCCAGTCAATGATTTCGTCACCCCGCATGCCGCAATTCGTCAACTGATAGCAAAGAGATAGATACTGGATTGTATCGTTGTAGTCTTTCAGACAGTAGAGTCGCTTTGACGCTAAATCATAAAGATCACACCTAGCATGGCGATAATTAATCATCATGAAATCTACAGCTTGATCAGGGAGCTTTTTTGAATCAATGATTAACTTGATGCTATTGAAGCCAGCATCACGGTAATAGCGGATAACTTCAGCCAGGTTGTTTTTGTCGTTGCGAACAGCAACGACCCTGTACTTGTCATGATCGAAGCTTAGAGACTCGCCGCTAAGAATAGCGACTGAGCAGGACTCTGTTGAACGAACCAGTGTATGTTCTGAGGCTTGAGATTGCGCGATAACGTTCATTTATTCTTATTCCTAGTAGAACGTAAAAGTGCAAAGTTTCTAAGTAATATATATAACTAAAGAACTCTGCACTTTTACCAGCATGCTAAAGCATGCAGTAAACAATTGATTTATTTGTGCTTAGTGAGAGTTTTTAGTTATGCGGCTAGTGCATAGAGACTGTTGTCGAAAAGAGACTGTCTTTGCTCAACAAGATGAGAAACGGTTTGATGTAGATCTTTGCCTAGTGCCATGGCTGCGATAATGGCATCGACCTCATGAGACAAGAAACCAACAGAGTTTGCACCAAGGGGAATTGAAGGTGGAAATGTTCCATCGTTAATTTTGCGGTGGAGAGTCGCTCTTGAGAAGGGTACGCGTTGTAGAACGTCAGATTTACGTACGATTTTTAGAAGAGGAGTTGTATTTACAGACATAACGATAACCTATGTTAATTCATGTCTAGCACCGCCTTCATATTCTAATACTTACACTGATCCACTGAAATTTAACTTCAGCAAAGTAATAATAACCTAGGACTGAAACCTTTATGTTGGTAACAGCCTCACCCTTCGCAACAGGAGGGAAGGTGTTGTGTATGTAATAAAATAAAGAAGTCTTAAAAAAAGACTCAGAAAATTAAGTTAGTGCTAAAACAATAAAAAATAGTTAAACCGAAGTTTAACGAGCATAAGGCTGTTGCCGCGGAGCGGACTTTAAATGTCTGTTTCCTATGTAAAAATTAAATATTTAGACGCGATTTAAAATAATGCGGGTGATTCTCATCGTCAATACAAAAACACCCGCATCTTATTGAAAGTGTGATTTGTATCACTTATTTTGATGGTTTGGCTATTGTGTTGGTGTTTTTAGAAGCATCAAGTATGAAGTTGCTCCACCATTCCATTATCTTACGACGCTCCTGAAGGTACTCAGCATTGTTGTAGATGTCACGAATCGTGTTCTTGTCTACGTGTGCTAGACACAGCTCAATAGCATCTTTGTTGAAGCCCTGTTCGTTGAGCGCTGTACTGCCGATTGAGCGTATACCATGGCTCACCAGCTTTCCTGCCATACCTGCACGTTTCATTGCGGCGTTGATACTTTGACTGTTCATGTGTTTGTCTGCTGAGCTAGCGCTTGGGAAAACATATCGTTGACCGAATGATATAGGCTTCATAAAGTTCAATAGCTGTAATGCAGCGTCTGAAAGAGGGATCTTATGGTCACGTTTCATTTTCATTTTATCTCGACCAATGATCCAAAGCCTGTTTTCGAAATCTATCTCATTCCATTCGGCTCTAGTGCACTCATTTGGGCGAGTTAGCGTGTGAAGCTGAAACTCAAAGGCACAACGAGTAGTAAGCTTGATATTTGCCAATGACATTTTTTGCATAAGAATATTTAGCTCATCAGGCTTTATCGTAAGCATGTGTTCAGCTTTTGGCTTTTTGAAAGCTTTCGAGATTTTTTCGAGCCGATTGACTTCAACTTTGCCGCAGTGATGTGCATACGTCATAATCTCGTTCAAGCGCTGACAGACGCGTCTTACTGTTTCTAAAGCTCCTTTCGCTTCACAAGGCCGTAATGTTTGAATCACTGTTGGAGCACTTAATTCGCTAACTGGCATATTTCCTAAGTTAGGGAAAATATGAAGCTCAAGAGAGCGCCAAATGTCATCTGCATAATCATCTGATACATCATGCTTCTTCACTTCAAACCATTCTTCAGCGACAGCTCTTAATGTGTGAGACTGTGCTATCTGAGTATTAAAACGTTGGTTATCTCTGTGAGTCTTAGGATCTACACCCTCTGCTACCAACTGTCGCATGTCTCTTGTTTTTTCTCTCGCGGACGCGAGAGTGATGTCAGGAAATGCACCAAGACTGATGTTCTTACGTTTTTTAGTAGTTGGATGGATATAGTTGAAAATCCAAAGTTTTGCGCCATTGGGCTTTACACGTAAGTACAGACCATTGCCATCGGCAAGCGAATATTCTTTCTCTAAGGGCTTAGCTTTGGTTACTTGAGTCGGTGATAAGGGCTTGATTTGCTTAGCCATTTTAATAGTTCCTTTCTGATGTAACACTAATTTGTGTTGTTATTGGTTAGTGTTACGCAGAATGTTACTAAATGACTGAGATTAAGTGAATCTCGATGAGACGCCCTGAACCACTTAAAGCTAGATAGGACAAGGGTTTAGAAAAGAAAACGGGACGTCCTGAGACGTCCCGTTACTAGTGATTGGTGGAGCTGGCGGGAGTTGAACCCGCGTCCGAAAACCGTTCATCATTGGTACTACATGCTTAGTCGATCTTTAATTTCGCCACCCACCTGCGAACCGACACGCTAATGAATGACTAGCCTGAATTAAAATTCGCCGTTCATCTCTCAGGCGGGAGAATCCGGGCTAGCGCGTTTGGGTTTGATCCCTCGTTGTTCCCCGTCTTACGTGCGGAAGCTAGGGCGAGAGAGCTCTTAGCAGGTTATTAAGCTGCTAGTGCGTAGTTTTCGTCGTTTGCGACTATTTTTTTGCGGTTTGTTAACGAGGCCTACCGCACCTCGGCATGCACCTCAGACTTCTGAATTCCCGTCGAATCCTAAATCAGCCCCAGGTAATATTCGCATAGTAACAGAAAAGCATTGGCTGTCCAGTACTATGCGTTTAAGTGGTCAAGATTAACGCAGCGCGCTCTTCATTACGCGTGCTTTTTCTCTTGCCCAGTCTTTTTCTTTTAGATCCGTACGTTTATCGTGCAGCTTTTTACCTTTTGCTACGCCAATTTTTAGTTTCACCCAAGAGCGAGACCAGTACAGTGAGAGGGCCGTTAATGTCATACCTTCACGGTTTACACGTCCGAATAGGTTATCCAGCTCACGACGACTCATTAGTAGTTTACGCACACGTGTAGGGTTCGCCACAACGTGTGTCGATGCCTGATTTAAAGGAGTGATTGTCATGCCACTCACAAAGGCTTCACCGTCACGCATAAATACGTAACTTTCAGAAATATTGGCTTTACCTTGGCGAAGGGCTTTCACTTCCCAACCTTGGAGCTCCAAGCCAGCTTCGATTTCATCATCGATGAAATACTCGTGGCGAGCTTTTTTATTCAGCGCGATAGTATTGCTACCCGCTTTTTGTTTCGTTTTTTTCTTTGCCATAATAGCGTCATTATACGGGTTGGATATCGGATAGGAAATCCTTTTATTTGCGCAATCGTGGAATAAAAGTAAAATTGGCGAGTAGCTTTAAATCTGTACATGTATCGATAGGAGTATGTATGAAGCAAGTCAGCCGTTCTGCGCTTGTGTCTTTTAGCGCCGAACAGATGTTCAATCTGGTTAATGATGTTGCTAAATACCCTGAATTTCTGCCTGGTTGCTCGGGCTCTAGAATCATTGAGTCTTCGGGGAATGGTATGGTGGCTTCTGTCGATGTGGCGAAGGCTGGAATCAGCAAAACGTTTACGACTTCAAATGAGTTGATCCCCGGTCAGGCAATTATGATGAACTTGGTGGATGGCCCGTTTAAGACGTTGCGTGGTGGTTGGATTTTTACCGCGCTAGATGAACAAGCTTGCAAGGTTGAACTAAAGCTTGAGTTTGAATTCTCAAGTAAAATGATTGAGATGGCCTTCGGTAAGATTTTTAACGAGCTTACTAGTAATATGGTAAATGCATTTACTAAACGCGCAAAACAGGTCTACGAGTGTTATGAGTATTGAGTCAGATATGATTCACGTTGAGGTTGTCTATGCTCTTCCTCATGAACAGCGTGTATTTAACTTAGTGGTAAATAATCACGCAACGGTAGAAGAGATCATTCGACAATCCGGTGTATTGGAGTTGTACCCTGAAATTGATTTGTCCAAGAACAAAGTGGGTGTGTTTAGTCGTAACGTGAAGTTGGATGCGACCGTTCGAGATCGAGATCGAATAGAGATTTATCGTCCGTTACTTGCCGATCCGAAAGAGATTCGCCGTAAGCGGGCGGAGCAGGCTAAAACCGAGGGGAGTGCAGACCCAGTCACCGGTGGCAAGCCTAGTTCTGTACGTAAAAATAAGCAGGATTAATATTAACCCAATAGCTCATGTGAGTTACTCAAAGTTTGACTAACATGATTTCTATATAATAAAAAACCTCCCAAACGGGAGGTTTTTTTGCAAAAGTCAGTTTACTGAATTTGCTCGTAAAATGCGTCACTTTTTGGAAAGTCACCACTGATGTCTGCGAGCGTGCCTTGGTCATTAAAGTTTACAATCAGATCTTTCTGTACTGGTTCGCCATGGCCAGGAGTATGATGATAGATGTAATACCAAGTGTTTGGATAGCCGTTTTCAATAAGCATTGGCGACCCTAATACGAAGCGAACCTGTGCTTTAGTCATCCCAAACTTTAATTTATCAACCGCACTTTGTTCTACATAGTTGCCTTGGTTGATATCAATACGATAAACCAGTCTTTCCAATACCGAACATCCTGTCAGCAATGTCATTGCTAATGGTACGGCAACTAACCACTTCTTTAATTGCATAATAATTTCTTAGTAACCTTTAAAATACTGCGCTGATAATAAACAAGCTCGACGCAGATGTAAAAAGCTATGCGTCGTATGGTAGACAATCTGACAACGAATTTTGAGTTGAGTTGCATTTATTCACCGATATTAGACGGTAAATGTCACCACATGACGTATTAGTTAGGTGACGAAGAGCAAATTTCAATCGGAAGTAGGGTGATGGACGCTTTCAGCGGTGAGCCAAGCCTAGTGACTCGTTAGTCGGTTTTGGCGAATTCGCGTAATGCATCACCTGAAAAACGATAATACTCTTTTTCATGAATTAGTGTTGCACCAATTGAGCGGTAAAACTGACCTGCGGTAGGGTTACTACTTTCAGCTGTCCAGTCCAACCTTTGGCATCCACACTTGATCGCCAAAGATGCCAGATACTTCATTAACTTGAGACCAACCCCTTTTCCTCGAACCTTCGAAGATACGAACAGATCTTTTAAGTACATCTGCCCTGAGAGCTTTGGGGCAGGGAACATGACGGTATAAGATGCAAAGCCTACGACGTCATCATTATCGTAAACCGCAATGATATGAACGCCAGAATGTTCAGAGAAAACTTGGTTCTTTAGATAATGGACCAGATCGTGTTTTGATGAAGCTTTTTCTTTGAAGTAGTAATGTTCTAACTCAATAAAAATAGGGATGAGATCTAAGCAGTTGGTTTTGTGTATTGCTCTGATATCCATTTCTCATCCCTTGTCGATTTATTAAGCGGCGATAAGCAGTTCTTTTGCGTTTGCCAACGTTGAGTCGGTTATTTGACTACCCCCAAGTAAGCGAGCTAATTCTGCCACACGTTGTTGTTCATCTAATGCGTGCATTTGGGTTTCGGTTTGGCCTGCTTTGGTTTGCTTAGCTACAAACATTTGTTGATGGCCGCATCCGGCAACTTGAGGGAGGTGAGTGACACACAATACCTGAGTAGATTCGCCAAGCTTGCGTAGCATTTTGCCCACTACGGCAGCTGTTGGGCCACTAATACCTACGTCCACTTCATCGAAGATTAAACTTGGTGTATCTACTTTCTGAGCGGTGATCACTTGGATCGCTAGAGAGATGCGTGATAGCTCACCGCCTGACGCAACTTTTGCTATAGGTTGTAATGGTTGTCCCGGGTTGGTCGATACTAAGAAGCACACGCTGTCCATGCCAAGCGGCGATGGGTGTGTGTTGTCATTGCTAACTTCGATACTGAATACTGCTTTCTCCATGCTCAATTCGTGCATGCTTTGTGTGATCAGTTTGTTCAGTTCTTTTGCGTAACGGCTGCGTGATTTGTGCAGTTTTTCTGCTTGTGTTAGAAAGCTTTGGTACTTGTGTTCTACTTCTTGAGCAAGTTCATCTAAACGTTCATCGGAGCAATCTAACGCTTCTACTTGGGCCAGAAGATCTTGATGATGCTGGTAGAGTTCTTCTGGCATTACGTGGTGTTTACGAGCTACAGACATCACTTTAGAAAAACGTTCTTCTACATAAGCCATACGAGCTGGATCAACATCGATGCCATCTAAGTAGCTGCGTAATTCATTCTTCGTTTCTTCAAGTTGAATCATTGCTTCTGACAGCATGTTAGGTAGCTCAGATAGCTTTTCATCTAATTCGGCTAATTGAATTAGGGAGTGATTGGCCGATTGCAAAATACCAAGCGCATTGACTTCTTCACCTTCGTAAATAAGTTCGATGGCTTGCTGACAGGTAGTGGCGAGTTCACCACTGTTGGATAGTCGTTTGTGCTCTTGCTCGAGCTCTGCAAATTCTTCTTCACCTAGCGATAACTCATTTAGTTCTTTGATTTGGTATTCAAGCAATTGTTTTTGCGCCTGGTTTTGCTGGCTATTTTCTTTTAGTTGCTTGAGGTTATTGTCTGCCTGACGCCAATGCTGGTAAGCACTTCGTGTGCTTTTTAGTAGGTTTAAATGCCCAGCATATTGGTCGAGCATGGCCATTTGGTGCTCACTTTTCATCAATTGATGATGAGCGTGCTGCCCATGGATATTGATAAGTAGCTGCCCTAGAGATTTGAGTTGTGATAGTGGAACAGGGCTGCCATTAATGAAGGCTCTTGAGCGGCCTTCTTTTGTGATAATACGACGCAAAATACACTCACTGCCATCTAGCAGATCGTTATCTTCTAACCAACGTGTTGCATGTAAGTTGTTGTCCAATAAAAAAGCGGCGCTAACTTCGGTTTTCTCTTCACCTTGTCGCACCATGCCGGCATCGGCTCGTCCGCCTAAGCAGAGCCCTAAAGCATCGATAGCAATGGATTTACCCGCGCCTGTTTCACCTGTAATGGTGGTCATGCCCTTAGAAAGCTCGAGTTGTAAAGACTTAACAATCGCAAAATTATTAACACTTAGATGAGCCAGCATTTTATTTACCTGTATAACTGAACAATACTGTATAAGAGAACAGTATATACTGTTTCTTTATACAGTAAAGTCAGGTGAGGAAAATTTTCTTTGTAGGCTGTTTTTTGTGATGAAGTGGGAAAAATGAGCCGATGTGATTACAACGACTCATTAAAATTGAACAGGTTACGGACGAGTTGGGTTAATCGTTAGTGGTTCTAGCGTGACGACTGCATTCACACCCGCACCTGGGTGATCCACGTATGAAGTGTCTTGCATTAGAGTGTAGTATACGTCGACGAAGTCATCATCATTCGTGAGTACACCATCGGGGATAGTGTCGATGATCTTGTTCGTGATTTGCGGAATAATCGCGTAAGCCTGAACTTCTGGATCTGGAATCGCTTTCAATACTTCTTCGGCAACTTGAACAAGGAGTTTTGCCAATTGTTTATAGTCTGTGCCGTCATCTTGCTCCATGAGCACAATGTCTGCCGCACCCCAGCGGTAACGAGACCAGTGAATAATGATCTGATTTGGATAGTAATCTTGGTTATCGTAGTCTAAGTATGGAAGCTCCACCAAATCGAGAGTAGGTTCATCACGACTTGGATTGACGCCCGTTACGATAGCGTAGATTTCTGCCTTGCCAGAGATCCAAGGTTCTTTGTCATCGGCTAGACGGATCTTTTTCAACTGCGTGGTTTGAATTGGAGCCGCTTCGCTATTTGACAATAGCGGTGTATTTTGGCGTTGTTCATCAGCAATATATGGTTGAACTAAAGCTGGTTGACCGAGTTTTTTCATCTCAGCTTGCATAGCTTGCAAGCCTGCTTTTAGCTCTGCAGAGCTATTGTTATCAACGACAAGCACAGGTACCTCAGGGAGCTGGTAAACATCGAGTTGATGGATGTTGCCATAAACATCAAATGCTTCGATGTATTGCCAATTCTCATCATCACCACTTGGTTCAAATGCAAATAATGGCTCGACCTCGCCACTTTGCCATGCTGTTATCATGGCTTCATTTGCCAAGCGAACTTCTAACAACTGATCTGAGTATTCAGAAATACCTTTCCAGCTACGAATTTGAGTGTCAGCTTGTACAAGCTGGCGGCTGAACTCTGAGTTAGGGTTTTGCTTAACAAATGCTGATACAGAAACGTTAGTCTGTTGCGGAGTAATATCTCTTCTCAGCATGGGTTCAATGGCAGCATAATTCTCACTCAATTGTTGAGCTAGGGCCCGTTTCGTCTTAGTGATATCTTCCGCTTTTGCGTTGGACACACTGTTGACTTGCGTTTCCTCTGATTGGCAGCCAATAAGTGCTAATGTACTGAGAACAGACAGAATGATGGTTTTCTTCATAATATGTCCTTTATTGATTGTATGAAATAGAGTTAATACTCTATTCATGGTGAGAATATCACCGGACATAGATCATTGAATTTGCTTTTCTATCTTTTGTGTAAAGTTTGCCCACAGGATCAAAATTTATAAGCTTCTCTTTAATGATGACAAATATCGTGTCGCCTCACTACTTTGTGTCTATTTCTTGTCTAAGAAAGCCAAAAGCCAGTAGCAATTGAGCTGCTGGCTTTTTTATTGAAGTTATTACCCTGAGTAACAAGTGTTAGAACAATTTACTAGACCAGCCAAGCTTATTCCGTAAGACGTGATAGTAGCTGTAGTCTTTTGGATGGATGAGCTTTAGTACATTTGGACTTTGATAGATGTGAATTTCGTCGCCAGGGGTAACTGGAAGTGAGACTTGTCCATCACAGCTAACTTCTTGTGTTCCACGGTTTTCTGGTGATACCACCAATTTAATTCGACGTTTTCCATCAACCACCAAAGGTCGACTTGACAATGTATGAGGGAACATTGGCACGAGTGAAATGGCATTCAAGCTAGGAGAAAGAATTGGGCCGCCGCCAGAAAGTGAATATGCCGTCGAGCCAGTCGGAGTGGAGACAATCAAACCGTCGGCCCGTAAAGAGAAGGCGAAGCTTTCATCAATATACACTTCAAATTCAATCATATGAGCAATTTGCCCTGGGTGAAGTACGGCTTCGTTTAGCGCAGCGTTATGGCTCTTTATTTGTCCGTGGCGGTGTACTTCCGCCTCTAAAAGAAAACGCTCCTCTTCAATGTACTCACCGTCGAGTACCGCTTGCAGAGACGCTTGGAAGTCGTCTGGGTTCAAGTCAGTTAAGAAGCCCAAATTTCCGCGGTTCACGCCTATAACTGGTACATCAAATCGGGATAAAATTCTTGCTGCACCTAGCATGTTGCCATCGCCACCAACCACAATGGCTAGATCGGCATTTTTTCCTAGTTCAACTAAGCTAGCAAACTGACTCTGTGGGATATCATCCAGTATTGCGGCAAGGCGATCGTCAATGAATACTTTATAGCCCTCAGAGGTCAACCATTGGTACAACTCTTTATGAGTTTGAATTGCTTGTTGATCTCTTGGTTTTCCGATAATCGCGATCACGTTACATGGATTTTTCATAGCATTTCCGCATTAAAGAGGCTTGAATCAGGAATCTTCATCCCCATAATAATGGCAAGTCACCTAAATATGCGAATTTTTATGTGGTTAAAGCCCGCAAAAACGCGCATGGCTTTAAGGGCATTATGTTGAATTCTGGAGATATCATGAGCAACGAAGAAAACAAAGTTACAGAAGAAGAGCTTGATCAAATCATCGAAGAGGCTGAAAAAGTAGAAGCTGAAGCACAAGAAGTTGAAGCTGAGCTTGAAGAGCTTGGTGATGAGACAGACGCTAAGATTGCTCAACTAGAAGCGGCACTATTGTCTAGCGAGGCAAAAGTAAAAGAGCAACAAGATGCGGTGTTGCGTTCTAAAGCTGAAGTAGAAAACATGCGTCGTCGCACTGAGCAAGAGATCGATAAAGCACGTAAGTTTGCGTTGAACAAGTTTGCAGAAGAGCTGCTTCCTGTTATTGATAACCTAGAGCGTGCAATTCAAGCGGCAGATACAGAGAATGAAACTGTGAAGCCGTTCCTAGAAGGCGTTGAACTAACCCATAAAACGTTTGTAGACGTTGTCGCGAAATTTGGCTTGAAAGCAATCAACCCTGAAGGTGAAGCATTCAATCCAGAGTTCCATCAAGCGATGTCGATTCAGGAGAGCCCTGATCATGAATCAAACACTGTTATGTTTGTTATGCAAAAAGGTTACGAACTAAACGGTCGTGTGATTCGTCCGGCAATGGTAATGGTTGCTAAGTAACTTTAACTCCCTGTTTTTTAAATATAAAAGCGCCCATCATTTTTGATGGGCGCTTTTTTGTTTTAAACATAAATGACTGCATCGAACTTCGTTGTATATCGATAAATGAAAATTTGATCCCCTTCATATTTTTTCCTATTGGTTAATTATTTTCCTATAGGAGATTTTCTCTCATCTCGCTGCGTGTTTATTAACGGAAAGGGCTATAAGTGATTGTAATCATTCGCTGTGTGAATGTTTGTTCTGCATAGGAATGTAAATATAGTCATTTTTTCTAAAACAATTTCGTTAACAAAAATGTAAATTATCACTTTATTTTGTAACTTCGGTGTGTATGATTTGCGACTAATGCTTTAAAAGTAAGCATATATAACTACAAAAATGTAAATAGTAAACACAACATATCGGAGATTTATAATGGATAAATCGCTTTCTAGTAAGATTTTTATAGGCTTGTTTGCCGGCCTTGTGCTGGGGACAGCAATTCAGTACTTATTTAGCGGTATTGCGATTTTTGATACATACCTACTTGGAGCAGCAGAAGGTGTTGGCGGCATGTTCGTCTCACTGATCAAATTGCTTGTTGTTCCTTTAGTTTACGTTTCAATCGTATGCGGCATTGTTGACTTGAAAGACATCAGTGCATTTGGTCGTCTTGGTGGAAAAACTTTTACCCTTTACATTCTTAACACCATCATTGCGATTACGGCGGCTTTGACTGTCGGCTTGATCTTCCAGCCAGGAGCGGGCGCTAATCTAGCAGGAACGGTATCTGAGGCTGTACAGCTGACAACGACAGAGACGCCGGACATTTTCTCTTTAGTTGTTAACATTGTTCCTAGCAACCCTGTACAAGCGTTTGCTAGCGGCGACATGCTGCAAATCATCTTTATGGCAATTTTGACGGGGCTTGCAATTCAAGCTTTGGATTCTCGTGGTGGCCCAGCTATTCGCACATTCAAAATGGCAAATGAAATCATGATGAAATTGGTTGGATTAGTGATGAGTCTTGCACCATATGGTGTGTTCGCACTAATGATTCAACTAGGTGCAACGCTAAACGCCAATACATTAATGTCCGTTGCCGGTTACGTGGCTTTGGTGGTTGCGATGTTGGTGTTCTGGATCTTCTTCTTCTACCCAATGGCAGTGAGTATTGCGACAGGAACTTCTCCAAAGACTTTCCTACGTGCAACTCGTGAGCAGATTCTTTTCTCTCTATCTACCGCGAGCTCAAACGCGACTATCCCGGTAACGATGCGAACACTGACAGAAAAGCTTCAGGTCTCTAAATCGGTTGCTGGCTTCGGTGTACCACTGGGCGCAACGATGAATATGTCTGGTGTGTCTATCTATATTGCTCTAGCAACGATGTTTGTTGCGAACGCTTTTGGCCAGCCAATTAACACCGCAGACATCTTCACACTTGGCTTAACTATTCTTCTGTTATCTATTGGTGCTGGCGGTGTTCCTGGGGGCGGCGTGGTAATGGTAGGCGTTTTGCTTCACCAACTAGGTTTACCACCTGAAGGTTTAGCAATCATTGCAGCGGTCGACCGTATTAATGATATGTTCTGTACATCATCTAACGTTGTCGGCGACACGGCAGTGAACACCATTGTTGCAAAAACAGAAGGTGAGATAGGTAAAGAAGAAGGTGTTGATGCTGAGCCTGCTCAAGCGAACGCCTAATACCTTGAATAATTTATTTTAACCCTAATATTGAAGCGAGCTCTTATGAGCTCGTTTTTTATTTAGGAAGAGTCGGACATAAATAAATTTATCTGGGAAATGACGTTTTGTTGCGCTACAGCAGTGTGACGAGTTCCCAACTAATCAGAAAGAAACACATAAATTTCAAAAAAAGACGCTTTTTTTTAATTCTGCCCTTGAAAAGCATTTTGCCGCCCTTATCTATGTGGCATAGAGAAGCAAACATTGATTATTTTTGTTTGTGAGCAAGGGTTGAAACCCGATTCTCCTCCCCCCACATTGGGGTTATAACCAAACGAAAATAGAATTTATTCGGAGATAGCCAGATGGGTAAAATCATTGGTATTGACTTAGGTACTACTAACTCATGTGTTGCTGTATTAGACGGCGACAAACCACGTGTAATTGAAAACGCAGAGGGTGAACGTACTACTGCATCGGTTATTGCTTACACTGACGGTGAGACGCTAGTAGGTCAACCAGCGAAACGTCAAGCAGTAACTAACCCAGAAAACACGCTATTTGCAATTAAGCGTCTAATCGGTCGTCGTTTTGAAGACGAAGAAGTTCAGCGTGACATCGAAATCATGCCTTACAAAATCGTTAAGGCTGACAACGGTGATGCTTGGGTAGAAGCGAAAGGCCAAAAAATGGCAGCTCCTCAGGTTTCTGCTGAAGTTCTTAAGAAAATGAAGAAAACTGCTGAAGACTTCCTTGGTGAGGAAGTAACTGGCGCAGTTATCACAGTACCTGCTTACTTTAACGATGCTCAGCGTCAAGCGACAAAAGATGCTGGCCGTATCGCAGGTCTAGAAGTTAAACGTATCATCAACGAACCAACGGCAGCTGCACTAGCTTACGGTCTAGATAAGAAAGGCGGCGATCGCACTATCGCGGTATACGACCTTGGTGGTGGTACATTCGATATTTCAATCATCGAAATTGATGAAGTTGAAGGCGAGAAAACATTCGAAGTTCTAGCAACTAACGGTGATACTCACCTAGGTGGTGAAGACTTTGATAACCGTCTAATCAACTACTTGGTTGATGAGTTCAACAAAGAGCAAGGCATCAACCTTAAGAACGACCCACTAGCAATGCAGCGTGTTAAAGAAGCAGCAGAGAAAGCGAAAATCGAGCTTTCTTCTACTTCTCAAACAGACGTAAACCTACCTTACGTTACTGCAGATGCAACTGGTCCTAAGCACATGAACATTAAAGTGACTCGTGCAAAACTAGAATCTCTAGTTGAAGACCTAGTACAACGCTCTCTTGAGCCATTAAAAGTAGCTCTAGCTGACGCTGACCTATCAGTAAACGACATCACTGACGTAATCCTAGTTGGTGGTCAGACTCGTATGCCAATGGTTCAAGCGAAAGTTGCTGAGTTCTTTGGTAAAGAAGCGCGCCGTGACGTAAACCCTGACGAAGCAGTAGCAATGGGTGCTGCAGTTCAAGGTGGTGTACTTGCTGGTGACGTTAAAGACGTACTACTACTAGACGTAACTCCACTGTCTCTAGGTATCGAGACAATGGGTGGCGTGATGACTAAGTTAGTTGAGAAGAACACAACTATCCCAACTAAAGCGAACCAAGTTTTCTCTACAGCGGAAGACAACCAGAGCGCGGTAACTATCCACGTTCTACAAGGTGAGCGTAAGCAAGCGATGTACAACAAGTCTCTAGGCCAATTTAACCTAGAAGGCATCCAGCCTGCACCACGTGGTATGCCACAAATCGAGGTTACTTTTGACCTTGATGCGGATGGTATCCTACACGTATCTGCGAAAGACAAGCAGACTGGTAAAGAGCAGAAGATCACTATCCAAGCTTCTGGCGGTCTAAGTGATGAAGACATCGAGAAAATGGTTCAAGAAGCAGAAGCTAACAAAGAAGCGGACAAGAAGTTCGAAGAGCTAGCAACTGCACGTAACCAAGCTGACCAAATGATTCACGGTACTCGTAAGCAAGTAGAAGAAGCTGGTGAAGCGCTACCTGCGGAAGAGAAAGAGAAGATTGAAGCAGCAATTTCTGAGCTAGAAACAGCACGTAAAGGCGAAGACAAAGAAGCTATCGATGCTAAAGTTCAAGCACTAATGACTGCTTCTCAAAAGCTGATGGAAATCGCTCAACAACAAGCTCAAGCGCAGCAAGCACAAGGTGCTGACGCAGGTGCACAGTCTAAAGAAGACGACGTTGTAGATGCTGAGTTCGAAGAAGTTAAAGACGACAAGAAATAATATTTCTTAACCAGATGGCTACTTAGCCATCTGGGGTCGATAAGACTTCGTGTGCGGGCGTTTGGGGCAACTCTTACGCCCGTCTGTTTGTAAACGCTGTCTTTCTAGTTAAGTATGTTGCAGACAAGTGCACTTACCTAGAACGATACAAACACCAAGCGGTGAATCGATGCCGTTTGTAGTAATTAACTGGTGACGAAGAACATGTCAAAACGTGATTTTTACGAAGTATTAGGCGTAAGCCGTGATGCCTCAGAGCGCGATATCAAAAAGGCGTATAAGCGTCTAGCGATGAAATTCCACCCAGACCGAAACCAGGGTGATGATTCTGCGGCGGACAAGTTTAAAGAAGTAAAAGAAGCGTACGAAGTTCTGACCGACCCTCAAAAGAAAGCGGCGTACGACCAATACGGTCATGCTGCTTTTGAACAAGGCGGCGGTGGTTTCGGTGGCGGCGGCTTTGGCGGCGGCGGTGCTGATTTCGGCGACATCTTTGGCGATGTATTCGGTGACATCTTTGGTGGTGGTCGTCGTGGCGGTGGTGGCCACCGTGCCCAGCGAGGTGCTGACCTACGTTACAACATGGAATTAACGCTAGAAGAAGCAGTTCGTGGTGTAACGAAAGAGATCGAAGTACCGACACTAGTACACTGTGATACCTGTGATGGTAGTGGCGCGAAGAAAGGTTCATCTGCTGAAACATGTGGTACCTGTCATGGTCATGGTCAAGTACAGATGCGACAAGGCTTCTTCGCAGTGCAACAAACCTGTCCTACCTGTCACGGTAAAGGTAAAATCATTAAAGACCCTTGTAATGAGTGTCATGGTCAAGGTCGTAAGCAGAAAACAAAAACACTTAACGTTAAGATCCCTGCAGGTGTTGATACTGGCGACCGTATTCGTCTATCTGGCGAAGGTGAAGCGGGAGAAATGGGGGCGCCTGCTGGCGACTTGTATGTACAAGTGCACGTGAAAGAGCACCATATCTTCGAGCGTGATGGCAACAACCTATACTGTGAAGTGCCAGTAAGCTTTGCGATGGCGGCTCTAGGTGGTGAAGTTGAAGTGCCAACTCTAGATGGTCGCGTAAGCCTAAAAGTACCTTCAGAAACGCAAACAGGTCGTATGTTCCGCATGCGTGGTAAAGGTGTGAAAGGCGTTCGCGGTGGCGGTGTTGGTGATCTTATTGTGAAGTTGGTTGTTGAAACACCAGTAAACCTAAGCTCACGCCAAAAAGAACTGCTCAAAGAGTTTGAAGAGTCTTGTGGTGGTGAAGCGGCGACAAAGCACAAGCCTAAATCAGAAGGCTTTTTCAACGGTGTGAAAAAGTTCTTTGACGATTTAACCAGCTAAGACGTTAGTGAAAAGCACAAATACAAAGGCCTGCTAAAATGCAGGCCTTTTTGCATCTCGGTGTTCTTGCTAGTTCCAGCAATCACTAGGTTCTTCGACATTTGTTGACGTTAAAGTAATCGTTTTAGAACCAGTCAAGCACTCGTCGTCGTCTTGTCCCAGAGCCGATTTTGCTGTTGCTGTAATGGTATAGGCCGTACTTGCAGAGCTCGCAATATTGAAAGAAAATCTATCTGTGTCTGAATCGCATAGAGTGCATATGCCTCCAGAGATAATATGACTCCAGTCGTACCCACCATCATAAGATGTCTCTAGCTCTAGCTGAATTCGACTAAGATCGCTCAAGGCAACCGTCCTATGAGACTTGAGCACATGATTGGTGTAAGAAGGGTAGGCGATCGCAGCAATGATCCCGACAATCACGACAGCTATCAGTAATTCGATCAATGTCATCCCTCTCAATCCTTTTTTGTAGCCGTTACAACGAGAAATTCGAATCATCACGAGTAGTTTCCTTTTCACTTTTCCGCCTATTTTTGGCAGGTGATAGCATCTGTGCAAGATGAATTACGGCCCTTTTGCCGTTTACATAGGAATTTGGGAAATGCCTCGCGGGTTTACGTTGTTGGAGCTTCTTATTACTGTTGCTGTACTGAGTATTGTATTGGCGTTTGCAGCTCCAAGCTTTAGCCGTGTTTCACAAACTGTGCAAATGCAGCGATTAGCAACTGAATTAGCTGGTTTTCTAAGCCAAAGTAAGTCCGAGGCGGTAATGAGAAATCAAAAATTATATATTCATTTCTCTATGGCTAAAAACGTCGTTGTCAGTCAAGGTGCATGGTCTCTACAGTTAACTAACTCGTCTAGCGGCTCTGGGGGCGTAATTTTAAGCCTTTCCGGCTCTGCCTACTCTGAATTATCTTTGAAGCACAGCTACGAGAATCAAAAAATAAGCTTCGATGAGGTCCGTGGACGACCCCAAGGAGGAAATATAGAGTTTTTCCCAACTAATGCTCAAAACATAAAACTACAAGCAAAGCTCTCCAACCCTCCCGGAAGGATTAAAATTTGTAGTAACTCTGGAACTAAGTTATATGATTACCGTCAGTGCTAACAAACGCTATCAAATAGGTAGCTCTTTAATCGAATTGATGATTAGTTCTTTAATTGGGTTAATTGTCCTTAGTGTAGTGGGCTCTATATTCTTGAGTTTACAAAAAACAGCAAAGGAAAAAAGCTTAGAGCTAAATTTATTGCAAGGTCTGAATATCACTTTATCTGTTATGAAAGAAGATATTCAAAGAGCAGGTTATGATGGTGGGAACGGTAGTTCACTCAAATTATCCGGAGCTACAGGAACCATAATGCTGAGTGGCGCCTCTTCTGTAGGGCTTGTGTATTTTAAAGAGGACTCAGCTGCCAATGAAGACTATCGAAATATTAAGTATGAGAAGAGAGATACTCGGTTTTTTATATGTGAGAAAGGCGTTGTGTCTCAAACACAAATATTATCTTTTGATGGTATAGATTTTTGTCGTTCTCTATTTGATGATGATATTTTCCAAGTTACCCAATTCACCGTTAGTTCAGAAACAGTGACTAATGGAGGAAGTGTAAGTTCGGTCACGAGCGTTAAGTTAGGTTTGAAAACAATTGATGGAGTCTTTAGTGAAGTTGCGGAGTTTTCTATCAAACAAAGGAATTGGCAATGACATCTAAATATAGCTATTCCGGTTATACCACTTTGCTTGTGACTTCTATACTTTTATTACTTGCTTTAATTGCATCATTAGCATCATCCAAAGGTGTATTTTTTCAAATAAAAGTTGCGCAAAACGAAATAAAAACTCGACAAGCACATTGGTTAGCGGAAGGAGGTGTTGAATGTGCATGGGCGCAATTTAGAGTTAATAATATTGTACCTGCCGTAATAACAGATTGTGGCTCAGGACTTTGGACGATTCCGAATTTTACGAGTACTTCCAATGGGTATTTGGTTACTTCTAATGTTGGATTTACAAGCATTAGTAAGGAGATTATTTTGGGAGGTAACTTGAGTTATGGTGCAATGCAGTCTAATGCCGACATTTATTTTCATTCTAGTGCAACGTTCTCTACTCCAGACCCAGGGGAATTGAGCAGCGATGGGTGGGAGTGTATTGCGTTAAGGTATAAAAAGCGCTTTTACTCCTCTTCAGTTGATAATAAAGGCGTAATTCATGGAGAGTCTCCCTATGCCGATTTTAACAACCCTACAAATAAAGATTGTGCAAACACGACGGCAAACCGTCATCTCTCATCTAGTGTTGGCGGGGTTGGTGCTGGTGATGATTTTACTCAAGATACAGATTTAAAGCCATTTGAATCCTTCTTTGGAGTAAAGGCTGAAGAGCATAACGATGTCCGAGATAATGGTGTATTTCATGTTATGACGGGCTCAGTGGCTGATGGTATACCTAATTGTGGTGCTGCTTTAACAGCAGAAATTCAGTCAGGGAAGCATCATTTATGGGTGGAAGGGAGCTGTGAAATCAAGCAATCGGAATACAATGATTTAGTGAATGCTACATCATCGACCAATGGCGTAACAGTGCTCATTCATGATGGTCTTTTCTCCGTGATGGGACCACCGAGCTCCGGCGCTACATCAAATAAGTTTAAAGGGGTCTTGTTTCATTTCAATCATGATTATACCCCGACAACAGCGGATTGGGTTGGGTTCGAAGCCAATGCTCACCTAAATCATGTGCCAAGTGTTGTAGAAGACTCATACAGGACAATAGCTTCTTATTATCAGCATGGTTCTTTTACGGTATCTGGTGGTCAATATTTTGATAGTGAAGATCAGGCAGCGGTTTTCTTCGATTCTTTGGACTTTAGATACAATAAAGATGTGATAGACAATTCAAGGAATGCGCATGCAATTCCGAGATGGAAAAAAGGCTCCTGGAATGATCTCTAAACAAAAAGGTTTTAACCTTCTTGAAGTTCTAATTTCTTTTCTACTTATCGGTGTTGGGGCTCTAGGTTTAACTAAGCTAAACGTGTATCTAGAACGCGAATCCGAATATGCCATAAAAAGTATTGAAGCACTGCGTCTAACAGAGAACCAGCTTGAATGGTTCCGAACGCGTGGTGCTTCGGATGCGCTTTCTACGATTTCTACTGCCAGTTTTGCCTCTATCGTGACAGGATCTTCCGCCACTGGAGCGTACACGGTGGAGTGGGATGTGCCACCTGCTACTGTATCAGGTTCACTAAAGACGATCATCATCACAACAAGTTGGGAAGATAGAATGGGGCAGACGCAATCCGTTCAGCTGAAAACTATGATTTCACAGTACAGTGAATTCGAAAACTAAGTTCAATTGCATACATGGGCTGAGACAAATGCGGATGTAACTCCTGTTTGATGCCGGATTTGTCACGGTTAATAAATGGTTTTTGAACTGTTAATCGAGTTGATGTGCTACTGTTTTTATTATGTTTAATTGAAGTGGTGTTTTTGCAAAATATGTCTCCAATTATGAAAAAAAATCTAGAACCTTGTGCTTTCTCCATTAGTGTTTACTAGAATACTCGTTGGATAGTAGGTCGTTATAATTATTCAAATAGGCCTTGGCACCAACATCATTCACTATGGAGTTACCATGAGTAACCAAGCTGTAAATAAGGCACCATCATCGAAGCCGAGCGGGATGGAGCGCTTTTTAAACTTTATCGAGAGGACAGGTAACAAAATTCCTGATCCTGCGATTTTGTTCTTCTGGGCATTGATCATTACTTGGGCGGCGTCAGCACTTTTGTCGAATGTATCATTCGATCTTCCAAACCCTCGAACGGGCGAAGCTCTTACTATCACCAACTTACTTACGGGCGAAGCGCTAGCAAGTTTCCTTGCTAATATGGTGACGACGTTTACTGGCTTTGCGCCACTGGGTATCGTACTTGTCGCAATGCTAGGTGTGGGTGTTGCAGATTCTTCGGGTTTTATTACGACGGGTCTTAAGAAGATGCTGAACTTCACGCCAGCTAAGCTTCTTACTCCAATGCTTATTTTGGTTGCCATTGTATCGCATACTGCGGCAGATGCAGGCTATGTTCTGGTTATTCCTCTTGGCGGTATTATCTTCCATGCGGCAGGTCGTCACCCTCTAGCAGGTATTGCGGCAGCATTTGCAGGTGTATCTGGTGGCTTCTCTGCAAACTTTATCCCTTCAGGTATCGATCCACTACTAGCAGGCTTTACGCAAACTGCGGCGCAGGTTCTTGATCCTGAATATGTGGTTAACCCATTAGCGAACATCTTCTTCACTGGCCTATCCTCTATCATTATTGTGGGGATTGGTTGGTACGTGACAGAGAAAATCATCGAGCCTCGTTTATCAAAAATGCCAATTGATGATGACGCGGAAACCGCGCCAAACCTAGGTTCATTTACTGAACTGGAATCAAAAGCATTCCGTTATGCAGGTTGGGCAATGATGGCGGGTATTGCTTTACTTGTTGCAGCGTTAATTCCAGAAACATCAGCACTTCGCTCGCCTGAAGGTGAAATTACTGCCTTCTCAGCACCGATAATGAAGTCTATCGTGCCGTTGATCTTTATTCTGTTTATCATTCCTGGTTACGTTTACGGTAAAGTGTCTGGAACGTTCAAGACCAGCAACGACATTATCAAAGCGATGGCTGATACCATGTCGACCATGGGCGCATACATTGTTATGTCGTTCTTCTGTGCTCAGTTCCTATCTGCATTTGCTCAGTCAAACATCGGTACGATGCTAGCGTTGTATGGCGCAGAAGGCTTAAAAGCGATGAACCTACCAGGTGAAGTGACCATCATCGGTATGATCCTTCTAACCGCGTCTGTAAACCTACTTATTGGTTCGGCATCGGCAAAATGGGCTTTAATTGGTCCAATCCTAGTGCCAATGCTAATGGCGGTTGGTATCTCGCCTGAACTGTCTCAGGCGGCTTACCGTGTGGGTGACTCTGTATCGAACATCATTTCGCCTCTAATGGTATTTTTCCCTCTTGTTGTGGTTTACTGTCAGCGTTATGTGAAGTCGGCTGGTATCGGTACGCTTGCGTCACTAATGATGCCATTCTCGATCGCAATGCTGATCGGTTGGTCTATCTTCCTAGTTGCTTATTGGATGGTAGGTATCCCGCTAGGCATTCAAGCTCCTTACACTTACACAATGTAAAAACGTGTAGGGTGTGAAAGCTGCTAATTGGCAGCCAAAAAGCGCAGGTCTTCGATCTGCGTTTTTTTGTTCTCGTAAAACGAACATCGATAGGCCTTGTAACTAGTTTTTTGGAGTTGCAGACTTTGTCCCGTGATGTGTTGCTGTAGTGAAACCGAAGTTGGTGATAAAATTCCTGACTTCAATCGTTTTTTGTTTCTTTGGAGCCTCCTTTGTCTAACCATCCGTTTTCCCCTCAAGATGAATTGTTTATGCGCAGAGCGATGGAGCTTGCTGAGCAAGCAGAAGCTGAGGGGGAAGTACCTGTTGGCGCAGTGCTTGTCAAAGATGGTGAAATTATCGCTGAGGGGTGGAATCGCTCTATTAGTACTAATGACGCTACCGCACATGCTGAGATCCAAACGCTGCGTAAAGCAGGCCAAAAGCTAGAAAATTACCGCCTTCTGGATACGACGTTATATGTAACACTTGAGCCATGCCCAATGTGTGCCGGAGCCTTATTGCATAGCCGCGTTAAGCGGGTTGTTTTTGGAGCGCCAGATTTAAAAGCTGGAGCAGCAGGAACAGTGCTTAATTTGTTTGAAAGTCAAGCCGCTTACCATTACGCCTTAGTTGAAAAGGGGCTGCTAGAAGATGAGTGCCGTACTCAGCTACAAGCGTTTTTTAAGCGCCGCCGAAAGGAAATTAAAGCGAAGAAGCAAGCACAAAAAGCATTAGAAAATGGAGAGAGCGAACAAGGTAGTAGGAGTAGTGAGGGTTAGCAAACACCTACAACGTGGTAGATGTTTGCTTGGACGCACTAGTGATTGACTAAATGTACAAAAACACGATTACGTGAACTTACTTTCTTTTTCATACATGTCAGTTTACGTTTACGTCGGATAGCAGCTACTGTGTTATTTAAACGCTTTGACTGCACTCTACGTCTTCTCATATTCAAAACCTCCTGCAGACAAGACTTTTACCAGTAAAGTGCGGCTCATCGATGCTTGGCAATAGACTCGATAATCGCACTAAACATTGTATGGTTTAAACGTTCTTCATTTGACTTCTGCATTGCACAGAGCCAGCAAACAATTTCAATACGATGCTTAATAATAGGAGTGACGTTACTTCGGCAGAGCGTAGCCGATAGCGCCGCTTCATCAAGTGAGCTAAACCATGTGGTTACAAAGCAATCAGTTTTACTAACGATGAAGAAAAGGCGACCAACCAAAGGAATGGTTGAGTGTGGTTGGTGTCACTCAGAATATTGGAGTCTAGATAAGTTTTCGTTAGGACTCAACAAAAATGACGAGCTTCATAGGCTCGTCATTTTTTAGTTTACCGCGGGTTTATTCTTCAATGCTTTCTTGTTCGGTGTCTTCTTCAACCGTGACGTCAGAAGCGCCAGAGACTTGTTCTACGACGGTCTCTACTGCGCCCGATATCAAAATGTCGGGGTTGAGCGGCGGAATCACTTGCAAGTCATCGCTATTCTCATCAATCGCTGGCTGTTGGCTGACATGACCAATGATGGATTGGTAGTAACGTCGAATATTTTCTACGTAATTACGCGCTTCATCGCCTCTGGCGTACCCATAGCGAGTTTGGCTGTAATAGCGCTTCTGACGAAGTAAAGGCAGCCTGTCTTTTACATCGGCCCAAGCGTTCGGATCGCCACCTTGTGCTTTGGTGAGTCGTCGTGCGTCCATCATGTGGCCGTAACCAATATTGTATGAAGCTAACGCAAACCATATTTTTTCATGCTCGTTAATGCTATCAGGCACGCGACTTACAATACGACGTAAGTACTCGACACCACCACGAACAGATTGCTCAGGGTCTAAACGGTTTGTTACCCCGACGCTTTTCGCTGTTGGCAGAGTCAGCATCATCATCCCCCTAACACCCGTTGGCGATTTTGCTGTTGGTTTCCAGTGTGACTCTTGATAAGCCAATGCTGCAATTAATCGCCAGTCGAACTCTTCGCTGTATTTTTGGAATAAAGGTGCCCATTTAGGCAATTTGTCATCCAGAGCTCGAATGAATGCGCGAGTATCAACGTAGTCAAATGCTTCAATATGACCAATGTACTTTTCTTCGAGAGTGGACAGTTCTCCTGATTGTTTGATGTTACCGAAAAACTCTATCAGCATCGCATACAAGCTTTCGTCTTCAGAACGTCGAGTAAACCAAGACACTGGTTGATCTTCTGTAAGTTCAAACGCGAGCGCAAGATCGGGGTAAAGGCGTTGAGCTAGGGAAAGTTCTACCGAATCAGTCACAGTAAAACGTAACTCACCCGTCGATACGTATTTGAGTAAGTCTCTCGTGTCAGCATCACCAACAATTTCAAACTGAAGTTCTGGATACTGCTTCTTTAACGCTGTTAGGGTCGGAACATATTGCGATTGTTCAACGATCTTTAATGTTTGAGCGCCTGCATTTGTATCTTCGTCGGACTCGTCGTCTTTCGAGGCTTGGTATTCAATGAGTTGTTCGATATCACGTGGTCGAAGTTGCCCTTTTTTATATACCACTTGTTGGCTTACATAATAATAGGCAGGGCCTGGTCTAAATCGTTTGACTGCTTGTGACGTTTGATTTAAACCCGTAGCGATGATATCGATATCTCCTTTCTTAAGAGCAGGAAAAAGCTCAGCCTGGCGAAAGGCTGGTTTAATCTCGAGTTTGACGCCGAGCTGCTCCGCAAACTGACGCGCCAATTCGTAATCCAACCCTGCGGGACCATCGGGACCTATGTAGTAGGAAAGCTGATTGTTTAGCGTGCCAACACGAAGCACACCACGTTCTTGAATTTTTTCAAATTCACTTTTGGGCTCCGACTCAATCTGGCAAGCAGAGAGCAAAAGAACAGAAACTAAAATTAGAGCACTGCGCTTGAGCCGGTTGAAGTGACTTATTTGCATTAATAGGTACATCTTGGAAAATTTCTATTTGCCTTTATATCAAAGCGAGCTCATGGGGCAAAGTGAATCACACACTTATAACGTGACATTGTGTGTTTTATCGACATTTTAGTTGTAATTCAAATTTGACAAAAAAAATGACGCAAACGGTTGCTTTTAGTGTTACATCACAAAAACAATTACTATATAATGCGCTCGCAATGACGAGGTGGAATCGGCATAGGTTCGACAGGGCTTATCTTAAGTGTCTGAATTTATTCCAATATCACCTTAATCAATTGCATAAGAGACCTAAGCACATGAGAATTTTGCGTGGCTCCCCAGCTCTTTCTGAGTTTCGTGTTAATAAACTACTGGAACTTTGTCGTGAACAAGATCTGCCTGTAACTGGCATTTATGCCGAGTTTATGCACTTTGCCGATCTAAAGTCAGACCTTGATGACCAAGAGTTAGAAAAACTTGAAAAGTTACTAACTTACGGCCCAACCATCGAAGAGCATGAGCCTGAAGGTCTTCTACTTCTTGTCACGCCTCGTCCTGGCACTATCTCGCCTTGGTCTTCTAAATCTACCGATATCGCTGTTAACTGTGGTCTGGATAAAGTGAAACGTCTAGAGCGTGGTACGGCTTATTATGTCGAATCTTCAGTTGTTCTATCAGAAGCTCAAGCTGACGCTGTTAAAGCGTTAATTCACGACCGCATGATGGAAAAAGTATTCACAGAATTTGAAGCCGCATCAACATTATTTACTGTTGCAGAACCTAAGCCTGTCGCACATGTTGATATCTTAGCTGGCGGTCGTCTTGCGCTTGAAGAGGCAAACGTTTCCCTTGGCTTGGCACTCGCAGAAGATGAAATTGATTACTTGGTAGAGAACTTTACTAAGCTTGGGCGTAACCCAAACGACATTGAATTGATGATGTTTGCTCAGGCGAACTCAGAGCATTGTCGCCACAAAATTTTTAACGCAGATTGGACTATCGACGGGGTAGATCAACCTAAGTCTTTGTTCAAAATGATCAAAAACACTTTTGAAACGACACCTGACTATGTGCTGTCTGCATACAAAGACAACGCAGCCGTTATGACAGGTTCTAAAGCGGGGCGTTTCTTCCCTGACCCTAAATCTCGTCAATACACGTACCACCATGAAGATACGCACATCTTGATGAAGGTAGAAACGCACAACCACCCAACGGCAATCTCTCCGTGGCCGGGCGCATCGACTGGCTCAGGCGGTGAAATCCGTGACGAAGGCGCGACGGGTATCGGCGGTAAGCCAAAAGCGGGTCTGGTTGGTTTTACAACCTCTAACTTACGTATTCCTGGTTTTGAACAGCCATGGGAAACCGACTTCGGCAAGCCGGGTCGTATTGTGAATGCGTTAGACATCATGCTTGAAGGTCCTCTAGGAGGCGCGGCATTCAACAACGAATTTGGTCGTCCAAATCTATTGGGTTACTTCCGTACTTACGAAGAAAAAGTCACTTCTCATGCGGGTGAAGAAATTCGTGGTTACCACAAACCAATCATGATTGCTGGTGGTATGGGTAACATCCGCGATGAACACGTGCAGAAGAAAGAGATCCCTGTAGGTGCGAGCCTAATCGTACTTGGTGGTCCGGCAATGAATATCGGTCTTGGTGGTGGTGCGGCATCTTCCATGGCATCTGGTCAGTCAGCAGAAGATCTGGACTTCGCTTCAGTACAGCGTGAAAACCCAGAGATGGAACGTCGCTGTCAGGAAGTGATCGACCGTTGTTGGCAGTTAGGCGACGACAACCCAATCGCATTTATCCACGATGTGGGTGCAGGCGGTATCTCTAACGCATTGCCTGAACTCGTCGACGACGGTGAGCGTGGCGGTAAGTTCCAATTACGCGATGTACCAAACGATGAGCCGGGCATGAGCCCACTGGAAATCTGGTGTAACGAATCACAGGAACGTTACGTTCTAGCGGTAGCGCCAGAAAACATGGAAGCATTCGACGCCATCTGTAAGCGTGAACGCGCACCGTATGCAGTGGTGGGTGTGGCGACAGAAGAGCGTCATTTAACGTTAGAAGATTCTCACTTCGACAATACGCCGATCGATATGCCAATGGATATCCTGCTTGGTAAGCCACCGAAGATGCACCGCGACGCAACCACACTAAAAGTGGAAAGCCCTGCCATTGTTCGTGATGGGATTGAGCTTAATGAAGCGGTGGATCGCGTACTTCGTCTTCCTGCTGTTGCAGAAAAAACATTCCTAATTACTATCGGTGACCGAACAGTAACGGGTCTGGTTGCTCGTGATCAAATGGTTGGTCCTTGGCAGGTACCAGTAGCAAACTGCGCAGTAACAGCGGCAAGCTACGACACTTACCATGGCGAAGCAATGTCGATGGGTGAGCGCACGCCAGTGGCATTACTAGACTTTGGTGCATCGGCTCGCCTAGCAGTTGGTGAGTCACTAACGAACATTGCGGCAACAGACATCGGTGATATTAAACACATTAAACTGTCTGCGAACTGGATGTCTCCAGCGGGTCACCCAGGTGAAGATGCGGGTCTTTACGAAGCAGTGAAAGCGGTTGGTGAAGAATTGTGTCCTGCGTTAGGTTTGACTATCCCAGTTGGTAAAGACTCCATGTCGATGAAAACCAAGTGGGAAGAAAACGGCGAGAGCAAAGAAGTCACTTCTCCACTGTCGCTAGTTATCACGGCATTTGGTCGTGTGGAAGACGTACGTAAGACCGTGACTCCACAACTACGCACTGACAAAGGAGATACCTCTCTAGTTCTTGTTGACTTGGGTAACGGAAAAAACCGCTTAGGTGCGACAGCATTGGCACAAGTATACAAACAGCTGGGTGACAAACCTGCTGACGTAGATAATGCAGAGCAGCTAAAAGGCTTCTTTGATGCAATACAAGCGTTAGTACGTGATGACAAGCTGGTGGCTTACCACGATAAAGGCGACGGCGGTCTGTTTGTAACGCTTGCTGAGATGGCGTTCGCGGGTCACTGTGGCGTAAAAGCGAACATCGCAAAGCTGGGTGACGATGCGCTAGCCGTTCTATTTAACGAAGAGCTAGGTGCGGTTGTTCAAGTTAAGAGTGATGATTTAGATTCAGTTCTATCTACTCTGGCGGCAAACGGCTTAGAGGCATGCTCACATGTGATTGGTTCTGTTGAAGCTTCAGACGACTTTGTTATCACTTCTGGTGATGCTGTTATGCTTGAACGTTCACGTACCGAACTACGCGTTATCTGGGCTGAAACAACGCATAAGATGCAAGGTCTACGTGATAACCCAGCGTGTGCAGACCAAGAGCACGAAGCTAAGAAAGATAACTCTGACCCGGGTCTAAACGTTAAGCTCAGCTTCGACGTAAATGAAGACGTTGCAGCACCGTACATTGCGAAAGGTGCTAAACCTAAGATGGCAATTCTACGTGAGCAGGGCGTTAACTCCCACGTCGAAATGGCAGCAGCGTTTGACCGAGCTGGTTTTGAAGCAACCGACATCCATATGAGCGATATCCTAACGGGCCAAGCGGTACTGGATGAATACCATGGCCTAGTAGCTTGTGGTGGCTTCTCTTACGGCGACGTACTAGGTGCGGGTGAAGGTTGGGCTAAGTCTATCCTGTTTAACGCACAAGCTCGTGAACAGTTCCAAGCCTTCTTCAACCGTGAAGAGACGTTCTCTTTAGGTGTATGTAACGGTTGTCAGATGCTATCAAACCTGAAAGAGCTGATCCCAGGTGCAGACTTGTGGCCACGTTTTGTGCGCAACGAATCTGAGCGTTTTGAAGCGCGCTTTAGTCTAGTTGAAGTTCAGAGATCTGATTCTGTATTCTTCGACGGAATGGCTGGTTCGCGCATGCCAATCGCGGTTTCCCACGGTGAAGGGCGTGTAGAAGTACGTGATGCAGAGCACCTAGCAGCGATTGAAGCATCAGGTACGGTTGCGGTTCGTTACGTGGATAACCTCGGTAACCCAACACAACAATACCCGAACAACCCGAATGGTTCGCCAAACGCGATTACCGGTTTAACAACAACAGACGGTCGCGTAACTATCATGATGCCTCACCCAGAGCGCGTATTCCGCACAGTTGCAAATTCTTGGGCTCCGGAAGGTTGGGGTGAAAATGGCGCTTGGATGCGTATGTTCCAAAATGCCCGTAAGAATATCGGTTAATTAACCAAAGGTTAATCTAGCTTAAGTAAAGCGTTGGTTGAGAGACCAGCGCTTTCTTTTTTCTTATCACTCTTTTTTCTTCGTCGCTCTTTCTAGTGACTTGGCGAAACGTTGCTTTGTTCTGCCTCTTCTTTGTCATCTATTATCTAGCGTAAAAAACTTGCAGCGTTTAGATTACTTTTATGCTCTAATACCGCGCTTACCAAGGGATGGTGTTAAACAGCTCAGCTTAGATGGAGTTATCAAGTTGACCGAATCCCTGATTGATCCCTAAATCCCTTAGGAAATGAAAGAAATGTCTAAGAATCCAAAATTTGCTATCCGCGTCACTGAAAAACGTAACGGCTGGAGCGCAGAAATCACTCGCCAAGTGACATCTCGTAAGACTGTAGTATCAAAGCGTGAAACAGGCTTTGACAGCGAAGAGAAAGCACAAGCTTGGGCTGAACAAGAACTGGCTGGATTTATCCAAAACCAAGTGGTTCGTAACGAGCGTAAAGCAGCGCAACGTCAAGAGCGTGAAGCAGAACAACTAGCGGCAAAAGTTCGTAAAGAAGAAGCCCGCAAAGCACGTGAAACCGAAGTAGACACTGACGAAGAATAAGTTTAAATCGGTGAGATGGTGACGTTACCCATCAAACAAATAGTGAAAATGCCCTGAGTTTTGTCTCAGGGCATTTTTTATTTATATCGGCTAAAAACAATCCGATGATACGGACAGGCTAAACGTGCCGTCTTCAGGGGCTGCAAATTGTTTATTGCCAGGAAGAAGGTGAGGGTTATTAGCATAAGTGCGATGTGTCGATTTGACCTTTGCAGAATGTCTTTCCGGTAAATCAAAGTGTTGTAAGCCGTCAGATAGATCGTTTGCTTCACCGTAGTCGAAATGTGTTGCGACGTCTTTGGGCTGCTTGGCGTAACGACAGTGATCCGGCTTACTATCTTCGTGCCAAGTTAAAGAGTTAGTTTTTGCATCTAGATTCAGGTTATTTGCTGTTGGCTGTGCGTAAAAATCTTCTGAAACTTGGTGCTTGCTTTGTTCTTGTAAGTAGTCTGCAATGTTCTCAGAAGCTTGCGCTAGGCTACCTACAGGGAAGAAGCAAATCAGAAGAAGCCGTGTTTTTAGATTGTTCATAATGTGTATGCAAGCAAAAGGAAATGATAATACTGATAAATAAAACGGCGTGCAATTATGGCCATTGGATACGATATAACAGGGCAGTTAATGTCTGCCCTGCATCTTTTAGGTATGGTTAGTATTGATAAGTGAGGTGCAGTTTGACTTCGCGACCAGGCGAAGGCACGCCATTAGATAGGTATGCTTCGTAGTAACGATCGGTTAAGTTTTTCACAACCGCGCCAACGCTCAAGCCTTCGACTTGTTGTATTTCCCAAACCACGTAAGCGTTTTGTAGCGTGTATTGCTCACTTGGCGATTTCACTTTTAAATTGTTACCGCTTGCCTTGGTTTTGGTTTGTGCATCATACCAACGGACTTCCCAGCCCGTACGTAAACCAGGAATCCATTCGTAACCTAAACCCAGATTAATGTTTAATGGTGGTACATCAGGATGATCATCATCTGAACCTGTAGAGTCAGATAGGCTACCTTTGTTTTTGCCGCGAATGTAACTTGCTGAGAAATTACTGTAGAAATCTTCAATCCGGTATTGTGAAATTAGCTCAAAGCCATAGTTTTTAAAGCCATCTAGGTTTGTATTCCAGCTTTGTAACTCAGTAGTATTTTTGTCGAGGTTTTCGCCCGTTCGTATATCAACTGTGTCGCTAACATCGTTATAGAACATAGTTAACTCTGTTGCGAGGTTATCGCGAGAGTTCACCAGCCCTTCCGTTAAGTTGATAACGCTTGCTTGATAAGCATGGATACGAGACACGTCCAGATTCAAAGCAGTAGCCGTAGCGGTAGCGCGCGCATATTGCACTGAGTAGATGTTATCAACGGTTGGTGCTTTTAAAGCGTAGGCGTAGGAGGCGTTTAAACGCGTATTATTGCTCGCATCAAAGTCGATATCCAAACGTGGGCTAAAGCCTTTATGCGTCGTTTCACCATAGTCATGTCCGGCAGCTGGATCATTATAATCCGGCGCTGCGTTCCCTTTTCCTTCACTCTTGATGTATTCGTAACGCAGAGAAGGTGTGATTGTTAGGCGGTCTGTTGCTTGATAGTGATCAGCAATGTAAGCGGCATAAATTGACTGCGTGCCAGATGGTTCGTAGTAAGGGGTGTACCAACCGTAGTTTTTCGCTTCATTACTGTCGTATGATGCGTTGAATACTAACGAGTCTCTATCGGTTTTTTGATATTGAAGCCCAGTGACTAGAGTGTGGTCTCCGAATTGTGCTTGGTTAAACACATCAACGTAGTCACGCTCGTAACTCAGCCATGACTCATGACCGTAACTGCCAACAGAAACGAACATTTTCTCGAATGCTACGTCAGGGCGAACCCAATGACGATCGTTTTCGGAACGTGCCATTTTGATATTGAAATCAATATACGGGTTAGTCGGCATGTAGTGGTAAGAGATGGTTGTGGTGTTGTCCGTGTATTTGTTATCGACGGTGTAAGCGTATTGGGCTTTTTCTAATGAGCCGTATTTCTTGATATTGTATTCGGTGATGTTAGGCATTTTTCCGCGACGGTTAGCCCAAGGTTTACGACCTTCATCTTTGTAGAGAGTATGGCTAATTTCAAACTCGTGATCGTTATTTTCATAACCGACCTTTACGAGCATGTTTTCTTGCTCATAACCTGAGTAATCTAGCGTTTCACCACCTCCGACTTTAATGTCATCAGAATCTTTTACCGAGCCATTCGCTAGAAAATAAAAACCAGTATCGTTTTTACCATAGAGTGTTAGCGTGTAGGCGTTCTCATCGCCGTTGGTGTTGTATGCACTTGAGATGCGAGCACCAAAGTTTCTTTCGCCGTACAGGAGATCATCGACACTTTTGGTTTTAATGCGAATGGAGCCACCAAACTTCCCGTTGAGTGCTCGATAGTCGTGCGCGCCCTTGATAATTTCTGCTTCGCCAATTAAGAACGGATCAAAAAAGAAGGTACCGTAGCGGTATTGTTGAAAGCCAATTGGAGCGCCATCGACAAAGACGGCGATATCGCTTGGATCATCAAAACCACGAATGTTAATACGTTCGCCACCAGAACGACCGCCACCATCTATTGATGCACCGGGAACGGCATCGATCATTGAGGCAAAATTAGAGTACTGTTGCTCTTCAATCTCTGACCAATTAATGGTGGTTTGCGCAGGCTCAGCAATGGTAATAGGTTTGGCATAACGAACGCCTATGACTTCAAGCTCTTCATTTGGCGCTGTCTCGGCATATGAATAAAGAGGGAAGAGCAAAGCCAGTGAAATGAGATTTACTTTGAATGGATGACTTTTTAATCGTTTCATATTGATGATTTATAGTGTTTTTATGAAGCTCGGATTATAAGAACATTATTACGATTAATAAATGATAATGAGATTAATTATCAAATGTGTTTTTGCGACGGATTGTAAAGTTTTTTATCCATTCGTGGAAACTACGATAAGTATCGTTAGCGTACATAAAACAAAAAGCCCAGCATCATGGACGCTGAGCTTATTGGCTTTAAACAAGATAGTGCGAGCACTGTTGCTCCTTTTGAGCTAATCAGGCGCCTACTTGGTAGGAATTACTGAGTTTCTAACGGTATCTGTCCGGTTGTCAGCGGCTCGGCATCGAATTCAGTGAGGCCTTCAATATAGCTTTCGACTGCTTGCTCTAAAGCATTATCACCTTGGTTAAAATAGGCAAGGTGGAAAATTGCATCGCCTTCGTTCACCAATGGTAATGTTTGTTGACCGATAACCAAACCACGCTTCGGGGCTTTTAGTTCTATCTCATCATGACCAAGAGGAGAGCTAATATAAGCGAGCGTTTCCCCCTGTTCTACTTTGTCTCCCAGATTAACGACAGTACGCAAAATGCCGTTACCTGACGCGCGAACCCAGCTGGTGGACTTCGCTATGATAGGCTCAGGCAGCTTTTTCCTGCTCGCACGCAACATACCAATGGCTTGCATTACGCGCCGAACCCCGAGTACACCAGCGCTTATCGAAAGTGGATCAAAGCGCAATGCTTCGCCAGCCTCGTAGGTGAGCACTGGAATATCACATTTTTCTGCTTCACTGCGTAAAGAGCCATCACGCAATGCTGAATCAACAATCACTGGCGTCGCAAATGCTTGAGCAATACGTAGAGTTTCTGGGTTGCTTAAGTTTGCGCGAATCTGTGGCAAGTTCGTGCGGTGAATGGCTCCTGTGTGTAGATCCAAAATGTAGTCACAACGCTTGGCAATGTTGTTAAAGAACCCGTGTGCCATACGAGATGCAAGTGCGCCTTTTTCACTGCCAGGAAAGCAACGGTTGAGATCTCGTCGGTCGGGCAAGTAACGAGATTTATGGATGAAACCAAAAACGTTAACGATAGGTACTGCAATGACAGTGCCTTTCAGTTTTTGTGGATCCAGTTGGTTAATGATCTGACGAACGATTTCTACGCCATTAAGCTCATCACCATGGATAGCAGCATTCACCATTAACACTGGTCCTTCTTGTTTCCCATGGATGATTTCCACAGGAATAGATAAAGGCGAATGTGTATATAGCTTCGCTGCTTCAAATTCGATCTCTAATCGTTGCCCTGGTTGTATTTGATGTCCTAAGAGCTCAAACACTTTGCTTTTTTTACTTCTGGCCATAAACCATCTCTGTCAAATGCGTCATCAGCAATGTAACAATTGCTGCAAAATCGCACTAATCATTCTCATTAAGGACACGACAAATTACTTTAATCGTCATGCGTGAAATTTTGTTATGTGTGAAGTTTTTGTTTTCAATATGATCTTTTCTATCAGTTTAATACATAACAAGACATAGAGAAGAGAGCGCAATAATAGCCTTAAAAAATGTGACTGTATTAAAAATAATACTGTTCATGGAGGACAAAAAAACGGACTTTTAACCCTACTTTTTATCCGATAATATCCGCGCCGAATTTGAGGTTTCACACTTTATAACTAGAGGTTTTGATGAAAAAGGCAATTGCTAAAATTGGTGCATTGACTGCGGTAGCAGTTTCACTTTCAGGTTGCGTAGGTAGTAATGCCGTGACAGGTTATGTCATGGGATTTAACTTGAAAGCTGTTGACAACCGTTACGCTCGAGGTGGCCTAAATATGCTTTTAGCGCCTGTTTATGGTGTCGCGATCGCAGCGGATTATATCGTGTTTAACTCTCTAGAATTTTGGACGGGTAAGAACCCGTTAAATGGTAAGCCACATATCTTCGATACAAAGGTGGATACTTACATTGATGTCAACCACCAGTTAGATAAATCGTTAACGACGGCACCAATCGCACCATTAGCGGATAACCGTGTCATTGAGCAGGGGCGAATGCAGCAAATCGATGAGAACACTGTTCAAATGGATATTACTTACAGTAACGGTGAAAAGGCGACACTCATGGGTGTACGCGATGGTGAGTTTGTCACTTACTACATTGATGGTGAAGTTGCTGCACAAACGTCAATGGATGAATTAGCCGCTTACGCGCAAAACCGCGTGTAGTTGGGTTCAACTAAACCAAAAAAAGGGTGCCGTATGGCACCCTTTGTCATTTTTCGTGATTGAATTATGCTTTCTCTGGAATCGCTTCTAAAAGCGCGACCATCTGATCCCAGTACAACTGAACAGTATCAATCTTCACTTTCTCATCTGGAGAGTGAGGGAATTTTATTGTTGGACCGAAAGAAACCATATCCATGTGTGGGTATGGTTCTTTAAATAGGCCACACTCAAGACCAGCATGGATGACCATGATGTTCGGCTTATGACCGTAAATGCCTTCATACATATCACGGAAAATTGCCATGATCTCGGAATCTGCATCTGGCTTCCAGCCAGGGTAAGCGCCTGAGAACTGAATTTGTGCGCCTGCTAGCTCAGTAATCGAGCGCAGCATGCTTTCCACTTGGCTACGGCCAGAGTCAATGAGAGAACGAATCAAGCAAAGCACGGTGACTTTATTTTCTTCTGTGCTGATCACACCAACGTTTAGAGAAGTTTCAACAACGCCTTCCACCTCATCACTCATACGGATTACGCCGTTTGGACAAGCGTTAAGTGCCGCAATGAATCGTTGCTGATCGGCGATTGAAAATACTTGCGCGTCAGTCGTGATCACTTCATTAAAGGTTACGATACCTGTTTCGATTTTACCCAATTCAGTTTTAAGCAGCTCAGTGTAGTGGTTGAACAGCTCAGCAAGCTTGTCTTGGTTTTCGACAGGAAGCGCGACAGTAACAAACGCTTCGCGAGGGATTGCATTACGTAAGCTACCGCCACGGATTTCGACTAAACGTAAATCAAGCTCTTGAGCATGACCGGCAAGGAAACGACCAAGTAATTTGTTGGCATTACCGCGACCTGTGTGAATGTCACAACCTGAGTGACCACCTTTTAGGCCTTTCAGCGTCAGTTGGCGTGTTACAAAACCTGCAGGCGTTGATTCTCGAGAAATATCGAAAGTCATGGTGCCATCAACGCCACCTGCACAACCCATGTAGACTTCGCCTTCTTGCTCAGAGTCTGTATTTAGAAGAATCTCACCCTCTAACCAACCAGCTTCAAGGCCAAATGCGCCAGTCATGCCTGCTTCTTCATCAATCGTCAGCAGAACTTCGAGTGGACCGTGCTTAATATCTTTAGATGCCAATACAGCAAGGCAAGAAGCCATACCAATACCGTTATCTGCACCAAGCGTCGTGCCTTTCGCAGTTACCCATTCGCCATCGATGTAAGGTTGGATTGGATCTTTGGTGAAGTCGTGTTCAGTGTCTTCGTTTTTCTGCGGCACCATGTCGATGTGTGCTTGAAGTACAACAGCCTTCTTATTTTCCATTCCTGGTGTCGCGGGCTTTTTGATGAACACGTTACCGGTTGGATCACGGCGAACGTCAAAGCCTTGCTCTGTTGCCCAGTTGATAATGTACTGTGCTAATGCTTCTTCATGTTTCGATGGATGAGGGATAGAACAAATCTTATCGAAAAACTGCCAAAGTGGAGCAGGTGATAAGGTACTGATCTCAGAATGGAACTCAGACACGGAGGACTCCTTTTGATGTGCTTTGCCAAATATATACCGTAAAAATATTGTCAAGGTAGCATTAAATGCTAGACGATTTGGCCTTCAAATTGCCGTTAGCATACCACCAGATAAGGAGTACGAGTAGTCGCGATCACAAGGATTTCTCTCAGAACTGTCACAGTTTGTGAATACAATAACAAGCACTATGTGTTCTCTATCATATATTCTGAAAGTGGCTTTATTTTTTAATTCATAAAATTGTAATTTAATTACACATAAATTTTGATAAAGGTCAATTTGTGCATTTTTTGTGACTCCAGTCACTAAAATGCTTGTAATTAAATTTCTTGGTGGTATATTTGTAACCAGCTTCTGAGAGAAGAATGAAATGCTCAAAGGATGAGTCCGTTTTATCGCCTCCAAGGAACCGAGAAATCAACGAATGTTTAATTGATTTAAAAGGTGATAGTTATGAAAGGTTTACCAAGTACAATGTTCTGGAATAGCAAGTCTGTTTACACCGGTAACTTTGTATACCCAACAAGCTTTGGCTACTAAGTGAAGTCAACGCATGTGACTCGAACAGTTTGTTCACCCCTATAAATTGGAATTTTTTTTCAGTGATAGTGCTGACATGATTCACCGCCACCCAAATTGGGTGGCGTTTTTTTATCTCTATTTTCTCTTCCTGACTCACTTATTGCCATCAAAGCCTTCTTCTATTCCCCATTCTTCGGTTTTATCGACTTTTCCATCAAATCTGTTAGATACCATGTTTAAAATGGGCCTTTTTCATCTGAAAGTTTAGTACATTGCTCAGTTTTTATTCTCTTTTAGAGAACTGTGTTATCTGGGTTACCTATTGTTTTATAAGAATATATTTCTTTGCTTGCTATGATGGATTAGAGAATGTGTTTCATATCCAAAGAAAAAAAACGCATTAGAGTGAAGATTCTATCTAGAATTTGCTATTTGATAACTTTATAATTCCCGCCAATCGATTACGCAACCGTTTACTTTTTTACCTTTACAGGATTCGATCATGCTCGAGAGGCTTTTTAAACTCAGTGAAAATGGCACAAATGTGCGCACTGAGATCATTGCAGGTGTTACGACCTTCCTAACTATGGCTTACATTATTTTTGTAAACCCAGCGATCCTGTCGGATACCGGTATGGACCGTGGCGCCATTTTTGTCGCGACTTGTCTTGCTGCCGCAATCGGCTGTTTTATCATGGGATTTGTTGCCAATTACCCAATCGCACAGGCACCAGGAATGGGCCTGAACGCATTTTTCACTTACTCTGTTGTATTGGGAATGGGTTATACGTGGCAAGTTGCGTTAGCGGCTGTATTTGTTTCTGGCCTTCTGTTCATTCTTTTAAGCGTATTTAAGATCCGTGAGTGGATTATTAACTCGATCCCGCATTCTCTACGAACAGGTATTTCAGCTGGTATTGGTCTTTTCTTAGCGTTTATCGCATTAAAAAATGCAGGTATCGTCGTTGATAACCCAGCGACATTAGTTTCTATGGGAGAGATCACATCATTGCCATCTGTATTGGCCGCGATTGGCTTCTTTCTTACGATTGCACTGGTTCACCGTGGTGTGAAAGGTGCGGTGATGATCGCCATTCTTGGCGTTACAGCGCTTGGTCTTCTATTTGGTGATGTGCAGTGGGGCGGTATTATGTCAACGCCACCAAGCATTGCGCCAACTTTCATGCAACTGGATTTCTCTGGTTTGTTTGAAGTAGGCATGATTTCCGTCGTATTTGCTTTCCTATTTGTCGATTTATTTGACACCGCAGGTACGCTCGTTGGCGTTTCTCAAAAAGCAGGTCTAACTGATGAGAATGGCAACATCCCTCGTTTAAACAAAGCGTTACTTGCAGACTCAACAGCAACGTCAGTAGGTGCATTACTTGGTACCTCTAACACGACATCTTATATTGAAAGCGTTTCTGGTGTGGCTGCGGGTGGGCGTACTGGTCTAACAGCCGTGGTTGTTGGTGTACTCTTCCTACTTGCTCTATTGTTCTCACCACTTGCGGGTATGATCCCTGCTTATGCAACGTCAGGTGCGCTATTCTATGTGGCGATCTTGATGCTGTCTGGGCTAGTAAGCATTGATTGGCGTGACTTAACTGAAGCGTCGCCAGTTGTTGTGACTTGTTTGGTGATGCCGCTAACATTCTCGATTGCAGAAGGTATCACGTTAGGCTTTATCGCATACGCGGCGATCAAGTTATTCAGCGGTAAGGGCCGTGAAGTGTCGATGAGTGTATGGGTGATGTCAGCCATCTTCATCGTTAAATACCTCGTCGGTTAATTTCTCGAGCAAAAAGCCAGTGTGGATTTATTCACGCTGGCTTTTTCTTTTTTACGTTGTTCACAGAAGACGGTTTTTCTGCGGAATAGGCAGAGAATTTTGATATCACCGTTGGTATTAGCGGTGTGTTTCGGTAGAATAATCGTTTGCGCAGCTTGAAATCCTCGTCTCCAAACATTTTGGAGAAGTTAGTGAGCATTCCGCTTTTGAGTGACTTCGCTAGATTTTGAGGATGCATATTTTCAAATTATTAGGTTATTACAATGAGTAAAAAATTCATTATCACTTGGGATGCAATGCAGACTTACTGCCGTGAACTGGCTGAAAAACAAATGCCAGCTGAGCAATGGAAAGGAATTTGGGCGGTAAGCCGCGGCGGTTTGGTTCCTGGCGCTATTTTGGCTCGTGAACTGGGTATTCGTTACGTTGATACAATCTGTATTTCAAGCTACGACCATGATCATCAGCGCGATATGACGGTACTAAAAGCACCTGAAGGTGATGGCGAAGGTTACCTAATCGTTGAAGACCTAGTAGACAGTGGTGATACAGCGCGCAAACTACGTGAGATGTATCCAAAAGCGAAAATGATCGCTGTGTGTGCGAAACCATCAGGCAAAGAGCTGCTGGATGATTACGTTGTAGATATTGCTCAAGACACTTGGATCGAGCAGCCTTGGGATATGTCAATCCAGTATGCTGAGCCAGTAAACCGCAAGCAAAAATAAGCGCGGTTAAAGAATATTGAGAAATGCCCCTTTATAGGGGCATTTTTTTTATTATGATATTAAATCATGCTAATAGCCTAGGGTTCTTCCTATGTCTGAAGACGTCAGTAAAAATCTTTCCGAAACTTTGTTCGTGAAACATAAGCAAGCAAAAGAAACCTCCGCGCTTACCCAGTACATGCCGACCAGTAAAAAAATACTTGATGAACGAGAAGCGCAGGGTGATCGTGCTTGGTATCGTCATTTGCGTCGCTTGCAATGGGCTTGGCAAGGATTGTCTCCGATCGAAATGGAAGGCGTACTGTCCAAAATTGCTTCATCATCTCACTCGCGAACCAATGATGATTGGTTAGACACTGTAATGGGTTATCACAGTGGTAACTGGACATTTGAGTGGATCAAGCTTGGTATGGATCATCAGAAGCGAGCAAATGAAATGCAAGGAGAAGAGGCAGCGGATGAACTCTTCACTGCTTCTTTGTGTTTTAGTATTGCCGGCTACCCACATTTAAAAAATGACAACTTGGCATCGCAGGCTCAAGTACTGGCAAACAAAGCGTATTCTGACGGCGCAGAAAAAACTAAGTACACCATCAAGCAAATTGAAGTGCCTTACCAAAATCGCAAAATCATCGCGAACCTCCATTTACCAAGAACGGATAAACAGTTACCTGTGGTCATGGTGAGCGCTGGTTTGGATACTCTACAAACCGACATGTGGCGTTTGTTCCGTAATCGTCTTGCACCGCGAGATATTGCGATGTTAACCGTGGACATGCCTTCGGTAGGGCATAGCTCTCATTGGCCCTTGACCGAGAATTCAAGTTGCCTACATCAAGCGGTATTGAATGAGCTTTACTCGCTACCTTGGGTTGATCATCACAAAGTGGGGTTAGTTGGGTTTCGTTTTGGTGGTAATGCCATGATCAGACTCTCTTTTGTTGAGCAAGAAAAGATCAAAGCTTGTGTCGCTCTAGGCGCACCCGTACATGATATTTTTACTTCCCCTCAGAAGTTGCAAAAAATGCCGAAGATGTACTTAGATCTTTTGGCTTCCCGTTTGGGGAAAAATGCGGTTGATATTAATAGCATGGCTGGTCAGATGATGGCGTGGTCATTGAAGGTTCAGGGCTTCCTGAGCAGTCGAAAAACCAAAGTGCCTATTTTGGCTTTGAGTCTTGAAGGCGATCCAGTGTCGCCACACAGTGATAATCAACTTGTTGCTCTATTTAGCCAGTATGGTAGAGCGAAAAAAATCAGTTCCAAAACAATTACAAAAGGATATGAGCAATCCCTCGATTTAGCCATAAAGTGGCTAGAAGATGAATTATTAGGGTGACAATTCTCCTAAATTAGTTAAGAGTGATATATCTGAGCAAAAAATAAGCTCATGATAATTAAAAATAATAATCATTCTTGGGTGTTTACTTTTAACTATGAAAACGGAGATTCATATGTCAGAGACGACTCAGGGCCCGACTCACTTTCGCTTGATGTCAAAGTTGAAGGCGATAGGGCCTTACCTGCGCGAACCACAATCGCAAGAAGGGCGCTATTATTTTGATTGTTTATCTGTATGTGTAGACGACAAAAAATCGCCTGAGAAGCGTGAATTTTGGGGCTGGTGGATGGATTTGGAATCCATCGAGGGAGGCTTTACTGCTAAATATCATATTGGCAAGTACAACAAAGAAGGGCAATGGGTATCTGAAGCCCTTCCCAAAAAAGTGGTAGAGGAAGTGTATCTCACGCAGAGCACATTCCATCAAAAGCTGGTTGATACTTTAGAAGAACACTTCAAATTAGAAGTCGAATATCACACGGAGTCTTTCGATTTCGCTTAATTTGGTTGTTTTCATTTAATACCAAACAAAAAGGTGCGAAAACGCACCTTTTCTCTTGTTAATTCCCTATTTGATTGTTAAAACATCCCTCTTTATTTGTTTTTCACTTCAGAAGACATCATGACAACGAATCAACAAAATGCAGTTGTTTCACAACCACAAACTGTCGTTGTGAAACTGGGTACAAGTGTGCTGACAGGCGGCACTTTGGCGCTCGACCGTGCACACATGGTTGAGTTAGCACGCCAGTGTGCTGAGCTTAAAAAACAAGGCCATTCAATCGTAATGGTTTCGTCTGGTGCGATTGCAGCAGGCCGTGAGCATCTTGGTTACCCCGCATTGCCCAACGAGATGGCGAGTAAGCAGTTACTTGCCGCGGTGGGGCAGAGTCGCTTGATTCAAACATGGGAGTCTTTGTTTGGTATTTATGGTATCAAGATCGGCCAAATGCTACTAACCCGTGCCGATTTAGAAGATCGTGAGCGATTCCTTAACGCGCGTGACACTATTAATGCGCTCGTTGCGAACGATATTGTTCCTATCGTAAACGAAAATGATGCCGTTGCGACTAGCGAGATTAAAGTTGGCGATAACGACAACCTTTCCGCTTTGGTAGGCATTTTATGTGGTGCAGATAAGCTCTTGCTTTTAACGGACCAAAAAGGTCTGTTTACTGCTGACCCTCGTAAAGATCCGAACGCAGAGCTTATCAAGGAAGTAAAAACCATCGACGATACGCTGCGTAAAATCGCAGGTGGAAGCGGTACAACATTGGGTACTGGTGGTATGGCAACGAAGCTGCAAGCCGCAGACATCGCTCGCCGCGCAGGTATCGAGGTTATTATTGCTGCTGGTAGTGCGCCGAATGTTATCTTTGACTCTTTAAGTGCTGAACCTCAGGGTACGCGCTTCCTACCTTGCGCTGAAGCCTTAGAGAACCGTAAACGCTGGATTCTAGCGGGACCTGCGGCATCGGGCGACATCGTTATTGATGATGGTGCAGTCAATGCTGTGGTCGGCAAGGGCAGTAGCCTACTTGCTAAAGGGGTCATCAAAGTTAGTGGTGACTTCGCACGAGGCGAAGTGGCGCGTGTAACAAACGCTCACGGTAAGTTGGTGGCTCGTGGCATCAGCGCCTACTCAAGTGATGACCTAACTAAAATTACGGGTAAGCACAGTAAAGATATCATCTCTATTTTGGGTCATGATTATGGCTCTGAGGTGATTCACCGCGATGATTTGGTCGTCATTCAGGAATAGAATTAGAGGGAAGCAAAGTGGATTTAACGAATATGGGTAAAGCTGCTAAAGATGCAGCTTTCGAATTAGCGACAGCGTCAACTGCGCAAAAGAACCAAGCATTAGCCATCATTGCTGATGAGCTAGAAGCAAACTCTGCTGCTATTTTGGCGGCAAACGCTAAAGACATCGAACTTGGCCGTGAAGCGGGTTTAACCGATGCGCTGCTCGATCGCCTTTTGCTTAATGAAGAACGATTGACTGCAATTGCGAATGATGTTCGCAACGTCATTAGCTTGAACGATCCTGTAGGCAGCGAAATAGACAGTAAGGTACTGGAAAATGGGATGTCACTGTCTCGTCGTCGCGTGCCGCTTGGTGTCGTAGGCGTAATTTATGAAGCGCGTCCAAACGTAACCATTGATATCGCAGCGTTGTGCTTGAAAACCGGCAACGCAAGCATTTTACGTGGTGGCAAAGAGACCTTTTTCTCGAATATGGAATTAGTGAAGGTTATTCAGTCTGCGCTCGCAAAGGCGAACCTTCCAGCCTCTTCTGTGCAGTACATTGAAAAACCAGATCGTGAGCTTGTTTCTCAATTGCTTCAGTTGGACGATTACGTCGACATGATCATTCCACGCGGTGGTGCTGGCCTACACAAAATGTGTAAAGAAAACAGCACGATTCCGGTGATTATTGGTGGCTTTGGTATCAGCCATATCTTTGTCGACGAATCCGCTGATCTAGAGAAATCCCTGAATGTGGTTGAGAACTCTAAAGTTCAACGTCCATCTGCGTGTAACTCATTAGATACGCTGCTCGTGCATGAAAAAATTGCAGCGCAATTCCTACCAATGATCGTAGAGCGCATGAACGATAAAGTGACCTTCGTGACAGAGCCTAAGGCAAAAGCACTGATGGCTCAAGTAACACAAATTCGCGATGCTGTTGAGGGTGACTTTGATACGGAATGGTTGAGTTACACTCTTAGTGTAAAAGTTGTGTCTGATGTGAAAGATGCCATTGATCATATGCGTGTCCATAACGCGAGCCACTCAGATGCGATCATGACCAATAGTTTGGAAAACTCAGAACTGTTCATCAATTCTGTCGGCTCGGCGGCGGTTTATGTGAATGCTTCAACGCGCTTTACAGACGGTGCGCAATTTGGCCTTGGCGCAGAAGTCGCAGTATCTACGCAAAAGCTACATGCACGCGGTCCGATGGGCTTAGAAGAGCTAACTAGCTACAAGTGGGTTGGTAAAGCGAACTACTTAGCACGCAGTTAACACATTCGACGAGATCTTGAGTGAAAAAGGGGCCTTTGTGCCCCTTTTTGTTTTGTCTAACATACCAATTCCGCTACACTACATGAGCTTTTATTTCGGTTTGAAAGCGTTATACCCAAATAGCTTTAATAGAGTCCGTATAACCATGAACGCGTGGTTATCCGTGATTGCTCATGAGGTTATTTTGGTATAGATATGGAGGTGATATGCATTGTCCTTTTTGTTCCGAGAACGATACCAAAGTTATTGATTCCCGCTTAGTGGCTGATGGCCATCAAGTTCGACGTCGCCGTCAGTGCTTGGCATGTAGCGAGCGTTTCACTACGTTTGAAAGCGCAGAGTTAGTGATGCCTAAAGTGATCAAATCGAATGGCAACCGTGAACCATTTGATGAAGATAAAATGGTTGGCGGTATTCAACGCGCTTTAGAGAAACGCCCAGTGAGTGCCGATTCTATAGAGTTAGCGATCAGTATGATCAAATCACAACTGCGTGCGACGGGTGAGCGAGAGGTTCCGAGTGAAATGATTGGTAATTTAGTCATGGACCAGCTCAAAGAGCTCGATAAGGTGGCTTACATTCGTTTCGCTTCCGTTTACCGCAGCTTTGAAGATATTCGCGAGTTTGGCGAAGAGATTGCCCGCCTAGAAGACTGAGTAGCTCATGACTCAACACTCTCCTGAAAGAGCGTTTTCTGATTTAGATTTCGCCATGATGTCACGAGCTATTAAGTTAGCGAAACGTGGCATTTATACCACCGCCCCTAATCCAAATGTAGGGTGTGTCATCGTTCGTGATGAAGAAATTGTCGGTGAAGGCTATCACCATCGTGCTGGTGAGCCGCATGCCGAAGTGCACGCGATGCGCATGGCGGGTGAAAAAGCAGTTGGTGCAACCGCTTATGTGACGCTAGAACCTTGCTCTCATTACGGCCGTACACCGCCATGTGCCGAAGGGCTGATTAAAGCCAAAGTGGCACGTGTGGTTTGCGCCATGGTAGACCCAAACCCGAAAGTTGCAGGTCGCGGCATCCAGATGTTACGTGATGCCGGAATTGAAGTACAAATCGGCTTGTTAGAGCAAGATGCCCTTGCCCTTAACCCTGGTTTTATAAAGTACATGCGTACAGGCATGCCGTTTGTTCAATTAAAAATGGCAGCCAGTTTGGATGGGCAAAGCGCACTCAGTAATGGTCAGAGCCAATGGATCACCTCCCCAGCGGCCCGCCAAGATGTGCAGCGTTATCGAGCGATAAGTGGTGGCATTCTTTCTACTAGCAAAACGGTGATTGATGATAATGCATCACTCAACGTGCGCTGGGATGACTTACCTGATAGTGTTCAAGCGCAGTATTTACAAGAAGAGCTTCGTCAACCAGTACGTGTAATCCTAGATCGTCAGAACCATTTAACTGATGCGCTCAAGCTGTTCCATACCGATGGAGAGCGAGTTATTGTTCGCTCTGATGGAGACTGTATCCCTCTATTGGACAGCGCTGACCAAATTGACTTATCAACGACATTAAAACGTATCTCGGATGAGCGCCACATCAATCACTTATGGGTTGAAGCTGGAGCTACGCTAGCGAGTGCGATGATAAAGGCTAATCTTGTAGATGAGCTCATTGTTTACCTTGCGCCAAAACTCATGGGCAGCGATGGTCGGGGGCTTATCGGTGCTTTAGGGTTAAGCGCTATGGCTGACGTCATAGATTTAAACATTACAGACGTTCGTATGGTTGGGGTAGACATTCGCATCACCGCCACCATAAAACGTAATGAAATTAGATAAGAAATAGTATGTTTACAGGAATAGTAGAAGCAGTTGGCAAGTTAGCTGCGATTACGCCGAAGGGCGAAGACATCACCGTCACGGTTGAAACGGGTACGCTTGATATGTCAGACGTTAAGTTAGGCGATAGCATTGCGACCAATGGTGTTTGCTTAACGGTAGTTGACTTCGGAAGCCACTATTACAGTGCTGATCTGTCATTAGAAACCTTGAAGAAAACTGGGTTTGCTGAATACCAAGTAGGCGATAAGGTGAATCTAGAAAAAGCCATGTTGCCAACAACGCGATTGGGTGGACATATCGTTTCTGGCCATGTCGATGGGGTTGGTGAAATTGTCGAACGCAATTCAGTTGGCCGTGCGATAGAGTTTTGGGTTGCAATGCCTGCGGAAATTAGCAAGTACGTTGCAGAGAAAGGCTCGATTACTGTTGATGGTATTAGCCTAACCGTCAACGACTTACGTAAAAATGCTTTTAAGCTGACGATCGTTCCTCATACGAGTGAAGAAACTACGATTGACCAGTTTCAAGTGGGGCGCAAAGTCAACTTAGAAGTTGATGTACTTGCGCGTTATATGGAGCGTTTACTGCAAGGACAACAAGAAGATAAGGCCGAGTCTCGTATCACGATGGACTTTTTACAGCAAAACGGTTTTGCATAAGTCTTGGGAGTGGCTGCGTGAGGCATGCGATAAAGAGCAGACTCACAGAACACCGCGAGATTCATTGACTTGCTTAATGCAAAGCTCAAACTATTGACCTAACTAGCATTCACTGCAACGTAATTTTTCATTGCTGTCGCAATAACAAATTTAGAATAACGGGATAACAGACTATGCCAATCAGTACGCCACAAGAAATTATTGATGATATTCGCGCAGGCAAAATGGTCATCCTAATGGATGATGAAGACCGCGAGAATGAAGGTGACTTGATCATGGCTGCCGAGCATATTACGCCGGAAGCCATCAACTTTATGGCAACCTATGGCCGTGGCCTGATTTGTTTAACCATGACCAAAGATCGTTGCGAAAGTCTAGGTCTGCCACCAATGGTGCAAGACAATAATGCGCAATACACCACCAACTTTACTGTTTCGATTGAGGCAGCAGAAGGGGTAACGACTGGTATTTCAGCCGCAGATCGCGCACGTACCGTTCAAGCAGCAGTCGCGCCAAACGCTAAAGCTGCGGATTTGGTGCAGCCTGGTCACATCTTCCCTCTCGCAGCTCAAGACGGCGGTGTACTGACTCGCGCAGGTCACACTGAAGCTGGCTGTGATTTGGCTCGTCTTGCTGGTTTAGAGCCAGCATCGGTGATTGTTGAGATCTTAAATGACGACGGCACCATGGCTCGTCGCCCTGATCTAGAGATCTTTGCAGAGAAGCACGGTATTAAATTGGGCACTATTGCCGACCTAATTGAGTACCGCAATAACACTGAGACAACGATTGAACGTGTGGCTGAGTGCAAGTTACCGACAGAGTTTGGCGAGTTCACGTTAGTCACGTACAAAGACACCATTGATAACCAAGTGCACTACGCAATGTGCAAGGGCGATTTGAAAGAAAAAGCGCCACTGGTTCGCGTACATCTTCAAGACGTTTTTACCGACTTACTACGTAGCGATCGTAATGCAGAGCGCAGTTGGACACTAGATAAGGCAATGAAACGCATTGGTGAAGAGGGCGGTGTATTGGTTGTTCTTGGCCATGAAGAATCGACTGATCTACTTATTCATCGCGTGAAGATGTTCGAAGCGCAAGACAAAGGTGAAGCCCCAACGCTTGCTAAAAAACAAGGCACGTCTCGCCGTGTTGGCGTTGGTTCACAGATTCTTGCGGATCTCGGTGTACATGATATGCGTCTTCTGTCATCGACCAACAAAAAGTACCACGCGTTAGGTGGTTTTGGTCTGAATGTTGTTGAGTACGTCTGCGAGTAACAACCGAACAATAAGTTCCTAGTCTTTGACGTGCTTAACTCGTCAATGGCTAGGAACCGGTGATTTGCCTCCAATTTCCATTAGATATTGCTCACAAATTTGTGCTAGAATCCGGCGATTCTCACTTGATGAACATATTTCACTTATAAATAGAGTTAAAGGAAAGCTTATGAAAGTGATCGAGGGTGGCTTCCCAGCGCCAAATGCAAAAATTGCTATCGTTATTTCTCGTTTCAACAGTTTTATTAACGAAAGCCTACTTTCTGGTGCGATCGATACACTAAAGCGTCACGGACAAGTAAGCGAAGACAACATCACGGTTGTGCGTTGTCCAGGTGCCGTAGAACTACCTCTAGTAGCTCAGCGTGTTGCTAAAACTGGCAAATTCGACGCTATTGTTTCTCTAGGGTCTGTTATTCGCGGTGGAACGCCTCACTTTGACTATGTTTGTAGTGAAATGAACAAAGGTCTAGCACAAGTGTCTATGGAATTCAGCATTCCAGTAGCATTTGGTGTTTTGACTGTTGATACGATCGATCAAGCGATTGAACGCGCAGGAACCAAGGCTGGTAATAAAGGTGCAGAGGCTGCACTAAGCGCACTTGAAATGATTAATGTACTATCTGAAATTGATTCCTAATGGGGGCCAGTGTGAAACCAGCCGCACGTCGTAACGCACGTCAATTCGCTCTACAGGCGATCTACTCATGGCAAATTACTAAAGAGAATGTTGCCAAGATTGAAGAACAGTTTTTGTCTGGCGACAAATACGATGAAGAAGAACTTCATGCATCTGAGCCAGCGCTTGCTGCTCCAGAGACAGACGTAGCTTACTTCCGTGAACTATTAAGCGGTGTTGTACTTAGCCACGCTGAGCTAGATAGCAAAATTCGTCCATACATCTCTCGTCCTATGCAGGATTTAGATATGATGGAACTTGCTCTTCTTCGCCTTGCTATGTACGAGATGACTCGTCGCGAAGATGTTCCTTACAAAGTTGTTATCAATGAAGCGATTGAACTTGCAAAAGTTTTCGCAGCAGAAGATAGCCACAAGTTTGTGAATGGTGTACTTGATAAAGCAGCACCTCACATTCGTAAGAAATAACGATTTCTTCAATGAAAAGGTCAGCACATGCTGACCTTTTTTGTATCAAAAGCTTTTACATCAAAAAGTAAGTGAATTATGTCTGGTGAATTTAATCTGATAGACAAGTATTTCGTCGGTCGTCAGAGCCAACGTAAAGATGTCCATCTAGCCGCTGGTGATGATTGCGCTTTGGTCAAAGCGCCAGCTAATGTTCAGATTGCGATTAGCACGGATACATTGGTAGCTGGAACGCATTTCTTAGCCGACGCGAACCCAGCATGGGTCGCACACAAAGCATTGGCTTCTAACATCAGTGATTTGGCTGCGATGGGCGCAACGCCTGCGTGGGTGAGCTTCGCATTAACGATGCCTGAGCCAGATGAAGAATGGCTTGCACCTTTCTGTGATGCATTTTTCGAACTGGCTGATTACTATGGTATTCAGTTAATAGGCGGTGATACCACCAAAGGGCCATTGTGTCTGACACTCACGGTGCAAGGTTTTGTACCTGAAGACAAAGCGCTCACGCGATCCGGCGCAAAGCCTGGGGATTGGGTATACGTAACGGGAAACCTTGGCGATGCAAAAGCTGGCTTGGATGTGATTCTAGATGACTCTCTGCGCAGCAGAGCCGGCGCGGAAGCACTAGAGCGAGCTCATTACCTTAGTTCTCCGCGTGTGCTTGCTGGACAAGCTCTTGTTGGCTTAGCCTCTTCGGCGATAGATATTTCAGATGGTTTAATCTCTGATATTAAGCATATTTTACAGCGATCTCAGGTTGGGGTTAGTATTGATGTCTCTCAGCTACCGATCTCTTCAGAATTAGTCCAGTTTTTAGATGATAAGATCAGCGCGCAGCAGTATGCTTTAGCAAGTGGCGAAGAATACGAGTTGTGTTTTACCGTGCCGGAGCAAAATCGAGGCTCGTTACAAAGCGCTTTGTCTCATACTGGCTGTAAGGTCACATGTATTGGTCAAATCCGACCAAATGGAACCTTCGAGCTGCATGATAACAATCAACCACTTGATTGGGACTTAAGTGGCTTCGACCACTTTAAATGATCTGAGCTAAGCTCTAGCCAAGAGCCTGTTACTATTGAGTAACTCGCAGGCATGACGATTGAAACCAAACTAGCAGTATAGGTTTAAGGATATGACCAACCCTCTTTCTCTGATTTCATTAAAGAACCCGTGGCATCTATTGGCGACGGGTTTTGGCAGTGGATTATCCCCGTTTATCCCTGGAACAATGGGCACACTGGCGGCCGTGCCTTTCTTTTTGTTGTTGGCACAATTACCATTTACGGCGTATGTCATTGTTGTTCTGATTTCGTGTGTGATCGGCATTCAAATATGCCAAGTGACGTCTGCAGACATGAAGGTGCATGATCATGGTTCAATCGTATGGGATGAGTTTGCGGGCTTTTGGATTACGATGAGCATTGTACCTGCGTTGAATATTCCACTCACTGAATGGAAGTGGTTGATCACTGGCTTCATCTTGTTTCGTTTTTTCGATATGGTAAAACCTTGGCCAATTGGGTGGCTAGATAAGCGAGTTCACGGTGGGCTGGGTATTATGGTTGATGATATCGTGGCGGGAGTTATGGCCGGTGTTGCCCTGTTTCTAGTCGCAAAATATGCGGGCTGGATGAATTAAACGTTGACCGTAAAAAAAGGGATGCTATGAGCATCCCTTTTTACATTCTATTTTGCTAAATAATCCAAGATGGATTTTTCAATTCCTTTTGCATCGAGACCAAGCTCTTCATGCAGTTCATCTTGTGTTCCCTGATGAATAAACTCATCTGGTAAACCTAGGTTCAACACAGGTTTAATGATTTTATCTTTCATCATGAACTCAACGACACCAGCACCAGCACCACCCGCGATAACATTTTCTTCTAACGTCACGAGCACGTCATGATCTGCGGCTAATTGACGAATTAATGCTTCATCGAGCGGCTTCACAAAGCGCATATCAGCAACAGTGGCGTTAAGGTATTCTGCCGCTTCTAGTGCGTTACCCAAGAAAGTACCAAAGTTCAGAATAGCAACTTTTTCACCTTGGCGAACCATGCGCCCTTTACCGATTTCTAACGCTGTAAACTCAGTTTCGATTTCTACGCCCATGCCGCTACCACGAGGGTATCGAACCGCACTCGGGCCAGCATGTTTATGGCCAGTGTAAAGCATTTGTCGGCACTCGTTTTCGTCGCTTGGCGCCATGATCACCATGTTCGGAATACAGCGCATAAAGCTCAAATCGAACGCACCTTGGTGAGTTTGACCATCTGCGCCAACGAGACCTGCGCGGTCGATCGCAAACATCACTGGTAAGTCCATGATCGCGATGTCGTGGATCAATTGGTCATAACCACGTTGCAAGAAAGTCGAATAGATAGCAACGATTGGATGATCGCCCGCAATTGCCATGCCTGTTGCCAGTGTCACAGCGTGCTGCTCAGCAATCGCCACATCAAAGTATTGGTCTGGGTACTCTTTTGAGAAACGCACCATACCTGATCCTTCGCGCATTGCTGGCGTAATTGCCATTAGCTTAGGATCTTGGGCCGCCATGTCACATAAAAAGTCACCGAAGATCTTTGAGTAAGTTGGCTTACCGCCACTGCTCTTCGGCAGACAATTATGCGTTGGATCGAATTTAGGAACACCATGGTAGCCGATAGGATCTTTCTCGGCAGGCTCATAACCTTTGCCTTTCTTGGTCATGATGTGTAGGAATTGAGGGCCTTTGAGCTCACGCATGTTTTTTAGCGTTTTGACGAGTTCATTGACGTCGTGTCCATCAATCGGGCCAATGTAATTAAAGCCGAACTCTTCGAACAGAGTACCAGGCACTACCATGCCTTTGAGGTGTTCTTCCGTACGGCGAACCAACTCTTTAATAGGTGGAACACCAGACAACACTTTTTTACCGCCTTCACGGATAGAAGTGTACAAGCTGCCAGAAAGTACTTTCGCAAGGTGGTTATTCAGGGCGCCGACGTTTTCTGAAATCGACATTTCGTTGTCGTTCAAAATCACCAACATATCAGGATGAACGTCGCCAGCGTGGTTCATGGCTTCGAATGCCATGCCTGCTGTAATTGCGCCATCACCAATCACACTGACAATTTTACGGCCTTTGCCTTCTTTTTGTGCGCTGATGGCCAAGCCAAGACCTGCACTGATAGATGTCGAAGAGTGACCGACAGACAACGTGTCATATTCACTTTCTTCACGCCAAGGGAAAGGGTGTAGACCATCCTTTTGGCGAATTGTTGGCATTTTATCGCGACGTCCGGTGAGGATTTTGTGCGGGTAAGCCTGATGACCAACATCCCAGATCAATTTATCGATAGGGGTGTTGTAAACATAATGCAGAGCGACAGTTAGCTCCACGGTGCCTAAGCCAGACGCTAAGTGTCCGCTAGATTGGCTCACTGAATTTAGCAGATACGTTCGCAGTTCATCACACAGATTTGGTAATGTTTCTTTCGGAAGAAGACGTAATTCTTCCGGTGTATTTGCTAACGCCAGTGTTGGGTACTTTGAAATATCAAGAGTCATATAAATGCGCGCTTATAGTGTTAATTTTTGCGCTCGATGACATATCGGGCGAACTCTTCGAGTAACTGAGTATTGTATGGGATAGCTTCCAATGCTTGAAGTGCTTCCTGTAACAGAGTGTGAGCTTTCTCTATGGCTCCCTCTAAACCCAGCAGGGAAGGATAAGTGCTCTTATTCAGACCTTGGTCGGAACCTTGAGGCTTACCCAGTGTTTCTGTGTCACTGATGATATCAAGAATATCGTCTTGAACCTGAAACGCCAAACCAATTGCTTTTGAGTAGCGCTCCAAGTGAGGTAGAACCTCGATACCTTTCTCACCAGCAGCTAATGCACCTAATTTTACCGCACAATCAATCAGAGCTCCGGTTTTTTTACGGTGTATCTCTTCCATTTCTTCAAGAGAAACTAGGCGATTTTCCGCGCCTAAATCTAAGGCTTGCCCTACACACATGCCGCTGGCACCAGAGGAATGCGCTAAGGCTTTGATCATATTGATGCGTTGAGCTTCAGCCGCCGGGCTTAATTGACCATCAGCAATAATAGTGAAGGCAAGGGTTTGTAGTGCATCACCTGTCAGTATTGCGGTTGCTTCATCAAACTTAATATGACAAGTTGGTTGACCTCGACGCAGTTCATCATCGTCCATGGCTGGCAGATCATCATGAATGAGTGAGTAGGCATGTATACATTCGATAGCAGCGGCGGGGGTGTCTAAGTCTTCAGGTTTACAGCCGAGCATTTGACCTGTGATGTAAACAAGAAAAGGGCGAACGCGTTTTCCACCTAGCAAAAGGCCGTATTTCATTGCTTGAATCAATGGCTGCTCTTGATATGGAAGCTGATCGAGCCACAAATTCAATTGCTGATTGTTTCTTTGTTGAAAAGACGTCAATGTCTGTTGCATCACATTGCTCACTACTGATTGTTATTCTGAATCTGGTTTGAAGTCACTCAGTGGTGCTTCATCATCTTCACTAAGAAGAATGCTCACGCGCTGTTCGGCGTCGCTTAATTTAGTTTGGCCTGCACGAGCTAAGGCAATGCCTCGTTCAAACTTACGCAGGGCATCATCTAGAGCAAGATCGCCATTTTCTAATTGATCAACCAAGCTATCAAGCTCTTCAATGGTTGCTTCAAAGGTCATGTTTTCTGGTTTCTTGACCGCCATCTTTTTTCTGCCTTAATCAAGCCTCGGGTAAGATGCACGAAAGTTACCTTAGCCTAGTAACTTGGTCAAATTTAACCTTATATAATTGTCACAAAATTAGCGTTCAACGAGTCTAAGCGGTGAAACCCCATATTTTGGTTGAGGTTGTTAGGTGTAATTTGTGATCCATTAGCTAAGATTTTTCTAAAAATTCTGCGCGAGTTGTCGATACAGGTAATAATCCGCCCAATGGCAGTATTTGAGTATAGCGTGAGGAGTGCTTTGTGGATTTAGCAACCCTATTAGGTTTGATTGGTGGTTTTGCATTCGTCATTATGGCGATGGTGCTTGGTGGCAGCATCGGCATGTTTGTCGATGTCACGTCGATCCTTATTGTCGTTGGTGGCTCAATATTCGTCGTGTTGATGAAGTTCACAATGGGACAGTTTTTTGGTGCGACAAAGATTGCTGGCAAAGCCTTCATGTTTAAAGCGGATGAACCCGAAGACCTGATCGCAAAAATTGTGGAAATGGCCGACGCGGCGCGTAAAGGTGGTTTTCTTGCTCTTGAAGAGATGGAAATAAACAACACATTCATGCAGAAAGGCATTGATCTACTGGTTGATGGCCATGATGCCGACGTTGTGAGAGCGGCACTCAAAAAAGACATCGCGCTTACAGATGAACGACATACGCAAGGTACTGGCGTATTTCGCGCCTTTGGCGACGTTGCTCCTGCGATGGGAATGATTGGTACCTTGGTTGGTCTTGTTGCGATGCTTTCAAACATGGATGATCCTAAAGCGATTGGACCAGCAATGGCCGTTGCACTCTTGACCACATTGTATGGCGCGATCCTGTCCAATATGGTGTTTTTCCCTATTGCGGATAAGCTTTCTCTTCGTCGTGACCAAGAAACGCTAAATCGCCGTTTGATCATGGATGGCGTATTAGCGATTCAAGATGGTCAAAACCCGCGAGTGATCGATAGTTACTTGAAGAACTACCTCAATGAAGGTAAACGTGCCCTTGAGATTGACGAGTAACTTGGAGAGTCGTGATGGATGATGAAGATAACAAATGCGATTGTCCGCCACCTGGCCTCCCGTTATGGATGGGGACATTCGCAGATTTGATGTCGCTACTGATGTGTTTCTTTGTTCTTCTGCTCTCGTTTTCTGAGATGGATGTACTGAAGTTCAAACAAATTGCAGGATCAATGAAATTTGCCTTCGGTGTGCAAAATCAGCTTGAAGTGAAAGACATTCCCAAAGGTACTAGCATTATTGCCCAAGAGTTTCGACCGGGTCGGCCGGAACCAACTCCGATTGATGTCATCATGCAGCAAACCATGGACATCACTCAGCAGACGCTCGAATTTCATGAAGGGGAGTCTGATCGAGCTGGTGGCACAAAACGTGATGAAGGCAAGTTAACGGGTGGGCAATCGCCAGAAACGTCAACTCAAAACAATGAATCTGCCGAAGCGGACATGCAGCAACAGCAATCTAAAGAGATGTCGCAAGAGATGGAAACCTTGATGGAAAGCATCAAGAAAGCCTTAGAGCGAGAGATTGAACAAGGCGCCATTGAAGTTGAAAACCTCGGTCAGCAGATTGTTATACGTATGCGTGAAAAAGGTGCATTCCCAGAAGGTTCGGCCTTCTTGCAGCCTAAGTTTCGTCCTTTAGTTCGTCAGATTGCAGAGCTAGTAAAAGACGTGCCAGGCATTGTTCGAGTATCTGGCCATACAGACAATCGACCGCTAGACTCGGAACTTTATCGTTCTAACTGGGATCTCTCTTCTCAGCGTGCAGTATCAGTCGCGCAAGAGATGGAGAAAGTGAGAGGCTTCTCTCATCAACGTTTAAGAGTACGAGGCATGGCGGATACGGAACCCTTGTTACCGAATGATTCTGATGAAAATCGCGCGCTTAACCGACGGGTTGAAATCAGCATTATGCAAGGCGAGCCTCTCTACAGTGAAGAAGTGCCGGTAATTCAATAACTAGGCTTTAGTTTTAAGTCAGTAAAGAGATAAGAAAGCGAGCAGATTGCTCGCTTTTTTTGTTTTTCCAATCCGCTTGGGTGTATAATCTTGCGCCTTAAAAGTGAGCTCAGACTACTTTTTGTGACTGAAACGCGGTTTTACTGCGTATGAAGTATTGAAGTTGAGTGTCACTCTTTGTTGATTGCGAAACTAACCTGCGAATTAGACTATGAAATTTATTGTAAAGCCCCATCCAGAAATTTTTGTAAAAAGTGAATCTGTGCGTAAGCGCTTCACAAAGATTTTAGAGTGCAACATTCGTAACATCATTAAGAGCCGCACGGAGTCTGTCGCGGTATTTAACCGTCGTGATCACATTGAAGTGACCTCTGAGAGTAACGAATTCCACGCTGAAGTTCTTGAGGTTTTGACTCATACACCAGGCATTCACCACGTACTGGAAGTGAAGCAAACTGAATTTAAAGACTTGCACGATATCTTCGAGCAAGTGCTAGAACTCAACCGTGCTGCACTCGAAAATAAAACCTTTGTTGTACGTGCGAAGCGTCGTGGCAAGCATGACTTTACCTCCATTGAACTAGAGCGTTATGTAGGCGGTGGTTTAAATCAAGCGATTGAAAGCGCTAGTGTTAAGCTACGAAACCCAGACGTGACGATCAAGGTAGAAGTCTCGAACGACAAGCTAAACCAAGTATTGTCTCGTCATAAAGGCCTAGGTGGTTTCCCTCTGGGTACGCAAGAAGACGTGTTAAGCCTGATCTCGGGTGGTTTCGATTCTGGTGTTTCAAGCTATCTTCATATCAAGCGTGGTTCAAAAGTACATTACTGCTTCTTTAACTTAGGTGGTCCAGCACACGAAATCGGCGTTAAGCAGGTTTCTCACTACCTATGGAACAAATACGGTTCTTCAGCAAAAGTACGTTTTATCTCAGTTGATTTCGAGCCTGTGGTTGCGGAAATCCTAGAGAAAGTCGATGACGGCCAAATGGGCGTGATCTTGAAGCGTATGTTTATGCGTGCAGCAGGCATGATCGCTCAGAAGATGAAGATCGAAGCATTGGTAACAGGTGAAGCACTAGGTCAAGTATCGAGCCAAACGCTAACCAATCTACGCCACATCGATAACGTAACTGACACGCTGATTCTGCGTCCACTTATCAACTGGGATAAAGAAGACATCATCAATCTAGCACGTGAAATCGGCACAGAAGATTTCGCAAAGACAATGCCAGAATACTGTGGTGTTATCTCTAAGAAGCCAACCGTGAAAGCGGTGAAAGGCAAGCTAGAAGCTGAAGAAGAGAAATTCGACTTCAGTATCCTTGAGCAAGTGGTTCAAGAAGCTCGCATGATGGACATTCGTGATATCGCGAAAGAGTCTGAGCAAGCCGCACCAGAAGTAGAGCAAGTTCAAGCGGTAGAAGAGCACGCGGTTGTGCTAGATATTCGTAGTCCTGAAGAGGAAGACGATAACCCACTTGAAATCGAAGGTGTGGATGTGAAACATATCCCTTTCTACAAGCTGGGTACACAGTTTGGTGACTTAGACCAGTCTAAGACATACCTACTTTACTGTGACCGCGGTGTGATGAGCCGTCTGCAAGCGCTTTACTTGCAAGAGCAAGGCTTCAGCAACGTAAAGGTTTACCGTCCATAGCTGACTGTTAAAATACGTTAAAAGGCGCAAATTGAGACATCAATTTGCGCCTTTTTTGTTTTTGATCGCGTTACAGACAACCATTACTTAGCATAATGTTGAGGCTCATCGCAAAGCCATACACTTTGTGTTGATATAACGATAATTAATCCGAAAGAAGAGTAATAAAGTGATATTGCTGCCAGATATGCGGATGAGATTTTTGATAGATAAAAAAACACCGCCTAATTTAGGCGGTGTAACAAATTTGACAGACAGGTCAAAAATAAATACAGGAAGTATATGTTTTGTCACAGGGAGTGTGGACAAAACATTATGGTAGAAATCTACCTAACTCGAAATACGAGTTTGCAAACACAACATCGCAACAACGAAGCCAATTGATTTCCAAAGAAATCAAGCCGTTCAGGCCCGTGTTGCGGGGTGAAATATAGAATTTATCTGGCTGTTCGACAACGGACATTTTATAATGTTTCAGATTAAAAAAACTAATCCTATTAGAGGTCCCATATGTCTCGCAGATTGCCTCCATTAAATTCGCTTCGAGTCTTCGAAGCGGCTGCTCGTCATCTCAGTTTTACACGAGCAGCAGAAGAGTTATTTGTTACTCAAGCCGCGGTCAGTCACCAGATTAAAGCGCTTGAAGAGTTCTTATCATTGAAGCTCTTCCGTCGACGTAATCGTTCTTTGTTGTTAACAGAAGAAGGCCAAAGTTACTTTCTCGATATCAAAGATATTTTCACCTCGATTGCGGAAGCGACAGATAAGGTGTTGGAACGTAGCGAAAAAGGGGCATTGACGATTAGCCTACCGCCGAGTTTTGCTATCCAATGGCTTGTACCTCGTTTGGCCGATTTTAATGCTCAAGAGCCCGATATCGATGTACGTATTAAAGCCGTAGATATGGATGAAGGCTCACTGACTGATGATGTTGATGTGGCGATCTACTATGGCCGTGGGAACTGGCCAGGTTTGCGAGCAGATAAATTGTACCAAGAGTTTTTGATCCCACTTTGTTCACCTTCATTACTTTTGGGTAACAAACCATTAGAATCTTTAAGTGACCTCAAATTACATACTTTGTTACACGATACTTCGCGTAAAGACTGGAAGCAGTTTGCTCGTCATTACAACATTGAAGGCATCAACGTAAACCACGGTCCTATTTTTAGTCACTCAACGATGGTGCTACAGGCTGCTGCGCACGGTCAGGGGGTCGCGCTCGGTAACAACGTACTCGCCAAACCTGAAATGGAAGCCGGACGACTCATTGCACCATTCGACGAGGTGTTGATATCTAAGAATGCATTCTATGTGGTGTGTCATGAACAGCAGGCAGATATGGGCCGAATCGCAACGTTTAGAGACTGGATGTTAGCAACCGCGAGAAAAGAACAAGAGGAAGTATTGGATGAATCACTGGATAGCTGAGGGACCTGAAAACGGACCGCTGTTTATTTTTGCTCACGGCGCAGGTGCGGGGATGGAGCATGATTTCATGACAGCGGTCGCCAAAGGATTAGTGGAGCAAGGTATTCGTGTAGTGCGTTTTAATTTCCCTTACATGGTGAAACGTTCGGAAGATGGCAAAAAGCGTCCGCCCGATCGCGCGCCAAAGTTGCTCGAAGCATACAGCGAAGTGATCGCTCACTTTACTTCTTCTCCCGTGGTTATTGGTGGTAAGTCAATGGGCGGTCGTATGTCGAGCTTGTTGGCTGAAAATGAGCTGGTGGCGGGCATTGCCTGTTTAGGGTTTCCATTTCACCCGCCAGGAAAGCCAGAGAAATACAAAGGCGAGCACTTAGCAACCATTGAGAAACCTACGCTGATTCTGCAAGGGGAACGAGACACCTTTGGTAAGCGTGAGGAATTCGATGATTTCGTCCTTTCGTCACAAGTAACGGTGAGCTTTTTACCTGATGGTGACCACAGCTTCAAACCGCGCAAGATCTCAGGTCATACTGAAGTGGGTAACATTGCACTCGCGATAGAGAAGTTAGCGGCGTTTATAAAAGAGGTGTACAGTGAAAAGTAAGTGGTTACTCTCATTCTCTGCTCTGTCTGGGCTGATTTCGGTCGCTCTTGGAGCATTTGCTGCTCATGGGCTAAAAGCGATACTGACCCCTTATTTGCTCGGTGTATTTGAGACCGGAGTTCTGTATCAATTTATTCATACGTTGGCGATTGTGTTTTGTGCCATTCTGCTTCTGCTCAATTTGGGACAAAAAGCACAAAAGTATTTTTTCATTGCGGCGATTTGCTTTATTATCGGCATCTTTTGTTTTAGCGGCAGTCTTTACGCGCTGGCGCTGACGGGCATTAAGTGGTTTGGGCCAATTACTCCTGTGGGAGGGTTGCTGTTCATGATTGGTTGGTGTCTGTTCTTTTTTGCTGCGTTCAATATCAAAGAGGTCTCCAAGTGAAACAACTAATGCTCTATTGTCGTTCTGGCTTTGAGAAAGAGTGTGCTGGTGAAATTCAGGACAAAGCGACACAGTTGGAAGTGTATGGCTTCCCTCGTGTGAAGAGAAACTCAGGTTATGTTGTCTTCGAGTGTTACCAAGATGGAGATGCCGACAAACTTGCGAGAGGTTTAGACTTTAAGTCTTTAATTTTTGCTCGACAAATGTTTGCGGTAGCAGCTGAGTTTCAATCGTTGCCAAGCGATGACCGCATTAGTCCAATTTTGAATGAACTAGCAGACATCGAAGCATTCCCTCGTTGTGGTGATTTGAGAATTGAAACGCCAGATACAAATGAAGCGAAAGAGCTACTGAAATTCTGCCGTAAGTTTACCGTCCCAATGCGTCAAGCGTTGCGTGGCAAAGGCTTAATGCTGAACAAAGATAACGCGAAAAAACCAGTACTGCACATTTGCTTTGTTGAGCCTGGCCACTGTTACGTTGGTTACTCTTACACTGACAACAACTCACAGTTCTTCATGGGTATCCCTCGCCTTAAATTCCCAGCAGACGCCCCAAGTCGTTCAACACTTAAACTGGAAGAAGCATTTCATGTCTTTATTCCACGTGAAGAGTGGGATGAGCGTTTGGCACCAGGTATGTGGGGTGTGGATTTAGGTGCATGTCCAGGCGGTTGGACGTACCAATTAGTGAAGCGCTCAATGTTCGTTCACTGCGTTGATAACGGCATGATGGCAGACAGTTTGATGGAAACTGGCCAGATCAAGCACCATATGGTGGATGGTTTTAAGTTCGAACCAGACCGCAAGAACGTAACATGGATTGTTTGTGACATGGTGGAAAAGCCAGCTCGTGTTGCTCACCTGATGGGACAGTGGCTGTTAAAAGGTTGGGCAAAAGAGGCCATCTTTAACCTTAAGCTGCCAATGAAAGGGCGTTATGACGAAGTGCTGCAAGACCTTGAAAATCTGAAGCAGTTCCTCATTGATAATAAGGTAAAGTTCAAGCTACAAGCTAAACATTTGTATCATGATCGTGAAGAAATCACGATTCATATCCAATGTCTGTCGAATATTTCACCTTACTAACTTTATTCCCCGAGTCTTTTGGGAATAGTGATTAGAATAGAAAAAGCGCCTTCAAATGGCGCTTTTTTAATATCTGCCGGATTTCATTGTGTGAAACTACCATCGGGCACTACTTCGCTTTGTTTGGCCCTACAAAGCGAATATCTTGCAAGTTAAAGCCTAGTTCGATATCGCACTTTAAAGCGGCGACGCGTTTACATAAACGAGCAGACTCAATGTGCTCATCCAATTTTTTACGGTATTTCGGTACGAGATCTTCACTAGCGTAGGCAGCTTCAATACTCTCAAACTGAGTGAGAATCTCTTTCGCTGCTTTCGGGCCAATTCCAGGTACGCCCGGAACCTGGCTAGAGCTTATCCCCGTCAATCCCCAGTAGTCCGCTAGTTGATTTGGTTTTACGCCGAACTCTTTTTCGATAAATGGTTCATCTAACCAACGGTGTTGGAAATAATCACGGATTTGTAGGGTAGGGGAAAGTAGCTGGCAGTAACCTTTGTCTGTGGAAACGATGGTGACTTTTTCACCATGGCTGGCCACTTTCGTTGCGAGTGTAGCAACCAAATCATCTGCTTCATCGCCTTCAGAAAGCAATGAATCAATACCTTGCTCCCACCACGCTTGTTGAATCGCATCTAACCCTTGCAGTAGTGGCTGAGGCATTGGTTTTCGGTTTTGCTTATAGTCAGGGAGAATTTCAGCGCGCCAACCTCTGTCTTGTTCGTGGTGATCAAAAACTGCGATGATGTGTGTCGGGTTGGCCTCTGACAGAATGCGAGTGAGGGTTCTTTGCGTTGTGGTTATGGTTCTTGCTATGTCGGTTGGATCTGGTTGTGCTGAGTGCACTCGGCGGATCAGATTTAGGGCATCAATGATAACAAGATGAATAGACATAATGACTTAGCAATAAAAAAGGGGCGTAATGCCCCTAGTGTAACGAATGCTAGCCTGACTATCGACCACCAATTTCCGGGTGAGCGATTCGATAACACGGTTCGTAGTCTGAACCGCCAGGTAATTTCATTCGGTGCTGTTCGACAAAGTCTTTTAGCAACTTATCGAGTTTTTTCATGAGGACTGCGTCGCCATGAATGGTGAAAGGCCCTCTACGTTCTATTTCTCGAATGCCTTCAGCCTTTACGTTACCTGCCACTATGCCAGAGAAGGCTTGACGCAAGTTGGCCGCTAAAACTTGCGGTTCTTGATCTAGGCTTAAATCCAATTGTTCCATCGACTCATGAGTAGGCTCGAATGGCAGTTGGAAGTTTGGCTCAATTTTCAATGACCAGTTAAAGCTGTACGCATCGCCTTTCTCTTTTCGGTGAAGGCGTACCGAGTCCATGGAGCGTTTCATAATACGAGCGACTTCTGCCGGGTCGTCAATGATGATCTCGTAGTGCTTTTGCCCTTCCTCACCAAGTGTGTCGCGAATGAACTCATCAATAGAGCGGAAGTACTCTTCACTCTCTTTTGGTCCTGTTAATACGATAGGCATTGGCTGATCGGCGTTATCCGGGTGCATCATGATGCCAAGAATGTACAGTAGCTCTTCCGCTGTGCCCGGGCCACCTGGGAAAATAACGATACCATGAGCCATACGGACGAAAGCTTCCAAGCGCTTTTCGATGTCGGGCATGATGACCAGCTCATTTACTATTGGGTTTGGTGGCTCGGCCGCAATAATCGAGGGTTCGGTTAAACCAAGATAACGTTGCTGAGTATAACGTTGCTTTGCGTGCCCAATTGCTGCACCTTTCATCGGCCCTTCCATTGCACCAGGGCCGCAACCTGTGCAGATGTTAAGTTCACGCAGGCCCAGTTCGTTACCCACTTCACGTGTGTACTGATACTCCACTCCATTGATAGAGTGACCACCCCAACATACGACAAGATTCGGTGCGATACCTGGAGTTAATGCTCTGGCATTACGAAGAATGCCGAACACGAGGTTCGTAATGTGAATTGGGTTAGTAAGGTTGAGCCGCTGGGCGTCTGCCAAATGCATGTTTACGTAAACGATATCACGCAATACGGAGAACAGATGCTCTTGGATACCTTTAATTATTTCGCCGTCAACAAAAGCGTGCTCTGGCGGATTAGTCAGCTCAAGCTTAATACCACGCTCACGACGCACGACGTTGACATCAAACGATTGGTATTTATCGAGCAGTTCTTTCGAGTTATCGGTATGGCTACCGGAGTTCAACACCGCTAATGTGCAATTACGGTACAGCTGATAAAGTTCACTCGAGGCTGTGTTCTTTAAGCGCTCTACTTCTAGTTGAGATAGCAAGTCCATGCTACCAGCGGGGCTTATATGGGTAATCATAACGCCTCCTTGTGTTGCATTAATTTGAGGGAAAGTACCAACTTACCTTTTTGGGGTTATACGTATGGTTTGATGAAAGGTAGTTGGCCGATTTGGTTTTATGGTTATCAACTCCCAAGCAACCTCAAGATGATACATTTGCCTTTTATAAATACATCATCTTGAAGTGACTTGGGTTTTTACAGCTTAGCAGACTAAAAGGGAATAAATGTGATAACTCGTTGAAAATGGGTGGTTATAAAGCGTAGATTGCACCAAATTTGGTTTATTTGCTCGCTTTTTGTACGAATCTTAGCTCCAGTTAAGCTGGTTTGTTCCACGTTTTTTAGCGTCCGCAAGCATCTTGCCAAGACGATCGAGCACATACTCTGGCGTATCGGACTCTTTGAAAGACGTCGATACAGCAGCTAAGGTAATCATGATATTTTGCTCACGGAACTTAAAGGGTAATTGGCTAATATCACGCTGGATATGCTTAATCAGATCCAGTGTGTATTCTTCAGATTGTTCCGGGACGAGTAGAATAAACTCCTCGCCACCAAAGCGAGCCACTGTTTCCGTTTCTGATACGCGCTTGTTAATAGTACGAGCGATGATCTTCAGCGCTTTATCGCCAGCCGTATAACCATAGCTATCATTCACCGCTTTGAAGTTGTCTACATCAAATAGCACAACACGAAGGTTTTGCTGAGAGCGAATCCAACGGCGATACTCTAGCTCTAGTCGATCGTTAAATGCAGTGCGGTTATAAACTTTAGTCAGCGGGTCGAGCAACATACGCTGAGCTTGGTCATCTAAGCGTCGACGATAATCTTGCGTAGTTTCAAATACCGCTTCGAGTTGGTTCTTACTGTAACTTAACCGCTCTTGCAGCGCTTGCTCTCGCTCTTCCGTCATTTTCAGTCGCTCTGTCAGCGACGCCATTTTTTCGAGAAGAGGCGTGATTTCTTTTTTCACAACCGCGATATCTTGAGCTTGATTAAGTGACTTTTGGCTTAATTCAACCAAGCTGTTCATTTCTGTGTTGAGCTCTTGGCGGTGTTCAAAGTAGGTATGATGCTGGTCGACGTTCTGATGAACGGTTTTTAGGTTACTTGCGAGAGAAGTGTTCAGCTGATCAAGGAATTGGCTAGACGCCTCGCGCTCGAACTTTGTTGCTTCGACAACCAATTTCAGCGTTGAGAGCGTAAGCTCAATGAGAGACTCGGCACTCACGCCAAGGAGCAACTTAGCGCGAATATCCAGCAATCTATCGCCTGATTCTCCCTCGAAATCCAGCTCTGTAATAGTATGTTGAAGGTCGCTGGCCAAGCATTCAAGTTGAGATCTGTCAGGATTGTTTTCAAATTCACTAAGATGTAGACGTGAATTAGACGTAATGATTTTCAGAGCGCGTTCGTAAATACTCAGTAGCTTAGTGGCTTGATCAGCTTTATTGCTGGCGTGAACTTCAGAGAAACTCATCAGGTTCCGTAGTTCACGTTTTAACTGCGCAGGTAAGCCAGTGACACGTTGCAGTGTTTCACCACTGTGCTTGATTTGTTCGTCAAGGTAACCGTTCTGTTTATCCATCGTCTTCGACTGCTGTTTGAGCATCCTCTCTAATACCGCTAAACGCGGGATAAGAGTGCTGATATCTTTTTGATGTTGCAGCTCTTGTTGGATTTCAAATAGGTAGTTGGATACCTGAGTGTTCGAACCCTGGCAAGCTGAAGACAATGATGCCACAACGCGTTTAAGAACTTGTTGTTCACGTTTGAATTTGAGTGAAGTATCACGATGAGTCAGTCTGAGTTGGTCAAGTTGACAACTCAGCTGATGCAGCTGCGACTGAATATCGGATTCCAAGATTCCCATGAAGTGACTACGGTTAAGTCCATGTACTACTGACAATTATCTGATAATAACAAAAAACTTTATAGCGTCATTAGTTATTACGTTCAACAGGCGTTTAATTATCCATTTTTTAATATTTTCTTGATGTCGTCCTCATTCTTGTAGGACGAATGGATCTTGATCAGGCCTTGGCTAATGGCATGTTGACAGGCAGTTCTTATGTTACCTGTTGCAAAGCTAGCAGCAGGCGCATTATCGATGGCTTTTAAGAACACCCAGTGGCTTTGCTTATCCTTCAAGCTGACTTCTCGTGCGATGTGAGTCGCAAGCAACAACAGATCGAGTAATTCCTCATCGTTAATTGCAGTGTAGGCTCGGGGTAAGAACGGATAATCACTGATGCCCATACGAATAATACGATTGACGTTGTGCTGCTGAGCGAACTCATCCACCCAAGTCTGGAATTTTTCGAACATGACTTCGGCAGAAGCATCACGGTCAGCGTTCGGTTCTATATAGAGTAAGTTCGCATCTGAGAAATGGTAAAGACGCGACGGTTTTTCTATTTTTTCCGCAAGGAAGTCGCCAAATGCCCGTTCTAGTTCTAGACCTGCCTTATAGCCGTTATGGACGTACATGCTTCGTAAGAATGGCAAATCGATCATAACAAAGCGTAGGCGATCATTAAGTGGTTCGTGGATCAATTCACCCATTTGCCATTGCTCGAAAGTTTCGCTCGACTTTTTCAATGAGCGAGAAAGCTTAACATTCAGCATACGCAAGTTACGTAAACGAGAGCGAGAGTGGGTGAAGAGGTCGTTACGTAGTTTTTCGATTTCACTTGCTTGGAGCTGCATAATGACACCACGGCGCATAATGAACAAAAACATGACCAAGACAGTAATAAACAATGCAAATGAGATTTTCTGGAATTTACGATGCTCTCTTTCCACTTGCTCTAAGCGTTCTGATTGACCGATGTAATGGATGGTTTGTTCGGCAAATTCTTTTTGCTGACGGAACGCATCCTCACTGATTTGGTTAAGCTGCTTTTGTTCTAGACGAACGAGGTTGGTGTATTTTTTATAAGCTTGCAGAGAAAGTTTGTATTCGCCTGCCTGCTCGTAACCCAAACCAAGTAAACGGTATGACTGCTGCTTAATGAAGTTGTTATTTTCAGGTGACTTTTCAGCAAGCGCTAACGCCAGCTTTGCATTAGTAATGACGTCTTTACTGTCATTTTGATGATAAGCCAGACCTGACTGAAGCAGGGCAGCCTTTGCTTCAAGCTTAGGAATATTGGTGTATTCTAAAAGCTCTTTAGAGCGGTCTAAGTACTGCTCTGCTAGCGCGTAGTTATAGAGTTGTAGGTAGGTAGCCGCCAAGCTTAAGCGAATTTTAATGATTCTATTGATGTTCTTACTGGTACTTTCATGGTCAAGCACGTTGAAGTAATGCACTAACGCAAGGTTAAACTTACCCTGATAAAAGTAGATGTCGCCCATTTGCTCTAGGACGTCCGCTAGGATCGGAGAGCTAGGGTAAGAGTCATAAAAATCTGCGGCTTGAGATAAGTATTCGATCGCTTTGTCGTACACTCGTCGCTCCTGGAAGAGCCTAGCCAAAAGGCGATTCACTTTTGCTAACCTTGCACCACTGTTACTTTCAATAGATTGCCAATAACCGTATAGCAGTTCTGACAAAGCCAAATTGTATTTCTTGCTATTGAGGTAGAACTCGCCGACGGCTGTGTAGTAGTCGATCAAGGCTAACTCAGAGCGGCTATCGTCAAGCATGGTCTTTGCTTCAGAGTACAAGTTTTCCGCTTTAATGATATCGCCACTATGTGAAGCGAGGAGTGCTCTTTGCATCACTAGTCGGTAGCGAACACTGTCGGTGCGTTGTAATACGGCATCGGCTTCATCGAGCTGTTGTTCAATTTGGTTAAGCGTATCTTCCGCTTTTGAGTAGTTTTCGTCGTACATCCAAATCATTTGGTTGCGCATCAGCTGGAGATCTAAGTCCATGTACGGCAATTGATATTCTTGCGCTAAGCGTTCCGCTTTATTTAGGTGCTCGATAGCCGAACGAACATTACCCATGGCGTAATCTGCCTGAGCGATAATCTTGTGCGCTTCGATGGTGCTGCTTGGTGTGCGAACGCTACGATCTGTTTCGTCGCGAGACATGGCTGAAGGGCTGTCACTTTCTTTGCGTTCTGTTAGTTCACGCTGTGACAAATAGTTGGTTGCCGCTTGTTTTGCTTGTGATGGCTCTATTTCCGCCAATTGTTGTGCTTCGTTGAGTAACGCGGACGATAAAATGGTTGCATGAAGTGGCTGTACAAACAGCAAGCAAAGAAAGCCAATCAATTTGAATAGACGCGAACTGTCCCAAAACATCCTTTCGTTCCCTCGAACTGTTTTTAGATATGGCGATAACGGCGAAAAGCCTCAGTTAGCCGTTTAAATGCGGGTTGAAGCCATTTGATATAGTAACATGCTTGGACAATAAAAACGTCCGGCAACCCTTTAGATTGCCGAACTTATTTCTGTTGCCTATGCGTTTACTGACGAGCCATACGGTGATTGTGAGCTGGCTTATCTTGTTCCGTTGAGCGGTAAGGGTTGATATCCAAGCCTCCACGGCGCGTATAGCGGGCAAATACGGTCAGTTTGCTTGGTTGGCAGTATTTCATTAGATCCGTAAAAATACGCTCTACACACTGCTCGTGGAACTCATTGTGCTCGCGGAAAGACACTAAGTAACGTAACAGCTTCTCACGATCTATTTTTGCGCCTTGGTAGCGAATTTCTACACTGCCCCAGTCGGGTTGGTTAGTGATCAAACAGTTTGATTTCAATAGGTGGCTATGTAGCACCTCTTCAACTTGTGCTTCACCTGCCGCACCTCCAAGCAAATCGGCATCAAAATCGTAACTGGTGATGTCAATGTCTTGGTCATCTATACATTCACCGTCCATTGTTACGATAGGTTGATTGGTATAGTGGGTCACTGGATTCACCTCAACCAGCACCTTTTCACCTGCGCATTCAGACAGGTCTTGTGTTAAACGCTCAGTCACTTCTTCCCAGCTTGCAAAGCGGGTTTGGTTATAGCTGTTTAAGTACAGTTTGAAAGACTTCGATTCAATCAAGTTTGCGCTGGTGGCTGGAATGTATACTTCGCCAACGGCCACTTGTGGTAAACCTTTACTATTTAACCAAGACAGTTCATACAGCGTCCAAATGTCGTGCCCCATGAAAGGCAGAGTATCGCCTAACTGAAGGTCATCTCGGTTCAGGCTGCGAGGGACTGGTTGCAGCAAGCTTGGGTCATACTGGTTCGCATACTCGGTCGTTTTACCTAGTGTTAGGCCAGCAAGCTCTTTAGCGTCAGAATATTTGCTCATACTTTGTGGTCGTTTTCGATTAGAATGGCGAGAATTTTACTGAATCCGCTGGTCAATTGCCATCCGGCAAGTACGGCTATCTGATAAATAAGGAATGAGGAGACCTTCATGACCCAAAACGTTACTCAGGCGCTACAAGAGTTCAGCCTGCGCTACCAACAAGCTTGGCAAGCTAAGCACAATGAGTTGCCAAGCAGTGCAGAGCTTGTTTCTCCTTGTGTCGAAGAGAAGCGTGATGGAAAGGTGCTTTGGAAAGCGGTCGCACGTGATGAAATGGCCGATTTCACCAATGTGGAAAATGCGATTGAGTTGTCACTGCAAGATGATGTTAAAGCCTTTTATGGTTCTCAATACTGCGCTGATATGGAGGCAACTTGGCAAGGTAATTCGTTGACGCTGCTGCAAGTCTGGAGCGATGACGATTTCGTGCGTCTACAAGAAAATATTCTTGGTCATTTGGTGACGCAGCGCCGCTTGAAACTTAAACCAACAGTATTTATCGCAGCGACAGATGAGGAAATGGATGTGATTTCTATTTGTAACCTCACTGGCAATGTGATTCTAGAGCGTTTGGGCACCTCTAAACGTGATGTATTGGCAGATTCATTGGTTGAGTTCTTGAATAAGTTAGAGGCTGCCGTCTAAGTATGTATGTTGTTGAGTTGCAGTTTGAGTGTTTTGATAACACCACCGTCAGCGCGGTAGACAAAGCCATTAATGGCTTGATGGATGCTCTGCGTTACAACGGCCAAGTATTAGGTCGTGAATTCCCGATAGTGATGGGAGAAGGTGAATTTTTCGTTCGTGTTGTTTGCCCAGAACAAGACAGCTTGCATCCACGTTATCACTCAGATTTCGTCAAAGTGTGCATGAACCGTTTGTCGGATGCGTCTTTGCTTGCTCCGAAAATGCGTATGCTGGGGCGTGATTTGAATTCAGAACAAGCAGCCGAAGAAGAGACACCTAGCTGGCAAGTGTTGTACACGACTTATGTTCATACGTGTTCGCCTTTGCGAAGTGGTGAAACCCTGTTGCCAATTCCTTTGTATCGTAATGAGCCAACACTTAATGGAGACCATAAAGCCGTCATTAAGTGGCAGACTGAGTGGCAAGCGTGTGATGAAATCCAAATGGCAGGGGGTTGCCGAGCGGAACATGCGGCGCTGCACGAAATTTGCGATGTGGATAGTGTGCTGTTTCGTCGAGGTTGGGACTTACGTGGCCGTATCGAATACATCACGAAGATCCCTACGTACTATTACCAGTATCGTGTCGGAGGTCAGTCGCTGGAGAGCGAGAAAGCGCGCAAGTGTCCAAAATGCGATGGCGAGTGGCTACTCGATGAGCCACTACATGACATATTTCATTTTAAGTGTGATGACTGCCGAATCGTGTCGAATATCTCTTGGGACCACCTTAAGTAGCGAATTGAAGTTACTTAAATGGGCGGATAGACAAATAGAAAGGGCTGATGTTTTCACATCAGCCCTTTTAGGTTTAGAACGTTTATGTTTAGAACGTTGTTTTCGGTCATGTTTTGAAAAGTGGGATTACCAACCTTTCACAACACCGCCTTTGAACAGCTCTTTTGCCGCTTCGTAAACTTCTTCCGTTTGGTAAGCTTTTACGAAGTTTTGTACGTTTTGCGCATTAACATTTTCTTCGCGAGCGACAATTAGGTTTACGTATGGTGAGTCTTTATCTTCAACGAACACGCCGTCACGCTCTGGCGATAGGTCGATAGAGCTTGCGTAAGTGGTGTTGATGATAGATAGCGTTACGTCATCCAGTGAACGTGGAAGCTGTGGGGCTTCTAGTTCAATGATTTCGATATTTTTAGGGTTGCCTACGATGTCACGTACTGTAGCGAGTAGACCAACGCCATCACGTAGCGTAATTAAACCTTGCTGCTCAAGAAGCAGTAGTGAGCGACCTAGGTTAGTTGGGTCGTTTGGTACTGCGATGCGTGCGCCATCTTGAATTTCATCAATTGATTTTACTTGCTTTGAGTAACCAGCAATAGGGTAAACGAATGAGTTACCCGCGATAGCCAGTTTGTAGCCGCGGTCTTTCACTTGTTGGTCTAGGTATGGTTTGTGCTGGAACGCATTCGCGTCTACTGAACCATCATCCAGAGCGGCGTTTGGTGTTACGTAATCGGTAAATGTTACTAGCTCAACGTCTAGGTTGTATTTCTCTTTTGCTACTTTAGCGGCAACTTCGGCTACTTGTGCTTCAGCACCAGCAATAACGCCAACTTTTACTTTGTTTACGTCTACTTCTTTGTCGCCGCAACCCGCTAGAGCAAGAGCAGAGGCGGCCGTTGCTACAGTCAAAAGACCTTTAAGGCTAAATTTCATCTTTATCTCCTTATAATTTGTATTTTTGATGCTTATCTGTGGTCTACACGGCGCACCACTGCGTCGCCGATAGACTGAATAATCTGTACTAGAACAATCAACATCACGACAGTCACGGCCATGATAGTTACATCGTAGCGGTGGAAACCGTAACGAATGGCTACGTCACCTAGGCCGCCGCCGCCTACCGTACCCGCCATAGCTGAGTAGCTAACGAGAGTGACCAAGGTAATCGTTACTGAGTTAACAATAGTCGGCATTGCTTCAGGTAGTAGAACTTTTGTGATGATCTGTGTTGGTGTCGCCCCCATTGACTGCGCTGCTTCCACCAAGCCTGTCGGTACTTCTAATAAAGCACCTTCAATAAGACGAGCGACAAAAGGAATGGCGCCAATAGTCAGTGGGACAATTGCTGCGGTTGTACCGATAAAGGTTCCAACCAGCATTTTTGTCACTGGAATAATCGCAACCATCAATACGAGGAATGGCACTGAGCGACCAATGTTAACGATAGCGCCTAAGCCGCTATTTAGTTTGGTGTTTTCAAGTAGGCCGCCTTTCTTAGTAATATGGAGGATTACGCCTAATGGAATACCCACAGCAAAGCCGACTAATCCGGCAACCGCAACCATGTAAAGCGTTTCCCACGTTGCACCTAAAAGTAGTTTGCTGTTTAAACTCAGCCATTCAGAAATAGTATTAAAGGACATAACCAAGTACCTCTACTTTTACGTTGTGCTTACGCAGGTATTCAAGAGCTGCGTTGTCATCTTCTTCGTTACCAAATAGCTCTGCGACCATCATGCCGAATTTCACGCCACCAGCGTAATCAAGGTCGGAACTCAAAATACTCACATCAATATTGTATTTACGAGAAATTTGCGACATTAACGGTGCATCGACGGTTGCGCCAGTAAACTCTAAGCGAACCAACGGGTAGCTGCCATCAACACGCTCTGCTTGCAGACGAGCTTGGTAATCTTCAGGAATGGAAAGATCCAGCGTTGAGCGAATGAATTGGTGCGCTAGCTCTGTCTTAGGGTGCGCAAAAATATCGCCAACGGTGCCTTTTTCCACTAGCTCACCACCACCGATGATTGCTACTTCGTGACAGATACTTTTTACGACTTCCATTTCGTGAGTGATAAGTAAAATCGTGATGTTGAGTTTGCGGTTGATCTCTTTCAATAACTCAAGGATAGATTGAGTTGTTGCCGGATCTAGTGCGCTAGTGGCCTCATCACAAAGCAGCACGCTAGGATCGGATGCCAATGCACGAGCAATTGCCACACGCTGTTTTTGTCCGCCACTTAAGTTAGATGGGTAGCTCTCGTGTTTGTCGGCTAAGCCTACAAGCTTTAGCAACTCAGTTACTTTTGTTGTGATTTGCGATTTGTCTTTACCTGCCAGTTCTAGGGGTAATGCCACATTATCAAACACAGTACGAGACGAAAGCAGGTTAAAGTGCTGGAAGATCATGCCAATGTTACGGCGTGTTTCGACTAGTTGTTTTTTACTGAGTTTGGTTAGATCCACACCATCAACGATGATGGAACCAGAGGTCGGCGCTTCTAACATGTTGACACAGCGGATCAGCGTACTTTTACCAGCACCTGATGAACCGATAACACCAAAGATAGTGCCTTTGTCGATGTGTAGGTTAATGTCTTTCAGGGCAAGGATTTCCTTACTGCCTTGGTAGAACACTTTATTGACGTTTTTTATTTCTATCATGTTTCAACCTGCCCAAAGATACGGGGAACTTCGCTGTCAAAAACGGCCTTTGACAGAACTTAATGTTGAGCTTTATCTCAATTTTCAGTTGATGCTATGGGTTAAGCAGAATGAAGTCAATAGATATTTTTACGTCTAGACGTCTAAATGTATGGATGTTCTGTTTTGAAACGAAGATGTATAGATAACAAGCAGGAGGTAGACGGCGGGGCACCCTCAGATTTACCGATTCTTGCCCAACAAATCAACCGTTTTGTCGAGGCCTAGAATGAATTAGATAGTGTTGAAGTTTATAAGGTATGTAATAATCTGATTAAACCGAGTTAATAGAGAAATACGTTTTGGCAAAACCTGCTGTTTTTATCGATCGTGATGGCGTGATAAACGTTGACCACGGCTACGTTCATGACGAACATGATTTTGAGTACATTGATGGTGTATTTGAAGCGACGAAAGCGCTAAAAGATAAAGGCTACCTTCTAGTGTTAGTGACGAATCAATCGGGCATCGCACGCGGTAAATTCAGTGAAGACCGTTTCTTGTCTCTGACTCAATGGATGGATTGGAACTTTGCTGATAATGGTGTTGAGTTCGATGGTATCTATTACTGCCCACATCATCCAGAACATGGCATTGGCGAGTACAAGCAAGATTGTGAGTGCCGTAAGCCAAAACCAGGCATGTTCATTTCTGCGCGTGACTTCTTGAAGATCGACATGGAGAAATCTGTGATGATCGGCGATAAAGCTGAAGACATGATGGCAGCAGAAGCGGCAGGCGTTGGCACTAAGATTTTGGTTCGCACTGGTAAGCCAGTAACAGAACAGGGCGAAGCCATTGCAACGGTAGTATTAGATAGCATTGCGGATGTGCCTGCGTACTTAAACAAGTAATCTTCATTACTGACTGAGTTAAGGGAAGCCACTGCTTCCCTTTTGTTTGATTCCTTCTTTTAGTCTGAACACTTATGAGCAAAAAACTCACCATTCTTGATATCGCAAAATTGGCAGGCGTGGGCAAATCAACAGTAAGCCGTGTGCTTACTAACGATCCAAAAGTGAAACCCCAAACGCGAGAGAAGGTTGAGCAAATCATTCGTGAATCTGGTTATGTGCCGTCCAAATCTGCGCAATCAATGCGTGGCGGCAGCCAAAAAGTTATTGGGGTTATCATCTCCCGTTTAGACTCACCATCAGAAAATCGCGCCGTTGGTACCATGCTCAATGCTTTGTATTCCGCTGGTTATGATGCGGTGATCATGGAGAGCCAATTCGATCGCGATAAAACCAATGAACATTTGGATGTGCTTAAACGTCGCAACGTCGATGGGGTGATCGTGTTTGGTTTTACTGGATGTGATGAGCGAGCATTGGCAGAGTGGGGTAATCGTATCGTTGTGATCGCGATGGACACGCAAATGGTTTCTTCGATCAACTACGACAACCAAGGTGTGATAGACATGGCTTTGTCTCATCTTGAGCAGCAATCTTTATCTCGCATTGCTTATATTGGTGTTGATCCTGAAGACAAAACCACTGGCTTAGCTCGTCTAAATGCTTATAAAGCTTGGTGTCAACGCAAGCAAATTGCACCTTGTTTCCAAACGGGTAAGTTGAGCCATGAAAGTGCTTATCAGTTGGTAGACAAAGTCCTTCAATCTGATACTCAGGCCATCGTGTGCGCCAGTGACACCATCGCGTTGGGCGTGATTAAGCGTCTTCAAGAGTTAGGCCGTGAAGACGTGGTTGTGACAGGTGTTGGTGGTAATGAATTGCTCTCTTTCCTTTTCCCTAAAGTATTTAGTGTCGACCCAGGTTATACCCTTGCAGGTGAGAAGTCCGCTAACATGCTGATCAATCAATTAAATGGTGATGAGGAAGTGGTTCACTTTACTCAACAGCCTATCGTTTGTTAATCCACACTAAAACGATCTGCTCTAAAATTATACTGTGATCATTCTCAATTAATGGGACTGTTCCCATTTTGTTTTTTGTCTTCGAATGGCAATATTAAAATTAAGAAATGGGAATGTTCCCATTTATAAAAACAAAATGATGAATCGAATGTATCCAATACAGGGTGGACAAAGTTATGAGTAAGATTGCGCGTAAAGACGTGGAGCGTCTTATTGAGCTGGTCGGGGGGCCGGACAACATTGCCAGTGTAAGTCACTGTTTAACTCGCTTGCGTTTTGTTCTAAATGATACGGACAAAGCAGATACGAAACAGTTAGAAGCATTACCGATGGTGAAGGGCTGTTTTACCAACGCAGGCCAGTTCCAAGTGGTTATCGGTACTGAAGTGGATGAAGTTTACAAGGTACTGATCGGACTGACGGGTAAAAGTGAAGCCAGCAAAGACGAAGCGAAGAACGCTGCTCGTCAAAACATGAATATCGTTGAGCGTGGTATTTCCCACCTTGCAGAAATCTTTGTACCACTGCTACCAGCGATCATCACCGGTGGTCTGATCCTTGGTTTCCGTAACGTGATTGGCGACATCAAGATGTTTGATGGTCAAACGCTAACGGAAATCAGCCAGTTTTGGGCAACGGTACACTCTTTCTTATGGCTGATTGGTGAGGCGATCTTCTTCTTCCTACCGGTTGGCGTGTGTTGGTCGACAGTGAAAAAGCTCGGCGGTACTCCGATTCTGGGTATCACGCTTGGTGTAACATTGGTTTCGCCACAGTTGATGAACGCCTACCTGATTGGTAAGCAAGTACCCGAAGTGTGGGACTTTGGCTTATTTGCCATCGAGAAAGTGGGCTATCAGGCGCAAGTGATTCCAGCAATGCTTGCTGGTATGGCTCTGGCGTTTATTGAAACCAACTTAAAACGCATCATTCCGTCTTACCTTTACCTAGTGGTCGTGCCGTTTGTCTCAATCATTGTGTCTGTGATTCTTGCGCACTCTATCATTGGTCCATTCGGTCGTATGTTGGGTGACGGCGTGGCATTCGCAGCAAAAGCAGCCATGACGGGTGACTTCGCAATGATTGGCTCAACCATCTTCGGCTTCCTATACGCGCCATTGGTCATTACTGGTATTCACCACACCACCAACGCGGTTGACCTTCAATTAATGCAAGAGCTAGGCGGCACGCCAATTTGGCCACTGATTGCGCTTTCAAATATTGCTCAAGCGTCTGCGGTCGTCGGCATCATTATCATCAGTAAAAAACACGGCGAGCGTGATATCTCAGTGCCTGCGGCTATCTCTGCTTACCTTGGCGTGACTGAACCGGCGATGTACGGCATCAACTTGAAATACAAGTTCCCAATGTTGAGCGCGATGATCGGTAGTGCGTGTGCTGCTGCTATTTGTGGTAGTGCGGGCGTAATGGCGAACGGTATCGGTGTGGGCGGTTTGCCGGGCATCTTGTCTATCCAACCGCAGTTCTGGGGCATTTTTGCTTTGGCTATGTTAGTCGCAATGCTGGTACCTGCTGCATTAACGTTAATTCTTTATAAGCGTGCACAAGCCAAAGGTGAGCTTGAGCCTGCAAACGCGTAATTCTATTTGAGGCAGTGACTTGGCTGCCTCCTCCTATTTTTCTTTTCAAATTTTAAGTTTCCGATTACTGGTAAGTGAGTGTTAGAAATGGCTATGACCAAGCATGATGAGAGCTGGTGGAAAACCGCAACCATCTATCAAATTTACCCAAAAAGCTTTTGTGACAGTGGCAGTAAAGGCACGGGCGACATCAAAGGGATCATTTCTAAGCTGGATTATCTTAAGCATCTTGGTGTGGATGCGATTTGGCTGACGCCGGTTTACCAATCGCCAATGATCGACAACGGTTATGACATCTCCGATTACTACTCGATCAACCCTGAGTTCGGCACGATGCAAGACTTTGATACTTTGCTAGCAGAAGCGCATCAGTTGGGTATTCGTATCATCATGGACATTGTAGTGAACCACACGTCGACAGAACACAAGTGGTTCCAATCCGCACTGGGTGATAAAAACAGCCCATACCGTGATTACTACATCTGGAAAGATTCGGTAGATGGTGCTGAACCAAACAACTGGCAATCAAAGTTTGGTGGCAACGCTTGGGCGCTGGATGAAAAAACAGGCCAGTACTATTTGCACCTTTTTGCTAAAGAGCAAGCGGACTTAAACTGGGAAAACCCAGTAGTGCGTGAAGAAGTGAAAGAAGTCATCAGCTTCTGGGCAGAAAAAGGAGTGGATGGTTTCCGTCTCGACGTTATCAACCTGATTTCCAAGCAGCAAGATTTTCCAAGTGACGATATTGGTGATGGTCGTCGTTTCTACACGGATGGTCCACGTGTGCACGAATACCTTCAAGAGATTAGCGAATCTGTGTTTCAAAAATACGGCAGCGTGACGGTGGGTGAAATGTCTTCCACTACGCTAGAGCACTGCCAGCAATATTCTTCGCTAGACGGCAAAGAGCTATCCATGGTGTTCAACTTCCATCATCTGAAAGTCGATTATCCAAATGGTGAAAAATGGACCAAAGCGCCGTTTGATTTCATTCAGTTAAAACAGATCTTCAATCATTGGCAAACGGGCTTAAATGGCAAAGGGTGGGGGGCGCTGTTCTGGTGTAACCACGACCAGCCACGCGTTGTGAGCCGATTAGGTAACGACGAGCAATACCGTGTTGAATCTGCCAAGATGCTTGCGGCATCAGTGCACATGATGCAAGGCACACCTTATGTTTACCAGGGGGAAGAGATCGGCATGACCAACCCGGGTTATACCGAAATCAGCCAATATCGTGATGTTGAAAGTACTAACATGTACGACATCATGGTCAACCGTGATGGTGTATCTCATGACGATATGATGGCGATCTTGGCACAGAAGTCGCGTGATAACTCACGTACACCAATGCAATGGAACAGTGCAAAACACGCGGGCTTTACTGAGGGCACGCCTTGGCTTGAAGTGGCGCAGAATTACACTGAAATCAATGCTGAAGCTGCGGTTGCCGATTTAAACTCGGTGTTCTACTTTTACAAGCGTCTGATTGAACTGCGTAAACAGGTTCCAGTCATCACCGATGGCCGTTATGAAGATTTACTGCCAGAGCACAAACGTATTTTCGCTTACGCTCGTCAGAACGATAAGCAAACGCTGCTGTGTATCAATAACTACTACGCTGAAGAGGTGGAATGCGTTCTGCCAGAACGTTTTGATATGAGTAAAGCGAAAAACTTGCTATCTAACTATCAAAACTCAGCGAGCGCAGTCGCGTCAAACCATCAAGTGTTACGACCTTACGAAACTCGTATTTTGTTGATAGAAGAATAAACTCGGGTGTCATCACCCCTAGGATTGATATTCGAGATGAAGGCTTTGGTGTGCTCCCCAAAGCCTTCTTTTATTGAGATATCTCTAGCTTATTTTGTTTCAATCGCTGTTAGCTGCACTTTCTCTTCGTTGATTTGTACTTGTTGTACTTTCAGCAGTTCAATTTGTTCAATCAGACCTAAGCTCGGATTAAACCAACGTTCTGCCGAAGTGGCGAACTCCATTGAGTCCATATCATCACAGTTTAGGTTGTAGATGTTCTCTTCCATCAGGTATGCCGCTTCAATTTTCTTGCCTGAGATCGAGAACGCTTTACGCACACCAGTCTCTCGGATTTGCTGTTGCCAAACCACTTGGCAAGATGCTGTCATAGGAAGGTTTTGTACCCACTCATGATCTTCAAAACGGTCTAGAAGGTTGTGAACTGCGTAGCCTGTAAGAGTGGTTTGCAGAGACATAGTTTCTTCACCGATGTCAATATTCGGGCTTTTCTCTTTTACGTCGTCACCGTTTAGGCGGAAAATCGGACCGCTGTGCATAAGCATGGCAATAAACTGATGACCAATGAAATAAGCGTCAGTAATTTCATGGAGTGCACCATCTGATCCTGCAAAGTAAAGCGTATTGCTCTCGTCGTCGTTGTACTGCTCGTCTGAATAGTAGAACTGTTCGGCGCCGTAGTTCACCAAGTCATTAACCAACTGGACCATTGCCTCGCTGTTTGGGATTTGTGCCAATGCTGCCAATATTTGCTCGCTATCCATCGCTTGGAAGCTCAGTTTCATGTCGCCCTCTGGTTGGCCATCCAAGCTAAACGAATAGCTCAATTGTGTGTTTGGTACAGGAGCGAAAATGGAGTTGTGAATCGATACGTCGAAACTTTCTTGAGGCACTTTGTTTGGATTCGCACTGCCAGAAGACGAACCTCCGCCACAGCCGTAAAGAGCCAGAGTTGCTGCTGCGATAAGCGTCATTTTGTTTAGCATGGTTTACATTCCTGATTGATAAGGCCGCTTCATGTTGGGCCGTTGCTTGAATGCGAGCATGCTAAGTTCAGTGAGAGAAAAAGGGCAAAAAACAAAAGATAACAGGGGTTAATGAAAGCTTAATTTTATATTTAGGTCTTTGTTTTATTTGGAGTTATTTCGTTGGCCACATTAGTGCAATACTCGTTAATGAGCGCTTTCCATCGGCTTATGATTTCTTGATCGGTCACACTAACATGCAACGTTTTCCACGGTTGGAGGCAAGTCTCTTTTGATTCAGATTGAGAAAGACGCTCAAACAAGGTTTCGGAAGGTAAAACGCGCAGCAGCGCCACCAGTGATTCCATGTAGTTGAGACGGAACTGTTCAAGTTTGTTCTGCTTATAAGCAATGTGAGACACAAAGGTATAAATCAGTGCGTTTTGGATACGTGAGTCGCCATCTGGTGTCGTTAACAGAGCTTTTGCCCTGTCTAAGTTACCTAATTTGAAATGCAATAGACCTAACCAGAGGCTCAGCTCATCTGGCAAAACATCAAACGACGATTGTACTTGAGTTAAATACGCTTCCAGCTTTTGATGTTCGTGCTCGTATAAGGCGAGATGTCTTGCCGTTGTTATAGCCGCAAACTCATCAGATTGTCGGAGAGGTTGGCTAGAAAAGGCATTCTCGAATAACATTTTTTTGTGAATATCCGAAAGCTGCCACGTACTTGCCGAAGGTGCAGGCAGATTGAAGTATTGCGCGACATCCGAGTGCATTTGGAAAATATCCGATTGTAGGTCAGATAAACGCAGTGTGTACTCATTGCGAAACGCCAGCTTGCCCGTCGCAGGATAAATAAGGTTCATCTGCGCTTTCAAGATGCCTTGCTCTGCGCCGTCTTTTAACTCGATATTGAGCTCGTAGTCGCTGGTCTGCATGTTTCGTGCGCCAGGGAAATATGGCGTATGACCGATAGGATCAAGAAAGTAACTGGGAGCATCTTGGTTGGCGATGTCGGTGTATGGATATTCGACTTGTTGTTGCAGCAAGATGGCTTTGACCAGTATGCGGTATTTTCGCGCCTGAGAGCCGATTGAATCGACACGTTTGAGTAGTAGCTCGACTTTGGGAATCAGTAGTTGATGACGTGTTTGTTGTGTTGAGATTTCTTGGCGTTGCCATAACAAGCTTGCGAGTGTCATGCTACATACCGCAAGTATGGCACATAAGCTGTAAGCAAAAATCAGCTTGAAGTTCTTATTACTCGCCACCTGGGTTGAGATAACGCGCCGATGGTTTTTCGCTGGTGGCACTAAACGAATATTGGCAGGGTTAAGAAAATAGCCTTTGCGGGGGTAAGTGACTAAAAGCTTAGCGGCATCGTATTCGGGTAAGTACTGCTGTAGCAGGGCACGTAAGGTGCTAATGCGGTTCGTGAGCACATTCTTAGAGATGAACTTGCTCTGCCAAATGGTTTCAATAATGGTGTCAGCAGAGAGTGGGTGGCCAACGCTTGTTAACAGCAGTTCTAATAATTCAACGGTGCGAGGTTCAAGATCAATCGCGATAGCATCTTGATGAAGGCTCTGTGTCTTCGGGTTATAGATCAGCTCTCCAATCGCAATACAACTGTGAGTCTGTTTAGCTTGTTGCAGAAAGTCGCGCATACCGTACCGATCTATTTGGAAATCGCGAAGTATTATATAGCGATTGGAGCGCGAAATCTTATAAATCGCGCTTCAATCATTATCAAAAATTTATGAACCGTAGGTCACGGAATAGCGGTGCGGTTTGTGGTTCATCGCTAACACGACATTGAGTGCAAACGCCCCCAAAATTGAAAGGCCAATCACTTCTGGTGTGACAAAGAAGAATGAAGCAAACAGGATACATGCATCGATTGCCATTTGGCTTTTGCCAACTGAAATGCCAAATTTGTCTTGGATAAACAAACACAGCACGTTAAAGCCACCTAAGCTGGAGCGATGTCTGAATAGGATCAGCATACCGAGCCCCATTAAAAGCCCACCTGCGACGGCGCAATAAACTTCATTTACCGATTCGAGCGAGATTAGCAAATAAAGATGATCGGCAAAGATAGAAACCAACGCGCCAGAAATGGCACTATTAATGGCGAAATGACGGCCGAAGCGTTTCCATGCTAGTAAGTAAAAAGGACTGTTTGCTAAAAAGTACAGCACACCAAAGGTAAAAGGTGTAAATTGGCTAACAAGCAGAGCCAATCCAGTCGTGCCTCCCGTTAGAAGGTTCGCGGATTGGAGAAAGAAAACGCCTTGAGCTACTAAAAAGGTACCCGTGAGAATCGCTATCCAGTCTTCTTTTAATGAGTGTTTTTCCATCAATGTTGCAGTCATTAGTGATAAATAAGGCGTGCATAGTAGTAAAAAGATGATCTTTTCGGTAGCTAGAGGGTAAAATTTACGGTAAACCTATGTAATTGCTGTTTTACAGGGTGTAAAGCACAAATTTGACAGGCAATAGATTGTCGTTATGCGATTGCAATGCTGGCATGATAAACATTGCTTGTCATCATGAAAAAACTGCATGAGAAAAATTGTAAATTTCTCTTTATGACCTAAATCAAATTATGTAGAATGCGCGCCATTAGGGTGACGAAAACGTTTGCGTCGGGTCATTCAACAGTTTTTTTGCAACTTTCAGTACTAATCTGAGTCAGGAGATACAGATGCTTAAGCGTGATATGAACATCGCAGATTACGATGCGGAACTGTTCGCAGCTATCCAGGAAGAAACTCTTCGCCAGGAAGAACACATTGAACTTATCGCTTCTGAAAACTACACAAGCCCACGTGTAATGGAAGCGCAAGGTTCTCAGCTAACGAACAAATACGCTGAAGGCTACCCAGGTAAGCGTTACTACGGCGGTTGTGAGTACGTAGATAAAGCTGAAGCACTAGCAATTGAGCGTGCATGCCAACTATTTGGTTGTGAGTACGCTAACGTACAGCCTCACTCAGGTTCTCAAGCAAACAGCGCAGTTTACATGGCGCTTCTTAACCCTGGCGATACAGTTTTAGGCATGAGCCTAGCACACGGTGGTCACCTAACTCACGGTTCACCAGTAAACTTCTCGGGTAAGCACTACAACGTTATCCCTTACGGTATCGATGAAGCTGGTCAAATCAACTACGACGAGATGGAACAGCTAGCACTTGAACACAAACCTAAGATGATCATCGGTGGTTTCTCTGCTTACTCGCAAATCGTTGATTGGAAACGCATGCGTGAAATCGCTGACAAAGCAGGTGCTTACTTATTTGTTGATATGGCGCACGTAGCTGGTCTTATCGCCGCCGGTGAATACCCAACACCAGTACCGCATGCTCACGTGGTAACAACAACGACGCACAAAACACTAGCAGGTCCTCGCGGTGGTCTTATCTTGTCAAATGCTGGCGAAGATATGTACAAGAAATTGAACTCAGCAGTGTTCCCTGGTGGTCAAGGTGGCCCTCTAATGCACGTTATCGCTGGTAAAGCAGTAGCGTTCAAAGAAGCGATGGAGCCAGAGTTCAAAGCTTATCAAGCTCGCGTAGTGAAAAACGCAAAAGCAATGGTTGGTCAGTTCCAAGAGCGTGGCTACAAAATCGTATCTAACGGTACAGAAAACCACTTGTTCCTTGTTGACCTAATCGACAAAGATATCACTGGTAAAGACGCAGACGCGGCACTAGGTGCAGCAAACATCACTGTAAACAAGAACTCAGTACCAAATGACCCACGCAGCCCATTCGTAACGTCTGGTATCCGTGTAGGTACGCCAGCGATCACTCGCCGTGGCTTCACTGAAGAAGATGCAAAAGAGCTAGCAAACTGGATGTGTGACGTTCTAGATAACATCGGCAACGAAGAAGTTATCGAAGCGACTAAACAGAAAGTGCTCGAAATTTGTAAGCGTCTACCGGTTTACGCCTAACTATTCTTCATAGAATGAGTCAATTTCGGTGTCGAACATACTCACTTGCTCGCGCAAACTCCGTGTGTTCTCCTAGAACTCGACTCATCTATTTTGAACATTGATATACTAAAGGTCCTCAATTGAGGGCCTTTTTGTTTGTCTGGCGTTTGGAATGAGATATAGCGAAGAGTGTGTGATAAGGAGATGGCTACCAACACTGTCCCTTTCAATATATCCAAACCGCGTCATTCCGACGAGCCTAGGCGAGAGCAGGAATCTTGTTGAGGCACACTCTTTTACTCAGCGTTTCCCAAAAAATCATCAGTACGTTGGAAACTGATTCTCAATCACGCTCGTTCCTCGCTGTTCAGAATGACGGTGGTAGAATGGCTTTTTATCATCATTTGACAGATACAAAAAAGGTTGGCACTGAGCCAACCTTTTCTCTTCAAAACAAGCTTTTCAAAACAAGCGAGAGCTTATTTAATCTCGATACCTTGAGCTTGCATATCGGCATGGTAAGAAGAGCGAACAAATGGACCACACGCTGCGTGCGTGAAGCCAAGCTCTAGTGCAACTTCTTTTAGCTCGTCAAACTCTGATGGCGGAACGTAACGTTCTACTGGCAAGTGGTGACGGCTTGGCGCTAAGTACTGACCTAGAGTCAGCATCGTTACGCCGTGTGCGCGTAGATCTTTCAGTACTTCGATGATTTCTTCTTTGGTTTCACCAAGACCCATCATCAAACCAGATTTGGTCGGTACATTTGGATGCTGCTCTTTGAACTTCTTAAGAAGCTCCAGCGACCACTTGTAGTTTGCACCTGGGCGAGCTTTACGGTAAAGACGTGGCGCTGTTTCTAGGTTGTGGTTGAAGACATCTGGCGGGTTATCTTTCATTAGATCAAGCGCTACGTCCATACGACCACGGAAGTCAGGAACCAGAGTTTCAATCTTAATATGCGGGTTTAACGCACGGATCTCGCGGTTACAATCGGCAAAGTGTTGTGCACCGCCGTCACGCAGATCGTCACGGTCGACAGAAGTGATTACTACGTATTTCAGCTTCATATCGGCGATGGTTTTCGCCAGTTTTTGAGGCTCTTCTGCTTCCGGTGGTAATGGGCGGCCATGAGCAACGTCACAGAAAGGACAACGACGAGTACAAATAGCACCTAAGATCATGAAGGTTGCTGTACCGTGGTTAAAACATTCCGCTAGGTTCGGGCAAGATGCTTCTTCACATACGGAGTGAAGTTTATTCTTACGCATCGCCGCTTTGATGTCTTGAATTCGTTGGCTGTCGGCTGGTAGCTTGATCTTCATCCAATCAGGCTTACGTAGCACTTCTTTCTGCTCTGTAGGCATGTTCTTTACGGGAATCAATGCCATTTTATCGGCGTCACGATATTTAACGCCTTTTTCCATCTGGATTGGTTTGCTCATGCTTTATTACCTTGAGAAGGTGCTTCTGTGCTGAATTCTACTTGCTCATAATCGAGCAAAGTAACGAGTTCTTCTATTAATTGTTTTTCTACGGCTTCTACATTGTCTGGGCCGCCAAATTGGCTGACCTGAACCATTTCCATACCTTCATAACCACAAGGGTTAATACGCAGAAACGGTGTTAAATCCATATTTACGTTCAAGGCTAAGCCATGAAACGAGCATCCTTTACGAATGCGTAAACCGAGAGAGCATATTTTCTTACCGGCAACGTAGACACCTGGTGCGTCAGGTCGCGCGGCTGAGTCAATATTGTATGCTTTTAGCGTATTGATCACGAGGTTCTCGATTGTGGTAACGAGATCTCGTACACCTAATTTTTTACGGCGTAGGTTGATCAAGAAGTAGGCGACCAACTGACCAGGGCCATGATACGTAACCTGGCCTCCGCGATCACTTTGTACAACAGGAATATCGCCAGTGTTAATCAAGTGCTCAGCTTTACCTGCCTGTCCTTGCGTAAATACTGGGTTATGTTCTACCAACCAGACTTCATCACGGGTTTCTTCTGTGCGTTGGTCGGTGAACTCATGCATCGCCTTCCATACAGGCTCATAGTCTTGGCGGCCAAGTCGTTTTACAACAAGTTGGTGTTGCATGGGAATTCCTGTTGCTAATATATAAAGTTTTTGGATTATAAACCGGATAACCCTGATGCTCTACCGCTGCGTAACAGATTTTTAACTGAAAGCGATGTAAAGCCTCGTTATCTCTTTGATAAATAAAAAGAAAGCAGCCAAGGCTGCTTTCAAAAAAAATTTAATATATCAAAAAATTATAGAACCATGCGTACGATGTCAATTTCACCTAACTCTTTGTACAGTGTCTCAACCTGCTCGATAGAGGTTGCAGTAATGTTGATTGACACAGAGTGGTAGTTGCCCTTAGCACTTGGTTTAACGGTCGGGCTGTAGTCACCTGGAGCATGGCGCTGAATAACTTCAAGAACAAGCTCTGGAAGTTCAGGCTTTGCATGACCCATTACCTTGTAAGTAAATGAACAAGGGAACTCAAGCAGGTCTTTTAATTTTGCATCAGAGTTGATGGTTAGCATATCGATAACTCCAGTAGATATTCGTTGCGGTGCGAAATAGTACAGTCAAATTAGGGGGAACTCAAGACGAGGAGCTCAAACTTAAAAAGCCGCCCTTTCAGGCGGCTTTGCGAATAAGTTTGCTACTCTAACGTCCTTCTTAGAAGAAGCTCTTGAATAACAATACGATGTAATCCCACATGCGGCTAAATAGACTACCTTGCTCTACGGTTTCTAGTGCCATTAGTGGGTACTCGGCAATATCTTCACCATCGATCTGATAGTATAGCTTACCAACTACATCACCTTTATTAATTGGGGCTTCTAGCTCTTTTTCAAGGACGAAGCTTGCTTTTAGGTTTTTCGCTTCACCACGCGGTAGTGTTACGTAAGTATCTTGGTCAAGACCCAGTGCTACGGTGTCTTTGTTACCCATCCACACTTTTTCTTCTACGAACGTTTCACCTGCTTTGTGCGGTGCCACTGTTTCGAAGAAACGGAAGCCGTAGCTTAGCAGCTTTTTGCTTTCTGACTTACGAGCATTGGCATCTTTAGTACCCATAACGACCGCAACCAAGCGCATTTGACCTTCAGTTGCTGAACTTACTAGGCTGTAACCCGCATTACTTGTGTGACCCGTTTTGATGCCGTCAACGTTCATGCTCTTATCCCAAAGTAGACCGTTACGGTTGTATTGGGTGATGCCGTTGTAAGTAAATTTCTTCTCTGAGTACACTCGGTACTCATTTGGTACGTCACGGATAAGTGCTTTACCTAGCAGTGCCATGTCGTATGGTGTTGAGTACAACTCTGCGTTATCTAAGCCATGAACGTTGGCAAAGTGCGAGTTAGTCATACCCAATGTGTTGGCCCAAGCGTTCATTAGGTCAACAAACGCATCTTCTGAACCTGCAATATGTTCTGCCATCGCAACACAGGCATCGTTACCTGACTGGACGATGATGCCTCGGTTCAGGTCACGTACTTTAACTGTTGTGCCTACTTCAATGAACATCTTTGATGAATCAGGGAAGTTTTTCGCCCACGCATTTTTACTGATGGTGACATCATCATCTTCTGAGATATTACCACGCGCTAGCTCTTGGCCGATTACATAGCTGGTCATCATCTTAGTCAGACTAGCTGGAGACAATTTTGTGTTCATCTCTTTCTCTGCCAGTACTTTACCTGAATGATAATCCATCAGCACGTAGCCCTTCGCCGCGATTTGAGGGGCATCTGGAACAACGATAGGTGATGCAAGAGCAGATTGAGCGAAAGTTGCAGAAAGGGCAACCGAAGAAACGAGAATAGATTTCACAAACTTATTTTTATTCATGGTAATTCAAATTTTTGGGTTAACTGCAGACATCTTATCAGAATCCCTAGTTATGTAAGAGGGGGATCAAAGAGAAATTCATGACACGAGGTCATTTGGCAGTGTTGTGTTTTTTAATAAATGCAGACGAATAGCCGAGCAACTTTACTTTATCTAGTGTGGCTTGCGTCAGGGAATAGTCAGTAAATGGCCCTAACAACAAGCGATAAGACTCTTTCGCACTCTCTAGGAAAGTTTCTGTATCCAATTTTTGACCAAGCTCGGTACCTAAAGTTCGCGCGCGCTCTTCATTTTTTGATGATGCTACTTGAATAACGTACCTAGGGTGCGCTTCTAATGACTTTTTGTCCGTAGGCTGATTGATACTGATCACTTCAATTTCCACGTTCGCGGTGCCTGTTTTTATGACATCTAACTTGTGCGCGGCGGCATAGCTTAAATCAATGATACGGCCATCGTGAAAAGGACCTCGGTCATTAACTCGTACTATGGTGGTTTTGCCGTTGTCAGTATTGGTAACTTTTACGTAACTTGGTAACGGTAGCGTTTTATGCGCTGCCGTCATTGAGTACATGTCATAGATTTCGCCATTAGAAGTCAAATGACCTTGGAATTTTTTCCCATACCAAGATGCTCGGCCTTTTTCTTTAAAGCCTTTCGCATTGCGAACTATTTTGTAGTCTTTGCCACGCAAGTGGTAATCTTTGTTCCCACCTAGGCTGTACGGTTCATATTTAGGATGCGCATCCTCGATGTGTTCGACTGAAAGCGGTGTATCCGGTGCAACATCGGATTCGAGTTCGTAACGGCCTTCTTGTTCTTTTTGGCTAGTTGATGAACAGCCTGCCAAAATAAGAGCAGAGAAAACCAAGGAATATAAAGCGCGTTTTTGCATGTCTAGGTCGCCTTAGAGAATGCTTTTCGGTGCGTATGAATCGACATCAGAATACCAAAACCAGCCATCAAGGTTACCATTGATGTGCCGCCATAACTGATGAGTGGCAACGGTACACCTACTACAGGTAGGATGCCACTTACCATGCCAATATTTACAAAAATATACACGAAGAAGCTGAGTACAATACTGCCTGCCATCATTCGTCCAAATGCGGTTTGCGCTTGGCTGGCGAGATATAAACCTCGTCCAATAATAAATAGATAGATGGCTAAAAGGCAAAGGAAGCCAATCATACCCCATTCTTCAGCAATTACTGCAAAGATAAAGTCAGTGTGTCGTTCAGGAAGAAATTCTAGTTGTGACTGCGTACCTTGCAACCAACCTTTGCCGGAAATACCACCGGAGCCAATCGCAATTTTACTCTGAATAATGTGGTAGCCCGCTCCTAGCGGATCAGATTCCGGGTTAAATAGAGTACGAACTCGCACTTTTTGATACTCTCGCATCAAGAAAAACCACAGAATTGGAATGAAACCACCTAATGCAATCGCAGCACCAGCGATGATTTTCCAGCTAATGCCGGCGAGGAAGATAACAAAAATACCGGAAGCGGCGATCAGGATCGAGGTACCTAAGTCAGGCTGCTTTGCAATGAGAATGGTTGGTAAGCAGACCATAATCAGTGCAACAATGAGTGTTTTTAGCGTTGGTGGAAGGGGCTGTCTACCGACATAGCGAGCCACCATTAATGGCACCGCGAGCTTCAATAGCTCTGACGGTTGAAAGCGCACAAAACCGAGGTTAAGCCAACGCTGCGCGCCTTTCGATGCTTCACCGAAAAACAGCACGCCGAAAAGCAGTATAACGCCACCAACGAACATCAAAGGTGCCAAGCTTTCGTAAGTTCGTGGAGAAAGCTGCGCAAGGACGAGCATCACAACGAGTGAAAGCACCATTCGCATGGCTTGGCGATCCATCATCAGTAAACTTTGGCCACTGGCGCTGTACATGATCACCAGGCCAAACCCCATCAGGGCCAATATGCCAAGTAGGAGTGGTAAGTCGATATGGAAGCGTTCAAACAGGGCGCGATTTTTACCTGTAGAGGGATCCATCTTCATTACTGTTTTACCTCTTTCTTCGCATTGTTTTCAGGCTCAATTTCTTCTGGACCAAGAACGACTCGGTCAAAAATTTTCCTTACTACTGGGGCACCGTTACTAGAACCACCACCGGCATTTTCTAGTACTACAGTGACGACCACTTTAGGATCATCAAATGGTGCAAAGCCAGTAAATAACGCATGGTCACGTAAGTGCTCGGCGATCTCATCGGCGTTGTACTCTTCGTTTTCACCCAGACCGAAGACCTGTGCAGTACCTGATTTACCCGCTGTTTCATAATTCATTTTGTAGAATGAGCGACGAGCTGTTCCGCGCGTGCCATGGTTTACCCGACGCATGCCTTCTTTCGCCATATCCCAGTACTTTTTAGGCACATTCTTGATTGGTGGGTAAGTCACGTATTCTGTCGTTTGCTGCTCTTCGAAGTCGTTACCATTTTCTATCGTCGCTTTGAGCAAGTGAGGTGCGATCACTTCTCCCTCGTTTACTAATACGGAGGTTGCTTTGGCGATTTGCATTGGTGTTGCTGTCCAATATCCTTGGCCGATACCCACAGGGATCGTATCACCTTTATACCATGGGGTTTTATGGCGAGACATTTTCCAGTCACGAGTCGGCATATTCGCCTTACTTTCTTCGTAGATATCAATGCCAGTGTAATCACCAAAACCGAACATCATCATCCAATTCGAAATACGGTCAATACCCATGTCATAAGCGATTTGATAGTAGAAGGTATCAACAGACTCTTCGATCGACTTAATGATATCGACGCGTCCGTGTCCCCAACGCAACCAGTCCCGGAACGGACGTGTGTTAGAGTTTGGTATGCGCCAATAACCAGGATCATTTCGTGTGGTGTTAGGTGTTACGACACCTTCTTGCAGCGCGGCTACCGCCATAAATGGTTTGATGGTAGACGCAGGGGGGTAAATGCCAAGTGTAGTGCGGTTGACCAAAGGACGGTTTTTATCGTTCAAAAGGGCGCGATAGTCTTTACCTGAGATTCCGTGCACGAACGAGTTAGGATCGTAGCTAGGGCTCGAAACCATAGCCAGTACGCCGTTGTCTCTAGGATCGATTACTACAGCACTGCCTCGGCGGCCGTCCAATAATTGGTGTACGTACAACTGCAAGTTGATATCAAGGTTTAAAACGATGTCTTTTCCGGGTACAGGTGGAACGTACTTTAAGGTACGGATTACTCGGCCGCGGCTGTTTACCTCGACTTCTTGATATCCGGCTGTACCGTGTAAGAGGTCTTCGTAGTATTTTTCAATACCCAGCTTACCAATGTCGCGAGTGGCTTGATAGTTTGCGTCTTTTTCTTCTCGGATCAGGCGCTGCATGTCGCGATCATTGATTCGAGAAACGTAACCAATCACGTGGGTTAAGACTTCGCTGAAAGGGTAGTAGCGCTTTAAGGTCGCACTTATTTCCACACCCGGAAAGCGGTACTGATTGACGGAGAATACCGCTACTTGTTTTTCGTTCAGTTGGGTAAGCAGTGGGACCGATTTAAATCGACGAGTCCGTTTACGCTCGTGGTGGAAACGTTCAATCTGGTCTGGTGTAATTTCCAGAATAGTTTGTAATTCTTGGATGGTTGCATCAATGTCTTTAATTTTTTCTGGGGTCAGTTCTAAGTTAAAGACGGGACGGTTCTCTGCCAGTAAAACGCCATTTCGGTCATAAATTAGACCTCGGTTAGGCGCGATAGGCACCACTTTGATGCGGTTATCGTTCGAGCGGGTTTGATAGTCTTGAAACTGGTTCACCTGAATGTTGTACATGTTGGCAACCAGAGCTCCCATCAAGACAACAATGCCGATAAAAGCAACAATAGCGCGGCTGGCAAACAGACGCGCTTCGGCTTGATAATCTCGGATTTGACTGCGGCGTTTACGAATCATTAACGCTTGGCTCTAAAGTTAAACAACGATTATTCGCGATGATAAGGGTGGTTAGCGGTGATGCTCCACGCTCGGTACAAGCTTTCTGCCATTACGATACGCACTAGAGGGTGGGGTAGCGTTAAGGCAGACAATGACCAGCTTTGGTCTGCTGCAGCTTTGCATGCAGGAGCGAGTCCTTCAGGACCGCCGATTAATATTGATACATCACGGCCATCTAATTTCCAAGCTTCTAACTGCTCAGCGAGTTGAGGAGTGTCCCATTTTTTACCTGGGATATCTAACGTGACGATACGGTTGCCTTTTGGTACCGCAGCGAGCATCGCTTCCCCTTCTTTTTGCAGGATGCGAGCGATATCGGCATTTTTTCCGCGTTTGCCAGCAGAGATTTCAATCAACTCCAACGGCATATCATGCGGGAAACGGCGACGATATTCTTGAAAGCCTTCCTCAACCCATTTTGGCATTTTTGTGCCAACAGCAATTAGTTGAATTTTCAAAAGATTAACCCCAGAGTTTTTCTAGCTGGTAGAGTTCGCGGTGCTCTTCTTGCATCACGTGAAGCATGGCGTCGCCCATATCTAGGACTACCCATTCACCTTCGTTTTCACCTTCCATTCCTAGTGGCTCAAGACCGGCTTTTTTCACTTCTGTTGCAACATGGTCAGCGATGGATGAAACGTGGCGTTTGGATGTACCAGTACAGATGATCATGTAATCTGTCACGCTTGATTTATCTTCCACATTTAGGACGATAATGTCTTCCGCTTTCATGTCGTCGGCTTTATCAGCTAAAAAGTCTTTCAGTTCTTCGCGAAGCACTCGGTTTTCCTCGGTTTGTCTCTTATCTCTATAGTGTTTTACATTCTTGCTTGCAAAACAGGTCGCGCACTATATCACGCTTTGATTTTTAAATTGCCAGCTTAATATCAGGAGAGCAGGTTTCTAAGCTCAACTGATGAATAGTTGGCCATACAGACTCGTCATACTGAGTTTTGGCTTTTATCTCGGCTTGAGCCAATAAGGAGAGCAATGCACAAATACGACTCGCTGATAAGCGGGCCAGTGCTGCGTTATAGAGTGGACGCTTGTTTTGCCAAACTCGATATTTCTCAAATACCTGGTTCATTCCCATTTGAGTTAAGTCTTGATGCATATTTAAAAGTTGGCTCAACTCTTTTTGTACACTTCGAATCAAGATCACGGTCTCAACCCCTTCCGCCTCAAGTTGGCGAAGAATACGTTGTGCACGGTTTGCTTTACCTGCCAGTAAGGCGTCGATCCAGTTAAAGGTAGTGAAGTGATTATGGCGACTTAGGGCTTCCTCTAAACGTATGACGGTCAGCTCACCATCCGGGTAGAGTAGGGCCAATTTCTCTAAGCTTTGTGACAATGCAAATAGGTTACCTTCATGCCATTGAGCCAACATTTGCAGTGATTGTTGATTGGGTTTTAGTCCCAACGTGCGGCAACGTGTCTGAATGAACATAGGTAAGCGTTGTAGATCTGGCGACAAGCAGCTTACCCAATCGCCTTTTGAGCTTAATGCTTTGAACCATTTCGCATTTTCTTGGGCTTTGGTCAGTTTGCTACCAACAATGACGAGCATGATGTCATCATGAAGCATATCACACAGTGTTTGCAGCTCTTTGCTGACGGCGGTTGTCACGCCACTTTCAGGAATTTCAAGCTCAATCAGTTGACGGTTTGAAAACAGGCTCATCGCTTGGAAACAGTCGTAAACTTGATTCCAGTCGATGCTAGCATCCACCGCAAAGCGGTGTTTTTCCTCAAAACCTTGCTGAAACGCTGCCTTTTGGATTGCTTGGCGGCTTTCTTGAATCAGTAACGGCTCATTACCAAAGATTAAGTAAACCTGTTTAACTTGTTTAGTTAAATGATCCGTTAGCTTATCGGCATAAATTCGCATAGTGACTAAGAGTTTTTGTTCGCTGGCTCAGAGATTTGTCCTGCTTCATATTCGGCACGAATACGGCCCAACTGGCGCATCATCTGTTTTGCAGCTTGCAAGCGCATCTCGTCTTCAATTACGTCACGCTCAACAGATTTTGCAAGTGCGGTCAACGGGTTGTCTAGGTAGTTGCGGTTTACTGTTGTCGTAAAGTTTTTAGAACCATAGCCAGGAATTGTCACACGGTATTTTACTACGTATGTCAGCTCTTTTTCTGCTGCACGGCTATTTTGATAAAGCGATAGTGTACGCTCATCGATTGTCGCTTCCGTCAAATGAAGGTTGGGTACCGTCGATGATGGTTGAACAAGTTCAACTTTGTTCAGTTCGAGTTGAGAGCGAACATAGCGAGTTAATTCACTGTATTCATCGTAGCTGGAGAAAGACATAGTGTGCAGCTCTTCCGGTACGGAATACTCGCCGCGAAGGTGAAAACCACAGGCAGAAAGAAGCCCCGCTAATACCAATACCACTGGTAGTTTAATCAAAGAGAAAAAGCGCATTGATTGTATTCATCCTAAATTGAAGGGGTTATTTACCTTAAACCACTCATGTGAATGGTTTGAGGTAAATAAACAGGGTAGCGAACTACCCTGTTTAATGACTCTTGGTTAACAAATAAGTTCGCTAAACAGAGACAAATTGCATGCTGTGATTAGTTTGCAACGATGTTCAGCAGTTTACCTGGAACGTAAATAACTTTACGAATAGTCAGGCCATCAGTGAACTTAACCACGTTTTCGTCGTTTAGACCAAGCTGTTCGATATCGTCTTTAGAGATATCCGCTGGGACTGTTAGCTTCGCACGTAGCTTACCGTTAACTTGAACAACGATAGTTTTTTCGTCTTCAACTAGCGCTTTTTCGTCAAACGTCGGCCATGCCGCGTTATCAATGTCTGTTTCACCTAGTGCTGCCCATAGCTCGTATGAGATATGCGGAGTGATAGGGTAAAGCATGACAACAATAGCTTTCAGTGCTTCGTCAAGGATTGCACGATCTTGCGCAGATTCTTGAGGCGCTTTCGCTAGTTTGTTCATCAGCTCCATGATCGCTGCGATCGCGGTGTTGAATGTTTGACGACGAGCGATATCGTCCGTCACTTTCGCGATAGTTTTGTGAACGTCGCGGCGAAGTGCTTTTTGATCACCAGAAAGCGCTGAGGTATCTACTGCTTCTGCTGCGCCTTTCGCTGTGTGCTCTTTCACTAGTTTCCAAACACGTTTTAGGAAGCGGTTCGCACCTTCTACGCCAGACTCTTGCCATTCAAGTGTCATGTCCGCTGGAGACGCGAACATCATGAATAGACGTACTGTGTCAGCGCCGTACTTATCTACCATTTCTTGAGGGTCGATACCGTTGTTCTTAGACTTAGACATCTTGATCATGCCTGAGTGCGTTACATCGCGACCTTCAGTGTCTTTAGCAGAAGTAATGCGGCCTTTACCATCACGTTCAACGGCTACGTCTGTTGGAGCTACCCACTCTTTGCCGCCTTTCTCGTTCTCGAAGTAGAACGCATCAGCCAGTACCATGCCTTGACACAGTAGTTGCTTGAACGGTTCGTCAGAAGTTACGTAACCCGCATCGCGCAGTAGTTTGTGGAAGAAGCGTGAGTACAGTAGGTGCATACAAGCATGCTCGATACCACCGATGTACTGGTCTACTGGTAGCCAATAGTTTGCTTTTTCTGGGTCTAGGATGTCGTCCGCTTGTGGTGAACAGTAACGCGCGTAGTACCAAGAAGATTCCATGAACGTATCGAACGTATCTGTCTCACGTAGAGCAGGTTCGCCGTTAAAGGTTGTCTTCGCCCACTCTTTGTCTGCTTTGATTGGGCTCGTTACGCCGTCCATTACTACGTCTTCTGGAAGAATCACTGGTAGTTGGTCAGCAGGTACTGGGTGAACTTCACCGTCTTCAGTGGTTACCATTGGGATTGGCGCACCCCAATAACGTTGACGAGATACACCCCAGTCGCGTAGACGGAAGTTTACAGTCTTAGTGCCTTTGCCCTCTGCTTCTAGCTTCGCTGCGATTGCGTCGAATGCCGCTTGGAATTCTAGGCCATCGAATTCACCTGAATCGAACAGTACACCTTTCTCAGTGTATGCTGCTTCAGAGATGTCTAGCTCGCTGCCATCAGCAGGCTTGATAACTGGCACGATGTCTAGACCGTACTTCGTTGCGAACTCGTAGTCACGTTGGTCGTGCGCAGGTACAGCCATTACCGCGCCTGTACCGTAGTCCATCAGAACGAAGTTTGCTACGTATACTGGTACTTCGCGGCCGTTCAATGGATGAATAGCAGTAAGGCCAGTTGCCATACCTTTCTTCTCCATTGTCGCTAGCTCAGCTTCTGCAACCTTGTTGTTCTTACATTCGTCGATAAACGCTGCAAGCTCTGGATTGTTCTCTGCTGCAAGAGCTGCAAGAGGGTGGCCGGCTGCGATACCCACGTAAGTCACACCCATTAGCGTATCTGGACGTGTTGTGTAAACTTCTAGGTCTTGTTGACCCTTAACTTCAAACTTCAGTTCAACACCTTCAGAACGACCAATCCAGTTGCGCTGCATGGTTTTCACCATTTCAGGCCAACCTTCAAGCTTGTCTAAGTCGTCTAGTAGCTCTTGAGCGTACTCAGTGATTTTGATGAACCATTGAGGGATTTCTTTTTGCTCTACAGGCGTATCACAACGCCAGCAACAACCGTCTTCAACCTGCTCGTTTGCAAGAACAGTTTGGTCGTTAGGACACCAGTTAACAGAAGAAGTCTTTTTGTAAACTAAACCTTTCTCGTAAAGTTTAGTGAAGAACTCTTGTTCCCAGCGGTAGTACTCCGGTGTACATGTTGCGAATTCACGGTTCCAATCGTAACCAAAGCCTAGAAGCTTAAGTTGGTTCTTCATGTATTCGATGTTTTCGTAAGTCCAAGGTGCTGGCGCAGTTTTGTTTTTTACTGCTGCGTTTTCTGCAGGTAGACCGAATGCGTCCCAACCGATTGGTTGCATCACGTTTTTGCCTTGTAGGCGTTGGAAACGAGATACTACATCACCGATAGTGTAGTTGCGCACGTGACCCATGTGCAGTCGACCACTTGGGTATGGGAACATGGACAGACAGTAGAATTTTTCTTTATTTGGGTCTTCACTTACAACAAAGGTTTTGTTGTCATCCCAGTGCTTTTGAACTTTTTGTTCAATATCTTGTGGGTTGTATTGTTCTTGCATCGATGGTATCCGTTATCTTGGAATTTGTGAGTTCGGTTAGAACAGACTTAAATAGATCGTCATAGAATACCTAAAGCTAGGGATCACAACAATAGCCAATCTGTACCCATGCGCCCTTAAGTGACGCAGGTAGGAGAAAGATGGAGGTCAGTTATGCCTAAACGTAAAACAGGTTATGAGGAAATGCTCGAGGATGTGATTGAAACCTTGAAGCACAGTCCGGAAGAAGTTAACAAAGCGATTGAGACGTCGGGCAAAGTGGTGGATGCTGCTAATGACTTGACCAAAGATGAATTGGCTTTAATCAAAGCGTACCTTAAAGCAGACTTAAAAGAGTTTTCAGAGAGTTACGAGGATAGCAAAAGCGGTCCGTTTTACTTAACGATTGCGGATTCGATATGGCAAGGGCTGTTAGAGATTACAGACCGAACTAAAGTTGAGTGGGTTGAGTTGTTCGATGACTTAGAGCATCAAGGGCTATATGAAGCAGGAGAGGTGATAGGCTTAGGCACTTTAGTTTGTGATGAGTGTGGTCACAAGACAACGTATAACCACCCAACAGTAATCATTCCGTGTATTAAGTGTGGTCACAAAGGCTTTACTCGTCAGTCATTAAAGCCATAAATGGCGAGTAACGACTGTATAATGCAATGAATAAAAAAGAGGCTTAGTCGCCTCTTTTTTGTCTTTTCTACTTTCAAGCTGTTATCAGCTCTGTTTTCTTCTTAAACCGAAAGCCAGCGCTAAACTTAACCCTACCCAAATATACAATGGCCAAGTACCAACGATTCGATATGGCGTTTTCCCATCGGTTGGGGTGAGCTCTGCGCGCAGTACTGCAGTTTCAAACTGCGGAACTTGCTCAACGATTTTACCCTTGTGATCGGTTACCGCTGTTAATCCATTGTTAGTCGAGCGGATGAGCGGTTTGCCCAACTCTAAGGCACGCATACGGGCGATCTCCATATGCTGAAGAGGGCCGATAGAGTGACCAAACCATGCATCGTTTGAAAGCGTTAGAATGAAGTCTGTTTCGTCAGTCACATTTTGACGCACTTGCTCATTAAAGATGATCTCATAGCAAAGCGCTGGTGCCATGTGCATGCCATTCGCAACGATGTTTGGCTGCACAAAAGCCCCACGGCTAAACGATGACATCGGTAGGTTAAAGAATGGCGCTAATGGGCGCAAAATATCTTCAAATGGTACAAACTCACCAAACGGTAGTAGGTGATGCTTATGGTAACGTTCGCTTAAATCGAAGCTGTAGTCACCGTATGGTGTGATGCCGAGTGACAGAATACTGTTGTAGAACTGTCGATCTTCAGCTTGATTGACGACACCGGTGATGATTGCGCTGTTATTCATTTTTGCAGCGCTGTCGATATTGCTCAAAAATGAAGGCACTTCAATTTCAAAAGCGGGAATTGCTGCTTCTGGCCAAACGATAATGTCAGCGTCCCAGTTTTCACGAGTTAAGTCAGCGTATTTCATGATGGTTGGCCAGCGTTGACTTGGTAGCCACTTTAGGTTCTGGTCTACGTTACCTTGAATCAGCGCGAGCTTAGTCGTGTCTTCTGGTCGGGGTGTTACCCAATCGTAGTTGCGAATCCCAAAGCCAGTACTGAGTAGTACCGCAGGGATAATCACCATCAGCCACTGCTTATGAATCCATGCATAGGCTAACGCCCCTGCGCTGATAAGGATAAATAGAGTAAGCAGTTCTACGCCGCCAATTGGTGCAAAGCTTGCGAGTGGAGCATCTATCTGGCTATAGCCTAGCCATAACCAAGGGAAGCCGGTCATCACCCAACCACGCAACCAATCACTGATCAGCCATAAAGCAGGTGCAGCGAGAAGTGCTTTTGTGAGCGTAAATTGAGGAAACAGTTTGTTGTTGAGCCAAGCAAATAAGCCTGAATAAACAGCCAAGTAGGCAACAAGTAAGCCCATTAAAAATAAATTGGCAATGAGCGGCATACCGCCAAAACCGGAGATACTGACGTAAACCCAGCTAACGCCAGTTGCAAATTGACCTAACCCCCAAGCATAACCAATCCATAGTGCGCGTTTCGGAGTTTGGTTAGCAAGAAGAATCAGTAGAATTGCAGGGCTAAGAATGGCAATAGGCCACAGCTGGTAAGGAGCGAAAGCGAGTGTAGTAGAGGCGCCAACAAAAGCGGCCACTAAGGGCCGCTTAAGGCGATGAAAGAGTTCATTCATCATTGTAATTTTCTGAGATTCCCAATGGGTATCGCGTTACTCTTGAGTGGCTTCAACCAGGGTTTCTTCGTCTGGGATCGTCACTTGGAGTTGAATGACACGACGGTTATCGGCAGCGGTGACTTTGAAGTTGTAGCCTTCAATTTCAACCAGTTCACCACGAGAAGGTAAGTGACCAAAGGCAGTCATGACCATACCACCAACGGTATCAACTTCCTCATCGCTGAAGTTGGTTCCGAATGTCTCATTAAACTCTTCGATGGTTGTCAGCGCTCTGACAGCAAACGTATGCTTGCTCAGCTTACGAATGTCCGTCTCTTCACTTTCATCGAATTCATCTTCAATATCCCCGACGATTTCCTCAAGGATATCTTCAATGGTCACAAGACCAGAAACACCACCGAATTCATCGACAACAATGGCCATATGATAACGTTCTTCACGGAATTCTTTCAGCAGTCGATCAACGCGTTTACTTTCCGGTACTACAACCGCTGGTCGAATGACTTCTTCGATATCAAATGGATTGCTGCCTGAGCCTAAGTATTTAAGTAAGTCCTTCGCTAGAAGTATGCCTTCCACATGGTCTTTATCTTCGCTGATCACAGGGTAGCGAGAGTGTTGAGCATCGGTAATCAAAGCAACCAAGGTATCAAGGTCGTGAGTACGCTCAACTGTAACCATTTGCGAACGCGGGATCATAATGTCACGCACACGCATTTCGGAGATTTCCATAACACCTTCAAGCATATCGCGAGTGTCATGGTCAATCAGGTCGTTAACTTCAGAGTCGCGGATAACATCCACAAGCTCTTGGCGATCTTTTGGTTCGCCCTGAAATAGTTGACCTAGACGTTCAAAGAAGGACTTTCTACTCGGACCTTCTGCCTTTTCTTTCTTATCTTCGTTAGAAGAGGGAGAATTATCTTCGTTCATTGTTTCTCAATTAAGTAACGCTATCAGAAGTGTGATAGCACACATAGAGAGGCGAACACGAGAGTCATTTAGGTGGTTCGCCTTTCCCTGTCGAGTGGCCAATAGCTACTCTTTTTCAGCAATGTAAGGATCTTCATAACCCATACCTTGCATGATTTCGGTTTCGAGGGACTCCATCTCTTCGGCTTCGTCATCCTCTATATGATCATAACCTAGCAGATGCAAGCTGCCATGTACAACCATATGCGCCCAATGTGCTAGCAGAGGCTTGCTCTGTTCAACCGCCTCTTTTTCAACAACTTGGCGGCAAATAATCAAATCACCAAGTAAATCTATTTCCATACCAGGAGGTGCTTCAAATGGAAACGACAACACATTAGTTGGTTTATCTTTGCCGCGATACTCATGGTTGAGCGTATGACTTTCTTGTTCATCAACAATACGAATGGTGACTTCGGCTTGTGGCTGGAAGAGAGGTATTGTCTTATCTAGCCACAATTGGAAATCTTGCTGCGAAGGCAGACCTTCTTCATTTTCGACTGCCAGTTGCAGATCAAGTTCAATCGCCATGGTTATTCCTTAGTTGAAGCAACTTGTGCATTCAGTTCGGCTTTTGCTGCTTCTAGTAACTTCGCATCGCGTTCTTCACGACGGCGTTTCTCGAACTCTTTACGCTCTTTCTGGTCTTGTGCTTCCCACTTCTCGTACGCGTTAACGATACGAGCAACCACAGGGTGACGTACAACGTCGTCGGCCAAGAAGAAGTTAAAGCTGATGTCGTCAACTTCGCTTAGTACTTCAATAGCATGACGAAGACCCGATTTCGCACCACGAGGTAAGTCAATCTGCGTGACATCACCAGTGATAACCGCGCGAGAGTTAAAACCAATACGTGTTAGGAACATCTTCATCTGCTCAACAGTGGTGTTCTGACTCTCATCAAGAATGATGAAGGCGTCGTTTAGAGTACGACCACGCATGTAAGCAAGAGGGGCGACCTCAATCACGTTACGTTCAATCAGCTTCTCTACGCGCTCAAAGCCCAGCATTTCAAATAGGGCGTCGTATAGCGGACGTAGGTATGGGTCGACTTTCTGGCTTAAATCACCAGGTAGGAAGCCCAATTTCTCACCAGCTTCAACCGCTGGACGAGTAAGTAGAATACGACGGATCTCTTGGCGCTCTAGTGCGTCAACAGCTGCTGCTACAGCAAGGTAGGTTTTACCTGTACCAGCCGGGCCAATACCAAAAGAAATATCATGCGTGACCATGTTAACCAAGTACTGCGCTTGGTTTGGCGTACGTGGTTTGATCACACCTTTCTTGGTTTTGACGAAGACTTCTTTACCATGCTCGATGTTAGACTCAGTATTCTGCTCAAGAACACCAGACTCTTTGATCGCTAGATGGATTTGCTCAGGCTCAATATCTGGGATCTCACCTCGTACAGGTGCGGTATCAACATATAGAGTTTTCAGGATATCCAGCGCAGCTGATGCGGTATGAGGTTTACCGACAATCGTAAAGTGGTCACTACGGTGGTTAATTTCAACGCCTAGACGACGTTCTAAATGCTTGATGTTGTCATCGAATGGACCGCACAGGCTAGCTAGTCGGCGGTTGTCTGAAGGTTCTAGGTTAATTTCTAGAGTTACGATTTTATTGCTCAATGTTGCCTCTCATTTTTTGCCACTTAGTGAGAGCCTGATAACGACCAGGCTCTCTATGGCTATTTATACGAGCTTACGGCGTAAAAGTAGCTACACCCAGCTCATCTTCGCGACGTGTTTTCGCCATCATCTGCGTTGGGGAAATCACACTACGAAGATCCATGTCTTTTTCAGTACGTACTAGCTCACCACGCAGTGAGTTTGCAAATACGTCTACGATCTTCACATCAACGAACTGACCAATTAGGTCTGCACTACCTTCAAAGTTTACTACACGGTTGTTTTCTGTACGAGCGCGTAGTTCCATTAGGTTTTTCTTCGAAGGACCTTCAACTAGAACACGTTGTTCTGTGCCAAGCATTAAGCGAGAGTAACGCATCGCTTGAGCATTGATAGTTTGCTGTAGTTCGTAAAGGCGCTCTTTCTTCACTTGTTCTGACACATCACAAGGGTAATCCGCTGCTGGCGTACCTGGACGTGGAGAGAAAATAAAGCTGAAGCTCATGTCAAAGTCTACATCTTTGATTAGCTTCATGGTGTCTTGGAAGTCTTTGTCTGTCTCACCAGGGAAACCAACAATAAAGTCTGAACTGATTTGGATATCAGGACGAGCTTTACGCAGTTTACGGATGATCGATTTGTATTCGATAGCGGTGTGAGGGCGTTTCATCATCGTTAGGATACGGTCACTACCACTTTGCACAGGTAAGTGCAGGAAGCTCACAAGTTCTGGCGTATCTTCGTATACTGCGATGATGTCGTCTGTGAATTCTAACGGGTGGCTCGTCGTGAAACGAATACGGTCGATACCATCGATAGACGCAACCAAACGAAGCAGTTCTGCAAATGAACAGATCTCACCATCGTGCATAGGACCACGGTACGCGTTTACGTTTTGACCCAGAAGGTTTACTTCACGTACGCCTTGTTCAGCAAGTTGGGCGATTTCGAACAGTACGTCATCCATTGGACGGCTTACTTCTTCGCCACGAGTGTACGGTACGACACAGTAAGTACAGTACTTAGAGCAGCCTTCCATAATAGAAACGAATGCTGTCGCACCTTCAGCGCGAGGTTCAGGTAGGCGGTCGAATTTTTCGATCTCTGGGAACGAAATGTCCATAACTGGTGCATCATCGGACTGAGATTGTTTGATCATCTCAGGTAGGCGGTGCAAAGTTTGTGGGCCAAAAATAACGTCAACGTATGGTGCACGTTCACGAATATGGTCACCTTCTTGCGTTGCTACACAACCACCTACACCGATAACTACGCCAGGTTTTTTATCTTTTAGTGTTTTCCAGCGGCCTAGCTGGTGGAAAACTTTCTCTTGCGCTTTTTCACGGATCGAACAGGTGTTAAGTAGAAGTACGTCTGCTTCCTCTGGCTCTTCCGTCAGCTCATAGCCGTTTGCAGCATTAAGCAGGTCGGCCATTTTTGATGAATCGTATTCGTTCATCTGGCAGCCCCAGGTTTTAATTAGCAGTTTCTTACTCATCTCACTTTCGCTCGTTCAGTTGTACTTAAATCGGAGAGCTATTGCTCAAATTATAGCCGCCATCACGGCGGTAAGCGGCGTATTGTACTGCTTTAAAAAGCACCTGACTAGTGATCTAGCTAATTCTCTGCAAAGCCTGATGAAATCTAGTTTTTCGCCCTATGCAGAACAAGGTTTTTTGTTAAACAATTTTGTAAAAATAGCCATGGAAAGTACAATAAAAAAACGCCAATTAATCAGCACGATGAAGAGTGAAAAATGAACAAGTATGACATCGCCGTGATCGGTGGCGGTATGGTTGGGGCAGCCGTCGCTGTTGGATTTGCCAAGCAGGGCAGAAGCGTTGTCTTGGTCGAAGGTACAAAACCTAAAGTTTTTGATGCCGCTCAGGCGATGGATATTCGTGTATCTGCAATCTCGCACCAGTCGGTGGAGTTACTTGATTCACTCGGAGCATGGTCAGAGATCAAGAGCATGCGAGTTTGTCCTTATCGGCGCTTAGAAACTTGGGAGCACCCAGAGTGCCGTACTCGTTTTCACTCTGATGAATTGTCATTGGATCAGCTAGGTTACATCGTTGAAAATCGCCTAATCCAATTAGGTCTTTGGCAAGTCTTCTCTCAGTATGAAAATCTAACCGTGATGTGTCCTGAGCGATTAAAAGCCATTGAGTTTGCAGATGTAAACCTTGTGACACTAGAAAGTGGGGAGCAGTTTGAAGCTAACTGGGTGATTGGTGCTGATGGTGCAAACTCTAAAGTTCGTCAATTGGCTGGAATTGGTGTAACTGCGTGGGATTACCGACAACACTGCATGTTGATTAACGTGAAAACAGAATTGCCTCAGCAAGATATTACTTGGCAACAATTTACACCTTCAGGCCCACGTTCATTTTTACCTCTGTGCTCTTTGAGTAACGACGATGGTCAAGTAGTAGGCCAAGGTTCTTTGGTTTGGTATGACTCGCCTAAACGTATTAAACAACTGTGTGCGATGGGTAAACCTCAACTAAGGGAAGAAATTTTACGTCATTTCCCTGCTGAATTAGGCGATATTGAAGTTTTACAGTTTGGCTCATTCCCACTCACTCGTCGTCATGCGCAAAGCTACTCAAGCAAAAATTGCGTGTTAGTGGGTGACTCTGCTCATACGATCAACCCGCTTGCAGGGCAAGGGGTAAACTTAGGCTTCAAAGATGTAGACGTTCTCCTTTCGGTAACAGAACACCAAGAAAAGCTGGAAGATACCTTACTCGCGAAATACGAACGCGCACGTCGACCTGACAACTTACTCATGCAGACGGGCATGGACTTTTTCTATAAAGGTTTTAGCAACGATCTTGGGCCATTGAAGTTCGTACGTAATGCTGCATTGAAGCTTGCTGAAAACTCAGGGCCAATTAAGGCTCAAGTACTGAAATACGCGTTAGGTATGTAGTAAGCTACTCAAATCACAGATAGAAAAAAAGCGAGCCATGAGCTCGCTTTTTTAATTCGGCAAATCTAATGATTTCCCGAGTCCAGAACCAAAAAAAGAAAAAACCCAGCAAAGTCATGCTGGGTTTTCCGATAATGGTGCGGAAGGAGAGACTTGAACTCTCACACCTTGCGGCGCCAGAACCTAAATCTGGTGCGTCTACCAATTCCGCCACTTCCGCAACTTAATCTATAGATATCAAGATAATTGGTAAAATCTCAATATCGTTGTATATGGCAGGGCTACCTGGATTCGAACCAGGGAATGGCGGCATCAAAAGCCGCTGCCTTACCGCTTGGCGATAGCCCTAC